>DHVU01000031.1 GCA_002412825.1 Spirochaetaceae bacterium UBA5200
CGGGACTGCGCGGCCGCGGCGGCGCCGGCTTCCCCACCTGGCGCAAGTGGGAGTTTTCCCGCGGGCCGGTAGCTGATCAGAAATACGTGGTATGTAACGCCGACGAGGGCGACCCCGGCGCGTACATGGATCGCTCGACCATAGAAGGCGACCCCCACTCGGTCATCGAAGCCATGGCTATTTGCGGCTATACCATAGGCGCGAGCAAGGGCTTCGTTTACATACGCGCCGAGTACCCGCTGGCAATCGAGCGCCTCAAGATAGCCTTGCAGCAGGCCCGCGAATACGGCCTCTTAGGCGACAAGATACTGGGCACGGACTTCTCCTTCGATATCGAGATACGCCTTGGCGCCGGAGCCTTCGTGTGCGGCGAGGAAACGGCCCTCTTGCAGTCCATAGAAGGCAACCGCGGTATGCCCATACCCCGCCCGCCTTTCCCGGCGATAAAGGGACTCTGGGGCAAGCCCACCGTTATCAACAACGTGGAAACCTGGGCCAATATACCGGTCATACTTACCAAAGGCGGCGCCTGGTTTGCCAAGATAGGCACCGATACCTCCAAGGGCACCAAGGTGTTCGCGCTTACCGGTAAGATCAAGAACTCAGGCCTGGTGGAAGTTCCCATGGGAACCACGCTGCGCGAGATCATCTATGATATAGGCGGCGGCATAAAAGACGGCAAGAAGTTCAAGGGCGCCCAGACCGGCGGCCCTTCCGGCGGCATCATTACCGAAGAGTTCCTGGATTACCCCATAGATTACGAGAGCCTTACCTCCCTGGGCTCCATGATGGGTTCCGGCGGGCTTATAGTCATGGATGAAGACGACTGCGTCGTGGACGTGTCCAAGTTCTATATGGAATTCTGCGTGGACGAATCCTGCGGCAAGTGCGCCCCCTGCCGCATAGGCACCAACCAGATGCACTCCATACTCGATAAGATCACCAAGGGCTCGGGCACGCTCGAAGACTTGGCCAAGCTGGAGAAGATTGGCGTGGCCATGCGCAGGGCCGCTCTCTGCGGCTTAGGCCAGACCGCGCCTAATCCCACGCTGTCAACCGTCAAGCGCTTTAAGGAAGAGTACCTCGCCCATATCGAGCAGCATAAGTGCCCCGCCGGCAAGTGCAAGGACCTGGTGGTCTTCGACATCAATAAGGACAAGTGCATAGGCTGCGGCCTCTGCGCCAGGAAGTGCCCGGTAAACTGCATATCCGGCAACAAGGCGGACAAGTACACCATAGACGCTTCCAAGTGCATAAAGTGCGGCGAGTGCTTCAAGGTGTGTAAGTTCAACGCCGTTCTCAAGAGCTGAGTAAGAAGGAGTAGACCCCATGGTCAACGCGAAAATAAACGGCGTGCCGGTACAGGTAGCCGAGGGGACGACGATCCTCGACGCCGCTGAAAAGGTTAACATAAAGATTCCCAAGCTCTGCTATAACGACGACCTGCCCCCTTGGGCCGCTTGCGGCATATGCGTCGTCAAGGTAGAGCGCAACCCTAAGATGCTTCGCGCCTGCTGCACCCCGGTGGAAGAGGGCATGAGCATCATCACGCATGATCCTGAGATCGTGCAGGTGCGCAAGACCGTTATCGAGCTCATTCTGTCCACCCATCCGGATGACTGCCTGCAGTGCCCGCGCAACCAGTCCTGCGAGCTGCAGACCCTAGCCGCCGAGTTCGGCATACGCGAGCAGCCCTTCGAGAAGCGCCTGCGCGACCTGCCCGTCGATACCTCGACCGGCTCCCTGGTGCTCAACCCCGACAAGTGCGTGCGCTGCGGCCGCTGCGTCAAGGTATGCCAGGAAATGCAGAACGTATGGGCCATCGAGTTCCTGGGGCGCGGCGAGAGCACGCGCATAGCGCCGGCCGCCGACGTATCCTTGGCCGAGGGTCCCTGTATCAAGTGCGGCCAGTGCGCCGCGCATTGCCCCGTAGGCGCAATCTACGAGAATGACCAGACTCAAGCGGTGTGGGACGCCCTTATGAAGACCGGCGAGGACGACCTCAGCTGCGTGGTGCAGATAGCCCCCGCGGTGCGCGTGGCGCTTGGCGAGGAATTCGGCCTTGAGCCGGGTACCGTCATAACCAAGAAAATCTATGCCGCGCTGCGCCGCCTCGGCTTTGACGTGGTATTCGACACGAACTTTTCCGCCGACCTAACCATACTGGAGGAAGGCACCGAGTTCGTGAAGCGCTTCACCGATTTCGCCGCGGGCAAGAATAAAGATCAGATGCCCCTGATTACCTCCTGCTGCCCCGCCTGGGTGGATTATATGGAGAAGTACTATGCGGACATGATACCCAACTTCTCCACCGCAAAGAGCCCCCAGCAGATGATGGGCACCATGATCAAGACCTTCTGGGCCGAGCGCGCCAAGATCGACCCGAAGAAGATTTTCTCCGTGTCCATCATGCCCTGCACCGCCAAGAAGTTCGAGAACAGCCGCAGCAAGGACATGTACGCTTCCGGCGAGAAGGACGTGGACATTACCCTTACCACGCGCGAACTGGCGCGCATGATCAAGCAGGCGGGCATAGACCTGGTGAACCTTCCTGACGAGGAATCTGATAGCCCCATGGGCCCTTACACCGGCGCGGGCACCATATTCGGCGCTACCGGCGGCGTTATGGAAGCGGCCCTGCGTTCCGCCTACTACCTCATCACCAAAGAGGACCTGAAGGACGTGAACTTCACCGGCGTGCGCGGCCTGTCCGGCATCAAGGAAGCCCGTGTGCACATTAAGGGCATCGAGGTGCGCGTAGCCGTGGCCCATCAGATGGGCAATATAGCCCAGGTGCTGGACGAGGTGCGCAAGGCCAAGCTAGAGGGCAAGGATGTGCCCTGGCACTTCATAGAAGTAATGGCCTGCCGCGGCGGTTGCATAGGCGGGGGCGGCCAGCCCTACGGCGCTACCGACACCATACGCCAAAAACGAATCGCGGGCATCTATAGCGACGATGAGCACAGCATCTACCGCTGTTCGCATCACAACCCCCATATAACCGAGGTGTACCAGAAGTTCCTTGAGGCGCCCAATAGCCACAAGGCGCACAAGCTTCTGCACACCCACTACGAAAAACGGCCTATATACAAAGAGTAAGCGAAACGGGGCGTTCCTAACGGAGCGCCCCGTTTTTTATCTCGACGAAGAGCCTCATTCGGGCTATCCTTGCCGCTTGAGCGCGGCTCTCGGCCGCTACCTTAAGCATGGAGCGATGAGCGATGCATATAGCCGAATTGTTGAGTAAGGGAAGGGTATGGCATAATATCGCCGGCGATGACGCCCCGAGCGCCATTAGGGATGCCGTGCTCACGCTCTACGGCGCACAGGGCATAATGGCTAAGGACGGGCCCGGCGCGGATGAGCTTTGCCGTTCCGCGACGGAACGGGAGGAACTCGCGTCCACCGCCCTCGGCTCCGGCCTTGCCGTACCGCATCCCCGCGCGCCGCTGTGCAAACGGCCGGAGGACAGCCTCCTTGCCCTGTTTTACCCGCGTTTTCCCGTGCCGTGGAAGAGCCCTGACGATCTGCCGGTACGCGCCTTCTTCATCATACTGTCGGCTAATTCTGCGGAGCACCTTGCCAATCTGTCGAGCCTTTCAAAACTCTGTATGAAGGATGGCTTTGTTGAGCTCTTGCTGCGCGAAAGCGGCTTGGATGAGCTTGTAAGCTATCTTAAGGGCGCTTCTTAGCGAGGCCGAGCACGTAGGTCTCAAAGCTCTCGCTGCGGCAGGACTCGGGTTTAAAGGCGCGGGCGGTATCGTACTCTTTTTTTATTCGATCAAGGATTTCGCGCTGTCCGCCTCCAATAAAGAGCTTGGCGACGACATGGCCCCCCGGGCGCAGGAATTCGCTTGCGTAATCGAGCACGGCTTCGACTATGGCTTCCGAGCGGTCGGTATCTAGGCCTTTATTGCCGCTCGTGCCCGGGGCGGCGTCAGATATAACCAAGTCATAGGGGCCATGCGCCGCGATCGCCTCCTTTACGGATGGATCGTAGAGGTCGCCCTGCACGAAAAAGAGATTGTCGCGGGCCGTGTCTATGCGCAAGGGCTGTAGATCCACCGCCGCGAGAAAGCCCTTGCCGTCCAGGCGCTCGAGTACCCAGAGGCTCCAGCTGCCCGGCGCGGCTCCTATGTCCAATATACGGGCGTTGGCCTTGATAAGCTTAAATTTCTTATCGAGCTCCATGAGTTTATAGACGGAACGGGCAGGGTATCCGTCTTTTTTTGCTTTTTGCGCCCAAAAATCCGCTTTTTCATAGCCTACAGCCGCCACGAGTGCCTCCGTTGTCTTATACTATACCTGGAAGCAGTCATGGGATCAAATACCTTAGTGGAAGCCGATATATGGACCGTCGCGCAAACTGAACAGGGTAACGTTATCCTGGTACGCCCTAAGCACGCCATGGTAGCCGTTCCGGTATTCGTCGGCGCCCTTGAAGCTCAATCAATACTCATAGGTTTGGGCAAAGTCGATATGCCTCGTCCCCTTACCCATGACCTCATGCTGTCCGTGCTCTCCAGCCTGGGCGCGGCGCTGCTTCGCATAGAGATCTATGACCTTAAAGAAGGTACCTTTTTCGCCCGCCTTATCGTGGAAAGCGCCCAGGGTGAGCTCATCTTTGACGCGCGCCCTTCTGACGCCATGGCGCTGGCGGTACGCTGCAACGCGGGCGTGTATATCGCGGAGTCGATAATCGAGGACGTGGGCGTTCCCGTGGATATGATACGCGACGCGTCGCAGGAACGCGCCGATACCACGGGCGAAGCGGAAGGCGCTGCCGGCATAACGGGAGCCGGCCTGTCGGGAGGCGAGGCTTTTTCCCTGGAACCGGCCGCCGCGCTAGGCGAAGGCGAGCGACTTCGACTGCAGCAGGAGCTTGACCGCGCCATAGCGGATGAAAATTATGAGCTGGCGGCGGCCCTGCGCGACCGGCTCAAAGAACTCGATTCATAGACCCTCCGATAATCGGCCTCGATATTAGCGCTTTTACGGGCGGTACTTTCATTGTACAATAGGCCGTCGTGGCAAGGCATTGCCGCCGATACTGTAAAGAGCAACGTAAGCATGATCGTGGAGGCAGCCGCATGAGGGCCCTAGCACTTAGCATACTCGTAAGCCTGGCCTCGCTGGTCGGTGTATTCGGTCAGGATCTGGCTCTTGATATACGCGGACTCGATGCCTATGTACGCCCGGGTTTTTCCCTTGAATGGGTATTCAACGTTCCGCTCCCTGGAGATAGCGACTGGATACGCCTGCCTAAGCAGCGCGGCTTAAGCGAATTGGACCTGCGCTCCCTGGCGGCAGAAACTGGGGTCGAGGCTGCTCAAGAAGAGGTACAGCGCTTTTGCCTGGTTATGCCTTTTACTATAAGCGACGGCCTTTATAACGCTTCAGGCGGCTTAGGCATATACCTTGATTCCATTGGGCAGAATTGGCAAGTTTATCTCAATGGCTATCTCGTACGCGACGAGACCTATTTTGCCCGTGACGGTTCTATACGTTCGGATCGTACGGTAAAAGGCGCGCTCTTCCAGATCGATGCGCGCTGGCTCAAGCGCGGCAATAACGTGCTTGCCTTCATGGTAGCGGGCAATCCCGGCCTTCGTGAAGCGGGCCTCTGGTCTGACGGCGTTTATCGGATAGATTCCTATGAGCGCTTGCTGAGCCTGAAAGCCGAGAGCCCGCGGCTTATGCTCATAGGTATTTATGCCTTCTTTGGGCTGTACCACGCCATACTCTTCGCGCTACGACCTAAGACCCGCGCCTACCTGTTCTACAGCGTGGCCACGCTCATACTCTCTGCCTTCCTGTTCGCCCGTACCTTTATAGTCCATGACCTTATACTCGATACCCGCATAACGAAGGGCATAGAGACCGCCGCCATGTTCCTTATTCTGCCAAGCTTCATGGGCTTCTTCGACTCCGTGCTTGGCCGCAAGCGCTCGCTCTTCTCTCAGTTGTACGCGCTTGCCTGCATAGCCGCCGTGGTGACGCAATTTTTCATCGCGCGTGAGCTTATCACCCTGGTATGGAAACTGAGTATAGCGCTTCCCATAGGCTTTATCGTATACACCGATATTTTCGTGCCAATACGCAAAGCGGTGCGCCATTACCTGCGGCTGCAAAATTCCCGTTCTAAGCTGAAGGCCTTCTTCCGGGGCTTAGCCCGCACCGACGCCAGCAAACTGCTTGCAGGATCCATCATCGTGGCGACGACCGTGCTCCTGGACGCGCTTGGCCTATCGCCAGGCGGTACCATGTCCTTCCTTGAGCTCGGCTTCCTATTGCTCGTGCTCGGTACCGCCGCGGTGCTAGCCAGCGAGTTTATCAAGGTATATCGCGACGCCGAGAGCTTCAAGCTTCATCTTGAGGAGCGGGTAGCAGCGCGTTCCCGCGAGCTTGAAACCACGCTGGTTGAGGAGGAATCCTTAAGCGTCAGGCTATCCGAGGCCAGTTCGCGCCTGCACGCCGTGTCTTCCGTCGCTCAGAAGGACTTGCGCATGGCCACCCAGGTACAGCAGGGCTTCTTTCCCAAGAGCGCCCCGCGCACGGCCGCTTGGGATACGGCCTACGTATACATGCCCTGCGGGGGCATATCGGGCGATTTCTATGACTTTTATCTGCGCGGTGACCGGCTCGAAGGCTTAGTGGTCGGCGACGTATCGGGCCACGGCATAGCCTCAGGCTTGATTACCGTGCTTGCCCGCTCGCTCTTCCATAGGAATTTCTATGAACGCAGGCAACGAAGCCTCGGCGCGGTGCTCGAGTCCATCAATGAGGAGTTGATACCCGAACTCTCAGAAGTGGAAAACTACCTGACCGCGGCCTTCCTACGGCTCGAGGATGATGGTAGGGTAGAGTACGCGAGCGCCGCCCATCCAGAGCTGGCGTTTAAGGGCGCGCAGAAGCTACGTGCCATGCTCCTCCGGCCCAAAGGCGGCGCCGAGTATAAGGGGCCGCCTCTCGGGCGTGAGGGCATTGAAGCGCCGTATAGCTCGATACGCTTCAGCCTCAAGTCAGGCGACGCCATACTCATCTATACTGACGGGCTCAACGAGAGCAAGAATGTCGATGGCGAGGAATTCGGCCTAGACGGCGTGCTTGAGAGCCTAAGCTCGGCGCCCGAGGGCGACGCGTCCACCGTGCTCGATTATATTATGCAGGAGTGGCGCTTCTTCGTAAGCGGGGCCAAGGTTAGCGACGATATAACCGTCGTGCTCCTCAAGAAGACCTAAGCCAGAGCCTTAAAGCACGCGCAGATCCAGGGCTCCCGAAAGTCTCTTCAATGCCTCTATGCCCGCTATCGAGTTGCCCCGCTCGTCAAGGGCCGGCCCGTACACGCCTATGCCGTAGCGGTCGCGCACGGCCGCCAATATGCCGCCGCCCACGCCGCTTTTTGCCGGTATGCCTACGTCCACCGCGAACTCACCCGAGCCGTCGTACATGCCGCAGGTTACCATGAGGCTTTTAATGACCCGCGAAGCGCGGGCAGAGAGCGCGCGTTGCCCGGTCGAAGGATCGATGCCGTCCATAGCCAGTGCCGCGCCTATGCGCGAGAGTTCGACAGCGTTCATGGACAAGGCGCATTGCATGAAGTAGCCGTCCAGGCAATCATCCACCTCGCCCTCTATAAGCTTCAGCTCTTTGAGGAACCAGGCTATGGAGCGGTTCCTCGCCGCGCTTTCTCTTTCTGACAGGAATACCGCCTCATCCATAGCCAGTCCGGGGTTGTGGGCAAGCCTGCGCACGAAGGCAATAAAACCCTCATTGCGCTCTGAAGCATCGGCACCAGGCATGAGGCTGGATACGACGATGGCGCCCGCGTTTATGAAGGGATTAAAGGGCCTGCGCTTAGCGCTGGTTTCCAGGCGTATAATGGAGTTGAACGGGTCTCCGCTCGGTTCCTTGCCCACCCTGGAGAATACCGCTGCTTCGCCAAGCTCGCTCATGACATAGGCCAGGGCAAGCACCTTGGATATGCTCTGTATGCTGAAGCGGCGCTCCGCCTCGCCGCAACTATGCATGGCTCCCTGGGCATCGAAGAGGGCCAGCCCTAAAGCGGCGGGATCCGCGCTGCTTAGGGCCGGTATATAGTCGGCGGTCTTACCCTGTCGCGCGATGGGCAGGGCTTCTTCGCGCACGCGCGCTAGTATGCTATGCATGGGCTCCGATTATAGCGCTCCTGGCGCCGCCGGGCAAATATGCGCCAGCTTAGGCAAAAAAATAGGCGAACGGGTACGCTGAGGCATCAGCGCAGGCCCGCTCGGAGCTCAAAACTGGGACAATGCCTGCCCGTCGCGGCATACACTTCCTGGCTGGGCAGTGCTCTGCATACGATCTCGAATTGCCTACAGCCGCGCGGAAAGGCCGGATCCCAAGTAACGTAGAAATGCGCGCAACGCAGGCAGTTAGGCGCGCGGTCAGGCGTTTCTCCCATGCGCTGATTTTATGACGGCCTGGCCGCTCGTCTCAAGTAGCGGCGCCGCCGTACTAGCTCAATCGGAGAATTTTCCGTACATTATAGCTATGAATTTACTGCAAAACCTGCGGCGCCCGTTCCGCTATACGAACGGCAACGCCACCTTAATCCTTATTGGCGTGAATGTCCTCGTATTCGCTCTCGGTTCTATCGTGAGAGGTTTGAATGTGTACCTTGCGTTGATCCCGGCGGCCATTGTCGAAATGGGCTGGCTGTGGCAGCCATTCACCTACATGTTTGTCCACGCTAACGTAGGCCATATCTTCTTCAATATGCTCGGTCTCTTTTTCTTCGGCACCGCCGTCGAACGGGAGCTCGGTACAAAAGAATTCCTCTTGTTCTACCTGCTCTCGGGTACCCTAGCCGGGTTGCTTTCCTTCGCGGCCTTTGCTCTCAGCGCTTCCTGGGGCGCATCCCTCGTGGGAGCATCGGGCGCGGTGTACGCTGTCTTGTTGGCCTTTGCGGTATTGCATCCGCGGGCACGAATTTTCATATGGGGCATTATTCCCATACAGGCAGCCCTGCTCGTGGCCATCTATACTGCCATCGAGCTATTTAACGAAGTCTTCGGTATGGGCGGCAATATCGCCCACCTTACCCATCTCTTTGGCTTTGGCGTGGCACTGCTCTATTTCCCTATTCGATTCGGCGTCAATCCCATACGCCGCCTTATCAAGGGCTAGCGCGCCAGTATGAACGCCGCGCCGGCAATCGTGCATAAGCCGCCCCGGTCCATAGCGGGCGTGCTTTTATTGGGGCTACTGATAGTGACGGCCTTCCCCGGTTCCGCGCAGGACCGGGACATCGTGCTGCGGGGAGAGTTTCCGGTTGATCTTGAGACTCCGCCTACGATAGCGCCTTTCTCAGGCCTGATAGACCCCGCGTACCGCCCCGCTCTTCCCGACGGCGAGGCCGCCCGCGCCCTGCTCGAGGAAGCCCGCTGGGTATTCGGCGCCATGGTGTGGGGCTTTGACTACGTGTACACGCCCAGCGATAGAGCCCGTTCTATAGCCGATCTCTTCGAAATAAAGCCCCGGTCCGAGCTGGCCTGGGGCTCTAGCTCGTTTCGTGTGCTGTCTACCCGGCTGGAGGGCACGGTGGTGCATGCCCTGGTTGAGTGGAATCCCGGCGCCGGCGAACGGTCCGAATATCAAAGCTGGCGCGGCGCTCGCTTCACAAGCGGGCAGGGCAGGGCTTCGGTAAAGCTGTCCTCTGAACCAGCCCGGCTGTTGCGCGCCGGAGACGGCGGCCCGTTGCCTCTGTACGTGGCGCAGCGGCGCGAAGCCATGACCGAGGCCGCCAAGGAGGCCTTGCGGGCCTATCTCCGGGGCATAGAATACAACAAGCCGCGCGAGGTGCGCGGCTCGTTCGCCTTCGCCGATCAGCCCCGCCTTGTACTGCGCGCCGGCGCCTGGGTGGCTACGGTACGTATACTGATATCGGTTGATGAGGTCCTAGGCTACGGCGCGTATTGACGCTTAGGGCTCGACGCTTGTCTCCAGCTTGTCGTGCATGGCCTCGAGGCTCGCCATAAGAGAGTCCACGATGGCCTGCTTTTTATCTTCACCGAAATGCTTATGGTGCTTGGCGCTGTCTCTGAACTCGTCGCAACGCAGCGGTTCGCTTATATCGTAGAGCACCCTGTCGGGGCAAATAAGGTCTTCGCGCATGATTCCCTCGGGATTGATGCGCAGCAAATTGCCCTTGACGGCTACCAGGCACATATAGTCGAAGGACTTTAGGTAGGAATCGATTTCGCGCACGCCGCGCTTGCTTGAGGGATCCCAGGGGCGGAAGCGGGTGCCGGCGGGGAAGACGAGCACGAGCTTGCCCTGGTGCTTGAGCGTGGACAGCGTTTTCATGGCGGTCCGGTTTATGCTCGAGCCGCGCATCATCTCCGCCACCAGTTCTTTAGGATCCTTTATATTATTCTTTATGATCTCGAGCGAGCGGCTCGGATAAATGACGAGCCGCGAGTAGCCCTCGGCGAAAGCGCTGATAATGGGGTCGGTCTGACTGAGCTTTATGCCCGCCACCGCCACGATATTCTTCTCGATCTCCGCGCCTGAAGGAGAGTTCTTCCTCAATAGATACGAGAATACCGGAAGGTCAAAGTTGCTGTAGTGCTCGAGCAGGAGCAGGCAGGACGCTCCTCCCCGGGCTAGCTCGGCCAGCTTTTCCAGGTTCTCGAAGGAGCGTAGGCCGCTGCCCGCCTGTATGTTTTCCTCGATTATTTGGTCGATAAAGGGGAGAATTTTAGGATTGCCTGGTATGTACATGTCTTCGGAATTGATCTCCATACTCTGGCTTGATTCTTTAACCATGCGCAGGATGAGGTCCCGGTATCGCGAGCTTAATGGATCCACGTAGCTTCTCCCTTATGCGTTGGCAAGCATTGGTCGTGCGGTTCGCACCAGTATAGACATTCCGTTAATGAGCTGTCAACGCGAATACTCGTTCAATTAAAAGGCAAAATCGATGGCGAACCAATCGGCTATGCCCGATTGCTTCTGGTCGATCAAGCCTATGTCCACCTTTGCGGTAGTTTCGGCCACCAGCCACTGGCGGTCTTCGAAGGGGAAGCGGGCGCCGCTGCCCGGCAGGTCAAAGGCGCCGAGCGCGTGTTCATGCACGAGCGAAATAAGCAAAATGCCCTCGATATTTTCCCGCCTGAGCAGGCTGATAAGCACGAGCGCTCTTGAATCGCAGTCGCCGCGCCCTTCCATGGCGGCGCTTAGGGGATTAACCACATCGGAACCTTCCGGAGAGCGTTCGTATTGCCACTCTTGCGTCCAGGCTAAGAGAGCCGCTGCGTAGTCCCTGGAGTGCGCCGGCGCGCCAAAGCGCGGCGCGCTTGCTTTGGCGGCCGCAGCGCCAGCCGCAACACCCGCCGTAGCGCTGCTTAGCGCGGGCGGTCGCTCTGTGCCCGCCCAGGCGCCCGTTTCCCAAGCTCTGGACAGCTCGAGCGCAAGATATTCAAGGGAAGCCTGCGAGTCCCGCCATACCATGCGGTAAAAGCGCTTCATGGCCGCCTGCATGAGCGCCGGCTGCGCGCCGTAAGGCGCAAGCACGCGGTATTCGCGTTCCACCGTTTCCTGCGCCAGAGCGGCTTCCTTGGGCTGCCATGGTATGGACAGGGTAGCCTTGCCGAAGCGTATAGCCGCCACGTTCGATGAGCCGGGCGCAGCGGAGGTCTTCGGTAGCTGATCGCGCGCCTGGCTGCCTATGGGGCCGGGCCTTGAACGCGAAGCGGCGTCCGCCGAAAAACCGTCGATTATCGAGAGCAGCAGGTCTTTGTTCTTGGTATACGAGGCATTGGCCGCGTAGGCTATAAGAACGAGGTCATAGGAGGCTTCCCCTGCGCTTCCCTGTTGCGGCGATACGGTGGCTTGAGCCCGCGGCTCGCCGTTTATGAAGAGGGCGTGCCCGCGCATGGCCTGAGCGCCGCTGCCGAAACGCAGCTCGGCAAGTGCGGCCTGCCTGCCGGCGTAACGAAAATACCGGGGCGTGCCCTGCGCGCCGAGCTTTTTTATGATATCGCTTACAAGGGTTTCTATGGAGCCGTAGCGCGTAGGGTCGTAAGCGAAGATATCCGCCTGCGCCTGTTTGTCGAGCGACATGAAGGAGAAGCTCTGTAGCCCATCGCCTGAAATTAAGGTAAAGCCTTCCGGCAAGTCTATGAAAAAGCCTCTGCTTGAATTCAGTTCCTCCGCTGAAAGCAGGGCGGGCGTTGAGGCAAGCGTGAGCACGAATAGCGCGGCGGCTATACGCCGCGAATAGGCAGCCGATCTTGATATACTCATAGCCTTAGTATAGCGCGCTAGGCAGGCGGGGTCGATGCTTGCGCGCCATGCTTTTTTTTAGGCAGGGGCGGCTTAAGAGCGGGTAGGCCGTCTAAAGCTGCTATGGCAAGCGAGCGGAATGCATCGTAATCGGGAGCCTGGTCAAAAGACGCGAGTACGAAGCGTTCGTCGGCCACTTGAGCGCTCAGTTTCCACAAACCTAAGAGGTCGGTCTCCAGGTTGATAACGGCGCAGGGAGCTGATGCCGCGCCCTCAAAGATGAACATGCGGAATTTATAGCGGTCATGGATACTGTTTTTGCCCGCCGGCGCCATAGTGCTGGCTATCTTAAATTTGCCCCAGTTAAAGCGCTCGGCCACGGTGCCCGCGTAGAGGTATTTCATCCAGGAAACGTCGTTGAGTGCGTCCATGGCGGCCTCCTCTGCAGCCCGTTTACCATATCCACTATGATTAAAGATACTGCATGGGACGGCTATGCGCAAATAAAGGCCGCAAGCCCGGAGCAAGCGCCTTGCGCTCAGGCCAGCCAGCCAGTATGCTATGGCGCCGTGATAGCTACGCTCTACGCCGATGACCATATACTCATCATAGATAAGCCTTCCGGCCTCGCCGCGCAGCCCGGAGAGGGCGTTCGTATAAGCGTGGTGGAGGCCGTAGAGCGCGACTTCGGCTTCCGCCCCTTCTTGGTGCACCGCCTAGACCGGGAAACGGCGGGCTGCCTGGTCGTAGCCCGTTCGGCGGCGGCGGCGGCCACGCTCTCTATGCTTATTGCCGAGCGTCAGGCGCGCAAGCTCTACCGGGCCATCGTGTTCGGCGTTCCCGAGCCGCCTAGCGGCGTACTGCGCGACGCCGTGCGCTCCAAGGGCCACGATATAAGCGCGGACACCGCCTACGGGCTCCTCGACAGCGCGTCGGGCTTCAGCCTGCTGGAGGCTGAGCTCGGCAGCGGCAGGACGCACCAGATTAGGCAGCACTTCGCCGGCGCGGGCTGGCCCATAGTCGCCGACGACAGGCACGGCGACTTTAAGCGCAATAAAGCCGCTTCCAAAGACTACGGCGCCAAGCGGCTCTTCCTCTATGCCTGGCGCCTCTATCTGCCCTACGCCGGCGGCATCGAGCTTACGGCGTCCGTCCCTCCGCACTTTGCCGAATTTTCAAAGCGCACGGGCCTTGGCTCCGGCCTTATTTCTGACGCCGGCGTATTATCAGGCGGCGGTTCATGAGCTGGCTTGAAAGCGACGAGCGGCCGCCCTTTACCTGGACCCGCGGAGCCGTATGGCTCTTGCCCGACGGGCGCTCGGTAATCGTGCCCGGCTTCCATGACGACTGGATACGCAAGCACCAGGATACCGTGCCCGGCTGCGCCAATGTGTGCGACGTCGTGCTGAAGAACGGATGGCTCTCCGTCGTGTCCTACGGCGAGGGCTACGTGGAGATCATGATACCCTCGCGCAAGGACAAGAACGCGGTAGCGCTGTGCAGCGAGCAGCTGCGCCGTAATATCGAACTCTGGCGCACCGCCCTGGTCATGACCATGGATGAGGAAGGCTACATACGCCTTACCCCGGAGGATTTCCTTGAGGAAGGCGCGGCAGATACCAAGATACGGGGCGCCTTTACTCTGGGAAGAGTATAGCCTTAAGCTCCGCGGCGTTTTTTACGGCTTTGCCCTTAGCGTGGTTGTTGAAGGCCACCAGCAGCAGCTTGGCTTCCTTGGCCATGCGTTTTAGCTTAGGAGCTAAAGCCTCCAGCTCATCCTTTGAGTACATATAGTCGTAGCGGCTAACATTGTCCCCTGTCCACCAGTTCGCCTCGTTGCGCCCATGAAAGCGCATATAGCCTAGGCCTCCCGTAAGCGCCTCGCTGGCCGCGGGCAGGCCGGGCAGCGGAGGCCTGTCCACGGCTACTATGCCCGCGCCTCGCCTGTCGAGCTCCTCAAGCACGCGCGGCCCTCCCCACTCGTCATTGCGGAATTCCACCGCCAGAGGCAGGGGCGCAAGGGCCTTAAGCAAGTCCGACAGGTAGCGGCGATTGTCGGGGGTATAGTGAAAGCGGTAGGGCAGCTGAATGAGCAGGGCTGCCAGGCGCCCCATATCGGCCAAGGCCCCGACCGCCTTGGCGAAAGAGGCCGCATCGTCCCGCCAGGCGGGACTGGGCTCATGGCTCAGGCTCTTATGCGCCTTTACGCTAAAGAGAAAGCCCTCGGGCGTGCGTTCTGCCATGGCTTTCAGGTTCTTAGCGCTGGGCATGGCATAGTAGGAGAAATTGAGCTCTACGAAGGGAAAGAACAGGGCGTAGTAGCGTAGGAATTCTTCCTTGGGCAGGGCTTCGGGGTAGAACTCGCCGCGCCAGTCGTCATAGGAGTAGCCGCTCGTGGCTATCAGTATATCGCCCATGCCTAAACTATGGCACGCGCAGAGCCCGGGCGCAAGCTCCCGGCTGCCTGAGCGGCAAACGAATAGGGCCGCCCTTACATGAGCCGTCAGCGCCGCATTAACGGAATGCTAACAATAATCACATGCAAGCCTAGCGTTGGCGCAATACTATGCCGCCTAAGGAGCCGTTATGAAAATGCAGGAATTCATGACTACCATGCGCAGCCTCGTGGACGGGGCGCGGGTAAGGCGGCTCGAGGGCGACGCGCGCTATGTATTTATAAGCGACCTCCACATGGGCAACCGTACGAGCAGAGACGATTTCCGCCGCAATGAGGAACTGGTGCTTGGCGCGCTTAGTGAGCATTATCTGCCCCATGCGTGGAACCTCGTGCTCAACGGAGACATAGAAGAGCTCCATAAGTTTCAGCCTCGGGAAATACGCGCGGCCTATCCAGAGCTCTACGACTGTTTCGGCCGCTTCAGGGATCAGGGCAGGCTCGTCAAGATTTTGGGCAACCATGACCTTGGGCTCCTTCTGCACGACGAGGGAGAGTTCCCCCTGGACCACGCCCTCAAGCTCAACGCGTCGGACGGCGCTATCCTGGCCTTTCACGGCCATCAATCCTATAAATTCTTCATGAAGTATAACTACCTCTCCGATTTCATAGTACGCTACATAGCCGACCCGCTGAAGATACAGAACGGCGAGCTGCCCATGACCAGCAAGCGGCGCTTCAAGGCGGAGCGGCGCATATACCGCGCGTCCAAGGATTTGGGCATGATAACGGTGGCCGGGCACACCCATAGGCCGCTGTTCGAGTCCTACAGCAAGTACGACAGCCTGCGCTGGAATATCGAGGCGCTGTTGCGCCAGTACACCCACGCTCAGGGCGAGGAGCGGGCTCGTATCGTGTCCCTCATCGAGATATACGCGGCGGAGTTCAAGCGCCTGTCCAAGAAGGAAAAGAAGAATAAGGTGTCGCGCAGCCTCTACGAGCGCGAGGACCTGCTGGTGCCCTGCATGTTCAATTCAGGCTGCGCCACCGCGCGGGGCGGCTTCACCGCCATAGAGATCGAGCATGGCGAAATTTCGCTCGTATACTGGAGCAAGGAAGGCTCCGCGCGGCCGTACATAGAGCGCGAGGCTCTATTCAAGGACAGGCCCGAGGGCACGCCCTGGCAGCGTTACACCCTGGCTAAGGACAGCCTGGAATACGTGTTCGCGCGCATAAAGCTGCTTTCGTAGCCTCCGATCCCGTGGGCCGGCGCTGGAACGGCTGCCCCCGAGCCGCGGCGTCTATGCTATACTCGCCTCCGCTACGCTAAAAGGAGGCTCTATGGCTAAGCGCATCGTGATCAAGGCAACGGCCCTCTACGAGGGGGGCAAGCGGCTCGAGGGCAAGAAGGTAGTCGTCGAAGGCGACAGGATAGTGGAAGTGTCGGATGCCGGCTCGGTAAAGGCCGACTTCGAGGGCTACCTGACCCCCGCCTTCGTGGACGCCCACTCGCACATAGGCATGTTCCGCGAGGGCGAGCCCCAGGCGGAGGCGGAGGGCAACGACCGCAGCGCCCAGATCATGCCCCTGTCCGACCCGCTCAATTCCATATATTTTGACGACCGGGCGTTTACCGACGCGGTGGACTTCGGCGTGCTTTACTCCTGCGTGGTGCCCGGCTCGGGCAACCTCGTGGGCGGCAAGGCCCGCGTCATACGCAATTTCGCCAAGAACCGCAAGGACGCCCTGGTGGCGGACTACGGCTACAAGATGGCCCTGGGCTACAATCCCCGCTCCACCACGGAATGGAAGGGAGAGCGCCCCGACACGCGCATGGGCGTGTACCAGCTCCTTGAGAAGCGTTTCGACGAAGTATTGGCCAAGAAGGCCAAGCTCGATATAGGCCTTGACCGCAAGCTGCGCGAGCTTGCCCGCAGCGCCCCCGAGAAGGGCATAGGCCCTGCCGAGCATGACCTTGAGCGCGCCGCCGCCAAGCGCGAAGCCCTGCTTGAGCTTTCCAGCGAGGACGCGGCCATACTCGACCTTTTGTCCGGCAAGAAGACCGTCAAGGTGCACGTGCATAAAGAAGACGATGTCCTCTACCTCATAGACCTGCAGAAGCGCTACGGCTTCAAGGCCAGCGCCGACCATCTGGGAGACGTGCACCACAAGGAAATCTTCGACGAGCTGGCCAAGGCCGGCATACCCATCGTATACGGCCCCTTAGGCAGCCTCGCCTACAAAGTGGAGCTCAAGCACGAGGACTACCGCAATACGGGCCTGCTCATGAAGAGCAAGGCCAGCTACGGCCTCATGACCGACCACCCGGTAATCCTATCCTACCAGCTGCGCGACAGCCTCAAGTATTTCCTGATACAGGGCATGAGCGATGCCGAGGCGCTGTCTATCATCACGCAGAAGAACGCGGCGCTCTTAGGCTTAAGCGCCGACCTAGGCAGCGTATCGGCGGGCAAGCTGGCCAGCCTCATCGTGTGGAACAAGGAGCCCCTGCACCTAGGCTCCTTCCCCTCCATGGTCATGGCGGAAGGCGCCGTCGTGCGCAAGCGCTAAGCCGCCGCATAAAAAAAAGGGGCGCGCCGCTCGGGCCGCCCCTTATGCTCCGGCCCGAGCGGCCGGGCTATCGCTGCAAGTCCTCGCGCGGCGCCGCTAGCAGCGCCTTGCTCCGGGCTTTCCGCTCTATCCCTCGCGCCTGGGACCCAGTCGCCGTTAAGCCTTACGCTGAATGACCATCATGGTAAGGTCGTCGTACTGGTCGTCTTCCTTGAGGCGCCGGTAATACTTGTATTCGGTGCGCCGCTTGTCCGGGTGGTCTATCTTATTGCGGCAATAGTTTCCGTATTGCAGGAAACAGCGCTCCAGAACGGCGTCTATCTTGCTGTCCACCAGCACCATGTCCTCGTCGCCGGCGCTCGGGTCAGGCACCATGCGGAATACTTTCTCTATGGCCGTAAGTCCCAGAACCAGGTCCTCGGGCGTGCCCTTGAGGCCGCCGAAGTCGAAATCGTAGCGCACATCCGGACCTAGGGGGTCGTCTTCTTTCGTCAAGCTGAAGCGCCCGCCGCTCATGATAGCCTCGACGGCCGCGTTTATGCGTTCCTGGCCTATGGCCTCCACCGCCGCCTCATCGTGGAAGGTTTCGTTGCCTTCGCGGTCTCGCATGGACTTCTTTTCCATGACCTGGCTGAAGTCTGGCTTGCGGCGCATGCGGCTCGATTCCTCGAAGCCGTCCGTGAAGAGCACGAGGGCGTCGCCTAATTCCAGCTTCTTGATCACCTGCTTGTACGGCGCCTTCATCTCCACCAGCTCGTTGTCCATGGGGCCCGCGGCGGGCGATTCGTCGAGCTTGTGTTCGATGAGCCTATGCTGGGCCGCCGAATAGATATAGAGCATGTTGTCGCCCGCGTGGCAAATATAGGTAGCGCCGGTCTTGGAGTCGTATACGCCCATCATGAGGGCGGCGAATTTGCCTTTGAAGCCGCGGCGGAACAGGAAGTCGTTTATCTTATAAGCCAGCCTGTCCAGCTTGATGCCGTCTCTCTTAAAAGACCAGCCCTGGAATTCGCTGGTGAATATGGTGGCCACGCCCACCATGATGAGGGCCGCCGGTATGCCCTTGCCCGACACATCGCACTTGATGAAGGCCCAATACTGGTCGTCCAGCTTGCGGTAGTCGAAGTAGTCGCCCGACACGCCTTTGGCGCCTTCATAGTAGCCATAGAAGATATGCGTGGGGGTATCCTCGAAGCCCGTGCTCATCTTTTCCCCCGTGGCGGGGTTCACCTCGAGCGGTATGAACATCTTCTGCGTTTCCTTGCCTACGGTAAGGAACTCGGCTTCTTTAGCGGCCACCACGAGGCCCATGGTCATGTCGTTGATCGTGTGGGCTAGCACGCCTATCTCATCGCGGCTCTTCACGTCTATGGAAAAATCGGCAAGGTCCTTCTTGTCCGCCGTGTCGCGAATGTGCTCTATGCCCTTCACGAGGCGGCGCACCGGGTTGATGATGATGCCCGACAGAATGACCGCGCCCAGTATGCCTACGGCCAGGGCTATGGCCGCCACTATGCTCACGTTGCGCACGAGTATGTCGCGGGAGCGCAGCACCTCGGCCACGATGAGCTCGGTGGATACCGCCACGCGCACCATGCCGCGGTAATAGGCGGGTTCCCTGCCCTGGCGGTAGAGTATGGGCTTATAAAAGATATAGTCCTTGGGGCTGCCTTCGAGCGCCTTGGGGTCGAAGGGCGGCACGCTGGCCACCGATGCGTCGGCTATGGCGGCTAAGCGCTGGTTAAGCTCGCGCTGGAGTCCCACGGAGCTGGATGACAGCTCGGCCACGCGCTCCTGGCTGGCGGCGTCCAGGCGGGTGGCCAGGCTCAGGGCCTCGTCCTGCAGGCGCTGCAGCTCTTCCGCGATCGCGCTCACTTCGGCCGCGGCGCGCTCGTCTATGGCCGCCGCGATTGTGGGCAGCTGCGGCGACAGCTCATCCTTGAGCGCCGATTCGCCGAGCCTGAGTTCGGGGCCGTCTATTTTTTGCAGTATGTCCGGATCATTGCTGGCCCATACGATATCGGGCTCGGTGCGGCGCGTAAGGCCGTAGCCGCTTATGCTTAAGTACAGCGCTTCATCAAGGGCCTGGGCTTGGTTAGGCAGGGTAGCCAGCTCGAGCTGGTTGCGTACCGGCAGATAGGAGCGGCCGCCCTGGGCCGCGCTCTCGAGGAGCACCCTGACGCGCTGTTCGAGGCCCTTGGCCAGGATTTCGCTCTGGGACTGTATGGTCTGCAGCCCTATGGGTATGGATACGAGGGCCACCACGAAGAGCACGAGGAAGCTGATCGTTGATATGAACTTCGCCGTAAGGCCGGTACCCTTGCGTATGGCCGCCTTGACGGCCCGTTCTCGTTCTTGCGTTGGCATAGGCTTTCCTTCCAGGAGCGCCAAGGCGTCCAGGCGCAGCTCGGCGCCTTCCCGCACCACGATGGCCACCTGCCGCATGGACAGGATAATGCCGACGAGGGGGAAGGCAAGTGCTAGTATCATAAAGAGCAGGGCTATGGTTACGCGGGGCCGCGCGGCGTCTATAAAAGTCCACGAGGGCTTCCACGGGGCGCCGTAGTCGCCGAATTTAACCGTGCCCGACACGTCCACGCTCAGGCTCGGGCCGGTAAAATACCAGCGCCGCTGCGGATGGAAGAGCCCTACGCGGTAATCGCCGGCGGGCAGGTCCGCAGCCTCGGCGCCTTCTATGAGCCGGTCCGAGCGTATGGTAAATTCCTTGGCGGACAGCTCGAATACGCGGTCGTAGGGTTCCCTGCCGTCGGCGTCTATGACGAGGCGGGTAATGGGGCCGTCCTCGAGGAAGCCGCGCCCCAGCACGCGCAGGCGCAGGGTGCCGAAATCGTCGCGGGCGGCTATCACGTCGCTCACCGAGGTGAAGGGTATAAATTTGTCCGTGCGCAGTATGATGCGGGTCGCCTCGCCCATATTGCCCGTGGCGTCTATGGCCGCCACCGAGAAAGCCCAGTAGCCGTCGTCTATGTTCGTAAAATCCGCGTAGGCGTTCCGCGTGCGCAGGGTAGGCGCGGGAAGGCCCGGCTCCCGCGCGCTCCAGAGCCGCTCCTCGTATACGCCGACAGGCGCGAAGGCGTAGTCCCTGCCGCCGCTATCCTCCGGACTTGGCGTATCCGGCGCAGGCGTGGCGGAAGGCCGGCGCCG
Source organism: Spirochaetaceae bacterium UBA5200 (assembly GCA_002412825.1). Classification (GTDB taxonomy): domain Bacteria; phylum Spirochaetota; class Spirochaetia; order Treponematales; family UBA12059; genus UBA5200. The sequence goes on from DHVU01000031.1 coordinate 20,399, forward strand.
GGCCGGTAGCCTGTCGAGCGGCCCCAGGTATTCGAGCAGCCAGCTGTAGCCGGCAAGGTCGGCGTCTTCCGGCGGCTGCCAGCGCAGGCGGAAACTATTGGCCTCAAGAAAGCCGTCCGCTCCCGCTGGAGGCGCAAGCGCCACGGGTACGGCAGGCGGCGTCGTATCGCGAAGGAAACGTATTTGAGCGGGCATAGACCAGTTGCCCGCGTAATCCTGGGCGCGAACGCTGAAATACCACGGGCCGTCCTCGTCGGCGTTTTGCGTGGAACGGGTAACGTTCTCAAGCACCATGACCGTGCGCGGAGCTTCAGCGTCCGGGCTGCGGCTCCAAATATAGGAGAAGCCGCTTATGCCCGAGGAGTCCTGGGGAACCGTCCAGCTGAAGCTTGCCCGGTTCCGGGCTACGGCTACGCCCGGACTGAAGTCTACGGCGCTCAGCACGGGCGCGCGCACGCTTATGTCGGGCGCCATGCCTATGACCTGGGTGCTCGCTTCCCGGCCAAGCTGCCAAAATGCCCATACCGAGCCGTCGCGGTACACGGCGCGCCCGAAGGCCGCCTCGCCTCGCGTGCGTACCGAGAGGTCGCGCTCGCGCCAGAGAAAGCCGTCTTTTATAGACATATAGACGCGGGTGGTGCCGCTGCGGTCGTCGAACCAGGTAAGGCCGGGTATGCCGTCTACGTCGAAAAGCCGCGGCTCGGAGCAGGCGCCTTGGCCCAGGCTTACCCGTTCCACGCTGCCGGCCACTACCCTGCCTGAGCCGTTCATCTTGGCCACGTAGGCCTGAGCCGGGGCTGAGAGCACGCGGCGCTCCCAGGCAAGCCAGAGTTCGCCGCCTATGAGGGACAGGTGGGGGCGCTCGTTGCCGAAGTCGCCTGAAGAAGTACGGGTGCGCTGTACCGGATCGAGGAAATCAGTAACAAGGGCAGGCGCGCTCCAGCTCCGCCCCCCGTCGCGGCTTATGCGCGAATACAGCTGGAAGCTGGGTCTGTCGCCGCCGGCCAGCGACTGGAATACCATAATATCGGCGCCGTCGAGCGTGGCGGCCGTAGGCAGGAAGTTGAGCCGCAGCTGACTTCCAGGTTCGACGAAGGGCTGAAAGCCTGACCAGATAAGGCCGTCATCCGAACGGGCGTATTGAATGGACAGGGCGTCCGACTCGCCCCTGGTCATGAAGAGCTGCCAGCCGCCTGAGGCGCTGGGGAAGATACGGGGCGATACGGCCACCTGCTCCATGTCCAGCCGCGCGGGCGGGCCAAAGGACAGGCCCCGGTCAAAGGACCGGTATACCGCCACGCTGCGCTCGGATACCGAAACGGCTACGGCGATTTCGCCCTGGTCGTTTACATTGGCAGAAAATAGCACCGGAGGCGTACCCTGGTAGGCGAAGGGCCCTGCGAAGCGGTCTAGGCGGCGTTCGCCGTCCGGTCCGTAGGAGATGGACGATAGCCATGCGTTGCCGCCCGGGCCGGATGCCTGGTTCTCCTGCCATATGGCCACTACGCTGTCTCCCGAGCGCAGCGCTTGGGGATAGGCGCCCTGCAGGCGCGACAGCTGTACGGGCGCTTCCCAGTAGAAGTCCGGCACGGCGTTCACGCCCGACACTAGCATGGCCAGAGCCAGCGCAAGAATGGCTAGAGCGCCTTTTTTAGGCGCTGAGCTTGATATGCGCGCCATCATCAATAGCCCACCGCGCTCAGGCGCGCGTCCAGATCCAGTACCTTCTGCACCCTGCCGGCCTGGGCGAAGCTCGCCGACAGGCGCGCCAGCCTGGCCCGCGCGGTAATATAGTCGGCCCGCGAGAATGCGCTTACGGCTTCGTTGTAGAGCGCTTCCGCGGCGGCGGACAGCACTATGGTCTGGGTGCCGCCTATGATCGTGGCTATGCGGTCTTTGAGCCGCGAGGCGCTTTCGTTATTCGGGTCGAGCAGTATGGCTTCCTCAAGCTGGGTGCGCGCCAGGGGGAAGCGGCTCGTATCGCCCGAGTCGAAGATACGCTGCGCGGCCGCCACCAGTTCGCGGGACCTGGCTATGGCGCGCGGGTCGGGCGGAGGCTGGCGGAAGCCCAGCTTGATCTCCGCCTGTTCTATGAGGGCGCGAAGGCCCGCATAGCGCGGGTTGATGGCCTCAAGGTCCTTAAGGTCGCTGTAGGCGGTGGTAAGGTCGCTATTGGCATTGATCTTAGTGCGGGCCTCTTCCACCATACGGGCGAATTGGCGGTTGAAGGCGTCGGCGTCGGTAAGCTGGTCTATGCGCAGCTCGAGCACGCGCGCGTCTTGGTTAAGGGGGAAGATAAGCTTGATGTCGGCGATTTTCTGCCTGGCGAGCAGGAACTGATTAAGGGCGCCTACGCGGTCGCGCTTAGCCAGCAGAGCCGCGCCTTCTTCATAGTAGCCCTTGGCCAGCGATATAAGCTGGCTCATTTCCGGGTAGAGCGGCGCGGTTATGGGTATGTCGCGGCCGGACTTTACCGACAGGGCGGTCTGCACCAGCTTGAGCCAGTACTCCACCTCCACTTCGGGCGTGGCGTTGGTGGTGTTCCAGCGGCTGCGCGCCTGCAGGAGGGCGGACTCGGCGCGGTCGAACTGCCCCTGCAGGTATTGGCTCTTGCCTTCGTTGAGGAGCCTGCGGGTATCGGCTATGACCAGCTCGTTCTGGGCCTTGATTATGGCGCTCGCAAGCTCGTTTAAGAGCCGGTCGCTGTTGGCTCGCAGCGCCGCGTCCTGCTCGAATGAAAGAGAGCTAAGATAGCGTTCGCGGGCTCGGTCGAGGCGCTCGCGAGCCACCTCAAAGTTATTAGCCTGCAAGGCGCTCCTGGCCTCGGCCACGCGGCGCTCGGCCTCCAAGCGGCTGGAGTCGGCCTGGCGCTTCTGCTCCTGGGCCCGCGCCGTCAGGTCCCTCGTTTCGGCGATGCGGGCGGCGTTCGTGGCCGATTGCGCGCTTACGCGCTCGGTCCATTCGACTATGCCGGCAGCCCCAGCCAGGTAGGCGGGCAGCGAGCGGTACTTATTCAGGTATTCGCTAATGCGTCCGCTTATGGCGCGAAGGGCCTGGTCGCCGCCGCCCAGGCTCTGAAGGGCCCTGCCCGGATACTTGAAGATGGCGTCCGGTATTTGGGGGTCGTCGGAAGGCAGGCCGTCCATGAGGCTCCTGCCCTGTTCTATTAAGGCGAGCGCGGCATTGGCGGCATCCGCTATAAGCTGGTATTCGTAGGAAGCCGTGCGCGCGACGGCCTGGGTTTCCAAGGCGCGGGCACGGGCTGCGGCCGCGCTTATGGAGCCGTCCAGAGCGCCCTGCAGCTCGATGGAGGCGTCGGTGCCGAAGCCGCCCGCGCTGACCGCTACGAGCCGCTCTGCTCTGGCTCCCGAGGCTACGCGCAAGGCTTCCGCCTGGGCGTAATGCTGGATAAAGGCATCCCGGCGTTGGCTGAAGGCTGCCAGCGCTGCATCGCGGGCGGCGCCGGCGGGATCATAGCCGGCCAGGCTGCGATCGCCTGCGTCCATGCTGTCCTGCAGCCGTGCCAGGGCGGCCCAGCCCCGCGCGCTCTCCGCGGCGTGGGCTACGCTCAGGTACTTGGGCCCCTGCCCGCTTACTATGAGCCGGCCGAAGGGCGTGGACGCGTCCTCGAGCTCCGTGGGCAGATAGTAGCTCCAGAGGGCCAGTAAAGGCGCGGCACGGTCGGCAAGAGCCGCCGCCCGCTGGAAGGCGGCGTCCGCGTCGGCCCAGGATCCGTTCTCGTAGGCCCGTCTGGCGCTTGCTGTGAGGCTGGCAAGGCCCTTGTCCGCGCTTGCCTGGGCCTGCCCCAAGGCGAACGCCCATTCCGCGTCCAGCGCGCCGAGTACGCCTTCAAGCTGCTCCTCAGTCGGCCTGCCTAGCACGAGGCGGTAGGCGAAGGGCAAGAAGGAGCTTTCCGTCATATTGCCGCTTTCTGCCTTATAGCTTTCGAAATTCGCTACCAAGGCACGCCCTGCCTCCAGGATAGCGCGGCGGGTACTGAATTGGTCGAGGGCTTGAGCCCGCGCTTTCTCAAGGGCGGATGCGTAGGCGGCTTCCGCTGCCGCCGTTTCCGCCGCGCCTGCCACGGCATAGCGTTCGTATGCGGCGGCGAGGGCGGAAAAGGCGGCTTGGAAGGCATCCTTTCCCGTTTCTATGTATTGGATCGATGCGCTTACCGCCTGTACGTAGGAGAGGCTATTCTCCTTGAGCTCGTTCGATACCTCGGCAAGCTGCCTGAACTGCAACTGGTAAAGCTCGAAGCCCGTTTCATAGAGCTTGGCGGCCTCCAGGAAACGACTACCATCTATCAGCGCGCGGCCATCCCGCATGATGGCGTCGAATTTTACCTTGTTCGTGGTAAAGAGGGCCAGGTCATAGGCCTGGGCTATAAAGGCTCGTTCGGTGGGGTTGGTAGGCGGATACTCGATGAGGATCTTTTCAATGAGCGCGAGCTTTGACTCTTCGCTGCTTGTTTCGTCCTTTAATGCGTCGATAAGCGCAAAATAGGTCTGGTTATAGCTGAGGCGCAGCTTGGATATCTGCCGCAATTTTGCCTGTGCCTCGTCGAAACGATCGGGGTTGGCCTTTATGAATTCGCTTAGGTATACTATGGCTTCGTCGTATTTTTGCGCGGCTATAAGCCTATCGGCTTGGGATAAAGGATTCTCGCGGCCGCCGAGAGACCAGGCGCTGGCGGCGCTTATTATGAGCAGTAGTAGAACTAATACAGAACGCACGGGTCCTTTTCGCATCAGCTAGGAGCCTTAGGGCCCACCTCCACCTTCTATAATGAGTATACTCCTCTTCTGTATCATTGTCGGCCGCCCGCGCTATAAGCTGAGCGCGTTCGCGCCGGTCTACGCGCGTTATAGAAATTATGTCATTTATACTGTATATTCCTGGTAGGATGAATCGAAGGCAGGGCCTTTTAGCTCTATTTCTTCTCATTTTTACGCTAGGCGCGGGCGCTCAGCAGGCGTTTCCCTCCGCCTATGACTTCATCTACGGGCTTTTCGAGCCCGATCCCAATGAGGGCCTTACCGTATTTCTGTCCACGCTCATACCCATGGGCGGGGCCGCCGAGAGCATGGGCATGGCCTACACCGCCGTAGCCCAGGACGCATCCTTCCTGGAACTCAACCCGGCGGGCAGCGCATTGCTCGAGCGCACGCAGATAGCGCTCTTCCATAACAATTGGATACAGGATACGCGCATAGAAAGCGCCATATACGCGGTTCGCTTCGGTACCCTAGGGCTTGCGGCCGGGGGAAAATGGCTGTACCTGCCCTTTACCGAGCGCGACGACTACGGTTACCGCGTAACGAGCGGCTATTATTCCGAGGCCTTGGCCATAGGCAACGTGTCGCTCCATCTCTTCCCCGGCTACTATTTCTATGGCGTGTCGGTTGGGGCCAACATAAAGCTCGCCTATCGCTCCATGCCCGATTATGGCGACGACCTTGGCGGCGTTATCAAGGGCTCGGGAGCCTCGCAGTCCGCCCTCGCCATCATGACGGACATAGGCCTGCTTACGCGATTTAACCTTTTTAAGCTTTACTCATCCCGGAGCAAGAATTTCTCTATAGGCATGGCCGTCAAGAATATCGGGCCTACGGTCATGGACGAGCCTTTGCCCACCGTGGCTACGCTCGGCCTAGCCTATAACTTCTTCAGGCCCATACTTTTGTCGGCCGATATCAGCAAGCCTATAAACCTGCAGGACCTATCGCAGAGCGAGAAGCTGTACTGGGGAGTAGGCTATAGCATGGTCATTACCGACTTCTGGTCGCTGCGCGCAGGATTGTTGGTCAAAGGCGCTAACCCCCGCATATCGGCAGGCGCTTCGATAGCCTTCTTCCCCATGACCCTCGACGTGAACTACACCCTCGACCTTACCACGCAGTTTACCGCCCTGAACCGTATAAGCATTACGGCGCGTTTCGACTTAGGCGATATGGGCCGCGCCTCACGCTCAGCCATGGTCGATTCTCTGTATATAGGCGGCCTGGAAGCCTATGCCGCTAATAATCTTGAGAAGGCCATAGAGTTATGGACCAAGGCCCTTGACGTCGACCCTTATTTTGACCCGGCCAGAGAGGCCCGCACGAACGCTGTCGCCTCCCTAGAACTGCAGCAGCGTATTCTTGACCTGCAGCGCCTCGAGTAAGGCGCGCCTTATCACCATCATACCCCGCGGAGCATAGCATGGAAACACTAGCACTTATATTGAGGATCTTGGCGGCGCTCGTGTCCGTATACTCGCTCGTCTGCGTGGTGCGTATTTTAATGACCTGGTTTCCATCGGGCATGCTTGGCGCGGGCGCAGGATTCCTCGTGCGCGTTACCGAACCGTATCTTGCCATATTCCGCCGGTTTTCTTTCCTACGGAGCGGCGGCATCGATTTCTCGCCTATAGCGGCGCTCGCCGTGCTCGCCGCCCTGTCCCGCGCCCTGAGCGTCGCCTCCTACGGCGCCCTCAGCATTGGTTTGCTCCTTGCGCTTATCGTTGAGACGGTATGGTCGCCTTTGGCCTTTCTTCTGTCGTTCTTCACGATAATGGCGATAGCTCGCATCGTGGCATACCTGGCCCGCTGGAATAGTCTCCATCCGGTGTGGCGGGCCGTCGACGCCATGGTAAATCCGGTGCTGTTCAAGATTAAGAGCCTTATATATAAAGACCGTATCGTTAATTATATGCAGGGGCTCACAACGGGCGCTCTGGTCCTTTTAGGGCTCAGGATAGCCGGCGGCATGCTTATAGGCCTGCTCGTCGGAGTCCTGGGGCGTTTTTAACAGACTGATAGGGGTAGCGCGCAATGCTTACATCGAAGAACCGGGCCAAATTGGCATCGCTGGCCACGAAATTGGAGCCGATAGTGCGCCTGGGTAAGGCAGGCGCGGCGGATGGCCTGTCCGGAGCGCTCGACCGCGCGCTTGGCGACCATGAATTAGTGAAACTCCGTTTCGTGGATTTTAAGGGCACGCGCGCCGAGCTGGCCAGGCAGCTTGCAGAAGCTACCAAGGCCGAACTCGTGCGGGTGATAGGCAATGTGGCGGTCTTCTACCGCCAGCAGCCCGACCCCGAAAAGCGGCAGATCAAGCTCGACTAGCGCTTCTGCTCGAAGTGCGAGAATCCCATACTAAAACTGGCCCTCTCGTCATCCATGACGTCGCGGGACTATCGGGATAGTCCCGCGTGGCTTTAGCGTGAACCGCCGTCCATGGCGGCCTCAGGGAAGGGCGGAATTGCTATGACCGGCTGCTTTTTTGCTCGAAGTGCGAGAACTCCATACTAAAACTAGCCCTTCCCTGAGACACGGAGCGGAGGCTGGTAGAGAAGCCGAACATGACGGCAAGCGGAGCCTCGGCGTGGATAAGGTCAAGCGAAGCCCTCGATTCGGAACCGTGTATAATGCCGCCGCGCTGCGAGAGCAGGCTCATCACCTCGCCCATAAAATCCTTGGGCGTCATCAGATCCACCTTCATGATGGGCTCGAGCATAACGGGCTCGGCCTTGCGGCATGCTTCGTCGAAGCCCATGGACGCGCATGCCTCGAAGGCGAAGGGAGTGGCCGTAAGCTCGTCGTACTCTATGCGCACGAGCGATACGCCTATGTCCACGCAGGGGTAGCCGAGCACGATGCCGCCTGAAAATGCGTTGTTTATGGCCCGCTCCACGGCGTCGTAGATTTCGTCGGGCACGCTATGATCGCGCAGCGCCTTCTCGTAGCGATTGCCGCTGCCGCGCGGCAAGGGTTCCAGCTTGAAGCCAAGCCCTGCGGCCACGTCCTTGCCCGCCATTGAGCGCTCATAGCGCTGGCTATGCTCTACGGCCCTGGTAATAGATTCGCGGTACGATACCTGGGGGTTGCCCACCTTGGCGCTTACCTTGAAATCGCGGAGCACGCGGGTTACGAGTACGTCTAAATGCAGCTCGCCCATGCCGCGTATGATGAGCTGTCCGGTCTCCTCGTTCTCGCCCGTCTGGAAGGTGGGATCCTCGCGGGACAAAATGTCCAGGGTTTCCTTGAGCTTATCGCGGTCCGACATGGTCTTGGGCTCAATGGCCACCGATATGACGGGTTCAGGAAAGTGCATATGCTCAAGGAGCAGGGGCTTGCCTTCGGATCCTATGGTATCGCCGGTCTGCGCCAGCTTCATGCCTACGAACACGGCTATATCGCCGGCCTTGATATCGTCAATGGATTCGGAGCGGTTGGCGTGCATGCGCAGTATGCGGGTGACGCGTTCGCGCTTCTTCTTATTCACGTTATACACGGTACCCGCGGTCTTAATGACGCCTGAATACATGCGCACGTAGCAGAGCGGCCCCATCTCGCGGTCGTGCTGCACCTTGAATACGAGGCCGAGCGGCAGGCCGGACTCTACGCAGGGTATGGCTATGGTATCGCCTTTTTTTGGGTCGATGGCCGGTGCCTCGGGAACGTCGTCCGGGGCGGGCAGGTAGTCGACTATGGCGTCGAGCAGGGGCTGTACGCCCATGTTCCGCCGCGACGCGCCGCAAAGCATGGGCACGATGAGGCGGCCTATGGTCTGTTCGCGCACGGCCTTGCGTATGATGGCTGGGGCTATGTCGCCGCCGCCTAGGTAGAGGTCGGTCAATTCGTCGGAGGCGGCCGAGAGGCCATCGAGCATCTTGTCACGCCAGAGTGCGGCTTCGTTAGCGCGCTCGGGGGCTATAGGGCTTCGCAGCGGCGGCTGGGAGGCATCGTCATGGTCGTAGCGTATCTCCTCCATGCTTATGAGGTCGACGGCGCCTTCGAAGGAGCCTTCCTTGCCTATGGGTATTTGCAATGCTATAGGAACGGCGGCGAATTTCTCGCGCAGTTCCTCGATGACCGCGTAGAAATCGGCGCCTAATCGGTCCATCTTATTTACGTAGGCAATGCGCGGTACGTGGTAACGGTCGGCCTGGTGCCATACGGTCTCGCTCTGGGGCTCAACGCCGCCTACCGCGCAGAATACGGCCACCGCCCCGTCGAGCACGCGCAGCGAGCGCTCTACCTCGGCGGTAAAGTCCACGTGGCCGGGCGTATCGATTATATTGATCTGATGGTCTTTCCAGTAGGTGGTGGTGGCGGCGCTCTGTATGGTTATGCCGCGTTCCTGCTCCTGCTCCATCCAGTCCATGACGGCATCGCCGTCGTCGACCTCGCCTATCTTATAGGTTTTACCCGAATAGTAGAGTATACGTTCCGTCGTCGTTGTCTTGCCGGCGTCTATATGCGCCATTATGCCTATGTTGCGCATGCGTTCGAGGTTCATAGCTTGTACTCCGGCGGACACTATATACGGAAAACAACCGCGCTTTCAAGCGTATGCGTAAAAGGCTAGTGCTTTTCAGCTCCTAGAGTAATCACGATGTCGCCCTCAGGGTTAACCTTTTTAAGGGTCTTGAAGAGCCCGAGTATAACATTTTCAAATGTTTCCTTGACGAAGGGATTCAAGGGCACTTCCTTGCCGTCGTTGAGTATCGTGAGCGTTCTGTCGTCCATGGTCGTTCCTCCGAGTATGCTGTCTATGCAGGGCATTATATCCGCCGTGCCGAAATGCGTAAGGCCTTGGGCTTTGGCTATAGCCGCAAGGGCTTCATTATCGGTGATAAGGGCGTCAAACTGCGCCAGGGGGCGTTTGAGCTCGGCTTCGCTCGCGGCTGAGCCGCCAACGAGCAGCCTGTACGCGCCTTCGATTATCTTGCCTTCGAGCAGGACAACGCATGCCTCCGGAAAGAGCCGGCTCAGCGCGGCTTGATTCCATGACGCGGGAGGCCTTTTCATGGAAACGATTTCTCCGTCCGACACGAGGGCCGTATCGGCGCCGGCCTCGAAGAAGCGGCTCGTATCCTTGCCAGGCAGGCTGAAGCTGCCGCCGTGATGGACGAACTTAAGCGCGCCTGCGGCTATGCCCCGCCTGTCGAGTTCCTGTATGCATGCCTCAATGAAGCCGGTTTTGCCGGTGTTGGACCAGCCTATGAACGANNTGGGCAACACGGATACGCGTATCCGCGGCTATGCCCCAGCCGCCTTCGCGGCGCTCTGGCTTGTCCAGCTCTATAAGGTCATAGCGCCTGAGGGCAAAGAAGCCTGCTGCTTCGGCGTTCTGATCGCCGCGCTTGGCCGACAGCGGAAAGCGCCCTCCGATACCGCAAATGAGCCTGCGTACCCGGCCCGCCTTGTTGAGCATGGGCTCGGATACGACGCGGTACAGCGTTTTTTGATCGCTCGCAGGAAAAGGGCCGTGCTCTCTTTTTGCGGCTAAGCTATCCGCCACGGCCGAGGGGTAGGAGCGCGGTTCAGGAGGCCGCAAGGCGAACCAGCTCATCTTGATGAGCGCGCGATCCAGGCCCGCCCGTGAGGCCAGGGCTTCCACGATACGGGGAACGGCCCAGGCGGCTTCGTCATGGCAGCTGTGGGACGCTCCGGCGGCAAGCGCCGGACATGGCGCGTCCGTCGTGCAGGGCGCGATAACGCGCCAGCCCCTGGCGCAGAGGGCGTCGCGCAGGGCCAGCGCGTCGCGGGCGGCGGCAAGGGTTGCGGGGTCGATGATAAGCACGCTGCCGCCTTCGGCCAGCCGCAGCGCGGCGCGCTCTACGAGCGCGGCTCGTAAGCCTATGCGGCCGTTTTCGCCGGCATGGAACTCGTTGAGGCTATGGCCAAAGCATACGAGCTCAAAACGTTCTTCCCCGTCAAGCGCGGCATTTTCGCGCAGGGGAGGCCCGTCGCCCTGCGCGAGAGCGTCCAGTTCGAGGCAGGTGCTCGACACGGACGCAGGGGCAAGGATGCGCTCGGCCAGGGCGAGCGCGCCGGCGGATTTGTCGACGAGCATGGCGCGCGCCGCGCCGCGATCCAGGGCCGCGGCGGCCATGGGACCCGGCCCTGAACCTAAGTCCAGGATGGAAGCGGGGCGCAGGCCGGCCAGCTCAAGCGCCCTCGTCGCCTGCGCGTAGGATACGGGCCAGTAGTACAGCAGGTAGGCCGCCAGCAATTCAGGATCATCCATGTAGGAAGCGCCGGCTAAGGCGCGTTCGCCGGTAAGGCCTCGCTGCAGGCGCAGCACGGCCTTGCCCATACTATCCAGTTCGGATGCCGAGGGCTCCGCCCCCGTCCCTGCCACAGGGCCTCCGGCTGTCAGCAAGGCTTGGAGGCGCAAGGGCGGAAGGCCATAGGCGGGCATTGCTTTCATGCCTTAAAGGAAGAAAGCCCCAACGGGGCTATGCGCACATCCATCCAGGCATAGCGATGGCCTACGCCGGGATAAAAGCGGTATTTTGCTTCGCTGCCCGCCTGCTTAATAGCGTCGATTCCTGCGGCGGACATACGATGTTCATGCTGAAGCGATATGATATCGCCAGGCGTGGCAAAGAGAAGGGGACTCAGGATTAAAAGGGTAAGGGCTGTCATGATGAGCATACGCGTTGACCGTAGTATCATGGGCACCACAGTAGCAAGCGAGCGCCATGCATGCAAGCCGTAAACGGCGCATACGCCGGGCTTGTCGGCGCTGGCGAGCGCTAAGCGCTCAGCCCGCGCTGGGAAGGGGCGGCGATAGGTCAGGCCCGCCATTTTCCGGATCCCGTTCATTGTTCAATCCCACCAGGAAGAGCACCTTGCTGAGCGCCTTCGTAAGGGCCTCGGGCAGGGCGTCCCGCTCGCCGGCTGAACCGGGGTCTATGCCGGCAAGTTCGCCGCCGTAATCCGCCATGAGGGGAGCGTCCTGTGCCCGCGCGGCTTGCGGCTCTCCGCTTACTATGAGATGCCCGGCCGCGCGTGAGGCGAGCGGCGCGGCAAGTCCGGCCGCCTGCCTGTCAGCCAGTGCGGGCATACGCCTGCAGCGGGCGAATGAAGGCTCCCCGCGCTTGTCCCTTACCGCGGAGAAGGCGAAAAGCCGGCATATGAGCGGTCGCGCTTCATACACGGTGCAATGGTAGGGCGTGTCGTCCGCATAGAGGGGACAGCCTCTTCGGCCGTCCTCGCGCACGCGTTCCTCTAGGCCCCGAGCGGCAAGCTCGTAGGCCCGGTCTCTGTCCTTGAAGGCCAGGAATGCGGCCAGGTATTCGGCTTCAAGGGGCAGGATGTCAGGCACGAAGGCCTCGCAGCAGCTGCCGCAGCCCAAGGGGCAGGAAAGGCCGCTCTTCTCTTGGAAATCAAGCACCGCCAGGTCGGCCCTGCGATACAGCAGTTCCAGCTCTTCAAGGCGGTCCCGCAGGACCGACGGGTGGAGGCTTTGGGCTATGGTCATGGGGGAAACGCTCCGCACCGGCCGGGCCGTTTCCGAACCGCGTCGAGCAGCGCTCTGACTCGGGCCTGGGGGGCACGCTGGGCATGGGCACTCTACTGCCTCTAGGCAGGCCCTGTCAATATATCTTTACCCTCGTCATGCTGTACAGACGGGCGGCGGCCAAGCCTAGGGCGAAGCCCGCCAGGTCGGCTAGCGCGTCCGCGGGATCCGCGCCGCGTCCGGCTATGCGGCCCTGCGCCAGTTCCGTGCCCAGGCCCAGCGCTATGGCCGCGATGCAGGCGTAAAGCGCCTTACCGCCCTTGAAGGGGCGTATGTCCCGCGTTAAAGCCAGCGCGAGAAGGCCGAACATGGCTCCATGGACAAGCTTGTCCAGGCCCGGCAGGAGGGGCAAGCCTGAACCGGCCGGCAGCGGCCACAGGGTGAGCATGAGTATGAAGATTACGGCGAAAGCGCTGGCCCAGGGCAGGCGACGCGTATTCACGGGGCCGCCTTTGAGCGGGCGGCTTCCGACCCGGGCGCGTTCTCCACGCCGGCGGCCGCCGCCCTGGCCGCCGCTGCCTGTATGGCCCTGGCCGTCTCGCCGCTAAGGGCGGCTATTTTGGCTAGATAGGCCGGCTCCGCCTCGGCCACGGCCCTGAGCGAGCCGAAGGCGTCCATGATCGTGCGCGCCTTGCCCGGCCCCACGCCTTTAACCGCCTCGAGTATGGGGAAGCCCACGCTCTTGCCGCGCAGCTTCTGGTTCATGCCGGTGGCGAAGCGGTGGGCCTCGTCGCGCACCGCCACGACCAGGCGCAGCCCCGGCGAGTCCTTGGGCAGCACCACGGGAGCATGCGAACCCACCGGCCACAGCTCCTCGTTTTCCTTAGCTAAGCCCACGACTGGCAGGTCTATGCCCAGGGCCTCGATTATGCCTTGCGCGGCGCTTACCTGGCCCCTGCCGCCGTCAATGAGGAGCAGATCCGGAAGCTCGCTCTCGTCATTGGCCAGGCGCGTAAAATGCCTGGCCACCGCCTCGCGCATGGCGGCGAAGTCGTCTATGCCTCCCTCAAGGCTCCGTATCTTGAATATGCGGTATGATTTTTTCTCCGGAGCGCCGTTGCGGAAGGCCACGAGGCTTGCCACGGTATGCTTGCCCGAAAGCTGGGCTATATCGAAACCGTGTATGAGCTCGGGCAGAGATTCCAGCTCGAGCGCTTTCCGCAAGTGCTCGAGGGCCTCGAGGTCGCCCGCCTCTCTTCTGCGCTTTACTATATCCTCGCGAGCGTTATGGTAGGCCATGGCCATGGCCGCCTCATGCCTGCGTTCCGTGGGGCTGGCTACGCTGAATTCCGCGCCGAGCTGCGCGCGCAGGTATTCGGCGGCCAATTCCAGGCCCGCAGGATCGCGTACATAGAGTTCGGGGGGCGGGAGCCTGCGCTCGTCATAGTAATTCGCGAGGAATTCAGAGGCTGCTTCAGCCTCGGTGCCGAAGCTCCGCTCGCGGAAGAGATCCCTGCCGACGAGCCTCCCGGCCCTGGTCTGGAACACGACGAAGCTTATGAGGCTGCCGTCAGCGTGCCAGGCCACGTAATCGCGGTCGCCTTGAGCGAAGTCCACGGTGCCCGTGTCGCCCTTGAAGGCCTCTATGGCCGCTATCGTGTCCCGCAGGGCGGCCGCCTTCTCGAATTCCATGCGGACGGACGCGCTCGCCATGTCGCCGCGCAGCTTGCCGAGCAGGGTATCGCTGTCGCCGGCGAGCAGGGCGGCTACGCGCTCCACCTGCTCCATATACTCCTCGCGGCTCGTCTTGCCCGCGCAGGGCGCCGAGCAGCGCCCTATGTGGTAGTACATGCAGGGCGTTTCCCTCTTGCGCATGGTCCTGCAGCGGCGGAGGGGGAAGAGACGCCGTATAAGGTCGAGGTAACGGTCTATGATATCGGCGCTCGGATAGGGGCCGAAATAGCGGCTGCCGTCGTCTATGATGCGCCTTGTCCTGAATACCCGCGGATATTCTTCGTTGGTGATGCGTACGGAGGGATAGGTCTTGCCGTCCTTGAGGTTGACATTGTAGCGGGGCTCATGGCGCTTGATCAGGTTATTTTCCAGGAGAAGGGCATCATATTCGCTGCCGGTGAGTATCCATTCGAGGCTCGCGGCCTTTGTAACGAGGAGTCTGGTCTTCGCCTCGCGTTTTCCCGTAAAATACGAGGAGAGCCTATCCTTAAGGGATTTTGCCTTGCCGATATACAGGGGGACCCCGTCCGCGGAGCGCCAAATGTAAACGCCGGGGCTTTGAGGGGCTTTTTTAGCGCTTTCGCGCGGACTTAAGGAGGCCATACTGTTGTTGTCGTCCATAATGTTCGATAATAAGATATACAAGACTTGGCCGAAAGTCAGTCTGTCGAGGCTGTACACTATGTTTCCGAAGGGGCTTTGCGCCATGACATCGTCGGTTTTTTCATCGAAGGCTCTACGAATAGCCAGCCTAGGCGCGGCTCTGGCCCTTGGCTTGGCCCCGGCCCTTCATGCGCAGGCCGCGGCTTTGCGTGAGCTTGCCATAGACGCTTCGAGCCTATCCGCCTCCTCTCCCGAGCAGTGGCGCCTAAGCGGCGTCGTGACCCTGCCGGGGGCTAGCGGCGGGCTTGACCTGAGCCTTGACCCCGGTTTCTCGCCGGGCGGATCCGCGGAACCTGGTACTATCATACCGGACCTCTACCTGTCCTTTGACAAGCCGCTGCCCGAAGACGGCGCGGAGCGCTGGACAGTTAAGACGGAAGGCCCGTACCGCGTTTCAAGCGCGGATGAAGCGCGCTTCGGCGCCGGGGCGGGCGTATTCAGGGCGCCGAGCACTAAGCTTACGCTAAACCCCGTAAACAGCGAAGTGCTCAAGGCCGGACAGCTCGGAGGCGACTTCAGCCTGGAATTCTGGCTGCGGCCCAGCAAGGCGGAGAACGGCGAGATTATCCTCCTGTGGAAATCATCTCAAATATCCGGCAAGGCCCTCCTCGCCCAGCAGCTCACCGCCCTCGTGCAGCGCAATCGCATGAGCTTCGGCTTCCTCAATTTCTTCGCGGATCCCTCCGGCAAGGCAACGGCCTTCAGCCTGCAGGGCGCCTCGCTGCTGGTGCCGGGGCGTTGGGCCCATCACCTGCTGCGCTATGATTCCGCCACGGGCCTCCTTGAGTACCTTATGGATGGCAAGCCGGAAGCCGTCGCCTATACGACCGCCACCGGCCGGCAGGGCGGCAGCGTATTCCTGCCTCTGCCCGGCAGCGCGGGCAGGCTGGAGTTGGCCCCTAATTACACGGGCTTTCTCGACGAGTTCAGGCTGAGCGAGGGCTGGATAGAAAAGCCCAAGCTCGCGCGCTACGACGCGTCGGGCGGTCGGGCCGTGTCGCCCATTTATGACCTTGGCGCCGCCAATTCGGTCATAGCCCGTATCGACAGCTATACCGTCGAGCCCGCTGAAGCGGCCATCCACTGGTCGTATCGGGCGGCAGACAGCTCCGCCGCCTGGCGCGACGAGCAGCCCGCCTGGCAAGCCTTCAAGCCGGGCAGCGTACTGCTGGGGCCTGATGGCAAGCAGCTGAGGGGCCGTTATCTGCAGATTCGTATGGAACTCTACCCCGACGCCTCGGGCGAGCGCAGCCCGCGTATAGCGGGCCTTCGTATCCAGTACGAACCAGACCTGCCTCCCCCTCCTCCGGCCAAGGTACTGCTTACGCCGGTAGACGGCGGCATACGCGTCGACTGGTCGCCGGTGGTGGAGGCCGACCTGCAAGGCTATGTGCTATACTATGGCCATGCTTCAAGGGAATACTTCGGAGAAGGAGCGCTGCAGGGTCCGAGCCCTATTTGGGTGCCGGGACGGAACAGCACGAGCTTCACGCTCAAGGGTTTGCGAAACGGCGCGCTGTATTTCATAGCCGTGGCAGCCTATGACGGCGCTTCGCCGCCCCATGTGGGCGAATTTTCCCGCGAAGCGAGCGCCCGACCATCGAGGGTATCGCAGTGAAAGAACGCAGCACGCAATCAGACGCCCTCGTACGGGCACGCAATGCCCTTCAGCTTAGGGATTTCGATACAGCAGAGCGCTACGCCAGGAAGGTGCTCCTCGAGGAGCCCACGAGCCGGGACGCCCGCCTTATCCTGGGAACGGTGTACCTGCGCAGCGACAGGCCGCAGGACGCGCTTGCCGCGTTCTCCAGCTCCGTGGAGGCTAACGCCAAAGACGTACGGGCGCTCGAGGGCATGGCGCTTGCCTACCTGCGCCTGGCGAAGCCCTCGGACGCGCTTTCCGCGCTTGAGCATGCCATAGAGTATGAGCCTGGCGACGCTGAGCTCATGTTTAACCTAGGCAACGCCCATAAGGCGCTGAACGGGCTCCGGGCGGCCGAGATGGCCTTTTCCAAGGCCATAGAGCTGGATAGCCACCATGTCATAGCCTATAACAATCTGGGCAACACCTACCTTGCCATGGGAGACCCCGCCAAGGCCGTCCAGATATTCTGGCGCGGCCTCGTCGTGGATCCCAATTATCCCTCCTTCCACTACAACCTTGGCGTGGCCTACGAAGCCCTTGGCAAGAGCGAGGACGCGCTGCGCGAGTACGACGCGGCGGTAAAGGGGCGCCCGGGCTGGATAGAGGCCATGGTGCGCTACGGTTCCTGCCTTGCCAAACAGGGCGAGCACAAGCGCGCCATCGACCTGTTCTCCCAGGTAATAGCCATCGATCCGCTTAATGCGCCTGCGCGTAACGGCATTGGCCTTTCCTACGCCGAGGAAGGCAAGCCAGACGAGGCCATACGGTGGTTCCGCAAGGCCCTTGAGGCCGATGCGAGCTTCCTCGTCGCGGCGGTAAACATACAGGACGTGCTTGAGAAGACCGGCCGCTACGCCGAAGCCGTGGACGAGATAAAGGCCTTGGTGGAGCTCATGCCGGACAACGACGGTCTCCGCGTGCAGTTGGCCAAGCTCTATCGCGTCTTGGGGCATCTGGACCAGGCCATGAGCACGGTAAGCGACGTGCTGCGCCGCTCGCCTAATAATATCGAGGCGCTCAAGCTCTACGGAGCCCTGCTGCAGGCTACCGGCCGCAGCGACAAGGCGCGCGACGTATACCGCAAACTCGTGCGCTTGGATCCCAAACAGGCGGGCTTCAGGGTGGAGCTTGCCCGTATGCACCGCGAGAGCGGCGAATTCGACGCGGCCATAAGCGAGCTCGAGGGCTATCTCGTGTCTCGACCCAAGGATCATACGGCCCGCATAGAGCTTGCGCGCGCCTACGGCGATAAGGGCGATTGGGCCCATGCGGCCCAGATACTCAAGGAAGTGCTGCAGGACAGGCCGGAGGACGCGGAGGCCATGCTTGAGCTGTCGGTGGCCTATCAGGCCATGGGAGACAAGCAGGCGGCGGTAGAGTTAGCGGGCAAGCTCGTCAATCTGCGAGGCGCGCGCGGCCGCAGCGAGGACATAGACGGCCTTGAAGATTCTATCCATACCTATGAACAGGCGGTAAAAGCCTATTCCAACGACATGCACGACGCATGGGAGCGCAATATAGCGGTGCTGCGCGATTCTCTGCGCGGGAGCGCCGAACGCGAAGGCGCCGCCGACCATGGCTTGGACGCGGAGACCGAGGCCCTGCTCAACCTAATGACGCCTGAGGCTATAGCGGTCGATGAGCAGGAGGAGATACTCTTCCTCGATGAGCGGGAGGAACCGCTCGACAGCGACGAGCTTCCCGAAGACTTCTATGCCGAGGAAGAGGACGAGCGCCCGGAAATAGACGAGCTGTTGATAGGAGAGGATCTGTATGGCGATGCGCCGGGCGGCGGCGGCTCAGGCGATGCAGGCAGGCAGGCGCAGGGCAACGAGCAGCCGCGGCCGCAGCAGGCGGAGGGACAGCCCCAGCCCCAGCAACAATATGCTCAACAGCCTCAGCAGCAAGTCCCGCAACAGCCCCTGCCGCAGCAGCCTCAGCAGCAGCCCCAGCAAGCGCCTCTCCCGGCGCCGCAACAGCAGCCACAGCAGCCACAGCAACAACAGCCTTCTGCCCCACAGTATCCCCAGCAAGCGCCGCAGCCGATGCCGCCGTCCTCCTTCCCTCCCTACCCTCCCTACCCTCCCTATCCGCCCTACCCGGAGCGAAAGCCAAAGCCAAAAAAGGAGAAGCTGCCGCCGCTTGAGCCTCTGACGCTCTCGCAGCCTGAGCCGGAGGAAGCCCTTGAACCCGAGGCGGAGCTTGCGCAGGATCAGGGGCAGGAAGATGCCTTCGACGATAGTGCCGAGCCTCTCGCCGATGAAGCGCTCGGTACTGAAGAAGGCCTTGAGGCTGAACCCGGGGCTGATGAAGACGCGATGGCGGAGGAGCCTGAAGCTGAGCCGGAATCGCTTGAGGAACTGCCCGAAGAGCCGGCGCTTGAAGAGGATTTCGCCGAAGAGGAAGCGCCCGAATACGTGGAGGACGTGGGGTTCGACGATGAGGATATATGGGCCGATCCGGATGGCATCGATGAAGATGAGATGCTCGAGGAGCTTGGGGGGCAGGAGCCCGACGAGGCGCCCGAGCTTAATCCTGAGAATGAACCGGACAGAGAAGCAGAACGGGACGCCGCCTCGCCGCGTGAAGACAAGTATATTGACCCCTTCGGTCCGGAAGCCGCTAAGCTTTTCGTGTACCTTAAGGATTTAAGCAAAAGCCTGCCCGGCGAGAAGCGAAAGGCTATGGCGGAAAGCGGCATAGAGGCTAAGCTTGACGGCCTTATCGAGTTCTCTAGCGCGAACAAGCAGACGGACGGCATACCCAATGAAATTTACGGCGTGCCTGTATCGCCGCGTTTGGCCAAGCTCATAACGTTCATGCGCCAGGAGAAGATCCATGGGAAGCAGTGAGAGCATACGCAAAGTTAAAGACTATATAGGCACCATGCCGAGCCTTCCCACGACCGTGTCCAAGGTGCTTGAGGTGTGCAACAGCCCAAAAACCAGCCCGGTAGACCTGGACCGGGTTATATCCCTGGACCCCGTGCTCATGGGCAAGGTGCTGAAGTTAATAAACTCAGCCTATTATGGATTGCAGAATCAGGTGACGAGCCTGGTGCGCGCCATCATCATGCTGGGCGTGAACACGGTAAAGAACCTAGCGCTCAGCACGGCGGTATTGGACCGCTTCGCCGATAAAGCTGGCTTCCGTGCGCTCAATATGGAGGGCTTCTGGCGCCATTCGCTCTGCGTAGGCGTGGTGGCCAAGCTCATAGCCAAGAAGAAAGGCGTTGAGGCCCAGAGGCTCGACGAATTCTTCGCGGCAGGCCTGCTCCATGACATAGGCAAGATACCCATGAATAATGTGCTGTCGGATGAGTACGTGCGCTCCATGGGCCTTGCCGACCGGGAACGCATACCCCTCTACCTCGCGGAGCGCAGGTCCATGGATCTGGACCATGCCGAGGCCGGTGCCATGATAGCCGATGCCTGGCATCTGGACGGCCCCATAGCCGACGCCATACGCTTCCACCACGCCCTGCACCTCTATGAGGGTAAAAATGAGGATATCGTGCTGGCGGTGATCGTGGCCGACTATTACGCGAACCGTGAAAGCATAGGCTTTTCCGGCTGCCTCTATCCCGAAAAGCTGCCGCCTGAGCTCTTTGAACGCCTAGGCGTGCCTAAAGTATGGCTTGAAGATATAGACGCGGCCGTGACGGCTGAAATAGAGAAAGCCTCCGTGTTCCTGAAGATACGCAACTAAGCCCTCAGGCTGGCGTAAGAAAGGCAAGGTATATGTTTAGCGTGCGCATTTGGGGAGACCGCGGCTCTATGCCCGTGCCCGGACCCGACACGGTGGTGTTCGGCGGCAATACCTCCTGCCTTGAGATACGTTGCGGTTCCCGTATTATCATCATTGACGCCGGCTCGGGTATACGCGGCCTTGGCGATTGGCTCGTGCGTAACGAGCTGAAGAACGGCCCCATTAGCGCGGATATCTTCATCACGCATACCCACTGGGATCATATCATGGGCTTTCCCATGTTCACGCCCATCTATGTGCCAGGCACGAAGCTCTGCATACGGGGCCCGGTGAACTTTGAGGACGAGACCCTGGAGCAGATCATAGGTGCGCAGCTGTCCTACCGCTATTGGCCTGTGCGCCAGGACGAGCTTGCGGCCAAGATACGCTATGAGAGCCTTAAAGAAACCGAGCTGGATTTAGGCGACGGCGTCATTATGAGGACCAAGTACCTTAATCACCCCGTGCTCTGCCTGGGCTATCGCGTGGAGTATGAGGGTAAAGCCTTCGTCACCGCGTATGACCACGAGCCCTTCATCAATCTTTTTCCTACCGATCCGGCCGATCCTGATTATGATGCGGCCGTGGCTGAAGAGGGCGATAAGGCCGCCCATGAGGAAAACGCGCGCATAGAAGCCTTCTATAAGGACGCCGATCTGCTCATCCATGATACCCAGTATACGGCTAAGGAATATAAGGCCGGCAAACAGGGCTGGGGCCATTCATCATATGAGTACGCGATAAACGCCGCCAATAGGGCCGGCGTGAAGCGCCTGCTCCTCTTCCACCACGACCCTAACAGGACTGACACCGAATTACAGGAGCTTGAGCTGTTCTACCAGGGCAAGCTGCGCGGCAAGACCGCTATGTCGGTGGATGTATCCCGCGAGGGCATGCTCCTGAATCTCGCCTAAGGCCGCGCTTGACAGCGCGTGGCCTTGCGGCCACAATGCCCCGGCTATGAATGAATCGCGCGATCAGCTTTCACGAGTTATCAAGAGCATAGGCCGCGGGGCGGGCAAAGGCGTCGCCGGAGCCCTGCTCTTGGCCATATCCGCCTTTAGCGCCCATGCGCTTATCAGTTTTGGCCGCCTTAGCGGGCTCGTCGAACGTATTATGGGCGTCGTTGATCCTGTGGCCGCCCTTGCTGGACTGCCAGGCGAAGCGCTCTTCGTGTTCGGTCTCTCCATTTTCTTCAATTTTTATGCCGCCTTAGGCGCTTTGGCAGCCTTTGGCCTGGGTATACGCGATACGACTATCATCGCGCTTATGTGCCTGCTGGCCCATAATCTTGCCTACGAGTCGGCCCTCATGAAGAAGACCGGCTCCGCAGCCACGAAGATGATCATCATGCGCATAGTCTGGGCCCTCGCGGCGGGCTGGCTCATGAATGTACTCTTAGCGGCGGATATGGGCCCGGCCATACTGCCGGCCATAGACGCGGGGCTCCCCATCGTTGGTTTCGGGCGGGCCTGGATAGCTCAGGCGGGCCTTATTATTGGGGTAATGGCCATATTGCTGGCGCTTTTGCGCATCATGCGCGCGCTGCTTGAAGAATTCGGTATCGTTATCTACCTTTCCAAGGTGGTAGCGCCTTTCTTAAAAATCTTCGGCCTTCCCGCGCGGGAGGGGCTGCCCTGGCTCTTGGCGGCCTTGAGCGACTATAAAGGCGCCTGCAGGCTTATGGACGCGCGAATCAAGGACGGCGCCATGAAAAAACAGGAAGCCGATCTCTTCAATCACCATGCGGCGCTCTGCCATGGCATCCTTGAAGACAGCGCGCTGGCTATGATACTGGGTTTGTCGCTCTTTTGGCTCATCCTGCCACGCCTCGCCATCGCGTTGGTGGTGGTGTGGGTTGAGCGCGCCCGCAGGCACCGTTTCCGCCGCTCATTCCGCGTAGGCACGGCCTAGGCTGCCATCGCCCAGCCAACGGGCCGAGCGCTAGCCGAACAGTTGCCTTCTCAGCGCTATACGCCTTGAAACAAGAGCCATGAAGCTATGCTCGCCACGGTAGCGCTTATGCCCAGAAGCTCAAGGGCTGCCATGGCAAGAGCCGCGGCTATGAGGGCCATACGCCACCAGCGCGTTACGGCCTTGCGCCGCCACAGAGCGATAATTGCCACCGAGGAACCCGCGAGGAGCCAAAGCACCGTTCCGGCGGCCATCGCTCCCGCAGGGTTCACCGATGCGAACGATGCGAGCCTCATGCCCCAGCGGGCGAAGAGCCCGTTAAGGGCCGTTAAGCGGCCAAAGGCCATGGCCATGCCCAGTACCACGAGGAGCAGTCCGGATGCTATACGCAGTTCCCTGCCGCGCTTCTTAAACCAGGTCATGAGCGGCGTAAGGCGCTCGAAAAAAAGCCCGACGAGCAGGAAAGGCAGGGCAAGCCCCAGTGAATAGCTTGAGAGCAGGAATACGGCCTCGGCCGCCCTGCCGCTCCGCGCGGCCACGATGAGTATGGACGCTAGTATGGGCCCAATACAGGGGGTCCAGCCCGCTCCAAAGGCCATGCCCACGACGAAGGATCCGGCGGCTCCGGCAGGCTTGGAACTGAGATGGGTACGAGCTTCCCTGTTAAGCACCTTTATAAAATCAAAAATCATGTTAAGGCCGAATATCGTGATGATTGATCCCGCCGCAAGGCTTACCCAGCGGGTAGCCTGTCCGGCAAAGAGCATGCCGCCGCCGGAAAATATCAGGCCTAAGGCAACGAAGACTGCGCTGAAGCCCAATACGAAAAAGAGGGTTCGGAGGAAAACGCCGGCCCGATCGCTGCCTTCGCGTAATTCGATTGCGCTCTTGCCGCTTATGAAGGAGAGATAACCCGGTATGAGGGGCAGTACGCAGGGCGAGAGAAAAGATAGCAGGCCGGCGCCGAAGGCCACCAGGACGGACAACTGACTCACGGCAAGCGCTCCGCCAGTTCCCTAAAGAGTCTCACCACTTCGGGGCCATCGTACATACGGGAGCCCACGAGACCGGCAATGGCCCGGCCCTGCTTATCGAGTATGAAGGTCGTGGGTATGCCCCTGCCTGCGAAGGGGGCGGACGCGGCCCCTGTCTCGTCGAGGTACATGGGGAAGGTATACTGGGGATTGCCTTTAAGGAAGTCGGTAACGGTTTTCTTAGGTTCGGCAACGCTGACGGCCATGATGTCGAAGGCTACATCCCTTGTCTTCTTGTAGAGTATTTCTATCGAAGGCATTTCCGCGCGGCAGGGGGGGCACCAGGTAGCCCAGAAATTAAGGAGCACCACCTTTCCAGCCAGCTTATCCACGCCAACGGCCTTTGAGTTCAGGTCCTGAACGCCAAAGGGAGGCAGCGGTTCGGGCTTGGGAAACACGTAGAAGCCAAGATCCTCCAGGCGCGACGCGTACCAGAGTGCGCCTTCGGCTGCGGCCACAAGGATGTTGCCGTCCGCTTCGCCGGCCGTATCGACCGGGGCCTGCGCAGCTTCCTGCCTGTTTATGGTCATTGCTTCCGGCTTAGCGCAGGCTGAAAGCATAAGGGCTGCGATCGCTAGGGAGCTTATGCTCAGTACCCATCGTAGCTGGCGCTTCATATGTACTCCTTAAATACTCATAATTTCAATCTCGTTGTAATATTAGAAAAATACTATAAATGTCTGACGGTTACAAGCGCATAGTCTAAACGAGAGCTTTTTAGTATACTCAATGCCATACTTATTCGAGGAGACATGATGTTAGCCAGAAGCCAGATAGATACCCGATATGACGATGACGATGAGGAAGAGGATAAGCCGGCACGCAATCCGGACGCCCTCATGGAGCGCCTGCTTGAGACGCGAACCATCCTTCTCTCGGGCCAGGTGAATAAAGATCTAGCCGAGCGCGTTATACGCCAGCTTTTACTGCTCGAGGCCAAGAGCGACGAGCCTATTAAAATTATGATAGATAGCCCCGGCGGCGATGTGGACGCGGGCTACGCCATCTTCGATATGGCCCGTTTCGTGAAACCCCAGGTATGGATGATAGGCATGGGCCTCGTCGCCAGCGCCGGCGCTCTTATCCTGTTGGCGGCCCCCAAAGAGCGCCGCGTAGCGCTGCCGAACAGCCATTATCTCATACACCAGCCCTTATCCGGCCTGCGCGGCGTGGCTACCGAGATAGAGATCCACGCCCGCGAGCTCGAGAAGACCCGCGACAAGCTCAATAAGCTCATAGCCGAGGAAACCGGCCAGCCCCTGGAGCGCGTGGTCAGGGACACCGACCGCGACTACTGGATGAACGCCGAAGAGGCTGCCGCGTATGGCCTTATTTCGCGCATAGCCAAGACCCGGGACGAACTGGGCTTATGACCGAGCACCGCGTACAGAACGCGCTCGGCGCGGCATTCGAAGGCGTGGACGCTTCCCTGCCGCCGCCCGGCGTGGCTCTGTATCGCGGCAAGGTGCGGGATGTGCTGGGCAAGGGCCAGCGCGTGCTATTAGTGGCCAGCGACCGCATATCGGCCTTTGACCGGGTGCTTTCCAGCATACCCTGGAAGGGCGAAGTGCTGGCACGGGTATCGTCCTGGTGGTTCGAGCAAACGTCCGACATCATGCCCAATCACATCCTTAAGCCCGCCGATTGCGGCGGCCTGGATGTGCTCGCCGCTACCGGCCGCGCCGTTGCCGCCCGCCGCTGCGATATGCTGCCGGTAGAACTGGTCGTACGGGGGTATTTGACCGGATCCGCCTGGCGCGACTATAAGGCCGGCCGGCCTGTTTCCGGCTTGAGCCTGCCTGGCGGCCTTCGCTATAACGAGCGCTTTCCCGCTCCCATCGTAACGCCGTCAACCAAAGAGGCTTCCGGTCACGACAAACCCTGCTCCGGGCAGGACCTGGTAGCGTCCGGGGCCATAGACGCCGAATTATGGCGCGAAGTGGAACGCTCGGCGCTTGCGCTCTTCGCGCGGGGGCAGGAGTTGGCCGGCGCCCGCGGCCTCATACTCGTGGATACCAAATATGAGTTCGGCCTGGCCGATGGCCGGCTGCTTGTTGCCGACGAGATGCATACACCCGATTCCAGCCGCTACTGGTACGCGGAGGGCTACGCTAGCCGCTTGGCCGCGGGCGATCAACAGCGGGAACTCGATAAAGAGACCTTCAGGCGCTGGCTGGTGGAGCATGGCTTTTCCGGCGACGGCCCGAGCCCGCTCATCGACGATGCCGTGCGCGCGGCCACGGCCCTCCGCTATTTCGAAGCCTACCACGCCCTGCTCGGCGATGAATTCGAGCCGATTTGCGCCGATGCGCAAGCGGCGGAACGTGCGCTCGCGTCATCCTTGCGTGGAGTCTTTACTCCAAGCTGACCGGGCGGCATGAGCTTCCCCGGCCGCAACGGGGAGGCTTTTTATGCGCATACGCAGTTTCTTCGTCTTAATCGCCGCGGCATGCCTGCTTGCCGCCTGCTCGTCCTGCGAGCTCGAGGCCGGCTCGCCCCGCTCGATAACCATCATGAGCTACAACCTTATGACGCTTTTCGACCCGGTGGATCAGGGCGGCGAGTACCAAGGCTTTTCCGTGGCAAAGGGCGAGTGGGATGAAAGCCTCTACCGCCTGCGCATTAAGAACCTGGCGTCGGCTATACTCGCGGCCCAGCCGGGAGGGCCCGATATCCTGGCCTTGCAGGAAATCGAGAACCTACGCGCGCTTAAAGACCTGGCTGAAGCGCTCGGCGGCTACCCTCAACTTATTAAGCCCCGCGACGAGGAAGCCGTGTTAGGCTGCGCCTTGCTCTCTCGCTATCCCGTGCGTTCGCTGCGCTCGCATCGGGCCATGCCCCCCTCTGGCGTATCGGCCTCCGTGCCGAGGAATCTGCTGGAAGCCGAGTTCGACCTGGATGGTCGGCCCCTTATCGTCTATGTGGCCCATTGGAAAAGCAAATTGGGCGGCGCGGCGGAAACTGAAGCGGAGCGCAGGGCGGCGGCGGCGCTGATTCGCTCGCTGGCGCAGGCGCGCCTTGCGGCCGACCCGGCTCTTGCCATGGTCGTGACGGGCGACCTTAATGAAAACCACGACGAATATGAACGCATAGGCGCGGCCTATCCTACGGCGCTACGCGCGCCGGATGCCGGTCCGGGCGATTGGCTCAACATAAGCGGAGACCCTTCGGCTTTGCTTGAGCATGATCCTTCTCTCTTGCTGCTCTATACTCCCTGGCCTTCAGCGCAGGGATACAGCTACCATTATAGCGGCGAGCAGGAGCGCATAGACCATTTTCTGCTCTCGGCCGGCGCATTGAACGGGCAAGCGTTCTATCTTGCCGGATTCAGCGCCGAGCCGCCCTCTTTTCTGGTGGACCTTGAAGGCAGGCCGCAGGGCTGGAACTCGCGTACGGCCCGGGGTTATTCGGACCATCTGCCCATACGCCTCACCCTTGCCCTGCCGCCTTGATTAGCCTGAGCTTGGGAATTGGCGGCTCGGGGCGGCCCTATCTTTGACAGTTACGGATGCGACGTGGTACAACAGTATGATAATGGAAAGCCGCCCCCTAATTGCCCAAAGCGATCAGTCCCTGCTTCTTGACGCTCATGACCCCGCGTTTGATGAAGCGCGGGCGGAGCTTTCCGCCTTCGCTACCCTGGAAAAGAGCCCTGAACACTTCCATAGCTACCGCCTGGATGCCTTGTCGCTCTGGAACGCGGCCAGCGCGGGCCTTAGCCCCGACCAGGTCGTAGCCTCGCTTGCCCGCTGGTCACGGTACGCGCTGCCGCCTTCCATGGAGAGCTCCGTGCGCGATACCATGTCGCGCTTCGGCATGATAGTGCTCCGCCAAGGCGCAGCGCCCGATACGCTCCAATTGCTCTGCGACGACGCCTTTGTCAGGCTGGAATTGGGCTCCAGCCGCAAGCTGGCCAAGTACCTCGTAGAGGAGGGCGACGGCTTTTCGCTGCGCCTTACCGACCGGGGCACGGTGAAGAGGGAACTGATTAAGCTCGGCTGGCCGGCTTTGGACGAGGCGCCCTTAAGCGATGGGGATCCCCATGCCCTGGGCTTAAAGACCGTGCACGCCAACGATCAGCCCTTCGGCCTCCGGGCCTACCAGGAAGACGCGGTGCGGGCTTTCGTGGGCAGGGGCGCCCCCGGTACGGGTTACGGCGTCGTGGTCATGCCCTGCGGAGCGGGTAAGACCGTCGTGGGCATGGCGATTATGGCCGCTATAGGCAGGAAGACCCTTATCGTGACCACCAACGTGGCGGCCGTGCACCAGTGGATGGATGAGTTGTTGGATAAGACCGATATACGGCCGGAAGACATAGGCGAATATACCGGCGCGGCCAAGGACGTACGGTCCATAACCGTGGCCACCTATCAAGTGCTCACCTGGCGCCCCGATAAAGACGCTGATTTCCCCCATTTCAGCCTGTTCCGCCGCGAGAAATGGGGCCTTATCATCTATGATGAGGTACACCTCTTGCCTGCCCCCGTTTTCCGGGTTGTAGCGGAAATACAGGCCATACGCCGCCTTGGCCTCACGGCTACCCTGGTGCGCGAGGACGGGCTGCAGGAAGACGTGTTCAGCCTCATCGGGCCAAAGCGTTACGACGTGCCCTGGAAAGAGCTGGAAGCTAAGGGTTTCATAGCAGAAGCGTTCTGCCGGGAAATCAGGGTACCTATGAATGACCATGAGCGCCTGCGTTATCTGGGCGGAGCCCAGCGCGATCGCCATCGCATAGCGGCGGAGAATCCCATAAAAAACCGCGTGGTAAAGGAATTGATCGACAATCACCCTGAAGACCTCGTCATGGTCATAGGCCAATTTCTTGAGCAATTGCGGGTATTGGCTAAAGAGCTTAATGCGCCTATCATAACGGGAGCCACGCCTAACGCGGAGCGCGAACGCATATATAAGGAATTCCGAGAAGGCCGCGTACGGGTAATCGTCGTATCGCGCGTCGCAAACTTTGCCATAGATCTGCCTGACGCGTCGGTGGCCATCCAGGTGTCAGGCACCTTTGGCTCGCGTCAAGAAGAAGCTCAGCGGCTTGGCCGGATACTGCGGCCCAAGCGGAAGAATTCTTATTTTTATTCGCTCGTGTCCCGCTTTACGGTTGAAGAGGAGTACGCCGATAACAGGCGCCGTTTCCTTACCGAACAGGGCTATCGCTACACTATAGAAGCCTGGGAGGAGGGGGAATGGATGCCGACAGCCTGAAGCGCTGGAAAGACGCACTGATAGCCGATAAGGGGGATACCCTCATTGCCGCCGCGCGGCGCTGGTTCGGTCCTATACGCACGCCCTTTAATAAACATGAACTGCTATCCAAGGTCGAGGCGTATCTGAAGCGTCAGGATATGCGCGAACGCGTCGTGCAGCTGCTTGATGCCAAGGATAGACGTCTCCTCGCGTTGTTTAAGCGGGAGGGAGCCCTGCCCTCTAGGCTCTTGCTGGGATTCCTCGCGCCCGGGGGCAAGGCGGCTTTAACCGCGCCTTCGCCAGCCAGGCTCAAGGATCTGTGCGACCGCATGGTGCTCTATAGCTACAGCGATGACAAGCACGAGTTTTGGTACGCGATAAGCCCGCCCCTGGAGGCCGCCGTGCTGGCCGCGTTAAGCGACGCCGACTTAGCGCCTTCCTTGTCGCTAGGGGACGAGCAGCCGGGAGTCGATCCGCTGGCCGGCTTCTGCGCTTTGGCTTCGGCCTGCGCGCAGGCAAAGCCCGCGTTCAAGAGCAGGGAAGCGCTTTCTAAGGCGGCCATCGTCATGCTGCACAAGACCGCGCCTTGGCTGCTTAAGGATGATGAAAGCCTCAAGCTCTACCTCGACGCGTTGCGGAACGCGGGCGCGCTAGGCGACGATGAAAATGGCCGGCCGGCTCTGGATCCCCGTGCCTTTTTGCGGCTTGCCGAGGACCTGGGCGAGGGCCTAGCGTCCTTGCTTATAATGAGCGTGGCTCCCGCCGAGCCGGACATTGCCGCCCTGCGCTCAGCCATACTGGTAGAGCTTATACGCACCCTGCCCGCCGGCGCCGTGCTTCTGGCGCAGGATCTGCGCTTCCTCGCCCTTGCCGCCACGATGGATCGCTACCGAGCTCTGCATGGCGGGCTTGAAGGCCAGTCAATGGCCCTGTGGGCGAGCGAATTGTGCGAGATACCTGAGCAGATACTGCTTGCCTGCCTGCGCTTCGGCATATTTATCGCCATGGACGATGGGCGCCTGGCCCTGAGCGGCTCGGCTGACGCTATGCGCCGCCGCCCGAGCGAGCGCCCCGCGCTTGCCGTTGAGGAATCCCAGGAAATACGCATAGTACCCGAGGCGGGAAGCCTCCCGCGGGTGTTTGTGGCCTGCGCTATGCGCCTTGAAGACACGGGCCTCATGTGGACGGCCAGGCTCGACAAGAGCGCCGCCATGGCCGCCTTTGCCTGGGGCTTCAGCGCGGCTACGATAGCGGATCGCTTGGAAGCCGAATCGGGAAAGAGCCTTCCTCAAAGCGTCCGCTTCTCCCTGCATTCCTGGGAGGAGGCCTCGAAAGGCGCAATACTGCGCTCTGGCATCATCCTGACCCTGGACGACCACTACGCGGCACTGCTTGAGAATACGCCTCGAGCGGGCTCGCTCTTACGGGAGAAGCTCCGCGAGGGCGTATACCTCTTGGATGCGCCTAATCTGAGGGAAGCCGAGAAGGCGCTCAATAGCCTGGGCATAGAAGTGGATCTCCGGCTTGGCGGCTTGGGCGGACAGCGCGACGCGCCGCGCTACGAGGCAGCCTCGCTTTCCGCGGCTTACCAGCGAGCGTCTCGCGGCATCGATGACGCGCTGCCCGCCCTCACGCCGGCGGAAGCGAGCAAGCGTGAAAGCGCCGACCGCTCCCGCGCCGCGTTGGTGGCGAGCCTTGCGGCAAGCCTTGGCTCCCTGAGCCTGTCCGCCGACGAGCGGGCGGCTTTGCTTGACCGCATACGGGCCGGCTTTATCCTGGACGCCTCCCAGCTAAGCGCGGGCGATTGGTCGCAGGAAATCGTATGCGCAAGCGGCCTGGATTATCCGGCTAAGCTGCGCATTATCGAGCGGGCCCTCCGTGAGGGGCACGCGCTTGACCTGGGCTTTTCCGATACCGATGCGTCGCGCAGCTTCATAGGCTGGCCCCTTGAACTGAAGAAGCTGCCGAGCGGCCTGGCCCTGAGCCTGCGGGGCGCGAACGGCGAATTATGGGAGATAGCCGTAAAAAGGATAGCCAAGACGCGGCTTATACATACCGACCTTTATGGAGACTACGATGGCAACGATGCCTAAGGATTACAGCCCCGCGCAGCTTAAGCTGGCGGTGCTCATAGACGCAGACAATACCCAATCGCGCATAACCGAGGGCCTGCTCGCGGAGGTGGCCAAATATGGCGTGGCCAGCGTGAAACGCATATATGGCGATTGGACGACCACCAACTTAAAGCATTGGAAGGATAAGCTCCTCGAGTACGCCATCCAGCCCATACAGCAGTTTTCCTATACCACCGGCAAGAACGCCACCGACAGCGCTATGATCATCGACGCCATGGATCTTTTATACACGGAGAAACTAGACGGCTTTTGCGTGGTATCGAGCGACTCGGACTTTACGCGCCTGGCCGCACGCATGCGCGAGGCGGGCAAACTCGTGCTGGGCTTCGGCGAGCGCAAGACGCCAAAGCCCTTCGTGGCTGCCTGCGATAAATTCATCTATACCGACATACTGCGCGAAGCCGAGGACGAAGGCGCAGGATCGAAGGATGAGCCTAAGAAGAAAGTGGAGGCTCAGGATTTTAAGATAGACAAGAAGCTGCGAGCCCTGCTGGTGGCGGCGGTAGAAGACGCGGCCGACGAGTCGGGCTGGGCGTATCTGGGGCCGGTAGGTCAGTACGTTGCCAACAGGCAGCCGGAATTCGATCCGCGCAACTATGGCTACCGAAAGTTCGGCGAGCTTATCAAGTCCTGCGGCTGGTTCGACATCGAGGAGCGCACTAATCCCGTCGACCCCGGCAAGCAGATATACATCCGAAAGCGCAGCGGGCGCTGATAGGGCTCAGTAGAACGAGGGGCTGAGGTCGACGACGACCATGGCTAAGTAGCGCAGTTCCAGGCTGAGCGTCCCCCCTGTGGAGACGGGCTTGGGCTCGCAGTCTGGCAGTGCGTAGGAAAAGCCCTCGAAACCGATGGCGTGCTTGCCGAGTTCTATGTCTAGGCGCCCGGGGGCCCTGCCTTCCGCGGTTTCGAGCGAGCATGCCACGATCAGTTGCCTGCCCGGGCTTTGCCCATGCACTATCCACCAGGCATAGTCCGGCGCTATAAAATGCGACCCCAGCACCCCGTTATCCAGGAAAGGCCGCAGGCGCCTGTAGAGCCGCTCTATGGCCGCATACGCGTCGGCAAAGGACGCGTCGTCCGCCCAGGCAAGGCCTTTTACCGAGGTTTCAGCCTCGTATATACCGCTTGAGAGATCCTGGAAGCCCATGGTTTCATACATAGGCCTTCGTACAGGGCCCACGGATACGAAGCGCGCGAGGCCATGGCGAAGATGCATGCGCTCCGGCCCCATGAGCCGGGCTAGGGGAGAGCCCCAGCGGCGCGGATCGCCGGTATCGTGAGCGTCGATGGCAAAACAAACCGATGCTTTCCGGCCGCTCGCGCCTTCAGCGAGCCTGTGATAGAGCTCTATCGTATCGCGCATGAGCGGCGCGTCGATGCGCCTGAGCATGTCATTGCCCATAACGAGATCAAAGCCCATAGCCGCGTAGTCGTCGAAGTCAGGCGCGTTACGCTCGGCCAGGGCTCCTACGCCGGGATAGGCTTTTCTTGACTGGGCTATAGCCTCGCGCAGGATATCGGGCGTAGGGCGATCCGATAGCGGCACGCAGCCTAGGTCATCGGCGCAAAGATCCAGCGCCCTGTCCACGGAATCGTAGCGCACGAAATCGAAATTGAATGAATCCCGCCACTGGTCAAAGATATGGGCGTAGTAGCGTATGGCTTCTTCGTTTCGCGTTATGGCTGTTTCTTCATTGCCGTCGCCGGCTACCGGGCCGTTCGAAAGCGCGGAGGGTAGGCCGTCGTAGAAGGCGTAAGGGCTTACCACGCCGGAAGCCTCTGCGCCGGCGTCCGCGCTATCCTGATCGCGGTAGGCGAAAAGCGGAAAGTCCCCGCCCGCGTTATAGCCTATATAGGTAGGCAGGCCTATGCCGTTCCAAGGATTCATAAGCACGGGCCACAGGCCGCGGTCTATGCATTGCTGGATAGCGGTGTAGTAGGCTTTGTCTTTCGCCGCCACGTCGGCGGCATCGTCGCCTTCTCGGCGCTTTATGCTATCGACGCCGTAGTCTTCGCGTACCGCGCTTACGATGGCCTGCACGCGCTCCGCGTGTTCCATGCGGTTCCGCTCGCTATAGCGGCCTTGTTCGGCTAAGGGTGCAAGGTTCTTCCTCTCATCGTCCAGGCGCAGCCAACGGAAGAGTTCTGGGCGTTCAAGCACTACGCGTCCGAATTGGGCGGCGTAGGGCATGAGGTCGAAGCCCACGGCCTTGCCGAGAAGATGGCATGCGGCCACGAAGGCGCGCAGCTGGCTTTCAAGGCTTATGCCCGCTGCCAGGAGAAAAACGTCCGCCAACGAAGGGTCAATGAGGGCCTGGCCCTCAGGCACATAGAGGAGCTCATAATGATTCGGGTGGAAAGGCGCGAGATGGATGGCGTCGGCCGCGATGGCCGGCAGTATCTTAGCCGCCTGAAGAAAACTTCCGGGGCGGTCCCCTATGGCGCACGCTCGCGCATTCAGGTAACAGATATCCGAGCGCAGCATCCAATCGCTGGCAGGTTCGTCGCGAGCCGGCCTGCGCGGAGCCTGGTCCTGCTCCAGCATCGCGTATACAAGAGCGATGGCGGCATCGCTGTGCCTGAGGAGCGATGTCTGCGTGTGATCCAGGAGGTCGCCGGCTTTATACCCAGTGTAGAGCGCTTGGGCGGCTGCCAGGTCTGAATCATTGGGGGCAAGGGCCTCCGCTATCTCTCGCCATAATGCCATGTGGGGAGCACTATACTGAAGGCCTTGTGCCTTGGGAAGCCCTGTCACTGCAATTTCGGGTCATCCCGTTCTTCTATGGGAGCGGAATAGCGTTCGCCTATGAAGCCGCTTACCGAGAAGCCGCGCTTCTCCCAATAGCCCTGATAGCCAGGCTCGCGCAACACGCGGATTTCCCGTACCCATTTGGCCCACTTATAGCCCCATTTTTCCTCGGCCGCTATTTGAAAAGGCGCGCCGTTTTCCGGGCCTAGAGGGAGGCCGTTCGTGGCCCAGGCTAAGAGTATGTTCCTCTCTCGGGCGTGGCTCGTTTCCATAGTCGTCTCATAGCCGTCCAGGCACACGAAGATGAGCGTGTCCGCCGCCGGATCGGCTCCGGCCGCGTCAAGGAGCCCCGATAGCAGGGTGCCCGTCCAGAGCATGATGGCATTCCATCCCTCTACGCAATTGAGGGTAATAAGCTTTTCAGCCTTTTGAAAGGCCAATACTTCCTCGTAGCTCAGCGATAGCCTGCGCTCGACCAGGCCGCTTATGACGAGCCGATACGAGCCGTAGTCGGGATACTGTGGGCCTGCTATCGAGTTGTCGCGCAGCGATGCGCGGGGAGTAAGCTTTTCTCCCCGGTATTCCGCTATCTCAGCAGGCTCCAAATTAAGCATTTCTACGGTCCACGAGGGCGAAGTAAGGGCGGCGGGTTCGCGGTCGGAGGCCCGGCCGCAGGAGCCAAGCGCCATAATCGACGCAAGGGCCAGCGCGGCGATGAAGGCCGCGCGGCGCTTGCCACAGAGCCGGGGTCGTATCATTGCTTCAAGCCGCCTCGCTGATCCGCTCGCTGACCGGCAGCATGGATGGCCGGACGGCCGATGACCAAGTCCGCCAGCGCGGCGGCCGACGCTATATGAAGGTCCGCTACGTCGTCGAGCAAGGCCTCGTCTACATCGAAGCGCGGATGATGGTTGGGGTAGCGTATGCCGCGTTCGGGATTCTGGCTATTCATGAACCAGAAGCAGCCCGGTATCTTCTGTAGGTAATAGGCGAAATCCTCGCCGCCCATGCTCGGCGCGCTCAGCATTTTTACCCGTCCGGTGCCGAGCAGGCGTTGCGCGCCGGCCATGCAGGCTTCGACGCTGGCCGCATCGTTTACGAGGCTGGGGTAGCCGTCGGTCCACTCGAATTCAAAATCCACGCCCATGGCCATGGCGCTGCCCTCGCAAAGCCGCCGTAGCCCTCGCTTGGCCAGTTCTCGTTCCTTCTCACCAAGGCTGCGCGCCGTGCCCTTGAAAGCGGCGCGCTCGGGTATGATATTAAAGGCCGAGCCCGCGTCCAGCTGGCACACGCTGATGACGAAGGGCCTGCGCTGATCGGCCTCCCGCGAGCGCAGGGCGTAAGCGCCGTTTATAAACTGAACCAGGGCAGGTATGGGGTCGCGCGCGTGGTGGGGAGCGGAGCCATGGCCGCCTGAGCCAAGAAAGGCTCCCGCGAAGAGGTCGCTGGCGGCCATCATGGAGCCGTGCATGAAGCCGAGCTGCCCTGGCGCCAGTTCCTCGGAAAGGTCGCCTACGTGGCCGCCGGCTATGGCCGCTACGCCGTCAAGGCAGCCGGCGCTTATCATGGCGGGCGCGCCGAAGAAGCCTTCTTCTCCGGGCTGGAATATGCAGCGTACGCGGTAATCGCGCGGAGGCTTAGCGGCCAGGCTCTGCGCGGCGGCGAGCAGCGCCGCCATGTGGGCGTCGTGGCCGCAGGCGTGCATGGCGCCGGCGTGGCGGCTCGCGTAGGGCAGGCCGCTCTCTTCGTTTATGGGCAGTGCGTCCATGTCGGCGCGCAGGGCTATGAGCGGGCCGTTTTCGCCTATATCGGCTATAAGCCCGGTACTGCAATTACGC
Source organism: Spirochaetaceae bacterium UBA5200 (assembly GCA_002412825.1). GTDB lineage: Bacteria > Spirochaetota > Spirochaetia > Treponematales > UBA12059 > UBA5200. The sequence continues at coordinate 55,294 of DHVU01000031.1, forward strand.
GGCGCGAGCCCCGCCGCCTGCAACGCCTGCCGCAGGTAAGAAAGAGTATGGGGCAGTTCCAGGCCTATTTCCGGAATGCTATGAAGCTTTCGCCTGTGCTCTGTCGCGCTGAGCAGGCCTGAGCCATGCATTATTGAGCCGGGAGGGGAGGCAAGTTCCTGGCGTTCATTATGCTTAGGGTCGCTCATATCGTTCTTCCCCGGGCTCTAGCCTCATAGGCATCCAGTTTTTCCAGCACGAAGGCAGACAGGCCGGGGTCGAGGCTCTCGGCGGCCTTAATGAAAAGGGGACGTACCCCTGGAGCGTCGAAGCTTCCATCGGGGACGAGTATGGGCGTCATTTTTACCTCGCCCGTGCGTTCCCCTTCGTCGATCTTGTTATGGCTGAAGCCTTCAGCCTCCGTCCAGGTAAAGGAGCGCTGATAGCCGCGCTTATCGTAGACGAGCTGGAAGCCCGTAAGGGGACCGCCTTCGCGCTCGTACCAGATATAGAGATCGAAATAACCGTCAAAAAACAGGCGCCGGTACCCCTCGTCGTGCTGGCGAAGGTTGGGGAATTCTTTAAGCATAGCTTACTCCGTTCTGCCCTGGGCGCGCTTCTTGCCGTCCGCGCCGCGATATGGGTTCTTCGTATTTTTAAGGTAGGCTTTGTATGCGGAACAGGCCGCGTAATAGCCCTCCGGCCCTCGGAAGGTGGATAGCTCGTCGCAGCGATAGAGCTCGAGGAGGGTAGGAAAGAGCGCATGGCGCAGTATATGTTCCACGCTTGACGGGGGTATGCGAGGCAAGGCTGAAGGCATCATGTGATAGCGTACAAGAAAAGCCACGTCTTCGATTATAGCGCGGGGATAGCCTAAACGGCGAAGAAAAGCGCGCGCGGTTTGCTCGCCGAGCTCCGAATGGCCGTCGAAGCGCCTGCCTTCATGTTCCACCGCGTCCGGTTTGCCCGTATCGTGGAGCAGGAGAGCCAGGCTTAAGATATGATCTACGCCCTTGCGGTGACTGAAGGTTTCCATGGTGTGGCGCCAGGCGTCTCCCTCGGGATGGTATTCCTTGGCATGGGCTACCGAACATAGTTCGTAGAGCTCTGGCCAGAAACGCCCTATGAAACCCGCCTTAAGCAGGAGCTCCAGGCCTTTTTCCGGTTTTTTTGCGCTGATTACTAGGTCAAGAAGATCCCTCTGGTAGAGGGCATCCGGCGTTTCGCTTGCCATGGCGCCGTTCAGTCGCGGCTCATAGTCATAGCGCGCCGCCAGTATCGCCGCCTCGAAGAGCACAAGCTCCGCGGAACCGCCTTCAGGTTCAGGCCGCGTATCGCTAAGGCTCTCGTATACGCCGCCCCTGCCGTTGAATCGGCGCGCGGTCGGGACTTTGGTGAGCCTTAGTTGGGGATAGGCGGTCTTAAGTTCTCCGTCTAGGCAGATAAAGCGTAATCGCTGAGCGTCGTCGCCATCGTCGGCGGCGTCCGCGTAGGGTAGGCCCGGAAAGCTTAGACTATCCCTCCCGCTGGCCAGCGACACGAGGTCACCCTCATGGGCTACAAATCGCACAGGCGCTTTTACCCGGTTGAAATAGCCGTCCAGCGCGCTGAAGGAACAGTCGACGGAGGAGTTCGGAAGCTGCGAGCTATCCATGGCCGGCCTTTCGCGGATAGTGGAAACAGGGAACGGAGGGGTGGAGCCCCCTGGTCAATCGCCGGCGGGGCGCTGGTAAAGCTCGTCCATAGCCGGAAGCGTATCGCGGAGGTCTTTAAGGAATTCAGGACCTTCGCCCATATCTTCGTAGCTGCCGCAGTAGTCTATGCTACGCCTAGCCACGGTAAAGTACTTGTAGATTTTTTCTTCGCCGGATTTTTTTCGCCATTTGCCCGCGTCGCAGCGCACGCGCAGATAATAGCGTCCCTGGCCGGCCGGAGCGGGCACGAGTTTGCAATGTATGCAGTTGGCGCAAAAGATCTTGCCGCTCACGGAGGATAGGTCTATCGCTTCCTGTGCTTCTTTGATCGCTTCCATAGTCATTGCCGCCTTTGCCGTTTCCATAGTATATAATCCCATCCGCGCGGTCAAGGCGATAATTGAAAGGGAGTACTCATGATAGCAACCATCGTAAACGCCGTCGCTATAATAATCGGCACCTTCGTGGGACTCCTGTTCAGGAAAGGTTTTTCTGATAGGGCCAAGGAAAGCGTATACAATGCCACCGGCGTCATATCTCTGGTCATAGGCTTTTCCATGGCGCTTTCCGGCACGCATATACTGGCTATGGCGCTTAGCATCATCATAGGCGGCCTTATTGGCACGGCCTTGGACGTGGAAGGCGCCATATATCGGCTCGGCGAGTTCCTGCGGAGCCGATTTGCCAAGAGTACGCCAACTGAATCCGCTAAAGGGGCGGAGGCGGGCGTCGCTACGGGCGGCTTCGCCTATGGGTTCTTAAATGCTTCGGTGCTCTTCTGCGTAGGGGCTATGGCCCTTGTCGGTTCCTTCAGGGCCGGCACTGAAGGCGATTATTCCCTCCTGCTTACTAAAAGCGTTATGGACGGTTTTATAGCCATTATCTTTGCCGGCGCCATGGGCGTAGGCGTAGGCTTTTCCGCCCTGTCCGTACTGGTATACCAAGGCGCGCTCACCCTGCTTTCGGTGTGGGTACGGCCCTACGTAAGCCAGGAGATGATAACGGAGCTTTCCGCGGTAGGCGGCGCGCTCGTGGTCATGATAGGCATTAATCTGTTGGGCTTGAAGAAGATACGCACCGGCGACTTCCTGCCCGCATTGCTGGTTATGGTGGTTTTGGCCCTCCTTTTTAAGTATATTCCTATATTATAATTAAGCATTAAAAACTATCGCAACCTTAATCGGAGGAGAAGGTCTATAGCGTGATGAGCACGAACGAGCACCGCAACGCCCGCCAGGCCCGAACGGGGCATTACGACGAAAGCGGCGCATGGTACAAGCTGGACAACGCCGCTATCATCATGCCCGCGGTAACGAATAGGCGCACCACGTCCTTGTTCCGCATAGCCTTCGAGTTGGATCATCCCGTGCGCGTTCGTGAGCTTTCTCATGCGCTTGAGAAGCTCAGCCAGCGCTTTCCCTACTTCGCGGTGGAATTGCATAAGGGTTTTTTTTGGAATTATTTCCAGCCCTTGAAGCATCCCCTGCGCCTGAGCCTTGATTCAGGCTACCCCTGTATGGATTTCGACCTACGTAAGAAAGGGACTCAGCTGGTGCGGGTGCGCGTCGTACGGAATAGCATAGCCTGCGAATTCAGCCATATACTGACCGACGGTAGCGGCGGGCTCATCTTCGTAAAAGCGCTCTTAGTAGAATACTTCCGCCTGCTCGGGCACGAGCCCACGCTCCTAGGCCTTGATTTTGACCCCGACTCCGAACCGGAACCTGAGGAGTACGAAGACGCCTACCAGCGCTTTTATAAGCCGGGCACCCCAATACCGAGGCCGCTGCCTCAGGTGTTCCATGTCAGCTCGCCCCTGCTGCCGCCTAACCAGTATAGGGTGACCGTGGGCGAGATAGCCCTCGGCGAGCTCTTGGCCCAGGCGCGTGCACACAAGGCGAGCATAACCGAGTTTCTCTCTGGGGTGTACCTTGAGTCGCTCCTGCGTATACGGGCTGCGCAGCCAGCCCGCAAACTCAAACGCTCCAAGCCCTTCATATCGCTGGAAATGCCGGTGAATATGCGCAAATTCTTTCCCACCAAGACCCTCCGCAATTTTAGCCTCTTCATCCTGCCCACTATAGACACGCGGCTTGGGCCCTGGAGCCTCGACGAGCTTATCACGTACGTGCGCCGCTATATGGCGATGGAACACGACCCGCGCTATATATCCCAGCAAATAAGCCGCAACGCGGGCGGCGGCCGAAAGCTCGCGGTACGCCTTATTCCCCTCTTCGTCAAGAATTTCTTCGCGCGCCTGCTCTTCGTAAGCCTTGGCGAAGCCCTTATATCCGGCTTGCTCTCAAACCTAGGCGCGGTGACCCTGCCGCCAGAAATCCAGGGCCATGTGAAAAGCCTGTCTCTGGTCGGCGCGCCTAGCCGTACGCTTAAGACGCACGCATCCTTTCTCAGCTGGAACGATACCGTATACCTTGCGTTCGGGAGCCTCGCTACATCGCGGGAGCTTGAGCGCCTGTTCTTCTCGCGGCTTGCCTCATTAGGCTTGAACGTGCGGGTACATTCGAATATGGAGGCTTAATTATGTCTTTATGCCCACGCTGCGGCGTCGATATCGGCGACGCGGCCAGTTGCCCGCTCTGCGGCCTGGTGCCAGGCTACGAAACGCCTGCTACGGCTATGCCGCACGCGAGAAATCTCGTGGATCTGACCGCGTCAGTACAGCCTCCTTCCCGTGCGCGCCATCTATTCGTGGCCGAGCTCATCACGGTATCGCTTGCCATAGCGGCTCTTACGGTGTTTCTCGTCGACCTCTTAACCGGCGGTGGCATTAGCTGGTCGCTCTATCCCTTGGCGGCACTGGGCTTTATCTGGCTTAGTCTCTGCCCGCTTATCATGGCCACGAAGCGTAAGATACTGGGCTTGGCCTTTACTGCCCTGGCGCCCTTTGCCTTTCTGCTGGCGCTGGATCTTATCAATGGCGACATCAATTGGTCGCTGAGGCTGGGTTTGCCCATTGCCGCTTCGGTGGAGTTAGCCGCTTCCTTCGCGACCTTTGTCAGCCTGCGCAGTAGGCGTAAAGGGCTCAATCTGCTTTCCTTCGGCCTTTTGGCCATAGCCTTCGTATGCCTTTCCGTTGAGGGCGTAATTAGCCTTTGGCTCGGCGGACCGCTACGCTTCTCCTGGTCCTTCATAGCATCTTCCGCCCTGGTGCCTATAGCGATTTTCCTTTTCTATGCCCACCATAGGCTTGCCGCGGACGCCACGCTCCGCCGTTTATTCCACGTGTGAATAGGCGAGGGGGATTCGGCCTTGCCCGGCGGGGCAGTCCCGTATACAATGGGCTTGGCACATTAGTTGGCCTTGGAGGAAAGCATGTCTGAAGCGGTCATCCTCATCGTTGAGGACGAAGCCCTAGCCGGTATGGAGCTCAGAGAGACCCTGGAGAAATTCGGCTACCGGGTTCCGGAAGTACTCAAGCGCGGCGAGGACGTACCCGAGTCTATAGTCGTTCATAAACCCGATCTTATCCTGATGGACATACGGCTTAAGGGCTTTCAGGATGGCATAGAGACGGCGTACATGGTGGGCGGCGAATTTGACGTGCCCTTTATCTTCCTGTCAGCCTATTCCGATGACGAGACGCTTAGCCGGGCGCTGGAAACCAGGGCCTATGGCTATCTCGTTAAGCCTTTCGATGAGAAAACCCTTCGGACCACGCTGGAGCTGGCCTTGAGGCGCTCGCGCGAGTACCGCGAGCGCGAGGATACGGATTGGTACAAAAAGGCCTTATCCCGCTTCCCCCGTCCCGTGCTGCTTACCGACGCCTACGGCCGCATTAATTTCGCTAATGAGGCCGCCAAGAACAGCTTGCCAGGCGGTTCGGACGGACGCGTGGGCACGGCCATACATATGTTTTTTAACGAGCCTTCCGCCGTAACCGATTTGCTCGCGGAAGCCGGCGCTCTCCGGCTGGGCAGCGTTGCCGCAAAGAAGTCTTTTACCTTTAAGGGCAGCGATAAGCAGGCAAAACTAGAAGTTAATCCCTTTAAGGATGACGAGGGCAGAGCCGTAGGTTTCGTGGTGCTCGTTTGTACCGATAGCTAGGATGGAAGCATAGAACAAAAAGACCCGGCCATTGCCGGGTCTTTTTGTTCTATGAAGCGTTCTATTTTTCCGGGAGCATTACGTATACGAAGGAGCGCTCCGGCTTCAGGGTCTCCGCGGCCAAGAGCCTGAAGAGTTCAGGGTCGGCTAAGGCTGGCCTTTGGCGTGCCCGCTCGGCTATATCGTAACCAAGGCCGTTGGCCACCGCGTTGGCTATGCTGCGCACCCAGAAGCTGTTCGTCCGTGTCGTGCCCGTATAGTCGCGCTGGGCGGCCGCTCGTATCTGCTGGGCGTACATGGCCGGCATGTCGCCGGCTGCGAGCCTGGCAGCTTCGTCGCGTACCTCTGCTATAAGCTCGTTCACCCGCTCAGGGTCGCAGTCGAAGGATACGATGAACAAGTACTGCTCAAGCGGGAAGCGCGTATATACGGCTCGTGTTGAGGTGACGTAGGTGCCGCCTAGGTCCTCGCGTATGGCGTCGAGGAGGCGGTTATTGAGCGCCTGCGCCATGAGATCCAGCACGTTTTCCCGCTCCCAGCTCCACGGAGCCTCATCAGCCCATACCATGCGCACGCTGGCGCGTTTTTCTTTGGACAAGGCATAATCTATCCTAACGCCGCCATCTACACGAGAACGGAGCGGCTCGCCGCTTTTCGCCTCGCTTGGCTTGCCTGCCGGGATAGCGCCTATATAGCGGGCAACCAGCTTCTTAGCCTCGCCCAGGTCAAAATCGCCCACGAGCACATAGGTAAAATCGGAGGCGGCAGCAAGCGCTTTCTCGCTGACGGCGCGTACCTGCTCGTAATTGAGTGCGCGAATTTCTCCAAGGTTTAATACGCGGTAACGCGGATTGTCGCTGAACAGATGCGCGTTCCATGAGCTGTCGAAGCGATAGCCGGGATCCTGGAGTACCGGAGCCACCTGGGCGGCCAGGCGCTCGCGCATAAGGTTGAACGCGCTAATGTCGCGGCCCTGCTCCGCCGCGTTTAAGTATACGAGGCGCAGCAAGGTGCGTAGTTCGCTGGTGGCGCTCTTGCCCGAAAAGCTTTCGCTGCTTTCGGAAATAGTCCAGCTGAGTGACACGTTGGCCAGCGCTGTCTCTTCCTGAAGCCGCGTCGCGTCCATGCCGCCTAAGCCGACGGCGCCAAGCAGGGTAGGGCCGAAGACGGCCGCATAATAGTCTTCTCCCGGCAGCGCGGAATAGCCTCCCCGCGACCAGGCCACGAAGTTGATGGAGTCCTTGTCAAATTTGGTGGGCTTTAGGATCACCGTAGCGCCATTGCTGAGCGTAAGCACGCTAATGTCGCCGGCCTCCGCTTTTTCCGCTACTATGCTGCCGCCTTGCGGCTCGTCGTCGAAGAGCCCTCCGCTGAAGGCGGTAGAAAGCTCTAGCGGCTTAAGATCGCTTGCCCTCGCCTGTTCGAGAACGGATTCGAAGCTCCGCGCGTTTATGGACGCGTCGGCGGGGGCGGTTTTGGCGCGCAGGGCTACGGCGCCTTCATCCTCGGCTAGAATGCTCCGCGCGGCTACATTCAGCTCGTCGAGGCTGAGCTTATCCAGGGTATCCTTTATATATACCCGCTCATTGATGACGCCGGGCACCGGTTCGTTATACATAAAATTCCGCACGTACTCTTCGGCGAAATTCCAGCTCTTCAAATCCTGGTCTTCTACGTCAAGGGTGCCGAGCCATCTGCGCCAGTTGTCTACGGTGCGGCGGAATTCGCTCTCGGTGAAGCCGTGGCGGCGTATGCGCTCCACCTCTATGGCAAGGTCGTTAAAGGCCTTGAGTTCTGCGCCTGGTTCCGCAAGCAGGCTGAACATATAGAGCCTGGTAAGGCCATAGAAATAGTCATCATCGAAGTAGGCCTCTGCCCAGGCCTTTCCCCCCGCTCGGGTAAGGTCTGATAGCCTCAGCTTGATCGCTTCCACGGCTATGCGCTTTTTGAGCCATTCGACATAGTCGCCTATAGTGCGTTCATCTTTGAGCGCCACGAGCTTTTGGTAAAACAGCACCGAGCGGTCGAAATCCGGATGATAGGTGGCTACGAAACTCAAGTCAAAGCTTGGCTTAACCGGGAAAAAGGGCCGCTCTCGTATCTGGCCATCGGGGTTGGGAAAGGAAAATTCCCGTTCGATCGCGGCCGCGGCCGCCTTCCTGTCTATGTCTCCGACGATCATGACCGCTATGCGGTCGGCGCGGTAGTTTCTCTCATAAAAAGCTTTGAGAGCCTCGGCCGTGGCGTTTTTTATGGAGGCTTCAGTGCCAATCGGCTCCCGCTTAGCCTGTTTTGAACCGGCAAGCAATACCGGCAGTTCGGCCTTTCGCGCCGCTTCCGAAGGCCCGAGGCCAAGGCGGCGCTCCTCAAGGATAACGCCCTTCTCTTTTTCCACCTCGATGGGATCAAAGCTTATAGCGGTGGCCCACTCCCTGAGTACCCTGAGGCCGGTAGAAAAAAATTCCGGATTATCCGTGGGCATCTCGAGGGTATAGACGGTATTCTCTATCGAAGTATACGCGTTTATTTCTGCGCCGAATTCCATGCCTATGGAGCGAAGATAGCGGACGAGTTCGTTCTCAGGGAAACTGGCCGTGCCGTTGAAGGCCATATGCTCGACGAAATGGGCATAGCCAAGCTCATTGTCTTCCTCTACCGAGGACCCGCCGGCAACCACCAGGAACATAGTAACGCGGCCGCCTGGGTTGCCGTTGGCGCGTACGTAGTAGGTCAGGCCATTGGGCAGGACGTTTTTTGTCAATTCAGGAGCGAGAGGGAGCGGATCGCTTGCCTTAAAAATCGAGGAGCCCGGCAAAGTCACGCCGCGTGGGGCGCTCTTTGGCTCTCCCACGCAGCCGGTGAATAGGATAAGTACCACCGAAAGCGCAAGGCCAAGCATAGAGTATTTCTTCATGGATGCTCCTAAGCTGTTCGTACTGGGGGCTATTACTATGCCCTTTCTAGAATATATCTCAAACCCCAAGGTGCGGACAACGTTACGGTAAGGCGGGCGGCGTTTCTTTCGCCCCGCAACGGGGACTCTGCGCCGACTTAGCGAACGAGGCAGGCTGGGCCAGAACCGATCAGGTCGTCCCTGCCCGCCAGCTTGAGCGCTTCCTTAACGAGCTGGCGATTTTCGGGCTTGTTGAATTGGAGCAGCGCCCGTTGCATGGAGCGTTCGCGCGCGCCTTTAGCCACATAGACGCCGGCGCCGCTCAGCGGGTCCACGCCGCTGTGGTACATGGCCGTAGCGAGGGTGCCCGGCGTGGGGTAGAAGTCCTGTACCTGATCGGGCACGAAGCCCGCGTCGCGCAGGTACTCCGCCAGCTCTATAGCGTCGGTAAGCGCGGCTCCCGGGTGAGAGGCGATAAAATAGGGAACAAGGTACTGTTTGAGGCCGAGCTCGTCATTCACCTGGCGCCAGCGCTTGGCAAAGGCTTCGTAGCTGCGGTGGGGCGGCTTACCCATGAGCGCCAGCACGCGAGAGGAAACGTGCTCGGGCGCTACCTTTAGCTGCCCCGACACATGGTGCTCGGCCAGTTCTTTTAGGAACGTCCCATCGCTATCCGCCATGACATAGTCGAAGCGTATGCCCGAACGCACGAATACCTTCTTAATGCCCGGCAATGCCCGTAGCGCACGTAGCACGCCAAGGTAGTCCCGGTGATCCACCTCAAGCGAGGGGCAGGGCTCGGGGCTGAGGCAGCGCCTGTCCACGCAGGCCGAGCCTCCGGCCTGCTTCTTGCACGCGGGCCCGCGAAAATTCGCCGTAGGGCCGCCAAGGTCGTGGATGTAGCCCTTAAAGTCCTTCTTTGCGCTCAGAATCCTAGCTTCCGCCAGTATCGATGCCTTGGACCTGCTCGATACGATGCGGCCCTGGTGAAAAGCCAAAGCGCAAAAAGCGCAGGCGCCGTAGCAGCCGCGGCTGGAGGCTATGGAGAACTTCACTTCGGCAAGGGCCGGTATGCCGCCCGCCTGGTCGTAGGCCGGATGCCAGGCGCGCATGAAAGGCAGGCCATACGCGGCGTCCAGTTCCTCTCTGCTCGCGGGTGGCGCGGGAATTTCCTGCACGGCGTATTGGCCGGCGGCTTCCTCTATGAGTGCCTTGGCGCTGCCGGGGTCGGTATTGCGGTACTGCAGGGCGAAGGATGCCGCGAAGGCGGCCCTGTCCTTGGCCGCGCTGTCGTGGGGCGGCAGGAATAGCGCCCCGGCCGGCAGTTCTTCCCGCTTGGCCGTGCGCCATACCGTGCCGGGTATGCCGCGCAGGGCGGCTGCGGGGGCCGCGGATCCGGAAGCAACTGCGGCCTTGAGCCTGGAGGCCAGTTCAAGCACGGCGCGCTCGGCCATGCCGTAGAGCACGAGGTCTGCCTTGGCGTCGATGACTATGGGTTTACGGACCGTGTCGGACAGGTAGTCGTAGTGGGACAGGCGCCTGAGCGACGCCTCGAGGCCTCCGGCTATGACCGGCACGCCCTTGTAAGCCTCGCGGCATTTTGCGCAATAGGCTATGACCGCGCGATCGGGCCGCGCGCTGGCTTTCTTGCCATTGACCATATAGTCGCGCAGTGAGCCGTCTGCGCCACGGCATACGCTCGGCTCGCCCCCGGGCGCGTACTCATCTTCCGAGCGCGGCTTTCTATTGGCCGTGTACTTGCATACCATCGAGTCTATGGCCCCGCCGCTAACCAGGAAGGCAAGCCGCGGTTTGCCCAAAGCCCTGAAGCATTCGGTGTCGGAGGGGTCGGGCCGCGCCACCATGCCTACGGAGTAACCCGCGCCTTCCAGTAGGCGGCCTATCAGGGCGGCGCCAAAGGAGGGATGGTCTACGTAGGCGTCCGCGCAAACGATAACGAAGTCGAGTTCGGCTATACCGCGGGCCTTAAGTTCGGCGGCGGTGGTGGGCAGGAAGGGCATGCGCCGATTATAGAGTACTTCGGCCATGCTAAACAGTATCCGCCGCCGCCTTCTCCTAGGCCTCGAGCGCCGCTATGCGCTTTGCCGCATAGCGCGGGTAGGGGAACAAAAGTAGCGCAAAGGCCAGCAGAGGCAGGATGCCGAACCAAAAGGCGAACACCCAGGTAGACAAGCCAAGCGCGAAGGCCGCATAGCCGCTCGCCCCCGCTATGCCCATGGCTCCCAGTATGGCTATGACCGAATTGGGGTTTTGCTTGAGCGCGGCCATGGGATTATCCCATTTGATACGCGGGTTGGCCGTATCGAGCCACAGCCCTCCTAGGTTGAGCAGGAAGGATAGGCCTATGGCTACGATAAGCGCCGCCGCCATGTCCGAGGCGCTTAGGCGCAGAGCGTAGCCGCTGAGCCCGGCGCCCATGATCGAGCCGAACAGGGCAAATACCAGGCCGTGGGCGAGCTTTGCCAGCATGAAGCGTCCAGCCGAGAGCGGCAGGCTTTTCAAAAAGGGCAGGGCCTTGGCGTCGCGGGAGAGGGCCGTGCAACTGATGCTCGTACCCGAGCCTAGAAACGCCCCCGCAAGGCCGGCGAGTATGGCTCCGCCGCCGTTTCGCAAGAGGGCGAGCACGCCCGCTAGGTCAGGGTCGCTTAAGAACGCGTCTTTCTGCGCGATCATCAAGATGCCGATGATGATCGGGCCGAGCACGATGAGGAAGGGACCGTTCAAGAGGTACACGGGCTCGCGGTTCATCAGGTTTATCTCTCGCTTTACCAGGCTCAGGAATACAGGCCCGCGCCTGAGCTTAGCCTGTATGAAGGCATTCGCTCCCGCCGCTCCCAGCTTCTTTATCTGCGACTCGTTGAAGCCAACGAGGCTCTTAGCGTAGGCGTCGGATAGAAAGAATACTACCAGGGCGGGACCCGCCATGCACATGAGCGCCATGAGCGCCATGGATGTAAGCGCTTGCGGGCTTGCCGGATCGCTTAAGGCCCGCCAGGTGAAGAGCGCCGGCGGATAGGCGCTGCCCAGCTTGGCGAGCAGGGAGTCCGGCCCAGCCACATGCCGGGCTAGCCAGGCCGGGTCGCCTAGGCGGCTGAGCGTGGACTGAAAGTAGAGGTTGAAGCCCAGCGCCATGGCCAAGCCGAGTATCCCGCCTATGAACAGTATGGTCTGCTTGTTTTTTAGAAAACGCGCTATGCCCATGAGGGGTATCTGAATAAGGTAGGATAGGGCCAGGGCCGGCATAGGGAGCAGCATACCCGCCAGGATGCCCCAAAGGTACATGAGCGGGTGGGGCGCTTCCTTGATGCCGAATATGATAACGGCGCTGGCTATGAAGAATATGGATACCACGGCTTCCGCTACGTATACGGCCGCGAACTTGGCGCCGAGCAGGGCTTTAGGCTTAATAGGCATGGACAGGAACTGCAGTTCCATATCGTTTAAGAAATAGGTCGATAGCGCCGTAAGGAAACCCACCGCCAGCGTGAGGACCGTGGCAAGCACGGCCATATTGAGGAGCACGAGGCCTTGCAGCCCGGCAGGGGCCAAGGCTTCGTACATGGCCATATTGGTGGCTATGAAGAGCGCGCCCATCTGGCCTACGACGAACAGGGCCAAGAGCCCAATGCCCAAGGCTTTGAAAACGTCTTTAGGCGTGGTTTTTGCGCCAGGCGCGCGCTTGCCTGGCAGATTGTAGAAGCTTTTTAGATAGAGTGCCGTCAGGCTCAGGAATACCCTCATGCGGTCGCCTCCTCGCTATCGTCTACCAGTTCGAGGAAGAGCTTTTCAAGGGAATCGTCCACGCCCTGCGAGGTCCTGAGTTCAGCGAGCGTGCCGTTAAAGACTATCGCGCCCTTATTGATGATGGCCAGGCGGTCGCAGAGCTTTTCAGCCACTTCCATGACATGCGTGGAGAAGAACACGGTCTTGCCCGCCGCCGCCCGCTCACGCATGATCTCCTTGAGGCTAAAGGCCGATTTGGGGTCGAGTCCCACCATGGGCTCGTCCAGAAGCCAGTTGTCAGGATCGTGTACCAGGCTGGCGCTAATGAGGAGTTTCTGCTTCATGCCATGGCTGAAGCTGCCTATACTGGCCGAAAGCACGTCTTTTATGCCGAAGAGCGCCGTATAGCGGGCTATGCGCTCCTGGCGCTCCACGCTGCCTACGCCATATACGTCCGCTACGAAATTGAGGTACTCGGCCGCTTTGAGCCGGGCGAACAGCTCGGGGTTATCGCTTACATAGCCTATCCTGCGCTTAGCATCGAGAGGCGCGGCCGCCAGATCTACGCCGTCTATGCGTACGGCGCCGCAATCGGCCTTCAGCACGCCCGTCACCACCTTAATCGTGGTAGTCTTTCCCGCGCCGTTAGGCCCTAAGAAGCCGAAAATTTCGCCATTCTTAATGGTGAGGCTTAAGGAGTCCACTGCTTTGACTGCGCTCTTGGCGTAGGTCTTGGTTATGGCGCTAAGCTCGATCATACTCATCATCTCCTTGTGCCGGAACTATAGCTATTGAATAGATAAATATTATTCCTATAAGCGGCTCTCGCCAAGAGGGGGATGCCCCGCTTTGCTCTACGGGCGGGAGGCAACCGGATTCTTTGGCTCGCGTAGCAAGCCGCAGCCAGCCTTATAGCCTGAGCTAGCTCGCGATTGGGCATAGTAATCCGTTTCGCTCTATCGCCCGTCGCCGCGTGCGGCGCATCTATGCTACCCTGCGCCAATGCACAAGAGTATAGCCCATGCCGTGGACGGCCTCGTGGTAAAGGCCCTGAAAACCTGGGACATGATCGCTCCGGGCGAGAGGGTGCTCATAGGCGCGTCAGGGGGCAAGGATTCCGCCGTGCTCGCGCGGGACCTTGCGCTCAAGAAGGCGCAGGGACGCCTCGACGCCGAGCTTACGGCCCTGCATATACGGAATGATTTTACCCCTGCCTCCATGGCCGAACGGCTTGCCGCCGAATACGAGGCCTGGGGCCTGCCCCTCGTCACGCTCGACGTCGCCGTGGTGGCACGGCTCAAACCCGGGCGACGCATGAACTGCTATTGGTGCAGCACGCAGCGCCGCACGGAGCTGATACGCTATGCCATGGAGCATGGCTACACGGCCGTGGCCTTAGGCCATCACCTCGATGATGTCCTTGAGACGCTTTTTATGAATATGCTGCGCAAGGCTGAGCTCTCCACCATGCCGCCGGTACTGCGCTATAGGAAATACCCGCTCAAGATCATACGGCCGCTCTATCTGGTGGAGGAACGGCAAATCGTCGAACTCGCTGAAGGCCTGGGCATACTGGCAAGCACCTGCACCTGCGCTTATAACGACCACTCCGAGCGCGATCGCGTGCGCGACCGTGTCGAGGCGCTTACCAAAGGCTCTTCGCAGGCTAAGCGAAACCTCCTGGAATCCTTGCGGCACATCAACGCGGAGTATCTGCCGTAGAGCATTGGCCGAAACGCCGCGGCTGTAGCCCGGTCAAAATAATTCAAGGCTTGGTTGTACAAGTGACCGATTATGCATAAGCGGCCAATAGCCACCCGTTTTTCTACCGCAAAAAAGATATGGCGCAGTTCTTGGGTATGGGTGTATAGTTGCCCGGAATTATGGGACGCCACAAAATTGTACAAGACGCGGAAGATATAGTCCGCTACGCCTATCGCCTCATTGACGAAGACGGTTACGAGAACTTCTCAGCGCGTAAGCTTGCTCAAGCTCTGAACGTTTCGCACATGACCGTGTACAACTATCTGGGCCGCGAGCAATTGCTCGACGAGGTAGTCATCATGGCCTTCGGGCAGATCAACGAAGGGCTGGATGCTGAAGTCGCGCTATGCAAGGAGGATGCAAGCCATCCCTGCCGCATCTTTCACGTCGTATCCCAACGGCTATTCGATTTCGCACAGCTGCATCCGCAGCTGTACCGCTTCCTCTTTCAGAGCGGCTTCGGGGCGAAGACGTCGAACCCGAAGGTGCGCGCGATGTATTCGGGCGGCATTGAGCTCGTCCGCGACGCCGTGCCTGCCGAGCGCTTTGAGCAGTTGCGCCAGGATGCGTACCTCTTCCTTGTGCTGATCAATGGACTCATACTCGGCTACCTAGCGGGCCGTCACGGCGCCGATGAAGGAGTGCTGCGGCTCAATATGGCACGTGCCTTCGAGCGCTTACTCGGGCCTGCCTGCGGAGGCTAGGGGGACTGCAGGGCGCTATCAATGAGCCGCCGTGAGAGGCTGCCTGGATTTGGTATGGGCGGGTGGTCATGAGGCCCGAACCAGCCTGCCTCCGCTATCTCCAAACCGTCCGGGGCTAGCTCCCCGTCGACCCAGCATGCTTCGAAGCCTATCATGAGCTGGTCGGGAAACGGCCAGGGCTGCGAGCCCATATAGCCCCTGACCTCGATATCGATACCGACTTCTTCCTTCACCTCGCGCCGTACACAGTCCTCGAAGGTCTCGCCTGGTTCCACGAAGCCGGCTATCAGGCTCCAGAAGCCGGAGGGATTCTGCGCGTTCCTCGCGAGGAGGAGCCGGCCCTCTTTTTTGACGACCGCCAGCACGGCCGGCGATATGCGCGGAAATGACAGCGCGCCGCAGGCGCCGCAGCGCCTGCCCTCGTCACCGGGAACATCAAGGTTTGGCGCGCCGCAGCGGCCGCAGTAGCGCGTAGCGGCTCGCCAGTTGGCGTAGGCCATAGCGCGCGCCGCGGGTTGCCAGCTTTCCTCGGGCAGGCCCATGATAGCGGCCCTTAGGGGACGCCATTCCCACCCTGCGGGGGCCGGCGCATCCTTCGGGTAGGCTAGGACTTCGCCTCCGGCTGCCGCCCCGCCCCGCGTGCCCACGGACACGGGCAACTGGAAGCGATCTATGGCCTTTTCCCCATCCAAATACGCACAGCTTAAGTCCAGCCACGGCTCCGTGGCGGATTTGCCGCGGCAGGCGGAAAAGTCCATACCCTCCCGTACGAGCAGTTCGGCTCCGCGCAGAGCGTAGCGGGGCTGCTCCCCGTTCATTTTCCGCCTTCCGCGTAAAAGCGCAGGTGCATATGTCGTTTGTTCTTGTGTTTTCCGCATACGGATAGCACGCGCTTGAGTTCTTTCTGCTCAGCCTCATTAAGCGCCGGGCTGACCGACTCCAGGGCCTGAAGCTCTGCTAACAGGCCGGGCGCCTGGAGCGCGTTAAAGGACGCGTCTTCGACATCGCCCACGTAGCGAAGAAAGAGCCCCGCGTCGCGCGGGAAGCGTTTTTGTATGCTCATTAACTCAAAAGCCTCGGTAAGCGGCTCGCCCTCACGGTCCTCTATAGAAAAAAATATACTCATGGTTACCTCCGCTATCGTTGCCTAGTATACGGGCGGCCGCGCGCCGGGTAAAGGAGCCGGGATGCTCCTAGCATACGCCGCGGCGCGTTGAACCTGCGGAATACGTATAAAAAGCGCTTGACAATACTATAAGTAAAAGGTATAGTGATACCGTAATGCCTATGAATACCATTGTACACCTTTCAGACGCGGCCCTTATATCGGTGCACGCATTAGCCGGACTCGCCGCCGAACCCGGGCGGCTCATACAGGGCAAGGATCTCGCCGGCTCTATAGGGGCCAGCGAGAATCATCTTGCCAAGGTTATGCAGCGACTCGTGCGCACCGGTCTTGCGCGCTCGGTGAAGGGGCCAAACGGCGGTTTTGCCCTGGCTAAAGCAGCTGCCAGCATAAGCTTTAAAGAAGCTATAGAGGCCGTCGATGGGCCCTTAACTGGCGATTTTTGCCCTTTTCGCACCGAGCATTGCAGCCCGGCGAATTGTATATTCGGCAAAGAACTCTCCAGCCATGCCAAGGAGCTCGTCGAGCATCTTGCGGCGCGGACGATTGCGGACATAGGCGTCGACGGCAATACAAGGCCGGCCATGCAGGGCTGAGGCATAAGCGCATGCTAAAGGCCAGGTTTGTGCCATAATAAGGCAAACAAGTACCATAATACATAAAGGCTGGCGAGGCCATACATACAACAGGAGGATGCGATGAAGCGTACGGTAATAGAAATAGACGAGGAACTCTGCGACGGCTGCGGCAATTGCGCCGGCGGCTGCCATGAGGGGGCTCTGCAAATAATCGATGGCAAAGCAAGGCTCATAGGCGAGAGCCTGTGCGACGGCTTGGGCGCCTGCATAGGGGAGTGTCCCCGCGGCGCTATAACGGTTACCGAGAAGGACGCGGAGGAGTACGACGAGAGGCGCGTTATAGAGCATATCCTGCCTAAAGGCGCGGCCACCCTGACAGCGCACCTTAAGCATCTGCGCGATCATGGTCAGGACACTTGGCTCGCCCAGGGCATAGCCGCGCTTAAGGAGAAAGGCATCGTGCTGCCTGGCTTCGAGACGGCGCTTGGCGCAATTAAGCCTGCCAGGAAGGAAGCTCCGATATATAGCGCGGCTCCCCTCAACGCTCCGCAGGCTACGATTCAGCCTCAGGGCTTTTCAGGCTGCCCCGGCTCCATGGCGCGCTCTTTCTCCTCAGGCGCCCCGTCTCCGACGGTTAAATCAAGCGCTCCTAGTACCGGTGGCGGCATGGCGAGCAGGCTCGAGCAGTGGCCCGTTCAGCTCCACCTCATCAACCCGCGCGCGCCGTACTTCCAAGGCGCGGACATACTCATCGCGGCCGACTGCACGGCCTTCGCCTGCGGCGCCTTCCATCAAGCGCTCTTGGCCGGCCGCCGACTCGTCATAGCCTGCCCCAAGCTCGACTCGGGCAAGGAAATCTATGTGGATAAGATACGGGCCCTGGTCAATGAATCCGGCGCGGCGTCGCTTACCGTGGCTATCATGGACGTGCCCTGCTGCGGCGGCCTTAAACGCATAGTCGACGATGCCCTGGCCGGCGCCACACGCGACCTGCCGGTCAATACCGTAGTCGTTTCGTCGCAGGGCGGCAGCCTTAGCTGGCTTTAGGAGTAACCGTGAACGCCATACACACGTTGGAACATGAACACGAGGCCATACTCTTTGGGATAGGCCTCTTAGAAAAGGTAAGCGTAGTTGCAGCTGCGGGAGACGCGAGGGCAAAAGCCGACCTGCCTGAACTTCTGCGCTTCCTGAGAGGCTTTGCCGACACCTGCCATCATGGTAAGGAAGAAGGCCTCCTCTTTCCGGCTATGGAAGCCGCGGGCGTCCCCAAAGTCGACGGCCCGCTTGGCGTTATGCTTGAAGAGCACGAGGAGGGTAGATCCTATCTCAAGGGCATGAGCGCGGCCTTATCGGCGGCGGACTACGGCGGCGCGTTTAAGCGGAACCTGACCGCCTATGCCACGTTGCTCCGCGCCCATATAGATAAGGAAAACGCGATTCTCTTTCCCCTAGGCAGCCAGATTCTCGGTTCCGATCGCCTTGAGCGCATGGGCGCTGACTTTGACGCCTTTGAGGCCGATGTAATGGGCAAGGGCGAGCACGAGAGGCTCCATGCCATGCTCGAAGAGTTCTCCATGCGCTATGGCCAAGGTTGATTGCGCCGCTTGCAGCTTGTGTCCGCGGCTTAGCGCGGTTCTCGTATCGTCGCGCCGGAGAGCTAAGCGGAAATGAAGCCCATGGGCGCTCGAATGCCTCTCATCGGGTTTCCGCTGAGCCGCGCTGAGCTATCTGAGGCGTTTTGGCGCTGGCGAGCTAGCGACGGCTCGCGAGGGTATAGAACGCCGCTAAACGAATAATTTGCAGGCGTTGTGGCAGCCGCCGGGCACCACGATCGATAAGCTTTGAATGTCCATACATAATCCCCTTCATGATACTATTAATAGTCTCGCCATGGAGCTGATATTGCGGTTATACTCCA
Organism: Spirochaetaceae bacterium UBA5200; assembly: GCA_002412825.1. Lineage (GTDB taxonomy): Bacteria > Spirochaetota > Spirochaetia > Treponematales > UBA12059 > UBA5200. Next base: position 73,762 of record DHVU01000031.1, read on the forward strand.
GCTAGGAGTACGCCGTGAAGATCCGTAGCAAGATTATCATACCAGTAATCGCCGTTTCCGCGCTTTTGTTCGGCGCGGCGGCCGCTCTCGCGGTCAGCACTACGGTAAACGCGGCGCTGGACAGCGCGCGCAAGCAGGTGGCGGCGATGGCCGCGCGCTATTCCAATAGGGTAGAGGGTAGCCTTGAACGTCCTTTCGCCACGGTAAAGACGCTCGCCGCCATATTCGAGGATTATGCTCAACTAGGAGAATCAGGCAGGCGAGCTAGCCTGGCGGCCATGATGAAGTCGGTGCTGGATAACAACGGCGAGTATCTGTCCGTATGGACGGCCTGGGCTCCCGGAACAGTAGATACCCTTGCAGAGCGCTTTGCGGGCAGGGAATTCGGCACGGGCGACGGCGCATTCGCCTATCAATTCGTGCGGGGCGAGGGCGGTATCCGCGGCGAGAGACTCGAAGACCTCGTAAGGATGGAAAAGCGCTATTATGCCGCCTACAACACGAATAGCGAAAGCATAGTCGGCCCGTATAGGCGCAGGAACGCGGACGGATCGGACGGCGAAGCCGTATACTCCGTATCGGCATCGATTTTGGCTTCCGGCGTTTCCCTTGGCGTGGTGGGCATAGAGCTGGCCGCCGATGCCGTCGGCGCTCTGGCTAACGATATTATGCTGATGGTGAAAGGCTCTGCTGGCCTCTTGGATAACGATTATGTATACCTGGCGTACTCCGACCCCTCCTACATAGGCAAATCCATTATCGCCTTGAATACCGCCAGCAACGACGACGCTAAGGCCGTACGCGACGGCCGCCCTTTTGAATACGAGTATAAAGACGCGCAGGGCCGGCTATGGCTGAGGCTCTACACCCCCATTATGGTGGCCAGGACCAATCGCCCCTGGTCGCTGCTCCTGGAAACCCCCCTGGCCGAAATACGCAAGTCCTCAGGCGTCGACACGCTTATGCTCATGCTCTTCGGCACCTTCGGCGCCATTATCCTGGCGCAGTTCGTGGTTACCTTCTTCGTGGCCGGCGCGGTGGCGAAGCCCGCCCGCCTGGCAAACGAGCTCCTGCGCGATATAGCGGAGGGCGAGGGCGACCTTACCAAGCGCCTGGGTCTTAAAGCCAAAGATGAAATCGGGCAGCTGTCCCGCTCCTTCGACTTGTTCGCGGGCAAGCTCGCGGACATAATCCGCGGCATACAGTCGGCGGTGGCCGAGCTTAAAGAGAACGGCGCACGGCTTGATGGCGGCGTGGGAGAGGCTTCCGCGGCGGTGGGCAGGATAGACGGGGCCATAGACGGCGTCATGAATAAAGCGCTAGACCAGGCGGCCAGCGTCGAAGAGCTTTCCTCGACCATAGAGCAGATAGGGCGCAACATAGAGTCCTTAGACCGTATGATAGAGCGGCAGCGCAATGGCGTGTCCGAATCGTCCGCGTCCATAGAAGAGATGGTGGGCAGCATGGGCTCCATATCAAAGAACGTTGACTCGTTCGGCAGCTATATGGAACGCCTTGTCGCGTCTAGCGATACGGGCAGGGCCAAGCTCAATGGCGTGGGCGAACTGGTGCGCGATATAGCCGCGCGTTCGCAACTCCTTCTCGATGCCAACAAGGTCATACAATCCATAGCCGCCCAGACCAATTTGCTGGCCATGAATGCGGCTATAGAGGCGGCGCATGCCGGGGACGCCGGCGCGGGCTTCGCGGTGGTAGCCGCTGAAATCCGTAATCTAGCCGAGCTGTCCGCCGGGCGTTCCAAAGAGATAGCGCGCAATGTGGCCACCATACGCGACGGCATAGACTCGGTGGTAGGCTCCTCCGGCGAAGCTGAGCAGGCGTTTGCTGAAATACTCGAGCATGTACACCGGGTAAGCGATATAGAGGCCGAGGTTAAGCAGGCGGTCGAGGAGCAGAACGCGGGAACGCGCCAGGTGCTTGAAGCCCTCGCGCTCATTCGCAACATTACCGACGAGGTACGCGGGGCCTCCTCCGAGATGACCCAGGGAGCCGGCGCCATGGGCAAGGAAATGCGCGCCTTGCTCGCTATAACCGAAGAGCTGAAGCAAAGCATGCAAGAGATAGCGGCGCAATCCGAGAGCATAAAGGCCGTTACCGAGCAGGTAGCGTCCATAGGCGCGTACAACGCCAAGCTCATGCTCTGCGTGGAGGCGGGCACGAACCGCTTCAAGATTTAGTTAGTTCCCCGAACCTTATGTCTTCATCGGTAGCTACGAAGCGAGGGCATACTTAGGTATATACTCCTTCCTCTCCTTCAGCGGGGTATGGTGTGCTTTCATCCAAATCTTTATCTCTTCATCATTTAAGCTCAGCTTTGATAGGAAGGGCCTGTCCGTGTAGTAGCCTTTCATCCCCTCGCGAATCTTGAATGCGGGGACGCCCGCGGCCTGGGCATGCGAGAAAGGCAACCATAAAGGCCTCATGCGATAGCGTTTCTGGTAATTGTGGTAGATCAGGTAGAGCCGTATACGCATAAGCCCATTGGCTACATTCCGCGTGAAGCAAGTGCTCTCGCGATGGAAGGCGGCAAGGTCCTTCCGAAGTTCCCGATCGTAGTAGTTCACCGAAAAAAGCGGATTCAAGAGGCCCCGCGGCGCCTGCGACGGGTGGGTTCTATGCTCGAATCGTCCCTCCGCCATCGCAAGGCGCAGGCTCGGTAGCGACGCGATGGCCTGTGGGTATACGGGATGTTCATCGGTCCAGAGCTGCAGGCCTTCCATGACCGTCTGGTCCCAATACCTAAGAAAGCCCTTCATGAGTTCGCGGAAGGCCGCCGACAGTCCCCCGCGTGGAGGCTTCCATCGCTGTTCAAGGTGCGAGCGCATGCTGCGCTGAGAGGCGGTCATGCGGCCTTTCCTCCGCAGGGTAACATGTGTCGATCCATAAAGGAATTGCGAGCTCTTTCCGACGATGATGTTGTGGTGGCAGGGATGATATTGCGACCGATCGAAGCTCTCAAAGCCATCAGCCACCATATGCTCGCCGGCGGTGAAACCTTCAAGGATGCGGGCTTGAGCCGCGATAGACGCGCGGCCGAGCCTATCGATCCGGTTCTGGACGCTCTCCAAGGTGCAGCCCAGGTGGCGGGCTATAGCGCTTATGCATTCGCCCTGCGTGAGCCCGCGGTGGATTTCTTTAAGGTCGATGGTTCGTTTGGTGTAGTACTGGATAGAAAAGGTTCGCTCCGAGTAGGTCTTGCCGCAGGCGTTGCAACGGAAGCGCTGGACGGGTCCCACGACCAGGGTGTCGTGGAAGCCTATCTTGCGCCAATAGCCATTATATTCTTGTAGGCGATCGTTGTGGTGGCTGCAACGAGGATTGGGACAAAACAGTGGCTCCATGGTGGGTACCTCCATGGAGCCAATACGCGCGCTAGTTACTCCTTGCTTGCATAAGCAACAAGGTTCGGGGAACTAGTTTTATTTTAAAGCCCTCGTAGCGTTGAGCACTGCGAGGAGGGCCACGCCTACGTCCGCTATGACCGCCTCCCACATGGCGGCCAGCCCGAAGGCGCCGAAACCCAGGAAGGCCAGCTTCACGCCAAGGGCGAATACGATATTCTGTATGACTATGCGGCGCGTACGCTTTGCCCTGCTTATGGCCTCGGCCACGCGCATAGGCTCGTCGGTCATAAGCACGACGTCGGCGCTTTCCACCGCGGCGTCGGAACCCGCGCCGCCCATGGCTATGCCCGCGTCGGCGCGCGCCAATACCGGCGCGTCGTTTATGCCGTCGCCTACGACGATGACCTTGCCCCTGTCGCGCTCTTCGGCCAGTATGCGTTCGAGCCGCTCAAGCTTGCCTTCGGGCAAGAGTCCGTGATGCAGCTCATTTATGCCCAGTATGCCGGCCGCGCGCTGTGCCGGCGCCATGGCGTCTCCGGTAAGCATAGCGACGCGCTTTACGCCTAAGCGGGCCAGCTCGCCGAGAGCCTCTCTGGCATCGCGTTTAACCGAGTCGCCCAGCTCTATGCGCCCCGCGTAGCTGCCCGCCATCGCTATATGGATAACGGTGTCCGGGGCCTCCTCGCAGCGGTGCTCTATATTCTTAAGGTGGAGTATGCGGTCCCCTCCCGCAAGCACTTCCCTGCCATCCAGCAGGGCTCGCGTGCCGTGCCCCGGTATCTCCTGGTAACTGCCCTCGTCGCAGCCGGGCTGCGGCCTGCCGGTAGCCAGCCAGGCAGCGCGCACCGCTTGGGCCAGGGGGTGGTTGGAATGGCTGCCCGCTACCGCGGCTCCCCGCAGGACTTCGTCGGCGCTGAAACCATCGGCGGGTATGAGCTCATTAACGCGGAACTTGCCGTCGGTAAGGGTGCCCGTCTTATCGAATACCACTGTGCCCGCGTCGGCCAGAGCGTCCAGCACCGAGGCGCCTTTGATCAATATGCCCCGCCTGGCCGCGCCGCCTAAGCCGGCAAAATATCCAAGGGGAACGCTGACGACGAAGGCGCAGGGGCAGGATATGACGAGCATGACCAAGGCGCGATAGGCCCATACCGAGAAGGCCTGCCCCTGTACCAGGAGCGGCGGCAGTATGGCGACCGCCAACGCGGCGAATACGACGCCCGGAGTATACCAGCGGGCGAAGCGGCTTATGAAAAGCTCGGTTTTAGCCTTGCTCTTGGACGCGTTTTCCACGAGTTCTATGATGCGCGCGGCCGAGGATTCGCGCGCGGGCTTCCGCGCGACTATGGTAAGAGCAGCGTCGCGGGCTATGAAGCCGGCCAGGGCCTCGCTGCCGGCGGAAGCCTCCCGCGGCATACTTTCGCCGGTCATGGCGGAGGTATCAAAGGATCCTGCGCCTTCCGTCACTTCGCCGTCCACGGGCACGCGCTCTCCGGGCCGCACGAGCACGAGGTCTCCGGGAACAAGCTCGTCGGGAGCTAGCTCTAGCCACGCTCCGCCGCGGAAGGCGCGCGCCTTGTCGGGCCTGAGCGCCAAGAGGGCTCGTATAGACCCGCGGCTCTTGGCCGCCGCGCCTTCCTGTAGGAATTCGCCCAGCTTGTAGAATACCATGACGCCAACTGCTTCTTCCATGGCGCCTATGGCGAAAGCGCCTAGCGATGCTATGGACATGAGAAAGAGCTCATCGAATACCCGGCCGCGCGCTATATTTCGCAGCGCTCCCCAGAGCACGTCGTAGCCAGCGATAAGGTAGGCGACTCCCAATACGAGCGCGGCCAGAGCCTTCGAGAGCGTGGGGCCGCCCTTTGCTCCTTCCCAGAGAAAGAAGCCGGCCACGCCCAGCGCAAGGGAAACGCCTAAGCGCCAGAGCTCGGTCTTCTGTGAGGGCGATAGCCCTGCCGGAACCGGAGCCTTCACTTGTACACGGCAGTGCGCGCAGGAGGAGCCAGCCTCCTCTGCTAGCTCCCGTGCGTCGTTATGTTTAGCCATGGCTATTCCCTTCCTTCGGCGGCGTGCTCGGCCGCCAGGGCCAAGAGCCCGCTTATGTGCTGGTCGTCGAGCGCGTAGAACACGGCCTTGCCGTCCTTGCGGCTGCGCACGAGCCTGGCGCGCCTAAGCTGAGACAGCTGGTGGCTCATGGCTGACTGGCTTAGGTCCAGGGCGGCCGAAAGGTCGCATACGCAGAGTTCCCCGGCGGCCGATAAGGCGTTGATGATGCGCAGGCGGCTCGGGTCGCCGAGCAGCTTGAATAGTTCTGAGAGCGAAAGGAGGCGCGCGGTGGGCAGTTCGGCGCTGCGCGCGTTCTGTACGGCTTCCTCGTGCACTATGGAGCAGGAACAGACGAGCTGTTCGTTGTCTTTGGTCATGGCAGCTACCTCAAATGAATATATGAGCAAGTATTCATATATAGTATAGCACAAGGACGCTGGCCTTGCAAGTATAGTTCCTCGAAGATTGTTGCTACGCCTGCGGCTACGCTCTATATGGCCTAGCGGTCCTAACAACCCATACCGCCGCAGGTGGCTTTATTATGGAAACACAAGCTTCGGGGAACTAGCCTTAGTTTTCGAGTATCGTTATCTCTACCCGGCGATTGCGCGAGCGTCCGGCCTCGGTGGCGTTCTCCGCTATGGGCCGTTCGGCGCCATAGCCTATCACCGTTATGGCGTCCGGCTCGCGCGCGCCTAAGGCTATGAGCAGTTCCGCCACCGTTCGCGCCCGTTCACGCGAGAGCTCGGCGCGGGCCGCGGCCGTTCCCGCGAGCGCCGTATGTCCCGCCACGAGCAGGTCGCGCTCCGGAATTTTGGAAAGCAACTGGGCTATGCGCTCGATCTTGGCCTTCTCTCCGGGCAGCATGCGCGCGGAATCGGCCTCGAACTGTATGTTTTCCAGGCTTATCGTCACGCCGAGCTCGTCGCTCGTCACTTTTACGTCTTTAAGGCCCTGCATAGCGTCTTCTACCTGCTTAGACAGAGCGCCTCTGTCCATAAGCTGCGCTTCGATCACTTCGGCGCTGGCCTTGCCGCGGTACTCTATGCTGTTGCCGTTGGACAGGTCGAACACGAATTTAAAGTCCTCTTCGTAGGCCAGTATGCCGCCGTTTTCATGGTCCCAATAGATGAGCTGATCGGAGTAGCCGGCTATTTGAAGGGGATAGAAGTTGGCCCAGGACTTGGGGGCTTCGGGCCGGAAGAACACCGTATACGCGGCCTCTATGAGCCGCACGGGCTTGCCCTTATAGGCCGCCTCGCCGCGGTAGCGGTAGCGCACGTCAATCGGTATGACGTAGGGCTCGGCTATGCCGAAACCCTCGCGGAGGTCGTGCCGCTCCTCGCCGGGGGCGTTCCAGGTATCGCCGGGCTTTAGGTCCCGGGCGGGAAACGTAGGCACGTGCCGCACGACGGGCATATAGTACTTGGGTTCTATTTCAAAGCGGCCGTCCGGCTTCTGCCAATAGCGCGATTCGTAAAAGCGCTCGGTTACATAAGAGGATCCGCCCTCGTAGCGCTCGCTCGTCGAGAAGATGCCCGCAAGGAGGCCCGCGCCGTCCGCGCGCAGATCCTCCACGCTAAAGGCTATACGGTTGAATATCTCGGCGGAATAGGAATAGCGGCGGTTGATATACACGTCCTCGTCTACCCGTGACAGGACGCGGTAGCGGTCTCCTTTTACGAAGCTGTGCCTGAACTCTTCCGCCGCCGCGGGCAGGGCGCAGAGCATGAGGACCGATAGCGCGGCCGCGGCAAGGGGCGCGTTACGAGCTGTCATCACGCGGGCGAAGTTCATGGAGTACCTCCGATAGTATAACTATCGGCACGCAGGCAAGATTACCGGCAGCTAGAACGGCTTATCTGCCTAGGCAGGAGGCGGCCGTATTGATTTCCATGAAGTTCGTCGTGTCGCTCTGCCCCGGCGTGCCGCCTATGATGACGACGAGCTCGTTGTCCTCGATGAGCTTGCGGTCCACCAGGGACTGCAGAGAGCCGGACACCAGCTGGTCGGTGGACGAAAAGCTCTTGGACAGCTCTGAGAACACGCCGAAACAGAGGCTGAGCGAGCGCACCGTGGATTCCTGGGGGCTGAAGGCGTACACCGGCACGTGGCTGCGATAGCTGGACACCAGCCTGGCTATGCGCCCCGTCTCGGTATCCGCAATGATGGCCTTCACCGGCAGCCGTATGGCGCTCATGGCGGCACCCCTCGCCAGGTAATTGCGCACCTGGTTGCCCGTAGCCTCGCTCTCTATCGTATCGCTGCGGGGCTTCTGGCTCTCCGCCTGCAGGGCTATCTTGGCCATGGTGCGCACCGATTCCAGGGGATACTTGCCCTGCGCGGTCTCGCCGGAGAGCATAAGCGCGTCGGTGCCGTCGAAAACCGCATTGGCCACGTCCGACACCTCGGCCCGGGTGGGGCGCGGGTTTTCCATCATGGTATGCAGCATCTGGGTGGCCGTTATAACCGGCTTGCCCTTCTTCATGCAGGCGCTGATGATGTGCTTCTGTATGCCCGGAATGCGCTCCAGCGGTATCTCCACGCCAAGATCGCCGCGCGCCACCATGACGCCGTCGGCGAAGTCCAGTATCTCGGGCAGATTGGTAACGCCTTGGCTGTTCTCTATCTTGGCTATGATCTTGGCCCTGGAGCCCAGGGAATCCAGTATGCGCCGCACCTCAAGCACGTCCTCGCGGTTGCGTACGAAGGAGTGGGCCACGAAGTCTATATCGTGCTCGGCCACGAATTTCAGGTAGCTGCGGTCCTTGTCCGACAGAGAAGGCACCTTGAGCCCGATATTGGGCACGTTCACGTTCTTGCGGTCTTTGAGCACGCCGTCGTTCATCACCTCGCAGAGCAGCATGCCATTGGCAACGTTCTTCACGGCCAGCTCTATGGCTCCGTCGTCCATCAGTATGCGCGAGCCTATGGGCACTTCGGCCGTAAAGCCGTCGTAGGACACGTTAAAGCCCTTGCGCATCTCGTCTACCTTAGGAATGGTTACCGTATCGCCTGTTTTCAGCTCTAGAGGCTCGGCGAGGCCGCGCACGCGTACCTCGGGGCCCTTGGTATCCACCAATATGCCTATGGTCTTGGATACAGCGCGCACATTGGTAACTACCTTAAGCGATTCCTCGGGCGACTGGTGGGCCGTGTTGAGCCGCACCACGTTGACGCCTGCCTCGAAGAGCTCTTTAAGGAAAGCCGGCTCGCAATTCCTGTCCGATATAGTGGCGACGATCTTGGTAAGCTTTTTCGCGTTCATAGTAGTATCAGTATGTGAAATGCGCGCATAAAATGGAAGGGGTAGGATGGTGATTTCTTCCTTATCGTGGGGCGCGCGGCTAACGCCGGCGGGCTCTCCGCTCCAATCTCGCGTACGCGAGGATTTCCGCTGCGATCCCTCGCGCGTCGAACAGCATAGCGTTTTCTGCGCGGCGCGGGGGGCCTAAGGCTTGCCCTCTCCGCTTATTGGCCGTATAATAAAACCAACATCGCGCGTGCGCGCGATAAAGAACCGGGGTTAATACGCGCGGAACGTAGCCGCGCATCGAGCCAGCGGAGCCCGCGCAAAGGGCAGCCGTCAAAACCCTCAGGTTAAACTCCATCGCCTAAGCCGCCTGCCATCGTGCGGGCAGACGAATCGATACCCCAGGAGTTTATCCGTGAATCCAATACTCGCTACCATAGAAGACCGGGCCCTCACCTACCAGCAGAAGCTGGCGGGCCTCGCGCGCCTGGCCGAGAACAGCCTTTCCGTGCTTACGGTGACCCCCGAGGCGCAGGCCTATCGCGACGCGGGCGTCATATGCGACCTCTTTGAGGGCGAGGCGCCCTATAGGCCACGCTACATCGTGCCCGACTACGAGCGCTTCATAAAACAGGGCTCGGCCTTCCTCGGCGTGGCGCCCCCTACTGATATATGGGAAGCCACCGCCGCCCTGCTCATACTCTACCGGCACGTGCCGAGCATCACCACCTTTCCCGTATACTTAGGCGACCTCGACGCCCTCCTTGAGCCCTTCGTGCGCGACGAGGCCGAAGCGCGCAAGGCCATAGGGCTCTTCCTCTTGCAGATAGACCGCACTATTAACGATTCCTTCTGCCACGCCGATATAGGCCCGCGGGAGACTCAGGCGGGCAGGCTCATACTGGAACTGTCGCGCGAGCAGAAGAACGCCGTGCCCAACCTTACCCTTAAATACGACCCTGAGCTTACGCCCGAACCCTTCGCCGAACTGGCCGCTGCTACGGCCCTTGAGGTGGCCAAGCCCAGCTTCGCCAGCCACCGCATATTCGGAGCGGACTTCAGGGCTATGGGCTTTGACGACTACGCTATCGTATCCTGCTACAACGGCCTGCCCAAGGGCGGCGGCTCGGCCACCCTGGTGCGGCTCAACCTGGCCAGGCTCGCCCCGTACGCCAAGGACGCCGAGGACCTGCTTGCCCGCGTACTGCCTGAGGCGGCGCGCCTTCAGCTGGGCTACATGGACGAGCGCGTGCGCTTCCTTGTGCGCGAGTCGGGCTTCTTCGAGTCCAGCTTCCTCGTCAAGGAAGGCCTCGTAAGGGCGGATCGCGTTACCGGCATGTTCGGCCTCGTGGGCTTGGCAGAGCTTGTAAACGCGCACGCGGGCGGCAAGCGCTTCGGGCATGACGACGAGGCGGAGGCTCTTGGCCTGCGCATTATTGAGAGCTTAAGCGAGCTGGTACGGGACCATAGCTGTCCCTATTTGACCATGAACGAAGGCCGCTACCTTATGCACGCGCAGGTGGGCATAGATTCGGACAGCGGCATAAGCCCGGGCTGCCGCATACCCATAGGGGACGAGCCTGAGCTGCCTGAGCATATACTGCGCTCGGCTCCTTACCACGCGTTCTTCCCTAGCGGCATAGGAGACGTGTTCGCCTTCGAGCCCACGGCAAAGGCAAACCCCCGCCAGCTCCTGGATATAGCCAAGGGCGCCCTTGCCAGCGGGCTGCGCTATTTCAGTGCCTACGCGGCGGACGCCGACGTGGTGCGGATAACCGGCTACCTCGTTAAGCGTTCGGAAATCGAGCGCATGAACCGCGGCGAGGCGAGCCTCCAGGACACCACCGCGCTCGGCCGCAACGCCGTGAACAACCTGGGCGTGCTCGAGCGCCGCATACGCTCCTAGGCGCGTTACGCCCCATGGCCGATACGCCCGACGCTACGGCGGCTCAGGGCGGCCCAGCCGGCGAAGCGCCGCTGCGGGGCCGCATAGCCAAGATACTCAACACGAGCGCGGTGGACGGCCCGGGCAACCGCGCCGTGATTTTCCTACAGGGCTGCTCCTTCGACTGCGCCTATTGCCACAATCCCGAGACCCGGCCTGCCATAACGGCCAAGCCGGGCCTAAGGCCTGACGGCAAGGAAGCCTGGCCGCGCTGGATGACGAGCGGCCAAGTCCTCAGCTCCGTAGGGCGGTACCGGGCTTTCCTGCGCGGCATAACGGTGACCGGGGGGGAGTGCGGCGAGCAGCCCGAGTTCTTGCAGGAACTCCTGCGAGATGCGCGGGCGGCTGGCCTGCCCGGCCTCGTGGACACGAACGGCAGCCTGGACTACGAAGCCTGGCCGGGCATCGTGGCGGCGGCCGAAGGCTTCATGCTCGACCTCAAGGCTTGGGATACCGACGAGCATCGCGCGCTCACCGGAGCGGGCAACGCCAGCGTACTTAAGAACCTGGATTTCTTGGCCGCTAGCGGCGCGCTCTATGAGCTGCGTACCGTTATCGCGCCCGGGCTCTTTGACGCCGAAGCTACCGTGCGCAATGCCTCAGAGGCGCTCGCGCGCGCCGGCTCGAAGGCGCGCTACAAGCTCATACGCTTTAGGCCCCAGGGCGTTCGCGCCGCCTGGCGCTCGCTCCCCCCTCCCGACGACGCGCTCATGGAACGCCTTTCGGCTCTTGCGGCCGACAGCGGCGCTGCCGAGGTAGTCGTCGTATAGCTTGCTACGGGCGGCCCGCGCGGACTATGCTCAAAGGGTGAAGAACCAACAACGCGGCGAGATAGCCGTATGCGGCCTTGAATCCGTACGCGCGCTGGCCCAGGCCAGGCCGGACGCGGTACTGCGCTTTTTCAGCGTACAGGAACGCGCCCGCGAATTCGGCCCGCTCTGTAAAATACTCGCCAAAGGGCGCAAGACCTATCGCGTGGTAGAGCCGGCGGAGCTTGAGAAGCTATCCGGCACGGTGCACCACCAGGGCGTCGTAGCCATGGTGACGGACGCGCCGCTTAAGCGTCCCGACGAGGCGCTGCTGCGCGGCTGGGCGGCAAGCGGCGCCCGTATCGTGGTACTGGACAGGGTAGGCGACGACCACAACTTAGGCTCTATCGCCCGCAGCGCCGCTTTTTTCGGGTTTAGGGCCCTTATCCTCTCGGACAGGGACCATGCGGCCAGGCTGTCCACCTCCGCGTACCGCGTGGCCCGCGGCGCGCTTGAGCGCATCGCGGTGTACGCCGACGAATCGGCGGCGGCTTTCCTTATGCGCTGCAAGGGCATCATGCCCAGCGTGGGGGCGGACCACCGCGGCAAGAACGAGCTTCGCAGCTTCGGCCTGCCTTCGGCGGCGCCGCCCGGCGCGGCCTGCGCGCCCTTAGCCCTGGTGCTCGGCAACGAGGAAACGGGCCTTGAGCCAGACACCCGGGCAGCCTGCGACGCGCTTGTGCGCGTAGAGGGCTCCGGCTCGGTGGAGAGCCTTAACGTGTCCCAGGCGGCCGCGGTGTTCTTCTACCGCTTCGCTCCCCCGAGGCGCTAAGGCCTGAGCATGGCTAGGCCATCCGCCGCCGGGCTAGGGGCGCATAGCCGGGCCAGTTATAGAAAACGGCGCGGCCGAGCGCTTAAGGCCATGCTCGACAGCAATATCTTCGACCTCATAGCCGATGACGATTCCGGGCGGCTTCGCTCCGGCCTTGAAAACGACGCGGGCCTAGCGCTTTACGTATGCGAGGCCCAGCTCGCTGAGCTCTGCGCCTTGCCCGATGCGTCGCGCGCCGCCGAACTGCTAACGCTAGTCCGTGCGCTCTGCAGGTCAGTCGCGCCGGTCGCGATGCCTAAGGCATCCCCAAAGCATGCTCGTGACGCGCTCATCCTCGCTACGGCCGCCCATAGTTGCGACCTGTTGGTCACCCAGGATCTCGGACTCCGTGAACAGGCTCGGCTGCGCGCTTTTCCTGCGCTGTCCTTTGAAGAGTTCTCAACGCTGCTGCGCCTGGGCTGAGCTTGGCCTAGGTAAGCACAAGATAGCGGCAGTGCTCGCCTGGAAGGCTTATGAGCCTTCCGCCGTTCTTCTCGATGACGCGGCGGCTTGCGATATTGGCTTCGTCGCAGGTGATGAGGGCTTCCCCTATGCCGAGCGCCTCGGCGCGGCGCAGGCAAAGGGCTAGCATGGCGCTGGCGTAGCCTTGGCCCCGGCGGTCGGAGCGTATGCCGTAGCCTATGTGGCCGCCGCGTTCGCGGAGGCGGTCGTTAAGATAGTAGCGGAGCTTGGCGTAGCCTATGGCCTCGTCGCCATCGAATAGCCAGAGGCTGGCCTGGGGAACGAAACCGCCGGCTAAGTCCGGGGCGTCTCGTTGCCTGATAAGCGTATCGATGAACGCGGGGTAGTCTTCCCACGCTATGCCATATGCCGCGTTCCCGAAGCCGTTTTCCATCGCGCCTAGTAGCTGGAGCATAGCGTATACGCGGCGATCGGCTTTGTCGGCTTCAGACGCCTCCCGTAGCTCAAGGCCGGGCCGGAGATAAGTTTCCATGGATTTGGTATAGCATGAGCCAAGGCGGCTCTCAAGCCCGTATGCTATACTGAGGAATGCCTCGTTCGGCGGAGAACCTGGAATTCTACAAAAAGCCGCGAAGTACCACGCTTAGGATGGACGGATCGCGCGTGTGGACTAATCGATGATAAGGAGCTTTACCATGAACATGGGTTTCACCCTGGCTGTACTTGCCGCTATACTCGGCGTTGCCTTATGGCGGCGCTATACGGAAAAACGGTCTGCCAAGCCCCGCGAACAGGGGAACCGCGAAGAAGGCTCCGATGAGCTCATGGACCTCAATGAGCGTTTCCTGGCAGCCGCGGCAGGGAGGCCTACCGTGGCCCTCGTCCGCAGTTATAATCCTGAAGACGTCATGGTTCTCCGTTCGCTCCTCGACAGCGCGGGCGTAGCCAGCTACGTGCGCTTTCAGAATATGAACAGCCTCTATCCAAAAATAGTCATGGGGCGCAACAGCGACGTGCTCATAGACGTGTTCGCCGACGAGCTTGAGGAGGCGCGGCTTATAGCCGAGGATTACATTGACCGGCTCAAGGCAGAAAGCGGCGCGTCGCCGCATTCCAAGGCGGCCGCGCTCCGAAACGCGGCGGAAATGGCCATAGGCGGCATCATAGCGCCGGATAGCGAAACGCGGCTCCTGCCCGAGCTGCTCGTACCCCATAGTCAATAGGAGCGTATCGCATGGAAACGAGCCCGGTAGGCGCCGCGAGCGCCGTAGCCCAAGCTTCCGCGGGATTTACCCGCATCGATATAGCGGAGCTTCTGCGCAGATATAAGCCTACATTGGCCAGATGGCTGCCTAAGGGCATAGTCAGCGCTTTAGGGAAGCTCGTCCACATAGAGCTTATCAACGATTTCCTTGAAGAGCACTTTGAGGATGAGCCGACAGAATTCCTTAAAAGCGCGGCGGCATGGATGGATATCGAGCTTGCTATGCTTCACGCCGAGCGCCTCCGCGACAGCCTGTGCCAGCGTCCCATAGTCGTAGCCAACCATCCGCTGGGCGGCCCTGAATCCGTCCTGCTCATGCACGAGATAGCCAAGACCCGCCCCGACCTGCGCATGGTATCCCAGGAACTGCTCCTTAAGCTTAAGCCTCTTGCTCCGCTCCTGGCGCCCATACCGCGTCAGAACGGCCGCGCATACTCCGGCGCGCTCATGGAGGCCTTTCAGTCTGAGCGTCCGCTCTTGCTCTTTCCTGCCGGCTATTGTTCCCGCCCCCTGTCCTTCGGGGCCGTGTACGATTTCGCCTGGCAAAAGATGTTCGTAAAGGTGGCCCGTAAGCACGGCCGCCCTATCGTCCCCATCCATATTTCCGGCATGAACTCAAATAAATTTTACCGCCTCAGCGCGCTGCGACGCGGCCTGGGCATTAAGGCGAGCCTTGAGTCGCTGTGCCTGGTGGACGAAATGGTAGCTCAACGCGGCGGTAGCCTTACTATGACCATAGGCACGCCCATAGCGCCCGAAATGCTTGACCAGGCGATTGCTGACCAGGAGTGGGCCGACCGCATACGCCAGTACGTATATGGCTTGGGCCGGGACTCCGCTCTAGGCTTTGATCCCGGCCTGCCCGCTACGCTGCCACTGCGCTAGCCCAGTTATTTCGTCGTAAAGCGCCCGCTTGCCTCACGTATGTCCCTGGCTGTATCGGCATTTTCCCGGGACAGGTCGGTGAGGCTGTTTGCGGAGGAGTCTATTTCCTGTATGCCAAGTGCTATCTCGTCGGCGGCCTGTCTGTTTTCCGCGGCCAGACGCCGTACCGCCTCCACGGTCTTGCCTATAGCCTTGGATCCGTCGCTTAACGACACGGACGCGCCGCCAAGGTTCTGTTCGGTGGCGGCGAGCACATCGAGGGCCTGGCTGGCCTCACGGCCCTGCGATGCGGCTTCGCCTAGTTCTTTGGATACATCAGAGAGGGCGCGGGTAAGCTCATCCACGCCTTCGATAATCTCGCCCATGGCGTCGTTGGTCTTTTGCGTGATTTTTGACGCTTCGTCTATGGCTCCGGCGGTTTCCGCAATGGCCACGCTTATGCCGTGTGCGTTCTCGGCGGTGCTCTCCGAGAGCTTGCGTATCTCCTCGGCTACCACCGCGAAACCCCTGCCCGCGTCTCCCGCGTGCGCGGCCTCTATGGCGGCGTTCATGGCCAGGAGCCGGGTTTGCTCCGCGATTGAATCTATTATGCCTACGAGTTCGAGGGTATGCTCCGCGCTCTGTTCCATGCTCTTCATGGCAACGCCCGCTCCTTCGGCGCGATCCCTGCCCGCGGCGCTTACGTCCGACATGCGGGCGGCAAGGGCTCCCTGTTCCTGGGCTTTAGCCTCCATGCTGGACAGCTTTGCCTCCATGGCGCGTATGAGCATACGGGTTGAGCCGAGTGCATTCTCAAGTTCGCGCACTGAGGAAAGCACGGTGTCCGAGGCGAGGCGCACGGATTCCTGCGCGCGCTCGGCTTCGCCCGCCGAGCCGTCTAGCAGCTCGGTTTGCCTGCGCATAGACGCTATGTTCGCGCTCATCTGGGTAATGGTGGCAGCGGTTTCGGCCGCCTGGCTCGCCAGGCTTTCCGATGTTTTTGCGCTCTTTTCCGCCGTACGGCTAACGTCCTCGATAATTTCGTTCAGCTTATCTACGAGCGTGCACAAAGAGCCCTGAATACCGCCTATCTCGCTTTTGGACGTGACGTCTATGCATACGGCCAAGTTACCGCCCGCCACTATCTCAAGTATGTGCATGACCCCGGTTATTTCCTTGGTTATCGTGCGCGTTATAAGGTAGATAATGACTATGCCGGCGAGCAGCGCGATGAGGGCTACGCCGCCAGAGAGCATGAGGGTACCCGACACCGTGGCCAGGGCTTCCTTCATGGGCAGGTAGGAATAGATAGTCCAGTCGAGGCCGTAGCTGTCCTTGAACGGGCTCGCGCTTACGAAGTAGTGCTCGCCGTCCACGTCGAACTCGTGGTACCAGGTACGCGACTGTCCCGCTCCAGCCGCGTCGGAAGCCGCGCCGGTAACGTCTACTTCAGACCAATCGCCCGATGCCGCGCTTGTGGCGTCCTCGGATACCCAACTTGCCGCGGCGGCTACTATGTGATCATCGCTTTCTACGGCCGATATGCGGCTTAAAGCGCCATCCTTTTCCACGGTTACGGCTGAGCCGTTCGAATTAGCTACGAGCAGGCCATTGTGGTCGACGAGGGCGGCTATGGCGCCTGAACCCTTTACGGACTGCTCAAGGAGTCCGTTCAGAGAGCTAAGAACGAGGTCAGCGCCGAATACGCCGCGTACGCTGCCGTTCGGCCAGAAGAGCGGCATAAAGGGAGAGATGACCAGGGCTTTGGTAACCGCGTCTACGTATATGTCTGTCCATCCGGGCTGCCCTGAGTCGGCGGCGCCCCTATACCAGGGCCGCGTGGTGGCGGCAAAGTCTATTGAATCCACGATTGTACCAAGGCCGCCATCGGCCTGTAGCGTATAAAAATTCATTTTACCCGCGGTACGTTGGTCCCTGATGCCCTGTATTCCTCCGTCGCCGCTTCTACTCATGTAGAGGGTATGATCCCGCTCGTCACCATAAAAAAAAGTGCCTACCTCGGGCAGTATGCCTGAAAAGCTGTACATGAGCGGCGAGAGGCCTGCCGTATCCTCCATGCGTATGGTATCGCTGATACCTATGGCCTGCAGGCTGCTCAAAATGGTGTGGGTATTGCCCATGAAGGCTTTCATGCGCGCGTCTATCTCGCCCGAGGTTTTCCAGGTGAGCGATACGGCAAAGGTGCTGGCCACAGATTTTGAAGCTTGGAAGGAGGCGAAGCTTATAGCTGCTATGCCGAAAACATATATGGCTACTATAGGAAGTATCAGCATTACCCAGAGCGGCCGGAATCGTTTTTTAGTCTGCGAGGCCATGTTCTACTCCTCTGCATCGCTTTGCTTACATGCGTCGATGGCGCGTTCTCGCGCCGTCTCAGATATTCTATGGTATTTCTATGCGCAACGCTAGGTGTTTTCTGCCCTAATTGCCTAGAGGGCTTAAGCGTCGTATACTGTAAAGGTTCGCTAATACCCGCACCGAAGGAGCTCCCATGGCCGACCTGTCCGTACACTATCTTGGATTGAAGCTCAAAAACCCAATAGTGGCCGCCTCAAGCGGCTTATGCTCCACTGCCGAGGGCGTGAAGCGAGCCTTCGACGCCGGCGTTGGCGCCGTAGTCCTCAAGTCGCTCTTTGAAGAGCAGCTTAAAGCGGAACTGTCTTCCATTAGCCAGGACCAGCTCGCGCACCCTGAGGCCGAGGCGTTCTTGGCGGGCATGGGCATGAACGAAGGCGCCGATGAATACCTAAAGCTTATCGGCGACGCCAAGCAGGGCAAGGTCGGTCCGGTAATCGCAAGCGTCAACTGCGTGGGGAGCGGGCTGTGGGCGGATTTCGCCAAACGCATAGCCTCGGCCGGCGCGGACGCGCTTGAGCTGAACGTAGGCTACCTTCCCGATGATCCTTCTGAGGCGGGTTCCGTAATCGAGGATCGCATAGTAGCGCTCGTGGCCGCGGTGAACGCCGCCGTGAACCTGCCCATTGCGGTGAAAATCGGCGCAGCTTACACGAATGCGGGCAACCTCTTGCAGCGCGTAGGCAAGGCCGGAGCAAAGGCCGCCGTGCTCTTTAATCGTTTCTACCGCATGGATGTCGACCTTGACAGCATGAGCCTGTCGGCCGGACCCATGCGCAGCAGCCCCGAGGCATATCACGAAAGCCTGCGCTGGATAGCCCTGCTTGAGGGCAGGGCAGGCGTGGAGCTCTGCGCGTCAGGAGGCGTATACGATGGCCTTGCGGCGCTTAAGCTCGTGGCGGCCGGCGCGCAGGCTGTGCAAGTATGTTCGGCGGCTTACGCAAAAGGCTATGGTGCTTACAGCGCCATTATCGAAGAAATGAACAATTGGATGGATAGCAGGCAGGTGGCTTCGCTGGGAGATTTGCGCGGCAGATTAGCCCGCAGGAATTCTGATAAGCCGGAACTCTACGGCCGCCTGCACTATGTGAAGGCGCTTATCGGACAGGGCTGAGCGGAAATTCCAGGAATACCCGGTCCATACGCTCGCCGGCCCGATAGTGAACGGATCGGGCTAGGTTTCGGCACATGGTAAGGCCAAGGCCATGCCAGCGGCGCAATTGCGGGTTGTAACGGGGGCCTGATGGAGGGTCTTCGTCCAGGCAGGCGGCGAACTGTGCGAAGCGCTTGTGGCTCTGTACGAATAACCCTAGGCTGATGCCGCTCGCGCGCTTTCGCACCATGGCGCGTATGCCCTGCCTGCCCACCTCTCCATGGTTCAGCAGATTGTCTACCACCTCGTCGCCCGCGACCAAGAGCGGCATTTTTTCCCGCTCGGACAAGAATTCCAAAGAGCGCACGAAGGCTTCGAAGTGCATGACCGCTTCGGGGCTGTTAGGAATCTTTATGCGCGCCTTAAGCAGGCGTTTACGTGGAGCGGGCATATGCATGAATGCAGGCTGGCCTTAAGCCGGCAACTCCTTGAGCGAACTCAGGGTGGGGAAGCGGTCGGCGAAGCCGGTAGACTCAATGGCCAGCCTCGCTACTTCCGAAGGGGCTATGATGTAAATGCGCTTAGTCTCGGCTTCGGCATCCTCTATCGCGGCGAGCATAACGCCTATGCCGGCGCTGGTCATTGACGAAACACCGGAGAGGTCTATAGCCAAGTCGGCTTTTCCTACGTGTTTCATGACCTTTTCCTGCAATTCGGTAAAGGTATAGCTGTTTATGGGGCCATGGACGCTAAGTACGGTGAACGCGCCTTTTTGCGTGGCTTCTATGCTTATTCCCGTCATGCTTTCTTCTCCTTATGGCCATGGTAATTAATGGCCAATATCGTTATATCGTCTTCCAGTTTGCCGTCCGCGAAGGAGCTTGCGCTCTTGATCACCGCGTCGACTATTTCCTGCGCGCTTGCGCCGCGGTTTTCCGTCACGATCTGCACCATTTTTTCCTTGCCGTAGCGTTCGCCGCGCACGCTTTCAGCCTCTATAATGCCGTCCGTGCTTATAACCAGGCTCGAGCCGGGCGGCAGGGCCAGCTTCCTGGTCTTTAGGTACGGCTCCAAGTTGCGCACGAAGCCGAGCATCTTGCCTTCTCCCTGTACCTCTATAACGGTATCGAGCCCTGGCGAGCGAAAGTAAATGACGGGTATGCCGCAGTTGATAAAGTAAACGGAGCCCTTGTCTAGGGCTATAAAGCCGAAGACTCCCGCGAAGAAGGTGCCGCGCGGCAATTGCTCCTTGATGAAGGCATTGGTGCGCGCAACCAGCTTGATAAAATCCTGCTCCTCGCGCAAGAGCGTACGGATCATTGACTTAAGGATGACCATTGACATAGACGCGTTGAGGCCCTTGCCCGATACGTCTCCAACGACAAAGAACCAGCGGTGCTCCGATATGCGCACGGCGTCGTATAAATCGCCGCCGAGCTGGCGAGTAGACCGGCATACATAGGCCACGTCTACGCCGGGGTGATTAATGGGGTCGATGGAGTCCTGTACCGATTTAACGATCTGGTCGGCCAGCCCCACTTCCTTCTCAACGGTCGCCAGGAGGGATTCGCGGGCAACGTGGCGTATGTAGTAGGCTACGACGAAAAGCTTGCCGTATACGGCGCTAAAGCTCTCGTAGTCCAGAATGTCATAGTCGGCGCCCGAGCGCTTTGGGCCAAAGGCGAACACGCCGACCACGCGGCGCCCTTCACGCGCCACCACGAGCGCCTCCGCCCCAAGCGTTTCGAAGAATTCGAGTAAGGGCGCCTTGCTTCCGCTGAAGGATGGATCGGCGATGACGTCGGTCTTCAGGACCACCGGACGGGGCAGAGAGGCGAGGATTTGGATAACTGCAGCTTCGGCCGGGGCGACGATTGCCTCGTCCGCGCCTGGATACACCCTGGCTAAGTCGCCTGCGTCAGTCTCGGATAGCATGACGAACCAGGAAAACTTAAACTCGGCCTCAAGGATAGCGGCGAGCTTACTCAGTACATCGTCGCGGCCCACCGAGAGGTCTATGTGCGCGATGTCGCTTTCCAGCTGCTCGCGAGCTTCCTCGTCGCGGGCCGAGCCGAAGCGTCCGCGCGAGAAGCGCTCCGCCCAACGCCCGAATAAGAGGAAGCCCAGGCTAAGGCTCAAGACGACGATCACGGGTATACTGAGGCGGAATTGCAGAACGACTCCGGATAAAAAGGCGAGCGGAAGCACGAAGAGCAGGAAGAGCGCGATCCATGCGCCCATGGTCTTAGCCAATGTAGGCACATGAAAAATCCGGGTGGCCGAGAACGAGTAGGATGCCGACCAAACCGCCACGAGGCCGCTCGTGCCGGCGATGGGATAAATCGTATTGAGGCCGTGGGTTGGCAGGTATATGGCGACAAGGTATCCGATAAGCGTACTGCCGAGCATGCCGGCGGCCATGACGAAGAGTTGCTGACGGTATATGTGGCTTACGGTACGGAAGCCTCGTAGTATGAATACGAGGGCCGCTAGGAGCGCCGCAGCCGCTCCTATGCCCGAGAGCAGCTGATACCGAGGGCCTTCGAAGCGCAGGTATTCCATCGCCACGCGGCGCACCTGAACCAGATAATCATCGGTAAACACGAAGCGCCAGAGGGCCAACGCTCCCAGGGCCAGTAACGCCAGATCCACAAGCGCTAGCTTGCGCGGGTAGGGGTAGCTTAAAGCCAGGCGGAAGAAGGCAAGGTAGCTCGTGGCCGCGAAGAAAGCGGCCAGCCTCAAAAGGGTAAGCGCGGTCGCGCTATCGCTGATGGCCAGGCCGTAGCCCGTGGCCAGGCAAAGGGCGTAGCTGACGCTCAAAAGCCCCGCAAAGCGGAAGGTTCGAAGGTCAGAGCCGCGGCCGCGGCGTTTTACCCTGAATATTCCCAGGAGCATTAGGACAGCCGATACATAGGTGAAGAGGGTCAGTCCCATAGGCGTCCTACCTTGGCGGCGAGTATGGTGATGTCATCCTTAAGCGCCTTGCCGCCTATATAGCTCTCGCCCAGCGTGGCAAGCCGATCTACGAGCTCTTCTATGTCCATGTTATTGGCTTCTGAAAGGAGGCGCGTGAACTCATTCGACTCTTCCAAAACCGTTCCTTCCTCATTCTCCAGTTCCGTAAGGCCGTCCGTGGACAGTATGAGTATGTCGTCGGTACGTAGCTCCGTCTCGTCGACGGTAACGTCCGAGAATGGCACGAGGCCAATTATGCCATTGTTCGATTCCAGGCGCTTGGTCACGGGGCCGCGCACGGTACGCACGACCAGGAACTGGTCGTTCATGGCGGCGTTTACGTAGCGCAGGGTGTTCTTCTTTAAGTCGGCCAGCCCTAGGAATAACACGATATACTTGTCGTCAAAACCCATCTCGCGGATCGCGTTATCGCATTTGTTCACGAGTGAGGCAAGATCCTGCTTGTCGCTGGCCGCGCGTATGGTGTTGATGGCTATGCCCATGATGAGAGCGGCCGCGAGGCCCTTGCCCGATACGTCGCCCATGACCAGCAGGGTGCGATCGGCGTCTATGGGTATGGCGTCGTAGAAATCTCCCGATACGTTGACGAGGGGCCTGAAATAAGCGCTCAGGCTAAGCTTCGGATGCTCGGGCAGCTTCTGGGGTAAGAAGGTGCGTTGGGTTTCCGCTATGAGCCGCCACTCTTTGGATAGGGCGGCGATTTGGAAGAGCCTGGATACGGTCAGCACGCGGTCGAAGAAGATGATGATCTCGGCGTGAAGAATACGGTACGCGTCCTGGTCGACGCCGGTGCATGCCCTGGAAAAGACGAAAAAGTAATAACCGCGGCCCAGTATGAAGAAGCCGCGGGCCGATTGCGTCTTCACGGTAAGCGCGTAGTTGTCGTCCAGATAGCCTATGCCGTCAGAAAGCTCGCGGTAATTCTTTTTCAGCGCGGGGAGCATGCCCGGATCCGCGGTAAGGCTGGCCGGGCTCGCGTACACGAGGTCCCAGGTGTTGCTCTTGATCAGTACGACGGACGCGTCGAGCGCCCGCTCCAGGTCTTCGCGTATGGCCCCTATGAATTCGGGCATAGTAAAGCAGGTACGTACCCGCTCGGTAAATTGCGATAAAAGCTTTGTGGCGCCGCGACTGAAGGCCGCGCGGTACAGCGCGTCGTCCACGCGCCTGAATAGCGACTGCCTGCCAAGGAAACTGACCATAAAGAACGCGCCCGCTATAAAGGAGCCGCCAATCAGCCCATAGCCTTGGGAGGTGTATATGGTAAACGCCGAAAAAAGCGCCGCCGTTAGCAGCCAGCTTATGAGCGAAAACGCGGCTTTCCTACTACGATAATCCAATGTAGCCACTCCGTTCGGGTCCGCGGATTGTTTGTTCTAGACCCAGCCTTGGTATTCATTTTTTGCATGATGGCGGGCCGTCCCTGAAGGTCGGGCTACATACCGCCTTATGGTCTCATGCGATCGTAGCGCTGTCAAGCGCGGTAAAATCCGCTGCTCGAGGCCTTTATAAACTGCCGTTCCTGTGTTTTTGCGCTATTCCTGCCAACGCGCGTAAAGCTCAATCGCTTGCTCAAGGGTCAACGCGTCCAGCACAGGCAACGAGAACCAAGCCAGGGAAGCGTTTCCCGCGCGTATCGTTACGCCTTCGCTTTCTAGTATCGGCCCCGGAAGCGCTAAGCTAAGGGAAAAACGAGCGCCGTCGAGCGCTTCAGCGCTTGATTTGCCCAATAGGGCCAGGAGCATGGATCGGTATTCTGCTTTTGTTACGGGATTATCATACAAAGCCGGGGGCTGAAGCGCCTCAAGGAGCTCTTCGTCCGCTCCAGGGAAAATAGACAGGAGCGCGGAAGCGTTGCCCCGGGTAATGCGCAACCGTACCGATGCCCAGCCCGGCCCCTTGGCGTAAGCGATCAGGCTCGTTCCCGCTATTCCAGGGGAGGTGCTCAAGGCTTGTATGTCGGGCAGCGAAAACGAGCCCCGGTAGGAAGCGGGCGTAGGGCTCGTGGAGGATAAAGTCCGCAAGCCGCGCGTCTCTGCCCCTCTGCGTATCGCCGCGGGGTCCACCAGGGCCTGCCCGGGCTCAAGCGATGAGAGCGAGCGCAGCTTTGCTTCCACAGCGGGAGGTATATCAAGGCTCAGGCTAATAGTGGCCGAGCGATCGTTCCGTATGGCCAGGTCAACGGAAGAGGAGCAGGAAATGAACCCGAGGAGCGATAGCCCGAGCATGCCAAGCCTTGCGGCTGCTGCTATACGGGATTTAACGGTAGGATTCATAGTGCTCATTGGTGATGCTCCTCCAGCCTTGCTATGCTAACGAACAAGCATAGGCGCCGCAATGTTACGGCTTATGCTACCATAGCTTCTGTCGGCGGCGCAACTTTTGCCGGCTTAGCCTGTCTAAGGCTGGAGTATGTACTGACGGTTTGCCCCGTTTCCGCCAAGGAGGATAGCGATGGAAAAAACAATGCCCTGGGAGTTTTTAAGCGAGTACAAGGGTAAAGCATTTAAGGGCGAGTGGCCCACCCTGCCGGAGTTGTTCAGGATCAGCGCTTCGCGCTATCCGGAGCGGCCTTGTTTTACCGTATATGATCCGGACAGAATAAGCCTGAGCTATGCGGAGGCGCAAGCCGCCATAGAAAAGCTTGCCGGGTATCTGGCCGCCGAGGGCTACCGGCGCGGCGATACTATAGCCTTGACGGGCAAGAATTCGCCGGACTGGGCCATAGCCTACCTGGCCATTATGTTCGCAGGCTGCACCGTCGTGCCCATCGACTATCAACTGAGCAATGCGGAGATAGAGAACATCGTGCGCGCCTCCGACGCCAAGGCTCTTTTCGTGGATGATGAGAAATTCGACGCGTTGGAGCCCGGCATGCTTAAGATCAAGGCGCGCTGGTCTCTGTCCAGGATCAAGCAGCCCTACGTCCGCGATCTGGAGGCCACGACCGCAGCGAAATCCATAGAAGCCGCCCTCAGCGATGACCTTGCAGCCATTCTCTTTACCAGCGGCACGACGGGCATACCTAAAGGCGTCATGCTTAGCCATGACAACTTCGTGTCTGACTGCTTTTTAGCCCAGGCTAACCTTGGCCTGTACCCCACGGACGTATTCTACGCCCTCCTGCCCCTTCATCACTCCTATACTATGTTGGCGGTGTTTATCGAGGCTCTATCCGTCGGCGCGGAATTGGTGTTCGGCCAGCGCATGGTAACGAGTTCCATACTCAAGGACCTGAAGGAAGCCAAAGTTACCATGTTCCTCGGCGTGCCTCTGCTCTTTAATAAAGTGCTCGCCGGCATACTCAGGGGTATACGGGCCAAGGGCCCGTTGATACATGGCATCATGTCCTTCCTTATGGTGATGTCGGGACTAATCAAAAAGATATTTAAGCTTAACCCCGGCAAGAAGCTCTTCGGTGCCGTGCTCGACAAGGCGAGCCTGCGCACCATACGCATATGCATATCGGGAGGCGGGCCCCTGGCTCCCAGCGTATTCCGCACCTACAACCAATTGGGCATCGATTTCGTGCAGGGCTACGGCCTTACGGAGACGAGCCCCATACTCACCCTGAATCCCACGGAAGCCTACAAGGAAACGAGCGTGGGCAAGCTCATACCGCGCGTTCAAATGCGCATACTCGATCCAGGCCCGGACGGGCGCGGCGAGATAGCGGTAAAGGGACCCATGGTTATGCGGGGCTACTATAAGAATCCCGAGGCGACAGCCGAGGTATTTACCCCCGATGGATGGTTCAAGACCGGGGATATCGGCTACAAGGATAGCGACGATTATGTATATCTTACCGGTCGGGCCAAGAACCTTATCGTCACCGAGGGCGGTAAAAACGTGTATCCCGAAGAGATAGAGAACCGCTTCCAGCTCTACTCGGAGGTCGAGCAGGTATTGATACGCGGCTATGTATTGGATAAAAAACAACATTCCGAGGGTATAGAGGCTTTGATCTATCCGAATAAAGAGTGGTTTGAACAGGCGGCATCCAAGGCCGGTTCAAGCGTGGAGAACGGCGATATAGAAGGCCGCATCAAGCATGTGGTCGATGAGATTAACGCGGATATGCTGCCCTATCAGCGCATAGGCAAGTTGACGGTACTGGAGGAACCCTTGGAGATGACCACGACCAAGAAGATAAAACGCTTCGCGCTCAAGACTTAGCGCGCTTACTTCTTGCCGTATACGGCCTGGGGCTGCGTCTTCCCGCGGAAGAGCACTTCGCCCATGTGCTGGAACACGCTCTGGCGCTCCAGGCTTATCATCTTGTAGGCGGCTGAGGATACGAGCAGGTCCTGCTTGAATTCGCGGCAGAGCGAGTCAAGCCGGGCGGCCATGTTAACCGCTTCTCCCACCACCGCCACCCGCGAGGCGCCGCTGGCGAGGTTCAGCTCACCCGCCGCCACCTTGCCCGCGTGCACGCCTATGCCTATGTGCTTTATCAGGGGCAGGCGATGCTCAGCCAGGTCTTCCTGCAGGTAAACGAATTCCTTCAGGAAATCATGGGCGCAATCCACTGCCTCGTTGCAGTAGTCTTCGTTGCCCATGAGGCCAAACACCGCTATGACCGTATCCCCCACGAATTGGTCTATGATGCCATGATTGCGGCGTACGACCAGATCCCAGAGCGCGTAATAGCGGTTAAGGAGGCCTATGGTAGAGGCGGGGCCTTCTTTTTCGGCAAGCGGGGTGAAATTCCATAGATCGGCGTAGAGTATGGCCACGTCCTTGGTTTCGCTGCGGTGCAGGGCCTTTTTCAGCTCAGTGTCCGGGGTAGGCGGCTCTATTATGGCGTATACGGCGTCGAGCCGCGCCTTGAGCGATATCTGCTTTATCTTATCCGACACCTGGAAGAGCCCGAACATAAGCGAGCCGAACATTAGGAATATATGGCCGGTGGATCTGGCGAAGGTCGAGAAGGCGGGCAGGAAATTTTCCAGCGCGAGGGCCTGCATGAGCGCGGTATATCCTAAATCGCCCGCCTCATAGGCCTTCGTCGAGGAAAGGCGCAAATCGAGGTAAAAATAGAAGAAAATGAAGGTAAAGACCGTGCCCAGGCTTAAGAATATTTCCGCTATGCGCTTAGGCCATTTCCGCCTGAATAACAAGGCGAGCGCCTGAATGCCGCCTAGGTAGAAGGCGGTGATCCAGAGGAAGAAGCTGGCCATATCCAGGGTCAGTATGGGGCCGGAAAGTGCCTGCATGGCGCTATAGCCGAAGGGAGTCATGAAGGAGAAGAGGAAGCGGGCAGGCGGCCGATGGCCAAATCGGGCCAAGAGGCCTATCTGCAAGAGCAGGAAGCCGGCAAGAGAGAGCAGGGCTAACCCGCCGGGCCGTATGATCGAGGGCGATGAGAAGAGTATTATTATATAGAACAGGACGAATTGGCTGGAATAGAGAAAAAATTCTTCCAGATAACGCCGTGGCAAAAACCTCATTGACGCCCCTATGCATGGACGGTGATAGTGAATAATACTCCAAGAACAGAACCGTGGAAAGCCTCCCGGCGTATTTCGGCTTGCTAAAGCCTTTATCAGCAGTGAACAAACATCAGGAGGACTAGCATGAAGACGAGCATGGTGGCTCTCAACGCCTTGATAGCGGCGTTGGCCTTTTCTTGCGGCAGTAGTTCCGCCGCCCCGCCTATATCCGAACAAGTCGCCGAGGGCTATCGCGAGCCGCCCTTTAAAATCGTCGTGCTCGCTCCGGCTAAGCCGAGCCCTGATACGGCCGCTGCTATCAGCGAGGTCGTAGAAAGCGAGCTGTCAGCCGGTCTTTCGCCGGGTATGCTTACTATCGTACGCTACGCGGGCAGGCTTTCGGGGGGCAACGCCGCCTGGGAACGGTCTTTGGAACTGCTCGGCCAAGAGCAGTATAAGGCCGTTGTAGCGCTGTGCGCTCCGCTGGGCGCGGTAGGCCTCTTTGAAGCACTGCGTGCGCGTCGCCCGGATGTCCTGCTCGTGTCGCTGGCGTATCCGGACGACCCCTTGGCCATGCAAGCAGCCGCTGATCTGGCCATTACCGTAAAGCACGAGGCTAAGAGCGCTGCGCTTGTCCAGTTGTCGGAAAATTTTAAGGCTACGGGCATCGTACAGCTGGGCATGAAGAGTGCCCAACCAAGCTGGGAAGCGGAGCAGCGAGCCGTTTCGCTTTCGAAGCTTGCTTCTGAGCGCGCGCTAGCCTATGAGCTAATAGAACTTAATCAGTCAGATTTGCGCAAAGATCCTGCGCTCATTACCGCGGAACTCGTGGCCGCCAGACTCGCGCGCGCCGATGGCGGGGCGGTAGCCGCGGCCGAGCAGCGCTGGGTTTTTACCAGCGATTTACCGGAATTGGCTGAGCGCCTGCTTTATGCGGCCTTAGATAAAGGCGCCTTCTATATAGAGAGCGCAGCGCCTCAGTTCGGCTTGCGTTACGGCGGCGCTGAAAATCTTGATGACCTGCCGCGCGCCTTTGACAGCGTGGCATTGAGCCGAAACGCCGCCGGCCGCGCCGCGTTTTGGCCCGGTGAGCAGCCAGAGAACCTAGGCCGCGCCGTGCTGGCCCACGTAGCGGCCTCCGTGGGGAAGCCCGCCCTGCTCCGCGACCCCGAGGCCTTAGCCAGGGCTTTGCGCAAAGCATGGCCGGCGTCCGCGTGGCTCGTGGAACCGTATCGGGACCAGGATAGTAAGGTGCGGGCAAAAAATCATCTTACCCTGGCTTCGTACCCCTATGTGGCGGGGAGAGGTTATATAAAATTTTATTAATCTCAGATGAGTTGACAAAAGTTAACGGGAGGATCAGAATAATCCTCCGAACGGATACCACCAAGGAGGTACCAATGAAGAAAAGCCTGAGCATAATGCTCATAGCACTCATGGCGCTGGCGATCACACTAGCCGGCTGCCAGAAAGCCGCGGCTCCCGCAGGAGCTCCCGCGCAAGCAAAAGCCGCATTCCATATCGGCGTAGTTACCGGTACGGTCTCTCAGTCCGAGGACGATCTCCGCGGCGCTGAAGAACTCATTAAGCGCTACGGCAAAGTGTCCGACGGCGGTATGATCCAGCATATCACCTATCCCGATAACTTCATGGATCAGCAGGAAACCACCATCTCGCAGGTAGTGGCCCTTGCCGACGATCCTCTCATGAAGGCTATCGTTATGAACCAGTCGGTGCCCGGTACCGCCGAAGCCTTTAAGCGCGTACGCGCCAAGAGGTCTGACATACTGCTGTTGGCCGGCGAGCCCCACGAGGATCCCCTCGTAATCCAAGGCGCGGCCGACCTTGCCCTGAACAGCGACTTCATCAGCCGCGGCTATACCATCATATGGGCGGCCAAGCAGCTCGGCGCCGATACCTTTGTGCATATATCCTTCCCCAGGCATATGTCCTATGAGACGCTCGGCCTCCGCCGGCAGATCATGGAAGAGGCCTGTAAAGATCTGGGCATGAAGTTCGTGTTCGAGACCGCTCCCGACCCCACCTCCGACGTAGGCGTGGCCGGCGCGCAGCAGTTCATACTCGAGAAAGTGCCCGCGTGGGTACAGAAGTACGGCAAGAACACCGCCTTCTTCTGCACCAACGACGCCCACACCGAGCCCCTGCTTAAGCAGCTGCTCCAGTACGGCGGCCTCTTCGTTGAAGCCGACCTTCCCTCTCCCCTTATGGGCTATCCGGGCGCGCTCGGCATAGACCTGACCGCTGAGGCCGGCAACTTCCCCGCCATCCTTAAGAAGGTTGAGCAGGCCGTGGTTGACAAGGGCGGCGCTGGCCGCTTCGGCACCTGGGCCTTCTCCTACGGCTTCACCGTTACCGCCGGCCTCGGCGAATTCGCCAAGAACGTGGTTGAGGGAAAAGCGCAGAAGAACGACCTGAACGCCCTGTATGCGGCATTCTCCGTGTATACCCCCGGCGCCCAGTGGAACGGCGGCTCCTATATAGACGCCAATACCGGCGTTAAGGCCAACAACCATCTGCTCGTGTACATGGATACCTATGTGTTCGGTAAGGGCTATTTGCCCACCACCAAGCAGGTTGTAGCGGACAAGTACTACAACATGAAGTTCTCCAAGTAAGGATGTCTATACGCGCAGCCGTTGCTAGCGGCGGCTGCGCGCTTAGCAGCCCGAACGAGCGGACGTTAACGCGCACATGACGTTTAGCGGCGCCTAGGCGCCGCTTTTTTTTGACATGCTCGCTCGAGCGGGTATATCATAAAACGCTCGTGGCGGCCGTTGTACGGCCGCGCCAACCGGGCCGGTCCCGTCAGGGGCCGTGGCGGCCCACAAGAAAAGGTAGGGAACATGCCCAACGATACCCCTTTACTGTCTCTAGAGGGCATCTCGAAGGACTTCTATGGCAACTCCGTGCTCGCCGACGTCAGCTTCTCCGTGGGGAAAGGCCAAATAGTCGGCCTTGTGGGAGAGAATGGGGCGGGGAAGACCACCCTGATGCGCATACTCTTCGGTATGCCCGTCATAGCCGAAACCGGCGGCTTCGGCGGCAGCATAAAGCTCGATGGCCAGGAAGTGTTCTTCAAGAGCCCTTTCGACGCGCTTGATGCCGGCATAGGCATGGTGCACCAGGAGTTCTCCCTTATACCCGGTTTCAGCACGACCGAGAATATCGCCTTGAACCGCGAGGCTATGAAGGCCAACTTCGCCTGCGACATCTTTGGCGACCGCATGAGCGTGCTCGATCGCGTAACCATGCGCGGCCGGGCCGAAAAAGCCATTAAGCGGCTTGGCGTCAAGCTGGACCCCGACATGCTGGTGTCAGAGATGCCAGTCGGACACAAACAGTTTACCGAGATAGCGCGGGAGATAAACCGCGAGAACGTGAAGCTCCTAGTCCTTGACGAGCCTACGGCCGTGCTCACCGAGAGCGAGGCGGAGATACTGCTCAAATCCTTGCGGCACCTGGCCGACCAGGGCATATCGATAATATTCATTTCGCATCGCCTGCATGAGGTCACTACCCTGGCTGACAGCATAGTCGTGCTGCGCGACGGACTCGTCGTTAAGGATACGCCGGCAAAAGGCGTAAGCGTGCGCGATATAGCCTCGTGGATGGTGGGCAGGTCGGTTGAGGCCAAGCGCACGGACCGCTCGGGCAGGGATATAGGCGACGAGATTCTGGTCTTTGACAAGCTGTGGGTGGACATGCCCGGCGAAACCGTAAAGGACGTAAACTTATCGGTACGGAAGGGCGAGATATTAGGCATAGGCGGCCTTGCGGGGCAGGGTAAGCTGGGTATACCCAACGGCGTCATGGGCCTCTATCCCGCGGGCGGCAGCGTTCGCTTCAAGGGCAAGGACGTGCCCCTTAACGACCCGCGTCGCGCCCTTGAACTGGGCATGGCCTTCGTATCCGAGGACCGGCGCGGCGTGGGGCTGCTCCTCGACGAGCCGCTCGATTGGAACATCGGCTTTACGGCCATGCAGATACGCGGCGATTACCTGCGCTCCTACCTAGGCGGACTCGTGAAGCTGCGCGACGAGGAAGCGCTCAAGAAGCTGAGCCAGGAATACATAGAGCTCCTGTCCATCAAGTGCACCGGAGCGAAGCAGCGCGCCAAGGAACTGTCGGGCGGCAACCAGCAGAAGATATGCCTGGCTAAGGCCTTCGCGCTCAAGCCTACGCTCTTATTCGTGAGCGAGCCCACGCGCGGCATAGACGTAGGCGCTAAGGAATTGGTCCTGCAGAGCCTCAGGCACTATAACCGCGATTTCGGCACGACCATAGTCATGGTGTCCAGCGAGCTTGAGGAATTGCGCTCCATCTGCGACCGCGTTGCCATAGTGGACGAAGGTTCCATAGCGGGCATACTGCTCCCCGACGCCGATATTTCGGACTTCGGCCTCCTCATGGCCGGCGAAGCGCGCAAGGAGGCGGCAGATGCAAAAGCTTAAGGAATTCGTGACGGACTTCGGCCTGCCGCGCATAATCATCTTCTTCTTCCTGATAGGCTTGTTCGTGGCGGCGCCTTTTGTGGGCGTGCGCATCGACACCTCCATATCGGACGTGCTGAACCGCTTCGGCCAGAACGCCATACTGGTGCTCGCCCTGGTGCCCATGGTGCAGTCCGGCTGCGGCCTTAATTTCGGCCTGCCCGTGGGCATCATAGCAGGGCTCTTAGGCGGCACCCTAGCCATGCAGTTGGGGCTTAGCGGCTGGCTGGGCTTCGCCGGCGCGTTAGCCATATCCATGCCCTTTGCCATACTGATGGGCTGGCTCTACGGGCAGCTCCTTAACCGGGTAAAGGGCGACGAAATGACCATAGCCATGTACGTGGGCTTTTCCATGGTCACTTTCTTCTCCATACTCTGGCTGCTCCTGCCGTATTCGAACCCTACCATGGTATGGGGCTACGCGGGCCAGGGCCTGCGTACTACCATTACCCTGGATAATTATTGGGGCCAGATACTCAATAATTTCCTGTCGGTACGCATAGGCGAAAGCTTCTTCATACCTACGGGCATGATACTGTTCGTCCTGCTCTGCGCCTTGATCGTATACCTGTTCTTCCGCTCAAAAACCGGTACCGCCATGACTGCCGTGGGCTCAAACCCCGACTTTGCCAGGGCCGGCGGCGTGTCCGTAGATAAGATGCGCACGATAAGCGTGATCGTATCGACCATGCTCGGCGCCATAGGCATACTGGTGTACCAGCAGAGTTACGGCTTCATACAGCTCTACCAGGGCCCGCTCTATATGGCCTTCCCTGCGGTGGCTGCGCTGCTCATAGGCGGCGCGAGCGTGAATAAGGCCAGCATGGTGAATGTACTCGTGGGAACCCTCCTGTTCCAGGGCATACTGACCATGACCCCCAGCGTTATCAATAGCGTGCTCAAAACCGACATGTCCGAGGTGCTACGCATCGTGCTCTCGAACGGCATGATACTCTACGCGCTGACCAGAAAGACGAAGGTGTCCAAATGATCAAGAAAACGAGCATACGCCGCTTCTTCGCGGATAACGTGGTTGTGATCATCTTCCTCGTACTTACCGCCGCCGCTACGCCCGTGTCCGGGCTGTCGGCCGGATACATCGTGCAGGAGATATTGACCCGCATAGGGCGCAATTCCTTCCTGGTGTTTAGCCTTATACTTCCCGTCATGGCGGGCATGGGCCTCAACTTCGGCATGGTGCTCGGCGCTATGGCCGGCGAGATTGGCCTCATATTCGCGGTTGACTGGAATATCATAGGCGTGCCCGGCCTCATCTTTGCCAACCTTGTTGGATTGCCCATAGCAATATTCCTCGGTTGGCTCTGTGGCGAGGTGCTCAACCGCGCCAGGGGCCGCGAGATGGTCACCGGTTTCATTCTTGGCTTCTTTATGGACGGTATCTATCAGTTTGTTGTGCTCTACCTCATGGGCAGCGTCATACCCATGCGTTCGGCGGCTATCACGCTGAGCCGCGGCTACGGCATACGCAATACCCTGAATCTGGATTCAGTGCGGCAAAGCCTCGATGACCTGCTTATGGTCAAGCTCTTCGGAATAAACCTGCCCATAGCCACCTATCTTATCATCATTCTGCTCTGCGTGTTCATTATATGGTTTAGGAAGACTAAGCTCGGGCAGGATATGCGCGCCATAGGCCAGGATCAGATCGTGTCCAACGCCTCGGGTATACCGGTGGCGCGAACCAGGGTAATTGCCATTATTATCTCCACGATACTCGCCATGGTAGGGCAGATTATATTCCTGCAGAATATGGGTAATATGGCTACCTACAACGCCCACAGGCAGACGGGCTTTTTCGCGGTGGCGGCCATACTCGTAGGCGGCGCATCGGTTACCAAGGCTACCATACCCAATGTATTCATTGGCGTGGTGCTGTTGCACCTGATGTACATAGTGATGCCGCGGGCGGGAGCCCAGCTTTTCGGCTCCGCGCAGATAGGCGAATACTTCCGTGACGCGTTCAGTTATGGCGCTATAGCCTTAGCCCTGGTGCTCCATGCATGGCGTAAGATGCGCGGCGTGGAGATAGACCGTGCGGGTCTCAGGCAGGGCGTCGCGAGCGCAGCGCCTCTAGAAGCTATAGAGCCTATAAAGGAGGACACCCTATGAGCGCGCCTCTGCCAGCATTGCGTTCGACGCCTAAAAGGCGCTTGATAGTACGCGGCCTCCTCGTGGCGGCCTACCTGACTCTAGCGCTTATCGTGTTTATCTTCGGGCGGGGGCACACCCTGCTCCTAGATAATAAAACGGCGGCAGACGGCAGCTATACGGGCTTTCGTACCCTGTCGGTGTCGGTCAACGGCGGCGCGCCGCTGCAGCTTGCCTTACGCGAGCGCGACAAGGCCTTGGTGGTCGGCCAACGGCATACGGTACGTTTCGAGGCAAACGGTCAGGTATATGAGGCGAGTTTTAAGCTGCCGTTCGGGGAGGATATCATACTCGTGAGCCTGCCCAAGCTGGCCGCGGGCGTCGAGCCCTTCTGGGAGCCCTTCCGTTCCGAGCCCATACCGCGTGCGGCCCCGGTGGAAGAAGAGCTGCCGAGCCTGGACAATCCGCCGCCTATAGGCGGCTGACGCGACTGATACGCCGAGTATTTAGTGGAATACCCGCCTTGCGAGGGCGGGTATTCCTTTGTAGGAGAAGGCGTAGAAATAGCCCCGCGCGCTTTTGTGGCGGATACCTTAGGCTAGGGCGAAAAAGGACTGGATAGCCTAACCCTTCGTCAAGCTCAAGCGCAGCTGCAGGACGCTTTCGGCGTTTTTCTCTCCAAGCCCTTGTATAAGTTCCGCCTGCTTGAGTAAAAGCTCGCAGGCGAGCGATACGCGTTCAGCGCTGGCCTTGAGCCCTGATGCTACGTTCCTTGCGTCGGCGGAGCGCGAGGACGACTCCCGCATGGCCTTGGCGGATTCGTCGGCCGCCGAGAAGGCCGATGCTGCAAGGTCCCTGAAGCCGTCGATAGCCCCGCTTACCTCAGCAGTGCCCGTGGACAGCTCCGCCATGCGCTCGAGGAGGCTGCCGAGCGTGTTCGATACCCGTTGTATCTCTTCAGCCATGCGCGCGAAGAACTGACCCGTTTCCTTGCCCGCGCTTGAGGCCTTGCCCACGGCCTCCTGCGTGTCGGACAGCAGGCGGGCTATGGCGCTCGAGCCCGTAGAGGCTTCCTCAGACAGTTTACGGATTTCTTCGGCTACGACGCCGAAGCCCTTTCCCGCCGTGCCCGCATGGGCTGCCTCTATCGACGCATTCATGCCCAGCAGATTGGTTCGTTTCGCGACGTCCCCGATCAGTGAATTCATCTCATTCATGTGCCCCGTCGCCCGCACGATACCGTCGATTGATTGCGCCACATAGCTCACGCGCTCATCGCCGTCTTTCGCCAGCGCGGCGAGCGCTTCCACGCCGCCGCTGCGCTCGCTGGCCGCGGCGGAAATTTCCCGCAGCGACATAAGCATCTGCGCTACCGAGGCGGATGCCTCAAGGACCTTAGCGGAATACGCGGAAAGGGCGGAGCCGAGGCGTTCCTGGCCCGCGGCTACCATACGCTCGCTCGCTTCTCCTAGTTCCAGCACTTCATCGAGGGCGCTAACGCCCTTTGCCTCGTCGGCGGCTACATCCTGGAGTTCGCGGGCCGCTACGGCGAGCTCGTGGGCGGCCGAGCTAAGGCTGGCGCTGACTGAGGCGGCCGCTTCTTGGGTGTTCTGCACCGCGGCCGTGGTCTTCTCAAACTGAAGCCGCGCAGCCTCGGAAGAGAGCACGCACTCGTCCACGAGCACGCGTTGCATCTTGACGGTAAACGATGAGAACATGCCGCCAGCAAGCACGAGTACGCCGCTCGTGCCCAAAGACTGTATAGCCAAGGCGCTTGGTACGCCTTCAAGCGGCAGGCTGTCCACGACATACAGCAATGCTATAGCCGCTAGGTTGAGCAGGGTAAGTATGTGCACATGGACGCGGCTCGTAGCCAGGAGCCCCGTGGTTATGAGAAGGAATGAGCCCAGGGTTCCGAAGACGTAGCATTCGTACACGCTCACGTATTCGTCGAACTTAATAGCGGCGAACATTACGGCGAACAAGCCGTAAACGAAGAGCGAGGATGCTAGCTGGTAACGGCCTTTAATGACGAAAAACAAGATTAACCCGCAGAATACGGCTAAGGCCATCATCATGATCGCTACTATGACCGCTCCGGTAATCGCCATCAAAGCGCCTAGGAGCAGGGCAAAGAGCCCTATGACAGCGGCGGCCGGCGCGAGCAGGCGGACTTTCTTCCGCGTGCGTATGTCCGCTCCGTCATAACGTTGGTAGAACTTGGTTCCGAGCGCTATTTCGCGTTTTCCGTCTGTCATGCTGCCGTCCTGCCATCAAAAGGTCTTGAAGACAGTATGGGCTAGAATTGCCCTGTCGGCAAATTGTATGTAAGAAAACCGCACTCTAGCCGCGTTTAATCCCTAAGCCTGCCTCAAGCCGGGGCAGCGCCTTGGGCTCGAGCCAGGTTCCGCGTACCGTCTTGGGCCTTGCCCGACAGATAGAGAAAAACGCCTCCGCCAAGCGAAAGCACTGCGGCCATGATGAATACCGATTCTCCGCCGAAACGGCCCATGAGGAGCCCCGCCGCAGGGGCGCATACGGCGCGACCCAGCTCGCTGGTCATGGATAGGCCCATGTAACGCCCTAAGAGTTCGGGCCGCGCGTGCTCCGGGATATAGCGCACCTGTACCGCGGAACCCCACACCTCGCCCAGGCTCAGGATAAGCATGGAGACGATGAGCAGGGCAGGCGAGCGGAAGAATGCGAAGCCCAGGAAGCCCAGTGCGAAGGGCAGTTTAGAAAGGCTGGCTGCCGGGGCGAAGGGCGCCGTGCGCAGAGCCCTGGACACGGGCAACTGTATGAAAACGCACACCAGGGCGTTGGTGGTGAGCACCGCGCTGTACGCCCAAAGGGCTACCCCCGTGTCTTGTATATGCAAAGGAAGGAAGCTCTGTATAAGGTCATAAGCGCCCCACACCATGGTCATGCCCGCTATCCAAATCCAGAAGCCCGAATCCCGCGCTATGAGCTTAAGGGTAGCCAGCTTATCCTTGCGAGGGCAGGCTGAAGCGCTGGCCGGCTCCGATATCGTAGAGCGCGCTACGGTTGGCGCGGCCTCGGAGCGCTGCTTTATTCTCGCGGGTGCAGACTCGGGCACCACAAGAGCAATGTAGAGCCCAACGAGTAGGTTGAGCGCGCCGCCCACTATGAAACCCGCTTTCGGGGCAAGCTGGAAAATGGCTACGCCTAAGACGGGGCCCAGGCCGAAGGCGGCATTTAGCCCTATGCGATTGAGCGCGTAGGCTTCTGAGCGGCGGTCGGCGGGGCAGAGATCAGCCAGAGCGGCATTGGTGGCAGGCCGGTAAAACGTACGGGTCATGCCATTGAGGAAGTTGAGCAGGCCTAAAAGATAGGGGTTGGCGCCGGACAGAGCGAAGCCGAACATGGCTAAGCCGCTTAGGCTAACCCCCAGTATCTGAACGGGCTTTCGTCCCCAGCGGTCGGATAGCTGGCCGCCCCAGGCGCCGAAGGCCACATTGGCTATGGGTGCGGCGCCGAGGACGAAGCCCAGGGTGCCCAGCGATACGCCTGCATTCCGCATATAGAGGCTTAAGTAAGGCACTACCATAAAGCGGCCCATGGATTCGACGAAGGTAGCGCCTATAAGGAGCCATACGGCGCGGGGAAAGCTCTTGGCGTAGCCCCGCGCGCGCGTAGCGGCGCCAAGAGCCGCCTTAAGGGGGTGCTTATGAGCTAGATGCATGATGGCTGGAGTATAGCGCGGCAGCTGAGAAGAGGCTATGGCTTGTACTTGAATCCAGTGCGGTTTGGTTGAGCCTGTCGCGGTATATACAGAAAGAAGCATAAAAGAGTATACTGGGCGACCGGTTCCGGCCCGTCATGGGGATGGGTCGACCGCGCCGTGATAACAAGGATAATGCCGTGACATATACAACCGCCGAGCTCCTCGCCCCCGCTGGGAACCCGGAAGCCCTGGACGCCGCCCTAGCCGAGGGCGCTGACGCCGTATACCTGGGGCTCAAGAATTTTAACGCGCGCATGCGCACCAATAATTTCGCCTATAGCCAGTTTGAGGCCGCAACCGAAGCGGTGCACAAGCAGGGCAAAAAGATATACGTGACGGTGAATACGGTGTTCGAGCAACGCGAGGCTGACCGCATGTTCCAGCTGCTGCAATACCTGGAAAAGGTAGGCCCCGACGGTATCATCGTGCAGGACCTCGGCGTGGTTAAGATGGCCCGCGACCACTTCCCCGGCCTTAAGCTCCACGCCTCCACACAGATGAACGTAAGCACGGCCCTAGGCGCCAATTTCCTGTCCCGCTACGGCTTCAAGCGCGTCGTGCTCTCGCGTGAACTGTCACTAGAAGAAATGAAGGCGGTGCGCCTCAACACCAATATGGAGCTGGAGACCTTCGTGCACGGCGCTCTTTGCGTAAGCGCTTCGGGCCTCTGCCTCTTCTCAAGCTACTTAGGCGGCCGCTCGGCCAACCGCGGCGCCTGTACCCAGGCCTGCCGCCGCCTCTTCCGCAGCGAGGGCGACGAGGACGGCTACTACTTTAGCCCTGACGACCTTCAGCTCGTGGAAAAGGTGCCCGAGCTTGTAGAGGCCGGCCTCACCACCTTCAAGATCGAGGGGCGCATGAAGAGCGCCGACTACGTGGGCACGGTTGTGGCGGCCTACCGCCATATGCTGGATAACTGGCGCTTCGACCGCGAGCGCGCCGCCACCAAGGCGCTAGCCATACTCCAGGGGGATTTTGCCAGGCGCAAGACTACCTTTTGGTTCGACGGAAGCGCCGCCCCCGACTTTATACGCCCCGGCCAGTCAGGCGGCACCGGCATAGCCTTAGGCAAGGTAAAAATGGTGCGCGTGTTCGACGAGCAGCGCTGGCTGCAGGTGAGCCGGCATGAGGGCATAGCCGAGGGCGATTCGGTGCGTATCCACAAGCACGATGATTCAGGCCGCGTTACCGCTAAGGTGCGTGGCGTTATGGACATACCGGACGGCTACTTCCTGCGGGTTGACGATGAGTTCGGGCCCCAGGACGAGGTATACCTCGTGCAGACCAAGAGCCTGTCCAAGCGCTATCGGCCGGTATTGCCCGCCGGCCTGGCTAAGTATCATAAATTCCCCAGCTATGACAGCGCGCCTAATCCCACGCTGCCCGAGCAGGGCAAGGATAAGCAGGCAGGCTTCCCGGATGGCATCTATGCCATGGTGAACCGCGTGCAGGATCTGCATGTTCTTCAGGCTGACCGCCCGAAGAAAGCCATACTGCGCCTTACCCGCAAGAATGCCGAGCTCATGCGCAAGCACGAGAAGGAACTGCCTTTCAAGGGCGACGAGCTCGTGCTCTGGCTTGAGCCCTTCTTCCCTCAGGCCGATGCCGATTGGCTGGCCGAGGAAGTGGACTATTGGCTTTCTAAGGGCCAGAAGTATTTCATAGCCAACAACCTCGGCCAGCTTGCCCTCCTTAAAGGCAGGGAAGCCATCGTAGCCGCGGGCCCATGGCTGTACTCGTTCAATGCCTGGTCGGCCAGCTTCCTGCTGGCCAATGGGGTGCAGGCTATCATACCGCCGCTGGAAATATCCAAGCAGGATTTCCAG
Organism: Spirochaetaceae bacterium UBA5200; assembly: GCA_002412825.1. Classification (GTDB taxonomy): domain Bacteria; phylum Spirochaetota; class Spirochaetia; order Treponematales; family UBA12059; genus UBA5200. The sequence goes on from DHVU01000031.1 coordinate 112,613, forward strand.
AAAGTATCCGAGCTTGTGCCATCGGGCAGCTATTTCCCCATCGTGTTCGCCTATCCGCAACTCTTTACGGTGCGCTCTGATCTGGGGGCCAACTATAAGTTCCGCTTCTTTAGCGACCGCGAAGGCGCCGACTATGAATTGGTCAACGATCAGTCCGGCTCGGTCGTCATTCCGGTGAAGCCCTTTTCGCTGGTCGACAGGATACCCTTCCTGAAAAAGGACGGCGTAGGCAAGTTCATACTCGACTACAGCTTTATCGACCTTAAGAAACAAGTATACAAACGCGTGAATGCCGCGGCCAGGGACGGCATAGTGTTGCCCGAGACCGGTCGCTTTAACTGGAAGGAAGGCTTCTGGCAGCCCGAAGAGGATGGGCCGAGCCTAAAGAGCTATGGCAAATCCGACGGAGGCTATAGGCCCGCGCCGGACGGCGCTAAAGGGGCGAGCGCGAGCAAGAGCTTCGGCGACAAGTCCCGCTACGAGGCCGCGGTTATCAAGGCTAAAAAGGCGGCGGGCCGTCCGGGCAGGGGCGGCAGGCCCCAATGGTTCGACCTGGAAGCAGGCCCTGCGGGCGGAAAATCCGCGGGCGGCAAGCCTGCTGGCAAAGCGGCCGGGAAGGCCCCCTCCAGGACGGGCCCTAAGCCCTCGTCTGCCGGCCGAGCCGTCTTCAATTCCGGCGGGCCTACACGCAGCGAGCGCGGCCCCAGCGACGCGCCGCGCCGTAGGGGAGACGCTCCTAAGGGCAGGAGCGATGCCGCTAAAGATAAAGGCGATGCCTCTAAGATTAAGGGCGATGCCTCTAAGATTAAGGGCGATGCCTCTAAGATTAAGGGCGATGCCTCTAAGATTAAGGGCGACGCTCCGAAGCGCGGAGCTAGGCCCAGCCGCAGCCGACCCTGAGTCCTCTTCTAGCTATGCGACGAATGCCCGGGGCTTTGTCTCCGGGTTTTTTTTGCCGTTTTGAATCTTTGTTCGGGTTGCGCGCCGCAAGCGGTATCAGCATCAAGTTAGCGAAACTAGTCAACGTTCAGCTTTTCAAAACGTTTAAGTCGTGCTAGGATTCCGGCATGCCGCATCACGCGCGGCAACAAGGAGGTTCTGCATGTTGGATTCCCGCGTCGAGAAACTCGCGGACATACTGGTAAACTATTCGGTAGGCGTACAGCCGGGCGAGAACGTGCTCATACAGGACACCGGCTTTGAGCCCGCCTTTGACCGTGCCCTTATACGGGCCGTGCATAAGGCCGGCGGGCGGGCCTTTCACACCCTGCGGGACAAGACCATAGACCGCGAGCTTCTCATCGACGCTCCTTCCGAGCAGGTGGAGCTTCAGGCCGAGTTCGAGCGGGCGCGCATGGCTAAGATGCAGTGCTATATAGGCTACAGCGCCATACGCAATATGAACGCCATGGGCGATGTGCCCGGCGACAAGATGGATCTCTACAATAAGCACATATGGAAGAAAGTGCACATGGAAACGCGCCTTCCGGGTACGCGCTGGGTGGTATTGCGCTATCCTACGGCGGCCATGGCCCAGATGGCCAGCATGAGCGAAGAAGCATTCGAGCGCTTTTACTTCGACGTGTGCACCATGGACTATCGCCGCATGAGCCTTGCCATGGATCCACTGGTCGAGTACCTGAAGCATACCGACCGGGTACGCATAGTCGCCAAAGGCACCGACCTGTCCTTCTCCATTAAGGGCCTGCCCCCCATCAAGTGCGACGGCCAGATGAACATACCCGACGGCGAGGTATATACGGCGCCGGTTCGCGAGTCGGTAAACGGCGTCATCGCGTACAATACCCCGAGCGAGCACCAAGGCTTTACCTATGAAGGCATACGCTTCGAGTTCAAGGACGGCAGGATTATCAAGGCGAGCAGCAACGACGACGAGCGCATAAACCGCGTGCTCGATACCGACGAAGGCGCGCGATACGTGGGCGAGTTCGCCATAGGCGTAAACCCTTACATAACCCGCGCCATGAAGGAGACGCTCTTCGACGAGAAGATAGCCGGCTCCATACATTTCACGCCGGGCAATTCCTATGATGACTGCTTTAACGGCAACCGCTCGGCCGTGCATTGGGACCTCGTGCTCATACAGACGCCGGAATTCGGCGGCGGCGAAATCTATTTTGACGATACGCTCGTGCGCAAGGACGGACTCTTCGTGGTGCCTGAACTCATGGGGCTCAATCCCGATCGGCTTATCGACTAAGCGCCTTGATTGCGGAGCTTCATGCCCTGTACAAGCCGAGCGTACGCAGTTGCTGGACGGCTCGCAGGGTATGGGGCTTGCTTGGGTCGATGATCACTAATGCCGGAGCCTTTTTTAATGCCGCAGGCGTGACCGAAACCGCCCCGGCGGTATCCGCCGATCGCTCGTAGTTGAGCGCCATGGCATTCAAGGTTTCGCTATCCGAGAAGGCTGGCGCCCCCTTGCCGAATGGCAGGGCTAAGGCGCGCCTTTCCCTCTGGGCTAGCTCCTCGGCCATGGCGCGGAGCGCCAGGTATACGCCCATGAGCTCTTTAGTGCCCATACTGAGCTCGAGTGCGCTGTCTATCTGGACTTCCTGCCAGAGTAAGCCCCGTTCTGCCGGGAGCGCGCGCACGATTCCATAGGCTAGGAGTCCCGGCTTGCCGCTCTGCCCAAGGCTGAGCGCCCAACAGCCGGCGTCGCGCGCCGCGGCCTCTGCCCTCTGGGCAAGGGCTTGCCTCGTGCGCCCGTACAGCTGCGCGAGCACCGGAACCGTTAAGAAAGCCTTGATCTCTTCCTGGCCATCGCCCTGGGGCTGCGCGTTCTTGGCAAGCAGGTCTCTCCACTTGGCCAGGGTAGCATGCAAGGCTTTACTGCCTATGCTCTGCCTGAAAGCCTTCATAAGGAGCAGGGTAGGGTGCTTCGTGCCGAATCGGCCGCTGGCGGCCTGTATCACCACGGCGAAATTCTCGTCCGGCTGGCTAAGCGAGGCGGCGAGCCGCTCGTCGCCAGCTAGCGCGTCTAGAATCGCGTCTATCAGGTCGAGCGCCATGCTCGCCTGCCGCGCGCCGAGGAAAAATGGGCTATATTCGCGCTTGAGCCGTTCGGCCAATGCCGATACGCGGCCGCTTACGTCCGGCGGCTTGGACAGCAGCGCCGCCTCGGTAAGCAGGCGGGCCGTTTCCGCGCTCGGCTCGAGGGCCAAGGCAGCGCCGAGGCAGGCAAGGGCGAAGCGGCGCGGGTCGCGGGACGCGGCGGGTATATCGAGCGATGCCTGGAACAGAGACTCAAGGACGCTGATCCTGGCCTCCAGAGCGGCGCTTGCGCGGCTATGTTCCGGCTCTGCATCCTTTGCCGCTTCCAGGCTATCTTTAAGCCTTTTCTGCTCCTGCCCGAGCAGAGCGAAAAGCTGCCCGGCCTCCGGGTCGCCCTGCCCCTGAACAATGCTGAGAATGAGCGCCTCGAATTGTTCAAGGCCGGGGCTGAGCGCGGCGCGCAGCGCGTCGGCATGGGCAGGCCGCAGCCTTGCGCAGTCGAGGGTGGCCGGCAGAGTTATTGCAAGGCGGCTTAGCTCGGTGCTTCCGTCCGATAGGGCAGCGAGCGCTTGAATAGGCGCGGGGAAATACGCGCCTGCGGGGCTGAGCGGCTGTCTGGCCGGATAAGCCGGATAGAATCCTCCGGCCTGCCTAAGCTCCTCTAGGAACAGCGCGCGGGCTTCCGGGTCGAGCTTTGCCAGGGCTTCAAGCTGCCAATGCAGGAGCCCCGCTCCTTCCACGGCGCGGCTCAGCTCAAGCATGCGCGCGGCATCCCTCAGATAGGCAGGATCCGAGCGCAGGCTTATCGAGGCAGCCTCTCCCATAAGCGAAGGGCCCGCGTCAAAGCGGGCAAGGCCTACCAGCACTTCAAGATAGGCCTTGAGCTCCTGCACAAGGTCCCAGGCCAGCGATTCGCTGCCGGAACGGCGTTCTATGCGCTTATCCATGCTGCCTGCAAAGCTCTCTTGAGCCATAACAGCCCGATAAGCGCCTTCGCTCATGGCAGAGAGGCGCGGCGCAAGGCTCTTTTCAAGCGCGAATATAGACCTGCCCATAGGCGCGAGCTGTTCGGGGTCTATCTTGCCCGACAGGCGATAAAAGCAGGGGAGAAGCGCCGCGCGCAGGAAGGATAGAAAGCGCTCGTCCTTAAGGCTCAAGGACTTCCATGCGCCTGTCCAGGCGGCCAAATGAGCCTCCTGGTTCTCTATGCGGCTGCCCGATAGCCTGGCCAGTGGCCGGCCTACGTATTTGCAGAGCGCTATATCGCTTAGGATAGTATCGGAGGCTATGCGCGGCGCGTTCCAGGGCGGCGCTTTGCGCAGGTCTATGAGCAGGTCGGCGATAGTGTCGAGCACCCAGGTATGGCGCGCACGCCAGCGGCGCCAATCGTGGTCGCGCTGCATGCGCGGTACTATTATATGGCTCGCGAAGGCGGCGGGGGATATGCCCGCCGCGGCCACCCTCTGTAATACGTAGAACAGGCCGCGGTCAGAACCAGGCGGAGCCTGCTCCTTGAAGAGGAGTTCCCTAAGCCCTGCTATAGCGAGTATCGGATCGGTCCAATGGGCCTGACCCTTGGCATATACCGCCTCAAGCAGGCGGAATGCGCCTGAGCGCAGGCGCAAAGGCCGTTTGCCGTCTAGTTCCGCCATGCCTATGAGGGCTATGCGGTGCTTGAAGGGTTGGGCGCTGCCCTCGCGCTCCATACTGCGTATGCGCATGCGTAATCTATCGGACAGCCTAAGGGAATCGGCGTTCGCGTCGGCGTTCGCGTCCGAGTGGGGATCCGGCTGTTGATCTTCCCTGACGAGTTCGTCGTCTTGGATGCTCATAGCCCTATGGTATCCGTATGAGGGGAATTGGTCAAATCATACGCCCGGGCATACCGAGCTAGGCCAGCCCTTGGCGTAAGGCTCACTGAAACAAGTAGGATGAGTAGCGCAAACCGCTCCGGCAGAGGTAACGCCCCTCGATATCGGCGGCCGGCAAGGCTCTACCGAACAGGTAACCCTGCGCGCTGTCGCATCCCATAGAGCGCAGTAAATAAAACTGATCGGCGCTCTCTACGCCTTCGGCCACGACCCTAAGGTGCATGCGGTGGGCCATGGCAATGGTGCTGTTGACTATCTCTCGGGCTACGGAAGAGCGCGCCATATCCTGGACGAATTGTCTGTCGATTTTCAGGCTGTCCACCGGCAGGTCTTTTATATACGTTAACGATGAGTAGCCGGTACCGAAATCATCCACCGAAACGTCTACGCCAAGGGCCTTGAGCGTCGCAAGCGCCGCGCCGGCGTCCACGAGCTTGGATAGGAGTACGCTTTCAGTAATCTCCACCGTCAGGTTCTCCGGGGCCAAGCCAGCGCCACTTAAGGCTTCAAGTATGAGTTGAGTGAAATCGTCGCGCTCGAGTTGCATAGCGGAAATGTTTACGGCCATGCGCAGCTGTTTAGTGTTGGTTCTACACCATAGAGAAGCCTGGGCGCAGGCGTTGCTGAGCACGAGCCTGCCAAGCTTCTGTATGAGCCCGGTCTCCTCCGCCAATCCTATGAAGCTATCGGGGCTAATGTCGCCCTGAAGCGGGTGCTTCCAGCGGGCCAGTGCCTCGAATCCCTCGATAAACCCGTCGCGCACGCGGATTATAGGCTGGTAATGAACCTGAATCTGATTGCCTTCTATGGCGTTCCTGAGCTCGGTTTCCAGGAGTTTTTTACCGTGATGCTTGATAAAAATGCCCTGATCAAAGCGGAGAACGCCGTCCTTGCCCTGGTTTTTGCAGCTTTGCATGGCCAGGTCGGCTGCCGAAAGCAGGCTTTCCTGATCCTGGCCATCCTGCGGCCATACGGCCACGCCTATGCTGGCGCGCAATTCATAGCTGCCCTTATCCGTGCGCAGTAGCCCCATGAAGCTGTCCCGTATGAGTTCTGCGGCCTTGCCCGCATCGCCGGAAGACCGCAGGCTTATGAGTATGCTGAATTCGTCGCCGCCGGTGCGTGCCATATAGTAATCGGGCTGGAGCGCGCTCTTTAAGCGCGACGCCGCTGCCTTGAGTATGCTGTCGCCTTCTTCATGGCCATAATCGGTGTTGAAGCGCTTGAAATTGTCGAGGTCAGCCATAATGACCGCTACGGCGCTTTTGTCGGCCTTAGCATGAACAATGGCCTTTTGCAGTGCCCTTGAGAATTGCGCCCGATCCGGCAAGCCCGTCAGTTTATCGTGCTGCTGGGCCCAGCGAAGACGCTCCTGCGCCTCTTTTACCTCGGTAATGTCCCTGACTATGCCCACGTAACGCACTGCGCCATCTTCACGGCCTTCAAGCCCCGGGGCTAGCGCTACGGTAAGTTCGTCTATGCAGATGGTGCCGATAGCATCCGTCCTTGCCAGTTCGCCATTCCAGAAACCCACGGTATTCAACGCCGCGCGCGCGTTAACAAGCTGGCTTTCGTTGCCGGGTTCGGAATAGAGTTCGTCAAGCGATACGGGCAGTACGGCGTTTTCAAGCCGCAACAGCCCCTCAAGGGCGGGATTGGCGAAGTGTAAGGACAATGAGCCGTCGGCTATAAAGACGCCGTCGCTCATAATGGATACGAGGGTACGCGAGAAAGCGAGCTGAGCTTCGCCTTGAAGAAGCTGCTCCTCTTTGTCCTTGGCCTTGTCGAAAAGCATAGTTGTAGTACCACCGCCCAGGACCGGAAGAAACGCGAAAAGCGGACGACCGGTAGATTCTATGCGTATATTGTATCATACCTGCATTGCCCGGTGGAAGGAGAACGTATGCTGAAGCTAAGCGCCGTCCTGCTCTTGGCCGCGTTGGGGGCCGCCCCTAGCTTTAAGCCCGACCTATTGTGGCAGGAGGCGCTAACGGCGCATGCCAGAGCCGAAGCCTATGGCCCCGGTCGAACGGTAATCCTTATACAGGAATTGAACGCAGAAGGCGCGGTTGTTTCCTATGAGCGGGGAGAAACACGTACGCTGTGGCGCGGCGCGACGCCGGTTGTAACGCTGGTGGCGGCGGAAAAAAACGGCAAAGACGCCAGCGATGAATGGAAGAAACGCCTTGCCAGGCCCAGCGAAGGTGCCGGCGGACCTCCTGAGGGCTTCGATGCCAGTCCCCTTATAGCGCGCTACGCTGAATCCGTGCGCTTAGGCGAGTCCTCGTTCGCGGCGGATGGGCTACGCCTGCCGTATACGCTTAAGGCCGGCAAGGCGGAGGCTACGGGCACGATGCGCTTCAGCGCGGACGGTAAGCTTCTTGCGGTGGAGCAGCGCTGGACCAAGCTGCCGATACTTGTGTCGGCCATGAGCGCTTCGTACGGCTATGAGTACCATGACGGAGCCCTCGTCGTACGAGCGTTAAAGATAGAAGCTGAGGCGACGATACTTTTCATAAAGAAGCGCTTCCGCATGGAATTCAGTTTTTCAGACTGGCAGAGAAAACCCTAGTAGGCCGCACGGGCCGTATCGAGGCGGGGCAGCTCCTCAGCCTGCATGGCGGCGTAGAGGAAGAGCTCTAGGAGCACGCGTTCGTGGGCCTGGCCCATGGATCGTAGCTGCGCATCGGTATCTACGCCAAAGGCTATGAGAGCAGCGCAACGGCTCGGCGGCCAGCGCTTCCTGGCCGCCTCATACTGGGCGAGGAGCTTTCTGCTCGTTATACGTAAAGAACGCGCGGCGGTTTCATAGGATTTACCCTGAGCCATGGCTGCGTGTAAGCTGGAAAGGCGCCTAAACGACCAGAGCAGGCCGGCCAAGAGTCCTACGCCGTTGCCGTCGCGATTGGCTAAAATAGCGGAGAGTACGTCAAGAGCCTGCTCGAAGCTGCCCTGGGTCATACGGTCAAAGAGGCTAAAGGCATCCTCTGAACGGTTATGGCTGATGTAGCGCTCTACGTCTTCTTCGCGTATGCGCGCGCCGCGGGGAGAAAAGAGCGCCAGCCGTGAGCATTCTACCTTGAGCGCTTCGGTGTTGTTCTCGACAAGCTCGAGCACCGCCTCTATTGCCTCGGGGTCCGCGCCAAGACCCTGAGCCGAGAAATAGTCTCGCACCCAGCGCTCCATCTCGGCGGCGGACAGTTCCCAGAATATCCTCTTGGCGTCTTTGGGAACCGCGTCTTCTATGGCCTTGTCTACGCCATAGCCTTCCGATACCAGCACGAGTACGGTGCGCTCGGCGGGGTTTTTAGCGTAGGCGACGAGGGCTTGTACGTCCGCTTTGAGCTTTACCGCGTCCGCGCCCAGGTACTGCACGAATTTACCGGCGGAAAAGAGCGAGCCGTTCAAGAGGAGGTCCAAGAGCCTCGTTACGTCGCAATCCTGGGCGTAAATCCTATGCTCTTCGGGTTTTTCTCCCCATTCCTTGGCGCAGCGCTCCAGGCTCTGGCGTATGAAATCGCTCCGCCTTCCCAGTTCCGGGCCGCCTACGATGAGAATGGGTTCCATAGGGTATCAATAATTCCTGATTATGCCGCGGAGGCGTCCCAGAATGCGCACGTCCTGCGTAAAAATAGGCGCATAGGCCGGATTTTCCGCGGCCAGTTTGATGCGGCCCTTCTCGCGGTAGAAGCGCTTAAGGGTAACCGAGTCCTCAAGCATGGCTACTACGATATCGCCGTTGTCGGCTAGTTGCTTCTGCTCTATTACCGCCACGTCGCCGTCCAGTATGCCCGCGCCCATCATGCTGTCGCCGCGTACCCGCAGGGCGAAGCAACAGCCCTTGTTTACCATGGCGGAGGGCACGAAGACGGTATCCTCGAAGTTCTCGTCCGCGAAGATGGGTTTGCCGGCCGCTACGTTGCCCAGTATGGGTATCTCGGTTACGGGAGACGCGGATACGGTCTTGCCTAGTATCTCGATAGATCGGGAGCGGTTCTCTCCCAGGCGGAGATAGCCTTTTTTCTCAAGGGCCTTGAGGTGGTCGTAGCCGCCCTTTACGCTTATGCGGAAATTATCCGATATCTCGCGTATGGTGGGCGGGCAGCGCCGTTCCTGCTGGTAGCGCTCGATATACTCGAGGATTACCTTCTGGCGTTCCGTTAATTCTTTCATTCCCCTGCCTCAATCCCGAACTTCTTGATCTTCGCGTGTAAATTGCTTGGATAGACGCCCATAGCTTCGGCAGCCTTGGCGATATTGTACTGCATCTTTCGCAAAATGTGGAGTAAATATCGCCGTTCGAATTCTTCCCGGGCTTCGCTGAGCCTGAGTGCCAGCAGTTCTCCCAATTCACAGGGTTCGTGCGCCGGTTCGGCCGCATAGCCATAGCCGCCTCCCATGCCGTTCAAGAAGTGCGCTATGGTTGTGGCTGATAGCGAGCTTTCATCGCTCATGACCGATATGCGCTCTATAAAGTTTTTTAGTTCGCGCACGTTGCCCGGCCACTCATGGGCGGACAGTATGGCCATGGCCTCGGCTTCGATGCTGCGGGCGGCCCCATTGGCGTGCTTATCCAGGAATACGCGGGCCAAGAGCGCTATATCCTCACGGCGCTCCCGCAATGAGGGCATGCGCAGGGGGATGACGTTAAGCCTGAAATACAGGTCCTCCCTAAAGCGGCCCTGGGCTATTTCCTCACGGAGATCCTTATTCGTCGCCGCTATGACGCGCACGTCTGATTCCAGGGTTTCCTCGCTGCCGAGGCGTTCAAAACGCAGCTCCTGGATAGCCCTCAGCACCTTAGCCTGGGCAGAGAGGCTCATATCGGCTATCTCATCCAGGAAGAGGGTGCCTCGATGGGCAAGCTCGAATTTACCCTTGCGCCGCGACACGGCATCGGTAAAGGAGCCTTTTTCATGCCCGAAGAGTTCGCTCTCTATGAGGGTTTCCGGTATGGCGGCGCAGTTCACCGCTATAAAAGGGCCTTCCGAGCGTTCTGAAAGCTCGTGTATACGCCTGGCGGCCAGTTCTTTGCCGGTGCCGTTGTCCCCGGTTATGAGCACGCGGGCGTCCGATTTAGCGCTCTGTTCAATGAGCGTACGCACCTCGTGCATAAGGGGCGATACGCCCAGTATATCGTCGACCTCTACAGCGGTACGCTTGAGGCGCGCATTTTCAGCCCGCAGCTTCACCAGAGACTGCGCGTTCCGTACGGCCGTTGACAGCCTGTCTATGGATAGGGGCTTTTCTATAAAGTCAAAGGCTCCCAGCTTTACCGCGCTTACGGCTAGGTCGATGCTGGCATGCCCCGATACCACGATTACCTCTATGCCGACATAGGAAGATTTAATGGCTTTGAGCACATCTATGCCGCCCATGCGGGGCAGCCATACATCCAGGAGCACTAGGTCGACGCTTTCCCTCTGGAGTATATCAAGGCCTATAGGCCCGTCCTCGGCTAGGAGTACCTGGTAGCCTTCGTCCTCTAATATGTCTTTGACGGTTGAGCGTATGCCGGGTTCATCGTCTATGACGAGTATGGAACTCATGCGGTTCATTCCTTAATGGTTGAAGCATCTTCGGCCGGCAGATCGATGATGAAGAGGGTACCCTGCCCCGGCGGGGACTCGTACCGTATGGAGCCGCCGTGCGCAGCCACGATATGCTCGACTATAGCGAGGCCCAAACCCGTTCCGGTAGGCTTGGTGGAAAAGTACGGCGTAAAGATGCGGTCGCCGATTTCAGGCGCTATGCCAGGCCCATCGTCCCTGAGCTGCAATCTACAATAGCGGCTATCCTCCGTTTTGACAAGGTCGCTGCGTATCCATACATGGCCGCTGCCGCCTGTAGCGTCGGCGGCGTTTGACACCAGATTGACCAGAACCTGCTTAAGGTGGCCTCGGTCTGCCCGTATGCTGATGTTCGCGTCGACGCCGCCTATATCCAGCACTAGCTTGGGCCAGGATGTCTCGAATAGATAGAGCGATTCTTCTACGAGATCCCGCAGCTTAAGCCAGGCTTTGTTGGGCTCGGGCAGGCGGGCGAAATCCCGGAATTCCGCGAGCAGGCCCTCCATGGCAACCGATTCCTGCACGATAGCGATCATGGATTTCTCGAGTATAGAGCCTATGGACTGCGGAGCTTCGCGCCAGCGCTTGAGCACGCGCTCAGCGGAGAGCCGAATGGGCGTTAGCGGATTACGCAGTTCATGAGCCAGGCGTCTGGCCATATCCTGCCAGGCAAGGAGCCGTTCGCTGCGCATCTGGTCGCCCTTGTGCCGCTCTATGCGGGAAAGTGATGCGTTGAGCGCCTCTATGAGGCGTCCCGCCTCGTCGCCTGGTTTGGCTAGATATGATGCCTTGGCCGCGCCGGCATCTATGCGGCGTATAGCGTCCTCAAGCGCTACAAGAGGCTCCACGAGGCTGTCCGAGGCAAGCACGGCAAACAACGCGGCTAGAGCCAATAAGGAAAGGCCAAAGGCCAGGCTAAAGAAGAGTATGGTTCCCTCAGCCTTATTGGCTAAAGCGTTCGCAACGGGTAGGGATTGGCGGGCTAAACGAAGGCGTTCCGCCGCCTGTTCCGCCTCCTCCGCTACGCGCATCGTTACGGCGGCGGCTATGAGCCTGCCGTCAGGCGCTATGCCCGCCTCCCGCGTGAAATAGCGGGAATAGCTGGCGCCTGCCGATGAAAAACGCTGCAGTAAGGCGCTGCGTTCGTCGGGCAAGGCGCCGTTCGAGCGCAAGTCTGGGGGGCCGAAATAGCCTATGCTGCCCTCTGCATAATAGAATTCCACCGCGGCGATGGCGGGCTTGCGCTCATGGAGCGCCGCATAGGCCGCGGCAGCGTCTGCCCCGCGCGCCGCGAGCAGCGGGGCTAAGTCCCGTTCGGAGGCATACTTTAGGTCGTACTCCTGCTCCGCGTAGTAGGCTAAAAGCCGCTCGAGCCCCGCATCGAGTCCTTCCCGCACGGCCAATGAAGCAGGCGCCTGGTAGGCGCGCAGGGCATAGGCGCCAAGGAAAAGCAAAGGAGGCGCTACGGACATAAAAGCGCAGATCAGGAAGAGTGAAAAGCTGCGAGCCCTCGTTACCGCGCCCCAACGCTTTGCGCGCAGGTCTTGAACGAGTCTTGAAAGGAGCGCTATGAAAATCGCGCCAAGCGCCGCCGGCAGGAGGAGAAAGAGCGCTTGCATAGCGCTGCCGCGCACGCCGGACTCGGCGGCGGGCAGGTCGATGGCGCTGTCCAAGTAAAGATATAGGCCTATGCTGGATACGAGGTATATGACGCTTATGAGTATGGCGTCACTGCGGTGGCGCTGCTTTCTACCCAGAAAGGGCATTATTCCTCTTCGAATCGGTTAATAAAGAGCCTCTCAATGGCGCTGGCCGCCTCGTTCTCATCATCGCCTTCAGCGATGATGAGTATAACGCTATCGTAACCGGCTCCTAGCGTGATGATGCCCATGATGCTTTTTGCGTTTATCCTATCGCCGTTTTTTTCGAGGAAGATGCGCGATTTAAATTTACCGGCCGTCTGCACGATCATGGCTGCGGGGCGGGCGTGTATACCGGCCCGATTCTTTATGACGGTTGTCTTCTCTACCATAGATGCGCTCTCCCTTAAATGGATTCGTCTCTGCCGAAATAGATGGCTCGCGCGCTTTCGCTCTCCAGCCAGCGCAGAATGTTTTGGTTAAACTCCTTGGCTGAGTGGTAACCCATTTTTTTAAGGCGCTCGTTCATCGCCGCCGTTTCAACGATTATGGGTATGTTGCGGCCGGGTTTAACCGGAATGTCAAGCTTGGGCACCATGACGCCAAGTATGTCCTCGGTATTCTCATCCGTGCCGATGCGATCGTATACCTTATTGGAATCCCACTCTTCCAGCTTGCATATCAGCTGTACCTGCTTTTTATCGCGTATGGCTCCCACGCCGAAGAGATGGGTAACGTTGATTATGCCCAGCCCGCGAATCTCCATATGGTGGCCTATGACTTTATTGGCTCCGGAGCCCATGAGGATATTTCCGCTTACGCAGCGTATCTCGACCACGTCGTCGGCTACCAGCCGGTGCCCCCGTTCGATAAGCTCCAATGCCGTTTCGCTCTTGCCCACGCCGGAATCGCCGGTTAGGAGTATGCCAATGCCGTACACCTCCACGAGCACGCCGTGCACGCTGGTTTTTGGCGCGAAAACCGAGGCGAGCACGCGCATAAGCCTGGCCGCGAGCTCCGTCGAGGACAGATTAGACTGCAGTATAGGGCAATCGGCGGCCTCAGCCGCCTCGGCGAATTTCGGTTCGGGCGCCTGGCCATTGGCAATGACGAAGCAGGGTATGGGATAGGAAAAGATCTTTGGTATGCCTTCCAGCTTATCCTGTGAGGCGAGGAGGCGCAGGTACGCGGCTTCGCCCTGGCCTATAAGCTGTATGCGCTGGTAGGCGAAGTCCTCGAAAAACCCCGACAGGGCAAGCCCGGGGCGGTTAATATCCGGGCCGCTTATCTCCCTGCCCAGCCCCTTCCGTCCGCCTATGCAGCGAAGCTCAAGGGCGTCATGCTCCTTGAGATCAAGGTCGAGAAGGTCGAGTATCGTGAAGCGCTTTGATTCCATCCCGGCTAGCATAATCCGAAACCCCTCATTACGCAATCAGGAGTGCTGTTTTCATATCCAGGCAAAAAAAACGGCCGTACCGGAGCATGCTCCGGCGCGGCCGCGCTACGCGTTTACCATAGGCTTATTTCTTGTCTTGAACCTTCTTTTTTTCCTTGTTTATCTTCTGTTCAAGGGTATCGATAAGCTTATCCATGCCGGCTATGAGTTCGAAGTCCGTTTCGCTTACGTGAGCCTGGGTGCCCCAGCGGAAATTTACGGTGCAATCACATTGAAACTGCTTGCCCTTGGTAAAGGAGAAAAGCAGATCGACGATCAGGTCCCTTGCATAGGCTATGCGCTCGAGCTTTTTGTCTAAGTACGCCTTATTGGCGTCGCTTAGGTCAAAGTGCACGGAACGGACGTCTACGGTCATGAAAACCTCCTTGACGGCAGCGCTTGCGCGCGGGCCGCCCTGCCTGTGTTCTGGCGCAACGCTTGAGCCTAAGCCTTGCGGGCGCCCCTAGCTGTGCCTAGCCGTGTTTGCGGCTAAACGATGAATCCATATTCAATTCTTGGCGGTACTTGGCCACGGTCCTGCGGGCAAGCTTAATGCCTTTTTTGATCAATAGGTCGCTTATATCCTGGTCTGACATGGCGCGAGATTCAGCTTGTATAAGCTCTTTAATGAGCTGCTTAACGCCCTCTTTCGAAAATCGGGAGCCTTTGGAGCCTGAGCCGGAAATGCTGTTCGTAAAGAAGTAGCGGAGCTCGAATATACCCCAATCGGTTTGAACGTATTTCTTGCCCGCTATGCGGGATATGGTCGTCTCATGCACGCCTACTTCGCCGGCTATATCCTTTAGAGTTAGGGGCGCGAGATACTTGGGGCCGCGCGCGAAGAACTGGCGCTGGAACTCCACGATGGAGCGCACGACCTTAAGCAGGGTGCGATTGCGCTGGTGTATGCTCTGTATGAACCAGCGGGCTCGGCGAATATTGTCTTTTACGAAGGTGTCGGTCTCTTTATCGTGTTTGCTGCCTGAGAGCTCGTCAAAAAAGGGGTTTATGCCTATGACCGGCAGTTCCTCGTCGTTGATGACGATGACGAATTCGCCGTCTTTAAGCTTAACCTGCACGTCAGGCGTTACGTAGCGCGTCTCCTCGGCCGAGTATTGCCGGCCAGGGAAGGGGTTGAGTTTCTTAATGAAGGCCATCGTTTCGGCCATGGCCTGGTCGCTGAGCTTAAGGCGCTTCTGTATTTCCGAGTGCTTGCCGTGCTCCAGCTGGTCTATGTAGTCGCGCAGAACGATCAGGGCAGGCGCGGGAGCGTCGGGGGACAGGAGGGTCTGCACCACGAGCGATTCCCTATAGTCGGCTACGCATACGCCTACCGGCTCGAGGCTTCGAACTACCGCCATAACCATATTGACGGTGTCATGGTGCGTACCCTGGCAGAGCGTGTACGGGTCTTCTTTGTAAAAGCCGTCGGGGTCGAGGTTTTGAATGAGTTTCTCGCCTATGTCGCGCTGGTCCGGCGATAGGGGCTGTAGCCTAAGCTGCCAGAGCAGATGGTCCTGCAGGGTTTCGGCAACGGTTATGACGCCTTCGAGGAACATACGCTTGGCATCGGAATCGTCGTCATTGGAGCGGCTCCAGCCCGGATCCGAACTATCCTCGAAGAGGCGTTGAGCTTCTGAGTCCGCTTCACGCTCCTCTTTTATCGATTCAAGGGAGACGGTAGAGCGGTCTTCAATGATCTCGAGGGCTGGATTCGCCTCGATTTCCTGCTGTATCTCCTCCTTGAGCTCCTGGAGGGGTAGCGACATGAGACGTATTGACTGTATCATCTGAGGACTCAGCTTCTGGCGCTGTTCCTGGATGATCGATGGCCTCTGGAGCTGCAAGCACGGTCCCCCTTGAGTAGTAAAAAGCCTTGCTCGTTCAATGTTATAGCAAAGGCGTCCAATGTCAAGCAGGACGGGAAGGCAATAAAGGTGAGCTTTATACAAGAACCGTGCCTTTTTTCACCGTATTCGTGCAGTTCCGCTTGACGCTTAAAAAAAAACTTTATTATTTTTACACCATATCCCGGTCAGCGCTATCCGCTCGTTGCGTATCGAGCTCGCGCGGTTCTAGGGCATCACACGTATAGAGCGAGGCTATGTCTAAACAAGCTAAACGAAGCGGCGAGGAAACTGCCGACCATAAGAGCGCAGAGCAAACCAAGGCTCCCCAACAGGAATTTTCTCAGGAAACGTCCGCTGAACAGGCAGATGAGCATGCCAGCGCAAACCCTGCGCTCTTGGC
Organism: Spirochaetaceae bacterium UBA5200; assembly: GCA_002412825.1. GTDB lineage: Bacteria > Spirochaetota > Spirochaetia > Treponematales > UBA12059 > UBA5200. The sequence goes on from DHVU01000031.1 coordinate 128,394, forward strand.
CGAGAAGGACGAGCGGATAGTGAAGCTTGAGGAAGAGCTTTCGTCGCTCAAGGACCAGTACCTGAGAAAGCTGGCTGACTACGAAAACTTCCGCAAGCGCATGTTCCGCGAAAAAGAGGATGCGGTTGGCTATGCCAACTCACAGATACTCACCGATCTGGTCACCGTTCTTGATGATTTTGACCGTGCCGTGCACAGTAGCGAGAACTCCAAGGACTTCCAGTCTCTTCATGACGGAGTGGCTATGATACATCGTACCCTGCTCTCCACCCTGGAAAACAAATACGGCCTGTCCCGCTTCGATTCGCTTAACCAGCCCTTCGATCCTAACAGGCACGAGGCTATGATGAGCGAGCAAGGCGAGTGCGAAGAGCCGCTCGTTGCGGAAGAATACGTAAAAGGCTATATGCTCAAAGACCGAGTGCTGCGCAGCGCTAAGGTCAAGGTGCGCATGCCCGAGCAGTCAGCGGATCAGGCTTAAACAGAAACGAATATACAGGCGCGTCGTTACGCGCTTAAGGAGAAGAATATGGGCAGGATTATAGGAATCGATTTGGGAACAACCAACAGCTGTGTATCGGTTATGGAGGGCGGCGAGCCTATCGTCATAGCCAACTCCGAGGGCCAGCGCACTACGCCATCCATCGTCGGCTTTACTGGCAAGGGAGAGCGGGTCGTAGGCCAGCCGGCTAAGAACCAGATGATTACCAACCCCGAAAACACCGTGTATTCCATGAAACGCTTCATGGGTCGCCGTTACGACGAGCTTAAGAACGAGACTACGCTTGTGCCCTATAAGGTCGTGCCTCATCAGAATGACGTGCGCGTAGATATTTCCGGCAAACTGTACAGCCCCCAAGAAATTAGCGCCTTCATCCTGCAAAAGATGAAAAAGACCGCCGAGGATTACCTTGGCGAGGCGGTAACCGAGGCCGTTATCACGGTACCCGCGTATTTCAACGACGCGCAGCGCCAGGCCACCAAGGACGCGGGCAAGATAGCGGGCCTTGAGGTGAAGCGCATTATCAACGAGCCTACCGCGGCGGCGCTTGCCTATGGCTTCAATAAGGACCAGAAAAAGGAAAAGACCATAGCCGTCTATGACCTTGGCGGCGGTACCTTCGATATATCCATACTTGAACTGGGCGAAGGCGTCTTCGAGGTGAAGAGCACGAACGGCGATACCCACTTAGGCGGCGACGACTTCGACCGCCGCGTTATGCAGTGGCTCGTCGACGAGTTTAAGAAGGATACCGGCATTGACCTGTCCCAGGATCGCATGGCCCTGCAGCGCCTCAAGGAAGCCGCCGAAAAGGCCAAGATAGAGCTGTCTAATGTGCAGCAGGCCGACGTAAACCTCCCCTTTATCACTGCCGACGCCTCGGGGCCGAAGCACCTGCAGAAGAGCCTTACCCGCGCCACCTTTGAGCGCTTGGTAGAGGATCTGTTCGAAAAGTCCAAGGACCCCTGCCGCAAAGCCATGGCCGACGCTGGCGTTAGCGCAGCGCAGATCGATGAAGTCATACTCGTCGGCGGCTCTACCCGCATACCCAAGGTTCAGCAGATCGTAAAAGAGCTCTTCGGTAAGGACCCCAGTAAAGGCGTGAATCCTGATGAGGCCGTAGCCGTAGGCGCGGCCATACAGGGCGGCATACTCGGCGGCGACGTCAAGGACGTGCTTCTCCTGGACGTTACCCCCCTGTCCCTGGGTATCGAGACCCTCGGAGGCGTGTTTACCAGGCTTATACAGCGCAATACCACGGTACCCTGCCGCAAGAGCCAAATATTCAGCACCGCAGCGGATAATCAGAACACCGTATCTATCCACGTCCTCCAGGGTGAGCGCGAGATGGCGGGCCAAAACCGCACGCTCGGTCGCTTCGACCTTGAAGGCATACCGCCGGCTCCCCGCGGCGTACCGCAGATTGAGGTAACCTTCGACATCGACGCGAACGGTATCGTTCACGTGTCAGCCAAGGACCTCGGCACGGGCAAGGAGCAGAAGATACGCATAGAGGCCTCGTCGGGGCTCAACGACGCCGATATTGACCGCATGGTGCGCGAGGCCGAGGCGCATGCAGATGAGGATAAACGCGAGCGCGAGCGCGCCGAGTCCCGGAATGAAGCCGACACCCTTATGTACGCCACGGAGAAGTCCCTTAAGGATTATGGGGACAAGGTGAGCGCCGAGGATAAAACCAAGATCGAGGCCGCCATAGCCGAGCTCAAAGAAGCGATACAGGCAAACGATGTCGAGCGCATGAAGGAAAAGACCGAAGCCCTTAAGCAGGCCAGCTACAAGCTTGCCGAGGAAATCTATAAGAATGCGGCGCCTAATGCTCAGGGCGAGCAGGGCCCCTCTGCGGCGGGCACGGATGGCGCTCCCGAGGGCTCAGGCTCAGGCGATGGCGCTGAAGACGCGGACTACCGCGTCGTAGACGACGAAGACAAGAAATAGGCTGAAGAAACGTGGCTAAGCGCGACTATTACGAAGTCCTGGGAGTTCCTAAGGGAGCGAGCAAGGATGACATCAAGAAGGCCTACAGAAAGCTCGCCATCCAGTATCATCCGGATAAGAACCCGGGAGATAAGGCTTCAGAGGAGCGCTTCAAGGAGGGCACCGAGGCCTATGAAGTGCTCGGCGACGATCAAAAACGCGCTGCCTACGATCAATTCGGCTTTGCCGGCGTAGAAGGCATGGCCGGCGGCCAGGGCGGGCAGGATTTCTCCAATGTCTTTAGGGATTTTGAGGATATCTTTGGCGGCATGGGCGGCTTCTCGAACATATTCGATAACCTTTTCGGCGGCACCATGGGCGGCGGCGGTAGGCGTAGGGGCGAAACGCCCCGGGGCGCTAACCTCCGCTACGACCTGGAACTGTCCTTTGAGCAGGCTGTATTTGGCACGCAGGTAGAGATAGCCTATAGCCGCGACGAATCCTGCTCAATATGCGGGGGCTCTGGCTCAGAGTCTGGCGGCGGGCGTAAAGTATGCCCCACTTGCCAGGGTTCCGGCCAAGTGCGCAGGAGTTCGGGCTTTTTCTCCATTGCCAGCCCCTGCCCCAGCTGTGGCGGCGAGGGCCATATTGTCGACAAGCCCTGTAAGTCCTGCGCGGGCTCAGGCTTAGCCAAGAAGAAGCAGAAGATCAAGGTTACCATACCCCCGGGCATGGACGACGGCAGGAGATTATCCGTAGCCGGGCAGGGCGACGCGGGTCCTAACAGCGGGCGGCCCGGCGACTTGTTCGTATTCGTGCACGTTAAGCCGCACGAATTCTTCGAGCGGGACGGCTATGACCTCTACTGCGCCGTACCGATATCTATAGCCAAGGCGAGCCTTGGCGGCGAGATAACCGTGCCGACCATAGACGGCAAAAAGGTAACGGTAACGGTGCCTGGAGGCACCCAGCACGGCAAGATGCTACGCCTGCGCGAAGAGGGCGTGCCCGGCGCAAACGGCAGCGCGCGCAGAGGGGATATGTACATAAAGCTTATGGTGCAGGTGCCGGCTAAGCTCAGCCGCAAGGGTAAGGAACTCCTCGAGGAATTCCTCAAGGCGGAGGGCGACGTGGCCGAGCCGCGGCCCTTACGGCTATCAGAGCTTAAATAAAAACAGCCGATCGGCGAGCGCCGATCGGCTGTTTCTTTGAAGGGAAGAAATATAGCCTAGGGCAGCACCGATACGACCTCGTAGCCGGCTTTCTCTACGGCGCCGCGCAGCATATTAGCGTCGAAGCCCTCGCCCTCCACTTCGGCGCGCTTGGCTAAAAGGTCAACATCTGCCGACCGTACGCCAGCCAATTCGCTTAAGGCTTTCTTAACCCGCATGGCGCAATGCCCGCAGCTCATGCCCTCTATGCTCACAATGTGCTTCATGCTTAACCTCCGAACTTGTTTAGTACGCCGCGGCTGCCTTGGCTGCGTTCAGGGCCTTTTCGTAGTCTGGCTCTTGGGCAATTTCAGGCACTTGCTCGGTATAGACGACCTTGCCCGCCGGATCTATCACGACCACCGAGCGCGCGAGGAGCCCGGCAAGAGGGCCGTCGATCAGCTCCACGCCGTAGTCCTTCCCAAAGGAGCGCGTACGTAGGTCGGAAAGCGTAATGACCGTGTCTATGCCTTCAGCGTCGCAGAAGCGCTTTTGCGCGAAGGGCAGGTCCCTGCTTATGGTAAGGACTACCGCGCCTCCGAGCTTCTTGATCTGTTGGTTAAAGATTCTGGCGCTTGCCGCGCATATGCCGGTATCAAGGCTCGTGGCTATATTGAGTATGCGTACCGTGCCCTTGAAATCGGCAAGGCTCACGTCGCTGAGGTCCGCCTTGGTAAGCTTAAAATCGGGGGCGTTCGTGCCAAGCTTGGGCAGCTCCCCCGAACTGTGAATGACGGCGCCTTTTAAGGTAATTGTGGCCATGTATCGCTCCTTTATCATAGATATACGATCGCTTCACTAATAAAATACGAAGACAGCAGCGCCGAATCAAGCTTGCCTTAGCATATGAGCCGGCTTATGCTAGCCTTGCCATGAAAGAATACCGCGCGCGGAAAGCCGCGTACGCTCAAGCAATAACGCGAGCATTGCCCGATATACGCCTTCCCGCGCCAGGTGTGCGTCCTTGGCTCTTAGGCGCGGCTCGCTTCCTCGCCTGGCCTTATGTACGCTTGGCCCAGGGCAATAGCGCTATCGATATCCGGGGCTCCGAACGCCTGGTTGAGGCTTTCAGGGCCGCTCTGGCCAAGGAAACGCGGCTCATTATCGCCTTCAGGCATCCCTATGGCGACGAGGCGCAAGTGCTGGCCTGGCTCTTCCTCTGCGGCGTGGAGAAGGAGGCAAGGCGCTTGGGCGTGCGCCTGCCGCGCCGGCCGCATGCATTATTCGTGCACGGCTATGAAGTGCCCCGCTGGAGCGGCGCGCTCGTGCGCTGGATGCTGCCCCGCATGGGAGCTATGCCCGTGCACCACGCCAAGATCGACAGGGAGGGCATGGCCCGTATACGCAGGGCCATTGAAGACGGCGATTATCCCCTGGCCTTAGCGCCCGAGGGGCAGGTAAGCTATGCCAGCGATAGGCTGCCCCGACTTGAACAGGGCACGATGCGCTTAGGCCTTGCCGCGGCGGATGATATGGCCAAGAAAGGCCGCGAAGAGCCGGTACTGGTCTTGCCCTTGTCCGTGCACAGGCGCTGCGCCGCCCGTTCGACGGCCAGCCTCGGACGGCTCATAGCGGCGCTTGAGCGAGCGCTCGGCTTTCCGCGCGGCGTTAGCCAGGATACGGTAGGCGATCGCCTCCGCAAGGCCAGAGATGAACTCGTAAGCCGCGCCGAGCGTTTCTACGGCCTGTCGCCCGAAGCCCTGAGCCCGCTTGAGAAGCGTATTGCCGCCATCGTGTTAAAGGCGGTGGAATGCGGCGAGCGCATACTCGATATACAGCATAGGCCGGAGGCCCTTATAGACCGCGTGTATGGTATACGGCAAAAAGGCTGGGACCTCATATACCTTGCCGGCGACCCCCGTACCTTGCCGCCCGTGGACCGCGCGCTGGCCGACCGCAGGGCCGCGGAGGCCTGGTACGCCATGAGGCATATGGAGCTGGCTGACTTAAGCTGGTATTTCCGCGCGGACCTGCCTTGCCCCTCCGCGCATACTACCGACGGTGGCGCTATAAGCGCCGAGCTGATAGAATACGCGCAGAATCTCTGGGACTTTGCCAATAGGCTCATGGGCGGGGCCATATCGGGCCGCAAGAATGTACGGCCGCACGCAAGCGTCATTATAGCGGCCGAAACCATAAACTTAAGCGCAAGGCTCGCGGACTACCGCAGCGACCGCAGGCTCTGCGTAGCGCGGGCCACGGCCGACCTGGCCGCCGCGTACACTGGCTGCATAGAGGAGTTCAAACATGGATAAAGCAACGGTTGTGGCCAACGAAGGCTCGCGCAAGCTTGCCGTACGGACCAAACTTGGCTTTGGCGTGGCTGACCTGGGGGGCAACCTCTTTTTTACGGCCATGGGTTTCTGGTCTATGAATTACCTTACGGATACCGTAGGCATACCCGCGGCGCTGGCCGGTATGGCGGTAATGGTAGCGAAAATATGGGACGCGGTAACCGACCCCATGATGGGCTATATATCGGACCGAACGCGCTCGCCCCTAGGCAGGCGCAGGCCCTACATGATATTCGGGGCGCTGCCCCTGCTCTTAAGCTCCTGGCTGTTTTTTACCGCCCCCGCTCTGCAGGGGCCGGCGGCCCTTACCGCCTGGGCCATAGCCACGCTCTGCCTCCTCAATACGGCCTACACCGTCGTCAATATTCCGTATGGCTCGCTTACCCCCGAGCTTACCAAGGACTACCATGAGCGCACGAGCCTTAATGGCTACCGCTTCGGCTTCGCTGTCATAGGCACCATACTCGGAGCGGCCATCGTGCTGCCCATCGTGGGCGTATTCGGCGATAAAAAGGCGGGCTTCTCCGCCGTAGGCCTGCTCTTCGGCGTGGTCATGGCCGTTACGGCCCTTATTACCGGCTTTTCGGTGCGCGAGCGGCCCCATGACGGGGACAGGCCCCAGGGTTTCATTAAGACCTACGCGGTCGTGTTTAAGAACAAGGCTTACCTCGTCATACTCTTTACCTATATGCTCAACCTCGCGGCCATCAATTTTCTTTCCGGCATACTCGTGTACTACATGAAGTACGTGTACGATAACGAAGGGCTTACGACTATGGCCATGGTGCTCCTGCTGGTCATAGCCATGGCCTTCATTCCCATAAGCGTGCTCGTGTCCAAGCGCATAGGGAAAAAGCGCACCTATCAAATATGCTTTACCCTGATGGCCTTGGCTGGCATGGGCATATTCTTCTTTGGCCATACCGTAGGCCCGGCCTTTACCCTGGTTATGATGTCCATAGCAGGCGTGGGACTGGGCTTCGGCTACGTGCCGCCCTTCGCCATGATGCCCGATACTATAGAGGCCGAGGCCCAGAAAACCGGCCAGCGCCGCGAAGGCGCCTATTACGGTATATGGACCTTCATAGCCAAGCTTGGCCAATCCTTGGCAACGGCTACCATGGGTTTTATCCTGGCTATTGCCCGTTATGTGCCCGATATTCCTCAGGGCCCGCAGGCCATCTTCGCCATACGCCTGCTCGTCGGTCCCATACCGGCGCTCATAATGATCGCTGCCCTTATACTCGTGGAATTCTATCCTATAGACGAGAAAGTCTACGCGGCCATCATGGCAGGCGGCGCCGCGCGTGAGGCGGCTGAGCTTGGTCAGCCCGACGCAGCGGAGAAGCGGCGCCAGTGAGCGCCGTATCGGGCCTCGCCGCGCTGATGTTCGTGGAATTGGCCGATTTCAATGAGGCCTTTGAGCGCGACGAGCGCGCCGCCTTAGTGCTGCTCAGCCGCTACCGCGACTTCTCCGACCCGGTCATCGCTCTGCATGGCGGCGATATCGCCGACATAACCGGATCGGAACTGCTCGTAAGCTTCGGCAGCGCCGTGGCGGCCACGCAATGCGCCTTGCATTTCGCGCTGGGCGCCAGAGGCCTCCTCGCCTCGGAAGGGGCGGCGGATATAAAGGCGCGCATAGGCCTTCATATGGGGGAGATATGGCGCCAGGACGGCAAGGTCTTCGGTAATGGCGTAAATATAGCCGCCCGCGTTATGCAGGCCGCGCCGCCAGGCGCGCTCTATCTTTCCGAGGATTGCTACCGCCAGGTGGCCACCAAGCTAGACCTGCGCGCGCGCGAGGCGGCTCCGCTGGACTTGAAGAATATTAGCCGCCGCCTTGCCTTGTACGAGCTCGATTGGGGCGAGGGTTTTGCGCCGGCCCCCGGGCCTTCCCCCGCGGCATCGACAGGGCGCGAGGATGCTGCGGAGCGCAGAGCCAAGCTGTCTTCAGCGATTAAAGAGGCTGTTCAGGAAGCGCTTGCGCGCCATGTCGATATTCACATCGATACAAGGCTCCCGGATACTAAAGCGCTTCATAACGCCGCGCCTGCCATGGCGCCTGAAGCCCCGGGCTTGCCTCCGAGCGCGCCGTTGCCGCGGAAATTTGGCTTCTCGCTGAGCATGGAGCCGCCTGGCCTGAAAGCCGGATCTGTCGCCCTAGAACCGCTGGAACCGAAGAACCCGCCAGAGCCGGCGGCCGAGCGGCGAACGCCCGCCATGGAGCTCGAGGCGCGCCGCGATAAAGCGGCCGCCATCGTGGCTGCATCGGTAAAGACCTTAGCCTTTAACGGCATCCTAGGCGGCATCCTAGGATACGCCTATGCGCGTAGCGACAGCGTTTGGTACTTAGCGGGCGCCGCCCTATTGGGCCTCTTACCCTTCCTATCCGCGCTTCGCAGGCTCTTTAGGGCGGGCGCCGAGCTTAAGCGGATAGAGAAGCAGGAGCGCATAGCCTCTCCTCGATAAGCATGCCCAGCGCCAAGAGTTCCTCGTCCTCATTGAAGGCTCCTGCCACTTGCATACCCAGAGGCATGCCGCCGGCAGAGCGGCCCGCGGGCAAGGTAAGCGTTGGCAGGCCGGCGTGCGTCCAGGGCAGGTTCATAATGGGGTTGCCGGTAGCCTCTAGGCCCTGCGGGGCGGCTCCCGGCGCGGAGGGCGATATCCAGAATCTAGCGCCTGAGGCGGCAAGGGCAGCGTCCAAATCGGCTCGCAGCGCTTCGCGGCCGAGCTTGTCGCTCTCAAGCTCCTTATCTTCGATGCCTTGCCCAGTTAGTATAAGCTCGGCGCTGGCTTTGGCGTAGAGCGCCTGGTGAACGGCGAACCAGTCCTTATGCACGCGGGCCATGTCGGCAGCGCATATGCGCCTGTGGCGCGCGTTTATGCCGGCTATATCATTCATGGCGCGTATTCTGACTATAGTAAAGCCTAAGCCGGCAAGGGATACGAGCTGGCGCTCGAAACCGGCCAAACCCTCGGGCTCCGCCTGCATGAGGTAGGGGCCGTCAGGTACCGCAAGCACGGGCGGTTTCGATGCAAAGGCCGCCAGAGCGTTCGTATGCCGCGCCGCGTCCCAATCGCCGGCCGCGACGGAGGCGGCCAGGGCCAGGCCGGCTGCATCCGGGGCAAAGAGCCCGGCGTGATCCACCGAAGGGCTGAAGGGCACGATGCCCTCGCGGCTTAAGCGGCCGTAGCGCGGCTTCCAGCCTGCTACCCCGCAGAAGGCAGCGGGTCTGGCTATCGAGCCTATGGTCTGGGTACCCGTGGCTATGGAACAAAAGCCGGCCGCTATAGAGGCGGCAGAACCGGAGCTTGAGCCGCCGGGCGTGCGCTTGAGGTCCCATGGGTTCCCGGTAGGCCCCGGCGCAAAATAGGCGAATTCCGTGGTAACGGTCTTGCCCAGCACCAGTGCGCCCGCCTTACGCAGGGCGGCGACGACAGGCCCTTCAGGCATGGCAAAGAGTTCGGGCGGCAAGCTAGAACCGGCGCGGGTATCAAAGCCATCGGCGGCGTATATGTCCTTTACGCCCAAGAGGACGCCGAAAAGCGGGGGACGCTCCTCGGCTATGGGGTAGCGAGCCGCGAGAGCTGCGGCTTCAGCGCGCAGGCGTTCACGGCGCCCCGCTTCGGGCAGAAGCGCCCGTATAGAGCTTTCAAGCTCATCCACGCGGTCAAGCGTGGCCTCTATATAATCGCCCAGGTCCAGGTCGCCTCGGCGCAAAGCCTTTGCCAAGGGCGCTAAGGGCTGCGGGGCTACCAGGGGCGAGGCCGGGTAGCCGTCGCCGGCGGGCTGTTTGCCAGCGCCCATTATATGGCTCCGCTGCCGCGAAGCCTCGCTATAGCCTCGTCGTCGAGCCCGAGCAGGGACTTCAATATACTCTCGGTGTGCTCGCCAAGCGCGGGGGCAGGCGGGCGCGTAGCGCTTTCCTCTATGCTCTCCATTTTTATAGGATTGCCCGGTATGGTAATCGTGCCAGCGGCCTTGTCCTCTACCGTGACGAACATATTGCGGGCGGCAAGCTGGCGGTCCTGCATAACCTTGTCTATCGTGTTTACCGGCGCCGCGGGCACGCCTGCTTTTTCCAACAGGGCGAGCCATTCCTCGGCCGTCCTCTTGTCGAAGAGCCGCTCTAGCTCGGGTATGAGCTCGATATAGTGCTTGGTGCGGTCGCCGTTGGTGGCAAAGCGGCTGTCGGCCAAGAGGTCGGGGCGCTCCACGGCGGCGCAGAAGGTCTTCCACAGCGCGTCGTTGCCCACGGCCACAACGAACCAGGCGTCGCTGGCGCGGAAGGCCTGGAAGGGCGTAATGGTAGGATGCCGCGTGCCAAGGGCTCCCGGCGACTTGCCGTCCACCTGATAGCGCACGAGCGCGTTCTCAAGTATGGCCAGTTGGCAGTCGAGCATGGCCACATCCACCTTCTGCCCGAGCCCGGTGTGCTCGCGGTGGTAGAGCGCGGTTACTACACCGGTAGCGCCGAACACGGCCGCCGTTATATCGCCCATGGATAATCCCACGCGCGTGGGCGGCGAATCGGGCCAGCCGGTTATGCTCATGACGCCGCCCATGGCCTGCACCAATATGTCGTAGGCGGGACGCGTGGAGTCCGGCCCCGTATGGCCGAAGCCCGACACGGCCGCGTATATGAGCCGCGGATTGACCTTTTTTAGTACATCCCAGCCCAGCCCCAGCTTTTCCATGGTGCCGGGGCGGAAATTCTCCACGATGACGTCGCAGGACTTGGCCAGCTCTATGAGCAGGGCCTTGCCGCCCTCGTTCTTCAAGTCTATGGCTATGCTTTCCTTGCCCCGATTTACGTTGAGGAAATAAAGGCTCTGCCCGTTTTTAAAGGGACCGAATGCGCGCGAGTCGTCGCCGGTGCCCGGCACCTCAACCTTAATGATCTCGGCGCCAAGGTCGGACAGCATCATGGTGCAGAAGGGGCCCGCAAGCACCCGGGTTAGGTCAAGGACGCGCACGCCCTCAAGCGGCTTGGACATAGGGATACTCCTCATAGGGCTGTGGATACAGATAGCGCGGAGGCCTTGCGCCGCCGGACCCCTGCCCGGCCTAATCGCCCTGCCTCCCCGCCGCGGCCAATCTTACTTTTTCTTCGCTTCCTCGTGCAGCCAGGCCGCCTTTGCGCCGGCTATATCGCCGAACTTGGTAAGCTCGCACTTGGCCTTCTTGGCCATGAGCTTCTCGTAACGGTCGTCCTCTACCATGGCCACGATACGGGCTATGCTCGACTCGCCGTCGACGAAGCGCCAGGGGAAGCAGCCTATGGTAGCCCGCTGGTTGAGAAGCAGGTCTATATCGCCGCCCACGCACTCGGCGTGGATTATATGTTCGCTGAACATTTCTATGTGCATGAGCTGGTACTTATCCTCGCTGAAGACCTCGTCCAGGCTCTTGCCGTACTTGGATTTGAAGTGGCGGTCGCACTCGGCGGCCTGCTTGGGCATCCAATCGCGTATCTTGGTGTTCATGGGGTGGTCGGCGCTGCCGCAGTCCACGCCTATCCAGCGCAGCTTCTTCTTCTTGGCCCAAACGGAGAACTCGCGGTCCGGGCCCGGGTGCTTGATCATGTAGCGGATTTCGTCGCCGGTGGGCTGGTCCCAGCCGTAGTGGTGAAAGCCGGTATGGATAATCAGGATATCGCCCTCTTTTACCTCGACGCGGTCCTCAACCATCTTGGATGTATACACGTCGTAGTCGCCGGCTATGTCGGACAGGTCGACGATAGCGCCTTCGTGCACGAGGAAATCCATATCCAGGCTGGCAATATCCTTGCCCGGCGTGTAGAAGTGTATCTCGCCGTCAAGATGCGTGCCTATGTGATTGGAATGGGTAACGATCTGGCCATTGGCGCCGTTAGGCGCGAGGCGCTTAAAATACTTCACCTCGAGGGGTTCGTAGGTGGGCCAGGGCGGGGTGCCTATCCCCAGGGGGATGGTAAGGTCGATCATCTTCATAAAAACCTCCTAATGTCTATCAGCGTCATTGTGCGTACTTCTCGGCGAAGGCTATCAATGCATCTCGGAATGCGTTCTCCGGGGGCTTGACGAGGCCGGCGCCTACCATGCCTATGCCGGGCTCTTTGTGGGCTATGCCGGTGTTGATGGCGGGCAATATGCCGGTCTCCACGACCTTGCGTACGTCTATGGCCGTAGGCGTGCCGCGGAAATCCAGCGCCGGTATCTGGTAGGCGTCGTTTTCCGCCGCCGTTATCTCGTACATACGCAGGGTCACGTCTATAGCGTCCTTGGGCGAGCCTCCCACGAACTTGACTATGGCCGGCGCGGCCGCCATGGCGAAGCCGCCTATGCCCGAGGTCTCGGTGATGACCGAGTCGCCTATATCGCGCGCGGCGTCGTTGGGGCCGAAGCCCGGCAGGTAGAGTCCGTCCACTACGCCCGAGGGGCCGGTGAACCAGCGGCCGGGGAGGCCCGACAATCGTATGCCGAATTCGGTGCCGTTGCGGGCCATGGTGGTAATGATGCAGCTGCCCTCTATGCCCGCCGCCGCGTCCACGGTGCACTTGGCGCTCGGCATGGTGAGGTTTAAGAAGAAGTGGTCGTTGGCGTTCAGGAAGGCCAGGGCCTTGGACAGCTGTGCCTTGGGACGGTCGAGCAGCACGATATGGGGCGCGAGCTCGCGGATGACTATGGACGTGCCCGCGCGGTTGCGGTTATGACCCTCGTCGCCCATCTGCAGTACCTGGGCGATTATGGTCTTCATGTCCAGCTCGCCGCGCAGCGCCAGGGCCTCTGACAAGATAGGCGCAAGCTCGGATGCCATCCAGCGCAGGCGCTCTATCACTTCGGCCGAGTAGGCGCCATAGCGCAATACCTTGCCCAGGCCCTCGTTAAGGGTGCAGTAGGCCCGGTTGCCGAAGGCCTTGTTCTCGACTATCCACACGGGCATGCTTGAGGTCATGACGCCGGCCATGGGCCCTACGGCATTGTGGTGGTGGCAGGGGTCAAAGCGTATCTTGCCCGAAGCGGCCAGGGCCTCCGCCTCGGCGGCCGTGGCCGCCAAACCTTCGTAGAGTATGCCGCCTATCACGGCGCCGCGCAGAGGTCCGCACATGTTTTCCCAGCGTACCGGCGGGCCGGCGTGCAGTATGAGGTCTTTTGCCATGCCGGGCACCACGTCCGCCGCTATGCCAATGCCCACGACCGTGGGCTTTGACGCCAGTATGCGGCGCACGGCTTCGGCGTTAGCGGCTTCAACGTCCACCGAACAGCCCGCCGAAAGGGCGTCCAAGGCCGCTATGGCCTTGGCGTCTCCGCCCGCGGGCGGCCGCCACTCGACATGTATGGCCTTGCCGCCTTCCTGTATAAGGTTCTCGGCGAAGGATTCAAGGCCTTCGTTTACCGCCCGGAGTTCGCCGGAAAAGAGTTTGAGTACTTTGTCGGCGTTCATCGGTTTCCTCCGCTTCGGTGCTTGATAATTTCAATGGCTAGCAATGCCGCCCGGTAATTCGAGGGCATGACGATGACGCCCTCGGCCTCGAGCTTGGCCACCTGGCCGGCGTAGCCCTGCGGGTCGGCGGCTGTTCCGGTAACTGACGCGATGACGGGCAGGTAGCCTCCGCGCGCCTCGGCGGCGGCGCGGGCTTCCCGTATGGCCTGTACGCAGGCGCCCGCGGGGTCGGGGTGCGAGCCGTAGCCTATGACCAGGTCCATAAGGATGACGGCGGTCTGTGGATCGCGGCCTTCCTGCGCTATGCGCTCAGCCCGCGCCGCGGGGTCTATCATGGGGTGCGGCTTGCCCGCGGTAAATACGTCGTCGCCAAGGTCCACGATGGCGTGGCCCACGGATAGCTTTGGGTCCGCCATGAGCCAGGCGCTGTCGGTGTGGTTGTTGGAGTACACGCCTCCAAGCGCGCGCTGCGCTAGGAAGAGCGCTTCGTCGGCCAGCGTGCCGCCGGTGTAGAGACCGCGAAGGTAGCGCTGCCCGGGGGCCATGGAGGCCGCCTCGGTACTGGCCAAGGCTTGAATCGCCTGAGGGCGCGGCCGGTTGTAGCGGTCGTTACCCGAATCGTCCAGTATGTTGGCGCGCGCGGAGGCCGGGCTGGGGTCGCCTCCGGCGAAGCGGGCGGCTAAAAGGGCCGCTTCCTCAAGGTCCTGGGCAAAGGCTACATTGCCCTCGTCCGGGCGCGGCGCCATGCCGAGGAAGTGCGCTACCGAGGGCTTGCCGCTGTCCTTGAGCGCCTGTATGAGCTTAGCGGCGACGTCGGGGGCGGGGGGCTTGGCTACGACGGCCAGTACCGTGGTGGCGGGGTCGGCGCTCAGGGCCTTTATGGCCAGTATGCTGGTCATGCCTCCAACGGCGGCGTTCTTTAAATCGCGGCCGCCGGTGCCTATGGCCTGGCTTACGCCGGCGCCGTAGCGATCTATCAGGCAGCTTACTTCCTGGAGGCCCGTGCCCGACGCGGCAACGATGCCTACGCTGCCCCGGCGAACCACGTTGGCGAAGCAGAGCGGCTTGCCGTTGATTATGGCGGTGCCGCAATCAGGCCCCATCATGAGGAGGCCCTTGGACAGGGCTAGTTTCTTCAGGGCTATCTCATCCTCGAGGCTTACGTTATCGGAGAAGAGCATGACGTGGAGCCCGGCGGTAAGCGCCTTGCGCGCCTCCCTGGCCGCGTAGGCGCCGGGTACCGATATGATGGCCACGTTGGCATCTTCGTCGAGCTTAAGCGCGGCGGCCATGGAACCCGTCTTAACCAGGCCGGCCCCGGCGGCGGCCGCCTTTTTGCGCGTAAGGGCGTCAAAGGCCTCCTGCGTGGCCGCTTCGAGGGCGGCTTCGTCGTCTGCCTCTATGGCTACGGCCATGTCGTTGGGGCTAAGCGCCTTCAGCTCGGCCTTATTAAAGCCGAGCTCCACGAGCAGCTCGACGTTCATGGCCGTGGCCATGGCCACGACCGCTTCCCGCACGCCCTTCATGCCCTTTATGCCGCGCGCGGCGAGCATGAGGAACACGGAGTCGTAATATGCATCTTTGCGTACCGTCAATCGTTTCATTGTACCACCTGGATAGTCTAGTATACCACTCTAATCCCGAGGGGAAAAGTCTTGAATGCTCTCAAGCCCAGCCTGAAAGCCCTCAAGGCTGTCCCTACCCGAACTTGCGCCATGCCCCAACGCGGCCTCTATGGCCAGGCTCAACGCCGAGCCTCCGTCGGCGGCGCAGCGCAGGCAGGCCTGCCGCACCCGCGACAGATAGGCGGGCGGCGCTCCAGCGATCGCTCCTAATAGCAAGGCCCTGCCAGCCGCCCCGGTGCTGGGTAGTCGCTGCCGAATATCGGCCTGAAGCCCTGCCAATCTATTAAGCGGGCCTCCGAGCTCGGCCGCGGCCAGAAAGCCGGCCAGCCAATCATCGCCGGCCGGGGTAGTGCCAGGCCCGAAGCCTACGAGGCAGGCAGGAAAATCCTGTCGTTCCTTAAGGCGCGTAAAGGCCTTGCCGAAGGAACCTCCGCCCCCTATGCCGTCGCTTGATTCGGGTATCGTCTGCGCCAAAAAAGCTTTTAGCATGGCCAGCGATGCTGCTATGGCCGCGGCTAGGCCCCCATCGGCAGGAAGCGCCGCGCGGCAGCCCTGCCGCAGCTCATCGCGCGTATCCCAAGGCTCCGCGTCATCGAGGGCCAGGGAAAAGCCCTGCGCTCCATGGCTGGGCTCCGCTCCGCCATAGCCTTCGCCTATGCGTAGCGTTATGCAGGGAGCCTGGTTGACCCCCGAGCTACCGGGCAGCCGAAAATCGACATAGGCTTGCCTCTTATACCCCGCCTCTTCAAAGGCCTGTTTCGCCTTCCACGCAAAGATATCCCAGCTTTCATCTAGGGCTATGGCCCTGGCTTCCATATCCTCGGCGCCGCGCACCAGCGACACGAGGGCGCCGTCGGCGTGGAGCAGCGATATGGCCTTCTCATACACGCCTACGATCAGCGCGCTCCAGTCCGGCGGAGGCACGAGAAAGCCAATGCGGGGACGCAAAACTGGGTTCTCCTTGAAGGAAAAGGCCGCCCGGTTAAGGGCGGCCGCATAGCAGGTTCAGATGTCTGACGGCTTATCAGCCTTCAGCGGAGGTGATGTCCTTGGGCCTGAGTATCAGGTTGAGGACGATACCGAAGATGGCTGCGAGGCCGAGGCCGGACAGGTTCAGGTTGCCGAACTTGAAGGCGGCTCCGCCGAGGCCGAGCACGAGCATGGCCGCGGTTATGATGAGCAGCTTCGGGTTGGACAGGTTTACCTTGGCGTCTACCATGTTCTTGATGCCGATGGAGGAAATCATGCCGAAGAGCAGTATGGAAATGCCTCCTATGACCGGGCCGGGTATGGTGCCAATAAGAGCGGTGAACTTGGGTATCATGGCGAGCACGATGGCGAATACCGCCGCTATGCGCATGACTACGGGATTCCTGACGCCGGTGAGGGCCACGGCGCCGGTGTTCTCGGAATACGTGGTGTTGGCCGGGCCGCCTATGAGGGCGGATATGGAGGTGGCTATACCGTCGCCGATCAGGGTGCGGTGCACGCCAGGATCTTTGATAAAGTCTTTTCCTACCACGTTGCCTATGGCCAGTACGTCGCCGAAATGCTCAACCATCGTGACGATGGCTATGGGCACCATGATGGTTATGGCTTCAAGCGAGAACTTGGGGAAGGTGAACTTGGGGAAACCGATCCACGCGGCGTCACGCACGCTCGAGAAATCCACGACGCCTATGATGACGGCGAGCAGATAACCGACTACCAGCGCGAAGAGCACGGGCAGGTTGGACAGGAATTTCCAGCCGAATTTCGGGAAGGCTATCTTCACGAATATGCCGACAGCGAAGGTGAAGAGGGCTATGCCCCAGGCGCCGTTCACGCCTATGGCATCCACTACGCCCTGGGAAAAATCGCCCCTGGCGTTCTGAATGGCCACCGGGGCCAGAATTAATCCTATAAGGATAATCATGGGGCCGGTAACGTGGGGCGGCAGTATCTTGTGCAGGTTGTCGTAGGATACGAACTTGAAGATGATAGCCACCACGACATAGAGGAGGCCGGCAACGACGATGCCGCCGAGCGCATAGGGCAGGCCCAGGGTACCGCCTATGGCCACGATGCCGGGTATGAAGGCGAACGAGCTTCCCAGGAATACCGGTACCTTGAAGCCGGTGACGATGTGGAAAATCCAGGTGCCGATACCAGCGGCGAATAGGGTCACGCCGACGTCCAATCCGGTAATTATGGGGACAAGAACCGTCGCGCCGAACATGACGAAGGTGTGCTGCAGTCCCATGACGACATTCTTACCGGTCAGGTCTTTTTCTTTCTCCACGGCTTACTCCTCTCGCCTCGGGTCCTGCCGAAGTATCGACCCCAGGCGCTATAAAGGCGGTAACGGCCCCCGTGGCCGACGGCCACGTACCGGGGCGCCCCGCGAACAGCGCGCTACGCGCGCGCCGAACGATCCCAGACACAGGTTATTCGTGCGTGCGCAATTCCGGCGCGGAGCGGCACGAACCAATGGGCGATTTTGTTATCCAGTTGTCTATAGGCTCTTTCTTCTGAATAGAACGCCATACGTCCTCAAAGCGCATGGGCATATGGGTTATCTCGGCGCCGGTAGCCTTCTGTATGGCATTGCCGAGCGCGGGGGCCACCGATATCATGGAGTGCTCGCCCACGCCCCGGGCGCCGTAGGGCCCATCTATCTGCGGCGTTTCCACCACGGCGCATTCTATCTCCAGGGGAAGGTCTTTTGCCGTGGGTATCTTGTTGTCGGTAAAGGACGGGTTCAATAAGCGGCCCTGCTGGTCGTAGATGTAGCCTTCGCAAATAGCGGTGCCTAAACCCTGCATCATGCCGCCTATAGCCTGCCCTCGTACGATATCGGGGTTAATGGCCCTGCCCACGTCGTATATGCTGGCAATCTTGAGCACGTTGTATTCGCCCGTCTCCTCGTTCACCTCGACTATCATGCCGTGGGCGCCGAAGGTCCAGTCCAGGGCAGGGTTGCCTTCGCCCGTTTCCTTGTTCAGGTTGGAAAGGCCCTGGGCTATGTAGCGGCCTACGCCTATGAGGGGGCCGCCTATGCCGTTGCCGTTGGGCAGGGCAAGGCCCACCGCCATGGAGGCGAAGCGCACGCCGTGGTCGGGATGGTGCTTTAAGTATACGCGCTCGCCGTCGTGCCCGAGGTCGCGTACGTTGGCGTGCAGGGCTTCGGCGGCAACGGCGTAGGCGTTCTTAATCAGGTCCTCCGCCGCCAGTATTGCCGCGTTGCCTGATAGCAGGAGGCCCTTGGAGGCCACGGTCTGCCAGTCGTAGGGATCGCGGTCGGTATCGTTCTCGAAGGCCACCTTTACCTTCTCGAGGGGGAAGCCCAGGGTCTCGGCCACTATCTGCCGTATGGACGCGTAGGTGCCCTGGCCGTAGTCGGTAAGCGCCAGATTGACGAGCACCGAACCGTCCTCGTTCATCTTGAGCACCACGGCCGTGGCGGTAAAGGGCGGCATGGCCGGGGCCTTCTGGAGCGCGGCCACGCCCTTGCCAATTTTCCAGCCGGTCTTCTTTTCGCGCGCCTTTTCGGCGTCGCTAAGCGTGCCGTAATTGATCCTGCGCGCCGCTTCCTCTATGCACTTTACCACGTTGCCGGTGCTGGCCAGGATTTCTTCGCCGGTCATGGTCTTGGAGCCGGGGCGCAGGGCGTTCTTGAGCCTGAATTCAAGCGGGTCCATGCCTATGGCGGCGGCTATGAGCTCCATGTGCCGCTCTACCGCCCAGTGGAATTCCACGTGGCCGAAGCCGCGGTAGGCGGTGCCGTAGGGCTTGTTGGTGTAGATGGTGTACGCGTCGAGCCAGGCGTTAGGTATCTCGTAGGGGCCGGAGGCCGAGTAGCCCGATGCCCTGGTAACGTTTACCGCGTAGTCGGCGTAGGCGCCCGAGTCCCAGTACATGGTCATGTGCTGGGCCAGTATCTTGCCCTCCGCCGACACGCCGGTCTTGATGCGATAGGTGAGCGCCGAGCGGCAGGGCAGGAGGCTGAACTCCTCCTCGCGGCTGGCCTGGAACTTGACCGGCTTGCCGCCGGCCTTGCGAGAGAGTACCGCGCAGAGCGGTTCTACGCCTATGCCCGCCTTGCCGCCGAAACCGCCGCCCACGTAGGGTATCTGTACGCGTACGTTGGCGTGGCTTATGCCGAAGGCGTGGGCGAAGAGGTTGCGCACGGTGAAGGGGGACTGCGCGCTTGTCCATATCGATATCTTGTCGCCCTTGCCCCATTGGACTATGGCCACATGGGTTTCCATGGGTACGTGCTGTACCGAGGGGCAGGAATACTCGCGCTCGATTACGTAGGCGGATTCCTCGAAGCCCTTGTCCACGTTGCCCTTGCGGAGCTTGGTATGGTTGGCGATATTGGTGCCGGGCTTGGGCGTGAAGGCGGCAGCCACGTAGGAATAGCTGCCTAGGTCCGGGTGCACGAGGGGCGCGTCGCTCTTGAGCGCGTCCATATGGTGCAGCACGGGCGGCAGTATCTCGTACTCCACCTCTATAGCCTCTATCGCAGCGCGGGCCTGCTCCAGGCTGTCGGCGGCCACGGCGGCCACCGCTTCGCCGTAATGGCGCACCTCGCCCTTGGCCAGTATGAACTTGTCGACGATGTAGAGCCCTATGTGCACGTCCAGCTCATCGCCGGTAACGATGGCGCGCACGCCGGGCAGGGCCGCGGCCTTGGCGCTGTCTATGCGCTTAATGCGGGCGCGCGCGTGGGGGCTCTTCTTAACCTGGGCGTGGAGCATACCCGGCAGTATCATATCGCTTACGAAGCCGGCCTCGCCGGTGAGCTTCTCCAGCATGTCCGGGCGCCCGGCCTTCTTGCCTACATAGGAGAGGTCTTCGGTCTTAATGTCGTCAAACATGCTCGAGCTCCCCCTTCTCGTTCGCGCCGGTCAGCTCGCTCACGGCCTCGATAATCTGCACGTAGCCCGTGCAGCGGCAGAAATTGCCTTCTACGGCGTCTTTTATCTCTTCGGTCGAGGGTTTGGGCTTATTGGATAACAGCTCCTTAACCGACATGACCATGCCCGGCGTGCAGAAGCCGCACTGCACGGCATGGTGCTTCTCGAAGGAGGCCTGTATGGCGGAGAGCGTAGGGCCGGATGCCTCGCCTTCTATGGTATGGATGACCGCGCCGTCGGCCTCGGCGGCGAGCATCATGCAGGAATTGACCGCCTTGCCATTGAAGATGACGGTGCAGGCGCCGCACTCGCCCATGCCGCATCCTTCCTTGGTGCCGGTAAGGCCGAGCTCTTCGCGCAGGAAGCGCAGGAGGGTATGGTGCTCCGAGCAGTCGCGCTCGTAGAGCAGGCCATTGACCGTAAGTTTGATTCGCATATTATTTCACCTCCGCTAGGAGGCGCCGCACGTAGACGCCTATCATGTGCTCTCGGTACTCCTTGGTGCCGCGCACGTCGCTTATGGGGGACACGGCGGCCAATACCTTGGCTACCGCCTCTTCGGGGCTGTCCTTTGCCGTTACGCTCTCAACGAGCACCGGGGTAGGCGCGGCCGAGCTTACGGCGAAGCGCAGGCTATCGCCTAGGCGTACCATGAGCACGCCCACGATGCCGAGGTCGTGGCCCGCTATGCGCTTCAGTTTCTTGTAGGAGCCGCGCGCGCCTTTTGAGGCGGCCGGTATGACTATGCGCTCAAGGTATTCGCCGGGCTTAAGCGCGGTCTTCTTGACGCCGGTAAAGAAATCCTTGAAAGCTAGCTCGCGTTCGCCGCCCGCAGAGCGCAACAGGGCCGTGGCGCCCAGGCAGAGTAAGGCGGGAGCCATGTCCGAGCAGGGCGAGGCGTTCACGACGTTGCCGGCCACGGTGGCGCGATTGCGTATCTGATGGCTGGCCAGTTCGTGGGCGCACACGCAGAGCACCGGGTACTGTTCGCGTACGAAGGGCGAGCGCAATAGGTCGTTTATGCTCACCGCGGGACCCATGGAGAGGCCCTCGGTTGCGCCGCCGTTCAGCGCGTCGGCGCCCGGCACTTTTTTCCCGTCTATGACGAAGCGCGGCCGCATGAGGCCGTTGCGTATGTTCGGTAATAGATCAGTTCCGCCGGCTAGGAATTTACCGTCGTCCTTGTGCTCGTCCAGTGCCTGCACCAGATCCGCGACGCTGCGCGGAGCTAGGTAGCTGAACTCATAAAGCATGCTTGCCCGCCTTTCCGTACAAAAAAAATAAAAGACCCGGAGAAATATCCCGGATCCTTGTAGGGTACGATTGTTAATAATAACGGTATTATTAAAGCCCTGTTAGCTTGCGCCGTCAAGCATAATCGATGAATTTGTCATGGTGGCCGCCGCTGTTGCCGGTGGCGCTTCAGCTGAGCCCGGCTCTAGAGCAGACCTAATTCCTGCGCGGCGTTGAAGGCGCAACGGTGCTTAAGCTCGCTTATAGAGCGGTCGGAGCGGTAGGCGCAGTGGTCGCTCATGATAACCCTGGGGTGGCCTAAGAGGGGGTGGCCGGGCTGCGGAGGTTCCTGGTCGAGCACGTCCAGGCCCGCGCCGGCTATCCGGCCGTCATCCAAGGCGCGAGCGAGCTCAGCGCTGTCAACTATGCCGCCGCGGGAGCAGTTGATAAGGAAGGCTCCCCGCTTCATCCGGGAAAAGGAGCGCAGGGAAAAGAGCGCCTTTGTATCTGCGCAGAGTTTAAGGTGTATGGACAGAGCGTCTGATGAGGCTAAGAGCTCATCAAAGGATACCGAGCGGAGTTTGGTGCCGAAGGCCGCGGCGGCCTGGCCCAGCTCGCTTTCCAGGAGGCTCTGGGTGCAATGCGGGCTCCATACCATGATTGATGCCGGCTGCAGCGCGAGGGCGCGCTTGGCGAAGGCCCTGCCCGATCCGCCAAAGCCCGCTATGCCTATAACGCCGCCCGAAAGCGAACGCTGGGGACTCGTTATATTCCAGGAGCCTGCGCGTATAGCGCTATTGCGCTCGCTTATGCCGCGAAGCAGGGCTAAGAGCAGGGCCAGGGCATGGTCAGCCACCTCGGCGTTGCAGTAGCCAGGCACATTTCGTACGACTATACCCCGCGCCGTAGCCGCGGGAATGTCCACGTTGTCCATGCCTATGCCATAGCGGCTTATTACCTTGCAGCGCTTAAGCCCCGCAATGGCCGTAGCGTCCATAGGCGCTAGGTTAAGCAGTATCGCGTCGGCCTCTGCGCAGGCGGACACTATATCCTGCGCGCTATGGCAGTTTGCCACGCGCAGCTCTATGCCCAGAGGCTCAAGGACGGCGCGCTCCTCCGCAATGGAGCCGTGCCGCTCGTCGCTTATGATAAAAACCGGCCGCTCCACCTCAACGATGCGCTTGAGCTTGACCGATCCCTCGCTCCGCGCGCTGGCGGCGCTCATTCTTGCTTGTCCAAGAGTTTATCCAAGGCGTTATGGCTCATCTTAAGGGCTCCAAATACCGCATGGGTGTCCTTTACGCTGGACGATATGCGTTCCAGCGAGTGCAGGCCGTCTCCCAATGCTATGTTCTCTTCCTTAAGGGCGCCAGCTATCTGGCTTAGGAAGCTACCGGCCTTATCTACACTATCGGCATTTTCCCGGAAAGCAGAACTCACTTCGCCGAAAGACTCCTTGAAACGGGTAAAGATGCGCACGAAATCGTCCATGCGTCCTGAGATGGCGGCCACGGACGAGGAAAATTCCCCAAGGCTCGTTTCTATCTGCTTGGCAAAGTCGCCGGTCTGGCCGGCAAGGGTGCGCACCTCATTAGCTATGATACGGAAGCCCTTGCCCACGGAACCCGCCCGCGCAGCCTCTATAGACGCGTTGATGGCCAGGATATTCGTGCGGTCGGATACGTCCTGTATCGACCCGGTTATGCTGGCCACGCTTTTCGTCTTCTCGAAGAGCTGGTCGAACATGCCGCCGATTTCCTTGGCGGCGGCCACGCCGCTCTCCACGTCCTTCATGCGGTCCTGTATATCCTGGTTTGCTCCGGCATTGCCCTGGAGTATCTCGTCCATCATGCCTTCTATGCGGTCGGCGTTGTTGGCGGTGCTGCCGCTCGTTGCCCGTATCTCCTCGAAGGCCGCCACTATACTGCTTAAGCTGCGCTCTACTTCGGCCAAAGAGCTGTCGAGTATGTCCAGCGAGTGCTGCGTTACCGCGTTCAGCACGACGCTCTTGTTGTAGCCCACGACGAAACGGGCTATGGCTGTCTCGTAATTCCTGTCGCGCGACGTGAATTCATGCGCTTGCATGCCTACATCCTGTACAGCGAGTCGAGCTCGTCGATGCCGCAGCTGAGCTTGGACAGCCAGTCGAGGAAGGCGTCCACGGACGCCTCTTTGTATACGGCGCCGTGCTGCGGCGCTATCATGGCGGGCTTGAGCCTGCGCGCGTTTTCCACCCAGCGCTTGGCCACGGAGTTCGACGCTATGAGCCGCTTATGAAAGCCCTCTATATACTTGATATGGCCGGAGAAGTCCTCCACGAAGAGCGTCTCTTCGCCCTGGGGAAGGGCCGCGGCGCCAATATCGCCTGAGAAAAGTATGCGCGCCTTGTCGTCGTAGAGGGAGTAGGCTGCCGGCGAGTGCATGTAGTGGCTGGGCACGAAGACCAGATTAGCGCCTGATTCCAGGCGCAGCGCCTTGCCCGCGCCTTCAATGGGCAGGATGCGCTTGCTGTCTATGATGCCGAAATGCGGTATGAAGCGTATCCATAGATTGGCTATGTATATCTTCGCCTTCGTTATGCCCAGCCAGAGCGCTATGCCGCTGGAAACGTCGGGGTCCTGGTGGCTGAAGAATATCGTATCGATATTATCAATGGATATAAAACGGCTTACGGCCGCCACCACGCGCGAAAACAGGTGCACGCCGCCCGGATCGAGCAATACGCCGCGTCCCTTGTCTATGATCAGGTATTGCATGGTCTGCACGAGGCCTTCGCTGTTGCGGCCGTCCGCGCCCAGCCATATGAATTGATGGTCGCCGTCGTCGTAGAGCACGGTTCCGCCGATTTCCGCATTGTCTATCATCGCATCGCTCCGCTCCGCCGCGGCTTCTGCCGCGCGTTCAAGGATGCTCCAAAGTATAGTCAAAAAGAATCGTTTGTGAAGGCGTTTAGGCCGGCTCCCAGAACTTGTCGTGCCAATGCCGGTCGATGGCAGGCGCGCCGCTTTCTATCCAGTCTATAAAGCGTGGCGTCATATCGGGAAAACGCAGGGCGGGCGGAGCCGGTTCCTCGAGCAGGGCAGAAAGCGTTTCCGGCCGTATGTCGCTAATCCTGCTCGCGAGTCCGAGCCGTTCCGCTTCCCGGGCATTATGCTCCTGCTCTACCTGCCCGGCATAAGGCTTGAGTATAAGCCGCTTTCCCTTGCTCAGCGCCTCGCCGGCCAAGGCGAAGCCGGCGTTGGCGATCACGGCTGAACAGCGCTTCAAGTCCCGTTGGAACCCGTCCCTGCTCTGCCGCTTAAGCTGTATATGGCCCTCTTCGCCCTCTTGCTGCCCGTACACTATGAAGCGACGGCCTTTCACTGCCTGAAGGGCGGGTAGGTAGTAAGAGGATTGTTCCCAGGGCAGGTATACCAGTACAAGATCAGATTCCGCTGCCTCCCCGTCGTCTGGCGTGACGAAGGGGGGGATAATATTGAGGTGATAGGGTTGCCAATGTATGCCCAGCATAATGTGGGCAGGCGCGAGCCAGCGGAACGCGAAACGTTCATACCACCTTGATTCAGGCGCGGGCACGCCCGGGTAGAGAAAGGAATACATGTGGCAGAGGCCGACCGATCGCAGGCGGCGCAGTCTGGCGTGCCAGGCTACGGCGGGCTCAAAGTCGGTGATGGCTAAGTCATAAGAATCCTTGGGAATATCATGGGCTGCGTTGTAGAGGAAACGCAGGGGTCGGGCCGCGAAAACGGTAGCCAGGGGACTTACCCTACCGCCTGCGTTAGCGAACGAGAAGCCATCAAAGCGCAGGAAGGGCTTCAACTCTTCTTCATCCATGATGGCCTTGCCCGGTTCTCCGCTTATGACCAGGCAGAGTTCGTGTCCCCGTTCCCGCAGTAGTCGAGCGATACGGCTCGATCGGGCTAGATGCCCGTTGCCGTTGGCCGTTATGCCGTACAGTATCTTCATAGGCTCACGGTCTTGGTTCCCTCGGGAACGAAGGAGAAGGGCACATGCTGCAAGTCGCCAAAATGCTTGATTACCTTCTTGCGCTTTACGCCTTTTGGCCTGAACACGATCAGGAAGGAGCCTATTTTTCCCCCTGGTATCTGGGCGTATACCCCGAGCCTGCGTGCCCTTCTCATGGTCTCTATGACGAATTCATTCTCAAAATAGCCCGGTAGTTTCTGCTTGAAATCCTGCTGCCGTTGGACGCAGGCGCCGGCGGCGAATATATCGTCGGCCCTGAGCGCCTCCACCATATTAAGGGCGTTCGCCTTGATTGCCTCCATTTCCGGCAAAACGGCATGGAGGTTCTCCGCGAGCAGCGCCAAGGAAGGCTTGGTCTTTGCGTGGAAGCCGGAATAGAACAGCATGAAGCGGCTCTTGAATTTGGTAAGCGTTTCATCGCGCACGCCGAGGGGTAGACTCTCATGCTCCGCGTTGCGGTAACTGATCAGGCGAAGGCCGCCTAAATGGGTAATGGTGTGATCGTGATAGCCGGACGCGCCTTCAAGCACGTCCATCTCAAGCGCCGATGCATCTTTGATAATGC
Organism: Spirochaetaceae bacterium UBA5200; assembly: GCA_002412825.1. GTDB lineage: Bacteria > Spirochaetota > Spirochaetia > Treponematales > UBA12059 > UBA5200. The sequence goes on from DHVU01000031.1 coordinate 154,076, forward strand.
GTTCGTCGCTGACGCTTTGGCCTTTAAAGGCGTAGAGGGCGCTAAAAAGCGCGGAACTCAAGGCGCCGCTTGAGCCTAAGCCTCCTTCATGCGGCATATCGTTCATTATGCTCAGGTCGAGCGCTACGCGTTCCATGCCGCTCATCTTAATGGCCTCGCGAATATGGTTATGCCGTATTGCCTCTGCGCTTGCGGCCTTCTCATGGGTATTCAGGTAATGAAGTTCATAATCCTTGGCGTAATTGTCCTTAACGGCAACGTATATGTATTTGTCTATCGTCGCGCTGAGGGTAAGGCCGCCATGGCTGTTTGCATATTCTTTTAGGTCGCTTAAGCCGCCGGCGAGCGGTATTCGTAGCGGCGTCTTGGCTACTACCATGTGTATGCGAATTGTGAGAAGAAGCTTAGCAGCGACTGAAGGTTTTCCTTGACGGAGGGTTCGGTGCCGCCGAGGTGTATCCACTCGTTGCGTTCTAGGGCCGCCACGGCTAGGCCATGTTCAATGGCGTTTTGAACCGAGGGCAGAGCTCGGTACTCATCGGCCTTCCTGCTCATCATAAAGCCAATCATGGTAGGGGAGAATTTCCAGATTCCGCATTCGACGTAGGAGCTTGACCCCTGCCAAGCCTTCGTTATGAATCCCTTGTCGAGGTCGACGCGCTCATCATGCCGAAAAGCGCACTCATGCCGTATAACAGACAGCACATTATCCGCATGCATACCCGCAAGTCGCGCTAGATAATCCGGTTCGGCCCACACGTCTCCCTGTATTATGATGCAAGCCTGGTCGGGGGCTGCGGCGGATGCCCCTACGATAACGGCATGGGCCGTGCCGAGCGCCTGCTCCTGAATGGCGTAGCGCAGCGGGACGCCCTGCCACGCCATGCCGAAGTACGACTGTATCTGCTCGCGCATATGCCCTACAACGAACACGATCGTATCGTTCCGTCTGTCAAAACGGGCATTCCCGATAACGCTTATTAAGATGAGTTCTAGGAAGGGCTTGTCTAAAATTGGGTACATGCATTTCTGCATATAGCGTGAGAGCGTCCCCATGCGGCTGCCTTTGCCCGCGGCTAGGATTATATAGTTCATTATGTGAAAAATATCAGAACACTATTTAGCTTTTATTGGCTATTCATTATAAATTCGTTCAATCCGCGTATTTCTGCAGAACGGCTGAGCCTTAGGCTTATTTAGTTCCCTGAAGCTTGTGTATGGGCTTTCAACGGCGCCTGCGCTTGCGTAGGACCTCCTTCAGCGTCAGAATGTACGTATGACCGTAGCCATAGCGGCCGCTTTAGCCGCGCTTCTTGTGCTCATCATTATAGGCCTGGCCAACACCCTGCCCTGGTTCTATAAGCCAAAGACAAGCTATAAGATTCCCGACCCCGCCCGCGTGCGCTGGCCTGACGCCCTGCCCCTCGAATCGTTCAAGGGCAACGACAGGCTCCTGTTCTGCGTGCACGGCTTCCCTTCTACTCCCTCGGATTTTAGAAAGGTAGAAAAGTCGTCCAACGATAGGGGCTGGGATTTATATGCCCCCCTTTTGCCCGGCTGCGGCACGGCCTGGCAAGACATACTCGATACAAGCTGGGAACAGTACCTGGCCTTTCTTAGCGACCGGTGGCGGGAATTAAGCCCGCGCTACCGGCATGTATGCGTCGTAGGCGCTTCGCTCGGCGGCTCGCTGGCCCTGGCTCTGGCTGAAGAGCTCGCCGAGGCGTCTGTCGAAGGGCAAGAAATCGGCCGCGGGAATTCTCCCGACGCCCTGGCGACGATAGGCAGCCCGGCCGTGCTCAACGCCCTGCTGCGCCATGGGATAGTGCGCAGCCCGCTCATCTATATGGCGCGTTTTATGGGCGCCTTCGTACCGTCTATCGGTGCGGGCTATCCCGACCCTGAACGCGTCGGCGAGGATGGGGACGGCGACTGGAAGGGCTATCTAGGCGCGTATCCGCGCCAGACCTATACTCTGCAGTTGGGGCTGCGGGCCATGGAACGCCGCTTGCCGTTGCTGCGTTGCCCCGTTTTAATAAGCCATGCCAGGGGCGACCGTATCGTGCCCTTCGCCAATGCGGGCATACTGGCCAGCGGCCTTAGCTCCGCCCGCGTCGAGCGCTATAATGCCGAAATGAGCGGCTTTAGCCACGCCCGGCATAATCTCTTGCTCTATGACAGCCAGCGCGAGCTTGTATGGGCGCGCATACTCGGCTTTTTTGAGGGCATAGTAAGCCCGAGCCGCCCCGGCCTCGATTAGCCTGCCGTAGCCCGTTTGCGCAAGGCGCGGCGCTCTGATACTCCCAGCAGGGCGAGCCCACAGGCGGCTAATGCCGATGCGAAGCCTACGATAAGCCAGAGCGCCGGTATGCCCCAGGCCTCTTCTATACGCCCCGCTATGGGCGTTGATACGGTAAAGCCCAAGCCCGATATGAGCGGCAGTATGGCGTTAAAGCGTCCTCGGTGGCTCATGGGCGTGTGGTTGGCTACATATACGCCTTCGTTGGTCGCATTGAGTATCTCGCCCAGGGTCCACACGGTCGTGGACAGGAAGAAAAGCCAAGGCGCTTTTGCGAAGGCGAGCATGCCGAAGCCCAAGGCGAAGAGCATGCCGGCGAACGCCACGTTCGATATGGGCTTAAAGCGTTTGGTAAGGGCGACGATAGGCGTCGTAAGCGCAATGACGAGCACGGCGTTCATGGACATTACGAGGCCATAGAGCTTGGCTCCGCCGTCGCCGAAGAGCTGCCCGGCCTGCAGGGGCAGGGCAAAGCGGTGCTGCGCATAACTAAAGCCATAGAGCGTCGTGAACAGGGCAAAGATAAGCAGGCTCGGCCGCGACAGCAAGGCGCTGAGCAATCCGCCTTCATGCGCTTTTTCGCTGGAATCGCCGCTTAAGCTGTCCTTAAGCTCCTGTGCGCTTGGCTTGGTTTCGGGTATGAAGAGGGCTACCAGGGCCAGCGCCGCGCCTGCGGCTAGGGCGTTGCCCCAAAACAGCCACGACGGAGCGCTGGCAAAGAGAAAGCCCGCTATCATCTGGCCTAAGGCAAAGCCCAGGTTGTGCCCAAGATAGATGAGGCTGTATGCGGCTTGCCGGTTTTCCGGCGTCGTTACGTCGGTGCTCATGGCCGTGCGCGCCGGATCCGTTACGCCGTCGAAGAACACCGATGCCACGACAAAGCCCGCTATAAGGTAGGGGTCGTTTAGGAATCCGCAGGGAATAAACATGGCCGCGCAGAGGAACTGGCTTACCATCATGACGCGCTTGCGCCCGAAGTGGTCGGCAAGCTTGCCGCCAAGGAAGCTCCCCGGTATGTACGCCACCGTGGTGAAGAAGAGTATGTCGCCTGTTTCTTTGGCCGAAAGGCCGAAGCGCCGCGTAAGGATGAGCGCCAGGAAGGGAAAGACGAACACGCCCAGCCCGTTCACGACCGTTGCTACAAAGAGCGTGTATACGCTCCTTGGCAGGCCGCGATACGGCGCTATGAGGCGGAGCAGGGGATTGCGGCTTGACTTGGGCGCGGGGCTATCCATGGTAGGGCACTATAGCACTTGAGCGGGCCGCGTCGGTAGCATACTACTCGCTTGTAAGCGACAATTCCTCAGGCCGGGTCAAGGCCCCTCGTCAGCAAGGCTTTGTATTCGGCGAGCGGAACGGCTCTGGCGTAGAGCCAGCCCTGGGCATAGGTACAGCCCCGTTCCTTAAGATATGCCTCCTGGAAGGGCGTTTCCACCCCCTCCGCCGTTATATCCAGCTTGAGGGAAAGGGCCATGGAAATAATGGCGTCGACCACCGGCGATACCGGATTGGATGCGGATATGCCACGGATAAAGCTCTGGTCTATCTTAAGGTTATTCGCCCTGATGCGATGCAGATAGCTCAGGCTCGAATAGCCGGTGCCGAAATCGTCTATGGCGAGTCTGCAGCCCGCTTCGCGTATGAAGCCTAGCGTGTGCTGAATGGCCGGATTTTCGTCCATCATCATGCCTTCGGTAATCTCGAACTCTATGGATTCGGGCTTGATCTGCCCGCTTTTAAGCATAGACCACAGGAATTCACGAAAGGCCGAGCTTATCAGGTCCTTAGGCGAGAGGTTGATGGCATGGACGAGGCTTGGCCCTCTATGGGGCAATGAACTCAGCTCTTCGGTAGCCGTGCGTATTACCCACCGGCTTATTTCCTGGATAAGGCCCGCCTCCTCGGCCAGCGGTATGAACTGGGCAGGAGGCACCTCGCCGAAGCGCTTGCTGCGCCAGCGCAAGAGCACTTCAGCGCCTTGGCAGCTCCCGTCTTTCAGGTGCCGCTTAGCCTGGTACACGAGGCTGAGTTCGCCCGCCTCGATAGCGCCGCGCAGCTCCTCAATCATGAAAAAGCGCTCCGCCTCCGCATGGTGAAGGTCTTCGTCGTAGAAGCATACCTTGCCGCTGTGCCCTCTCATGCGCGCGAAGCTTGCCATGATATTGGACTGAAGCGCCTCTCTATCGATGCCGTCCTGGGGGAAGCGGGTTATGGCCACGAGCGATTCGAGCGCCATAGCCTGATCGGCGCTTTGTATAGGCCGCTGAGCAGCCTCTAGAAGGCGCTTGCCTAACTGGTCTAGGTCTATGAAGTCGCTCTGGTCCGTAAGCACCTGGAAAATCGTGCCCCCGCAACGGGAAAGCACGGCATCGCTTCCTACGCAAGCCTGAAGCCGCTCGCCGACGGCGCGCAGCAGCCCATCGGCGAAACCGCTGCCTTGGAAGGAGTTTACCCGTGAAAAGTGCAGCAGTTTTACGCTGATGAGGCTGAAGCCCTTGCCGCCCGCGGAGTGGGCTTGAATGCGGGCTTCCAGCGCCTGGTTTATTTTCCGGCAGCTCGCCAAGCCGGTGAGCTCGTCTATATACGCGGCCACATAAAGCGAGTGTACGATTGAATGCTGGTAAACCACTGAAAAAACGCCTAGTATAGTGGAAATATTAATAACGATGAAAAAACTGGTCCACAGGTCCGGGTCATTGAGCAAAGACTGCGCGGGAAACGAGCCGAAGCGGGATCGTATGTATATGCCGACGGCGACTATGAGCGGCACGGCTACCCCACCGGAAAGGCCCAGGACATGGTAGAGCACGGGATAGCCGGCGATTATATAGAAGAAGCCCAGCCCGCGCGCCCCTCCGGCGCTGGCTATGAGGCCGGCTATGAGCATCGCTACGGCAAGGCCGAAGCAGATACGCACTTGGCGGAGGCTGCCGCCCGCCCAAAGAAAGAAAAGCCCTCCCAGGAGGAGCGCGATATAGATGACCTGGCTCACGATCATGGCCTTGTTGCCCGCGGAGACATCGCGAATCAGGGTAGTAGGCAAGGCGACAATGCTCGTTGCCAGTATGGCATAGAAGGATAGTGTCGTTACCTTAAGCTGCGGCGGGGCCATGGCGGCATCGGGGAAATCGGGGAATAAGAAGCGGGCAAGACGCTGCCGCCGGTCCTTTATCGTCTTGTTCATCCGGCAATTATCACACAAAAATCCAATAAGTCAAATTCTCGGCTATTCCCCGCGCTTGCGCTTTGCGCTTGGAGCGCGCTATCATGGCCGCATGAAGGGTATAATCGTAGCCGCCGGCTATGGCACTCGCTTTCTGCCGGCCACCAAGGCGCTCCCCAAGGAGATGCTCCCCCTCCTTACCAAGCCAGCTATATCTTTTATCGTGGACGAGTTTATAGCGTCCGGCATAGAGGATATAATCATAATAACCAGCCGCCGCAAGAAGGTTTTGGACGACTACTTTGACCGGGACATAGAGCTGGAGGCGGTATTCGCCCGTGAGGGCAGAGCGGACAAACTTGAGGCCGTCGCGCCGCCCAAGGCGCGTTTCAGCTACGTGCGCCAGACCGAGATGCGCGGCACCGGGCACGCGCTCTTGCAGGCGGCCCCGCTTTTAGGCGGCGAGCCCTGCGTGGTAGCCTATCCCGACGATATACACTTCGGGGACAAGCCCCTGGCCAGGCAGCTCATGGACGTATACGAGGAGACCGGCTGTTCGGTATTGGCCGCGCTGCGCGACCCGGGCGACGTGTCGCGTTACGGGGTCATAGATCCTGCTCCTGACGGCCTGCATGTGCGCGGCTTCGTCGAGAAGCCCCCCAGGGGCACAGAGCCCAGCCATGAAATATCCATAGGCCGCTATCTGTACACCACGGAGTTCTTCGCGCTCTTAGCCGAAGGCTGGAAGGCCCATGAGGGCGGCGAGTACTACCATATTTACGCGCTTAATAAGCTTATAGACGAGGGCAAGGTGGCGTGGAAGAGCATGGAAGGCTTGCGCCTGGATACCGGGGAGCCCTCAGGCTACCTTGAGGCCATACTCGAGTATGCCTGGCTCGAGCCCGGCTACCGGGAGCTTATACGGAACTTCGTGGCTAAGAAGGCCTAGTTCCCATGCCGAGGGGAAAGAGCAGCCCCTGCTGATCCCGTAGGCGTTGCTCTATACTGCGTATTATAGCCTTGAGGTCGCGCGATTCCTCCACGAAATCCATGCGGTCGCCCGGTATGACCAGCACGGGAGCCAGAGAAAAGCCGTTTATCCAATCCTCATAGAGCCGGTTGAGGCCTTCCAGGTATTCGTCGGGTATGTCGGCCTCGAAACCGCGGCCGCGAAGGGCTATGCGCTTTTTCAGGGTAGGCACCGACGCCCGTATATATACGACGAGGTCGGGCGGCGGGAGCAGGGTGGTTAAGGTACGGTAGAGTTCCCGATAACTGTCCCAATCGCGGGCGCTCATAGAGCCGCGCTCGTAGAGGTTGCGTGCGAACACCTCGGCGTCTTCGTAGAGCGAACGGTCCTGTACCACGGACCAGGGGTCGTCCATGAGCGCCCGGTGGGAACGCACGCGGTGGCTTAAGAAGTACGTTTGCGAGTGGAAGGCCCAGCGCTCCATATCGGCGTAGAAATCCTTGAGGTAGGGATTCTCCGCCACCGGCTCGTAGTAGGGCCTAAAGCCCAGCTTATCAGCCAAAAGACCCACCAAGGTGGATTTTCCCGCTCCTATATTGCCCGCAAGTACCAGGTATTTCTTCATGATTGCGCGTTCGCCCTTCGTCCGCTTATTTTGCCAGGCGCGAGAGGCTCCCTACGTCCAATATCAGGGCTACCGCGCCGTCAGGAAGGATAGCCGAACCGGATATGCCCGCCAAGTGCCCCGCGAGCTCGCCTAAGGGCTTTATTACCGTCTGATAGCCGCCCAGCAGCTTGTCGAAGCCGAGCGCTATTTTGGCGCCGTATGCCGTGGCTATGACCATCTCCTGGCTATCGCCTGGATCTTTGGCCCGCGCTATGCCGAAGGTCTGTTCCAGGTTTATAGCTGGGATGAATTCGCCGTTTCGCTCGATGAGCCGCTCCCGAATGCTCGGATCAGGGCGGTGCCGTTCGTAGCATTCGGCGATGTTGGCCAGCGGAAGTATGAAGAGCCTGTCGTCTATGCGCGCAAGGAAGCCGTCTATGATGGCTATGGTAAGGGGTATGTCGATAATGAAGTCGGTGCCCTTGCCCATGTGGCTTTCCACGTGGATCTCGCCGCCCAGGCGCTCGACTGCGGCCTTTACTATATCCAGGCCATAGCCCCTGCCTGACACCGTAGACACGGTATCGCTTGTGCTAAAGTTGGGCAGGAAGAGCAGATTGAGGATCTCCTCTTTAGAAGGCTTGTCGTTCTGGGCCAACAAAGAGCGTTCTAGGGCCTTCCTATGCACGCGATCGCAGTCTATGCCGCGACCGTCGTCGCTTACCCGTATGCGCACCGACGCGCCTTCATGGCTCGCCGTTATGCGCAGCTGGCCGCGGCGGCCCTTGCCCGCCTTGAGTCGCGCCTCTGGCTCCTCTATGCCATGGTCCATGGCGTTGCGAATGATGTGCAGCATGGGCTCGGCAAGGCCCTCGATAACGGATTTGTCCAGTTCGGTATTCCCGCCGCTGACGAGGAGTTCCACTTCTTTATCCAGCTCAGAGGCCAAGTCGCGCGTAAGGCGCTGGAATTTGGAAAACAGGCTGTCCGCGGGCATGAGGCGCATATCCATTGACGCAGTGCGGAGGTCTCCCACCAGGCGCTTAAGCGTTTCCGACAGGCCCTGCATGGAGCGGTCCGCTGAATCGGAGGCCATGCGCGTGAACTGCGCCTGCACGGTCACTAATTCACCTACAAGATTTACCAGGGCGTCCAGCTTGGCGTCCGGTACCCGCACGCCGCCCTGGTAGAGTTCCGGTACCGCCTTTCGCGCTTGGTCGCGATATGTGGTTTCAGGCGCGCTTTCCTCTTCGGCCTTGCTTTCTATGCCGAGGGCCGTATCCAGATCACGTATGCTCTGTTCATCCTCGGCGCTTAAGGGCGCTTCCGCCATAGCCTCGTCGCTCGCCTCGTCCCCCATCGTTATGGGCTCCTCGGCAAGTATGGCGCCGCATCGGTCTTTGCAGGCCAAAAGCGCGTCGCATAAGGCTTTATCCGCCGCCTTGCCTCCTTCGCGAAATGCGCTGAGGCGGTGTTCAAGCGTATGCGCATAGCTCTCAAGGCGTTTCATGCCCACGATGCCGGCTGAGCCTTTGAGGGTGTGCGCATGGCGGAAGAGCAGGCCGAGCGCGTCCTCTGCGCCTTGTTCAAGGGCCAGTATGGCCTCTTCCATGCCATTGAGCGTTTGCGTCGATTCTATGGCGAAGGCTACCCTGATATCGTTGAGCATTGTAGACCCTCTATATACGCGCCGAGAGCTTCCTTAAGCCAGGGAAGAGAAGATCCCGACATGGTAAGGATAAGGTGGGCATCGGCGTCCGAATCCCTGAAGCGTAAGGCGGTACGGAAGCCGAGGGATACCATATCCGCTTCGAGCAGCGACTCGCAGCCTTCCGCGCAGGATTCCCTGGCTTTCTGGAATTCCGGCGTCGTGAAGCTGCATTTCTTGCCCAGGCTGCTCGCGATAAAGCCTACGCAAGAGACAAGCACTAGATTCGACAGCTCTTCTATGATGTCGGGCACCATGCTCTCTGTCAGGTCTTCGCTTAGGCCTATCATGCCGGCCATGCTTAAACACTCGTCATAGGGCAGTATGAAGAGTCCGGTGCCCTCAAACAGCCCCATGAAGCCCTGCTTGGCTATGGCATAGCGCGTGTCGGGAATGAATTCAGCGTTTACGAAGTCGGCTCTGCTCTCATTGTCCAGCACGCAGACGCGAGGTACGTTGAGTCGAACCTGTCTATTGAGCAGTTCGGACATGGCCCGCGCGGACCTGCCTACGCCGGTGTTCATGAGCTCCTTAAGGGCATCTATCTCAAGTTCGGTGAACGGGGCGATACGGTCCATGTGGGCTTAGCGTGCCGCGGCCTTGCCGTACCAGGTAAGGACGGATACCTTGTCGGCCGGTTTGCGTATGACGCCGCTTACGCCGTAACGGCCAAGCTCCTCTAACGTCTGCGACTGAACGTCCGCCGTTATCACGACGACGGGCAGCGAAGGCTTCCTGGCGCGTATTTCCTGCAGGGCTAGTGCGCCGCCCATGCCGGGCATGGTAAGGTCTAAGTATATGATGGCAGGGGAATAGCCTGTATCTAAAACTTCCAGCGCTTCCTCTCCGCTGGCAGCCTCGCGAAGTGTCGCGCCTGTAGGCTTGAGGAAGTTTCTAATGGCCATACGCGCGACCATGGAGTCATCTACAATGAGTACATCGTTAGCCATATGCAAACTATAGGAGGGCGCGACGCGCTTGTCCAGTCGTGCCGCTTCTAAAATTATGGTATACTGCGGCCATGCTGATCGTAGCCCTTGAGCCCGTGCGGCGCGAGTTGAGCGTATCGAATTCCCGTTTTATAGCCTCGCTCGCTCCTGTCGAAAGCGTAGAGGCCGCCAAAGCCTTCATAGCCGACATCAAGCGCGAATTTCCCGACGCCAGCCACCATGTGCCTGCCTTTGTCATAGGCGGCGGCAAGAGCGTCACCGAGTTCTGCTCCGACGACGGGGAGCCTTCAGGCACGTCGGGCAGGCCGCTCCTGGCCGTGCTCAAGGGCTCGGGCCTGGGCAATGTAGCCGTGGTGGTTACCCGCTACTTCGGGGGTACGCTCTTAGGTACCGGTGGCCTCGTAAAAGCGTATTCCGAAGCGGGCAAGGCCGTCCTGGCCGCGGCGCGAAGGGCCGAGCTCGTCCCTTCGCGTACCGTCGCCCTTACCCTTCCTTATACGCTTTTTGAGCGCGCTCGCCAGTACATGGATGCCGCCGGAGCGCGCATGGTCAAGGATAAGTTCGCTGAAGAAGTGAGCCTGGAGATCGAATTGCCCGAAGAGAGCTGGCCCGTCTTCTCATCCCGCATGGCCGAGCTCGGCGCGGGCTCGCTTATCCTTGCCACCTTGGCGCAGGGCGGCATGAAGCGGCCTCTTAATCCTTGATCTTCTCCGCGAAGGCCTTGCCGTACGCATAGGCGGCCTTGAGCGCGTCGGGGTCGGGATTCCAGAGAGCCTTAAAGCCTTCATCGACGACATCGAAGCCCGATTCCTTAAGCGCGTCGCTGAGCAGCTTTACCGATTCGCCTGACCAGCCGTAGGTACCGAAGGCGGCGGCCTTCTTGCCCTTGAACTTAAGGCCCTTCATCTCCTCGACGGCTCCGGCTATGGCGGTCAGTATACCCTTATTGATCGTAGGCGAGCCGAGCAGTATGGCCTTAGAGCGGAAGACGTCGGTAAGCGCGTCGTTCTTATCGAACTTGGACAGGCAGTGCGAGACGACCGTAGTCGAGGGCGATGCTTCGCTTATGGCTCGCGCCATGGTATCGGCGAGCGCGCGGGTGCCTTCCCACATGGTGTCGTAGAGTATGGTGACGCGGTCTTCTTTATATTCCTGGCACCACTCCATGTACTTGAGCACGATCTGCGTGGGGTTGTCGCGCCATATGACGCCGTGGCTGGTGGCTATCATGCTTACCGGCAGCTTCAGCGAGAGCACCTGCTCGATCTTGGCCTTAACCAGGGCGGAGAAGGGCGTCAGTATGTTCGCGTAGTATTTGACGCACTCATCCCAAAGCTCGTCCTGGTCCACGAGGTCGTTATAGAGGCGCTCGGTGGCCAGGTGCTGGCCGAAGGCGTCGTTAGAGAAGAGTATGGCGTCGCCGGTCATATAGGAGAACATGCTGTCCGGCCAATGGAGCATAGGCGCTTCCACGAACACGAGCTTCTTGCCGTTGCCAAGCTCGAATTCGTCGCCGGTCTTTACCGGATGAAAGTCCCAGTCTTCGTGGTAATGGCCCTTGAGGGACTTTATGCCGTTGCTCGTGCAGTAAATGGGCAGGTCAGGGCGGCGGCGCATAAGCTCGGGCAGGGCTCCCGAATGGTCCACCTCGGCATGCTGGGCTATGACCGCGTCGAGCTTGGCAAGGAGGCCCTCCGCTTCCAGGTTGTCGACGAATTCCTTGGCGAAGGGCTTCCACACCGTGTCGATGAGGACGGTTTTGCCTTCCTCTATCACATAGCTATTGTAGCTTGAGCCCTTATGGGTGGAATATTCGTCCCCATGGAAACGCGCTAAATCCCAATCGACCTTGCCTACCCACGATACCGTGGAGTTTAAGGTTTTCTTCATACCATACTCCTTGTGGCCGACGTTTGGATTTGTTTGATAGCGCCGGTCAGCTATGTTCTGGCATAAATATAGCGCATTGTTTTTAATTCGTCAATAAGGTATTCAAATACTTAAATAAATAAATTAGACCGGCAAAGCTCGGAGCTGGGCTAAGCCGCCCCGCGCCAGGCCCTACCGGCTGCTCCGTACGCCAGCCGGTAAAGCAAAGGCCTGCCTACCAGTCGAGGAGCCGTCTCTGGCCTTCCAAGGCGCGTATATCGGTGGCATCCCAGCTCATTTCCAGGGTGCCCAGGTATACGCCAGCGTCATCGTAGATAGGTTTGTAGGATATGATGATGAAGCGGCCGTTCATCTCTATCCAGAAATCCGCCTTATCCTTCTCCTTGTTCTTAAAGGCGCTCAGGATTTTCTCTACGATGGCCACGCTGCTATGCGGATGGCAGTTCTGTACCGAGCGCCCGATTATGGCCGGGCTGCGGGGAAAGACGCGGTGCGGAGAGTCCGAGTAGTACATGACCTTGTCGTCGGCGTCTACGAAGGATATATCCACGGGCAGGCTTTTAAGGATGCGGTCGAGGAAATCGAGGGGTAAGCCGCCTACCGAGAGCGGTATAGCGCCGGCTTGCCGCCCCTGGTTCGCGCCCGCGTCTGCCTTGGCTATCGCGGCTTCCACCGCGGCGTTGAAGCCGGCGTAGGCGCCCCCCGCCGCCGGCTGGCCTGCGCCGCTCGCCCTTCCCGCCAGGGCCGGATCGTATACCGCGCCGGGCTTTATCCAGGCAAAGCCTATAGCGTCCTCGCCGCGCCGAAGCTCCGCCCAGTCCGTCTCGGATAGGCGCTTAAGCGCGTTGGGCAAAAGTATCTTTTCTTCCATAAATATCATCATGCGTACGCGCCGGCCCAAGTCCCTGGCCTTGGCGCGGGCAACCTTGGCGTCGCCCGCATCTACTGCCGCATCCAGCTCGCGGAAAACGGCGCGTATCTCGTCGTGCTTGCCCCACATGACTTTAGACGGCCCGGTAAAGCCGCTGCGCTCGAGATAGGGGAAGAGCTGATTCTCCTTGCGCGTATAGTGGACGATGATGGGCTTAAGGCCCTGCGCGGCGATTCTTAGAGCATCGAGGCCACCTGTCCACGCGGCCAGGCTCAGGGCTCGCGCTCGTTTACGCGCTTCCTTGTTCTCGGCCAAATAGCTATGCACGGGGTGGCCGCTCATGCCCTGGGCCTTTTCTCCACGCTCCAGGCCGGCCTTAAAGATATCGGCGTGTACGTCGCAGAGCCGCTGCACTTCTTCTACCGGCAGGCCGCCTTCGATGAGGGATTGCTCGAGCGCGGCCACCTCCACCGCGTCCGCGTCCTTGATAAGGTCGTGGAACTCTTTTTTCACCGCGGCCGGCGAAGCACCGGCCGCTAGCTTATCGATTATCGCCTTAAGCCGCCCGGCCTTATCGCTCGATACGGCTTTTTGACCCAGATGTTCGCTCATGCCCTGGCCTCCACCTGAACAGTGTCGCGCCGATTCCGTTTCTCCGCAAGGCTTTCGTTTCTAGGCGCGCTCGGCCCAGCGCAGGCGGGCGGACTTGGAGCGCGGATTCGCGTATCGTTCCTCGGGGCTTGCCCGTATATCGCTGTCGAATATGGCGCGGTAGAGCCCATCGCGCTTTCCTTCTTCGAAGGCTCGTACGACGCGCGTATCCTCGCCCGAGTGGAAGCTGAGTATGGCTACGCGGCCGCCGGGGGCTAGGCAGGAGGGCAGCGCGGCCAAAAAAGAGTCAAGCGCGGCGAATTCCTGGTTTACCGCAATGCGCAGGGCTTGGAAACAGCGCCGTATGGCCTTGACGCGCTCATCCTTGCCGCGGCCCATGCTGCCCAGCAGTTCCCGTATGAGCCCGGCCAGGTCCTCGGTGTTGTTGAGCGTGCCCCTGCGCCGCGTCATGACCTTCGCTATGGCCTTAGCGTCGGGTTCATCCGCGTTGGTAGCCAGGAGTTCAGCCAAATCCTGCTCGCTTATTGAGCGAAGCAGCTCGGCTGCCGACCTTCCTTTGGACGGGTCCATACGCATATCCAGGGGGCCGAAGCGTTTAAAGGTAAAGCCGCGCTCCGGATTGTCTATTTGCATGGAGGAAAGTCCCAAGTCGGCTAGTATAATGGCAGCGCCATGCATGCCTGCCTCGCTCAGTACGCTGTTAAGTGCGGAGAAATTCGCGTTGTACACGCTCAATACGTCCGGGCCGTAGCCTTCGGCGGCCAGGCGCCTGTAGGTCTTGGGCAACTCTACGGGGTCGGCATCCAGGCCAACGAGGCGCCCGCCGGGTATGATGCGCTTAAGCAGTTCGCGCGCATGGCCGCCGTAACCGAGCGTGGCGTCCACTACCTGGTCGCCGGGTTTAGGGTCGAGTATTTGAAGTATTTCAGTCACGCAAATGGATCGATGCATGCCCGCCGGGGTATCCCCGCGCGAAAGCACCCGCTCTACATCGCTCTGGTATTTTAGCGGATCATGTTCCTTGTATTTCTCGGAAAAACTCCGGGGATGCGTGCCCCGGTAGCGCGGCCTGCGCTTATGCGGAATGTCAGGCTGCTGCTCGTCCATATGACCCTCTTTCAGTGCATTATTCTGACAGAAAAGAGAGCGGGGGTATATACGGAGGAGCCTTTTTGTAGCCCTATGGCAGGCGCTGCCGAGGCGCTGCTTTACTTAAGCCGCAGCACCTGCCATATAGCGGGATCCTCCTGCCCCAGGCGCCAGAAGCCTATGTGCGCGACCCCCGCTTTCTGGTAGGCTTCGCCCCGTAAGCGGGTTGAGTAGGCGTCATCGAAGTACATAATGAGATTGATATTCTCGCTGAAGCGGAAGTAGGGTATGCCCTCCGCATTGCGGCCGGGCGACGCGCTCTGCTCGGCGATTTTTTGGGATGCGCTTGAATATTTGTATGCTCCTGCGGGGCTTTTGTCCCCCCATGCCCGGCCGTAAAAGGGCATGCCCATGATAAGCTTGGCCGGCCCCACGGAAGCCGAGGCCCATGTTGCAACGCGGCTTGCCCAGCCTATGGACGATACGGGGCCTGCCGCGCTGCCGCTCCAATGCTCGTCGTAGCTCATGACGAATACCCGGTCGGCTATAGCGGCCAGCTTAACGTAATCGTAGGCATCGTCCATTTTGCGGGTGCGGGCAGGCACGCATACCGAGAGCGTTTTAGTGCCTACGGCTTTTTTCAGGAGGCGCAGGAACTCAAGGAAGGCGGGTCCGTCGTCGGACCGAATGAGCTCAAAGTCTATGTTCACGCCGTCATAGGGCTTGGCTGCCGCCGCAAGGTCTTTAATGAGCTTGTCCCGCAGGGGATAGGCGGGATTGAGCACGAAGTGTATGAGGGCCTGGTTGGTCACTTCGGCAAGCACGAGGTGCTTGCGAGCTTTTATACCTGAGAGGCGTTCCACATTGGGCGTGCCATAGAGCTCGCCCTTACTGGATATGCGGGCGGAGAAATAGGCTAAGTCGCTTATAGGCGCATCGGTGGGCAGGAAACGTTCCTCGCCCGCCATGAGGTAGGCCCATACTTCTTTGAAGGCTAGCGGAGGTCGGTCCAGGCTCTCAAGCGCGAACTCGGTAAGCCCGGGAATTTCGCTAGCTATGAGCAACGGTACCGCGGGTCCCGCCTGCGCGCTGGCGGGCAGGCAGGAAGCTATTGCAAACGCGAGCGCGAGGCTGATCGCGGACTTAAGCATGGTGTTCATCGATGCTCCTGCCTTAAGTGTCGGCGCGGCGCTTTACCGCCTTAACCCGGCTTGCCCGCTAAGGGCCTATTCCAGGTAGATAGACCTGATGACGCCGCCTAGGACTACGCCGTTTTCTACTCGTATAAGCTGGGCGTTTATCTCGTAGTAGCCGTCTCTGGGGCTAATGCTGCCGGTAACGATAATATCCGCGCCGAGCTGCTTGCCCAAGGCCAGCTGGCTGCGGCTATCCGCGAGGCCTGATAGCTGAAATGACTGCTCTTCGAGTATGCGATCCAAGGCCCCGCGGCTCACGAGCTTAGCGCTGTGCCCCTCCTCGCGTATAGCGTTGGCCAGGCCGGTGGTCAGGGCGTCGATGATATAATCGCTGCGCGGGCTTACCGTGCCATTTTCAAGGAAATAGTAGACGACTACGGTATCAGTGCCATCCTCGGGTAAGAGGAACATAAGTTCCCAGGAGAGATCCTCAAGCTCCGAACTGGCAGAGTCGAAGCTTTGGCAGCCCATGAGGGAGAGGATAAGCAGGATTGATGCGCACAAGGCAAGGGCTTTTTTCATACGAGCCTCCATGCTATCAGTATAGAGGCTCTAGCGCTAAAGGCAATATGGCGTGGGCTTAGCGCGACCCGCCTTGGCGGGGCGCGCCGTATAACGCTTACGAGCCGGCCTTATCGCGCTTCTTTTTGACGTCCTCGGCCTTGCGGGCTATGCGGTTCCAGAGGCTGCTTAAGCCCATGGCCTTTTTAACCGCGTTAAGCGTGGCGCGGGCCTCTTCGCGCATGCGCAGGGTGCCGTCGTACACGACCTCGTCGGCGAGGCCAGGCTGGGCTTCGTACCGGGCGCGGCGCTCGCGTATGGGGTCGAGGAAGGCGTTGAGGGCGCGGGCCAGTTTTTCCTTTACTTCCACGTCGCCCACTTTGCCGGCCCGGTAGCGCGACTTAAGGTCTTCCACCTCGGCCTTGTCCGGGTTGAAGGCGTCGTGGTACTGGAACACGGGATTGCCCTCAACGGTGCCGGGTATGTCCGCGCTGGTGCGCTTGGGGTCGGTGAACATGGACATGACGCGCTTTTGCACGGTCTTTTCGTCGTCGGACAGGAATATGGCGTTGTTGAGGCTCTTGGACATTTTGGCGTCGCCGTCGGTGCCCACGAGGGAGCCGAAGTCGGACACGAGCACCTCGGGCACCGGCAGGGTATCGCCGTAAAGATAATTGAAGCGCCTCGCCAATTCTCGGGTAATCTCAACGTGGGCCACGTTGTCCTTGCCCACGGGCACCAGGTGCGCGCGCGGCAAGAGTATGTCGGCGGCCTGGAGCACTGGATAGCCTAAGAGCCCGAAGGGCATTTCCTCTATGCCCGCGCCTTGGGCCATCTCTTTAAGGCTGGGTATGCGAGAGAGGCGCGGCACGGTAACGAGGTTCTGGAAGAAAAGCGACAGCTCTACGACCTCGGGCACGGCCGACTGCAGGTAAATCACCGAGCGGGCCGGGTCTATGCCGCAGGCAAGGTAGTCCAGCACGGCCGAGCGCACGTTGTCGGCTAGGCCCTCTATGTTTTCTTTCTCGGGCTTGGTGGTAAGGGTATGCAGGTCGGCTATGATAAAGAAGCATTCGTACTCGTCCTGCAGGCGCACGCGGTTGGCCAGCGAGCCTACGTAGTGGCCTAAGTGCAATTTTCCGGTAGGGCGGTCGCCCGTGAGTATGCGTTTACGTTCCATGGTGAAGTCTCCATTGTTTAGGTGTAGCCGCCGCGGGGGCGGGCGCCGGGAGCCAGGCCCGGCTTAAGGCGGAAGTAGCAGGGCGGGTCGCCTCGCGGAGCTCCGTTACGCTCCGGCGCCTCGTAGCCGCGCGTGGCGGCTAGGCGCGCGAACCCGCCGCACGCCAGGACCAGGCTTCCCTGGGCAAAGGTTTCGCGACGAGGCTGAGTCTAATCGTATGGTCGGGCCGCGCGGGCGGCAAGGATAGACCGTTCATGCCATGTATAGTAGCGGATTGCGCGGGCCTGGGCAAGCGGGCGTCCTATAATCCGTGCGCCAATTGAGCTAAACGCGGCCGCGCGGCGGCCGGTGAATATATATTGACAAGAATTCGCTTTATGATAGTATTTTCGGTAACAATTAGAAAGCAAAATTAGCATCCTATCATCTTCGCCTATTTTTCGCCGTTGCCTTGCATATGCTTTCTAAAAAAAGCAGGAGGCAGAAATGAATATCCAAAGCACGTTCTTTCGTAAGCTCTTTGGCGTGTTTCTCGCCATGGCTTGCATCGTCGCGATGGCCGGTATGGCAGCTTGCGCGCCTGAAAACGCGAAACCTGAAACCGAGCTGGGATCGGTACGCCTGGGGAAGGTGAATGAACTGGTACCCTTGGTCTACGGATTGCCGCCGCAGGCATCCAATACCCAGGTTGCCAGCTATGTCTATAAAGAAGGCCAGCGCGTCGATATATATTGGCCGCCTGATTTTAAATTTGATAAATCCTTGCCGCTTGTGCTCATCGTGGTTGGCTTGCCGGATACGAGGGTGCGCTCGCTGAATGGGGCTTCCGCTCCTGATGCGGCATATTATGTATCCTGGAGCGCCGCCGCGGCCACCACGGGAGCCGCGGCTGCTGTTATGACTGTAGGGCAGGCTTCGAGCGATTTTCCCGATCTGGTAAAATTCCTCCAAAAGCAAAAGAAATCGCTTTTTATAGATCCCTCGAAGCTATTCTTGTTCGCATCTTCCAGTAATTGGGCCCCTGTCGCGTCACTTGCTTCGAAAGGCGGATTGCTTGACGGCAGCATTAAAGGAACAAGCCTTTACTACGCATCCATTACCGATATGACGCCAATTCCAAATTCCGGTTTCCCCATAGAAGTCGTCATAGCAGGCCAGGATAATGCGACCGAGCTGAAGCGTATGGAAAGCTATATAAAGAAAATGGAAGCCAATGGAAGCGTCCTTAATGTAGTCCGCTATACGGAGGGGCGCCACGCTTTTGATGTCTTCCAAGATTCGGATGAAACGAGGGCCATTGTCGCCAATACCCTCTCCTTCATGTCAAAATGCCTTTTGGGCACTAAGGCGCCTTGAAAGCGGCCTCTATGCGCGATCCTTGTACCTGTCTTGCTACGTAGCCGGTCTTTTCGTAGTATGGCGTGGCCAGCGTATAGCGCGGGTTCAGTAGATTAGGCATTCCGCATAGAGGAGTCTCTTGTGCATACAACGAAAGCGACGGCCTTCGCGCCGGCCACGATAGCCAACGTGGCCGTGGGTTTCGATATACTGGGCTTTCCTGTAGAGGGGGTAGGCGACACCGTGAGCGTTGAGCGCCTGGATCCATCTCCGGGCGAGCCGCCAAGGGTGCTCATCGAGTCTATAGACGGTTGCGCGGCGGGCTGCGTGGGTTTGCCCCTGGATGCCGGCAGCAATACCGCCGGGATCGCGCTTTTACGCCTGCTCCGCGACGAGGCCCTGAGCTGGGGCTTTAGGCTGCGCATTAGAAAAGGCATACCCCTGTCCAGCGGCATGGGCGGTTCAGCGGCCAGCTCAGTCGCCGCTCTCGTGGCGGCCAACGCGCTGCTGCCGCGGCCCCTGCCGCCCGAGCGCCTCTTAGCCTACGCCCTCTTAGGCGAGGAGCTTGCCAGCGGTTCGGCCCATGGCGACAATGCCGCTCCCTGCATATACGGCGGCCTTACCCTGCTGCGTTCCGTGGACCCCGTCGAGCTTGTGCGCGTGCCCCTGCCCGCGGGCCTGGCCGTTGCCCTGGCGCATCCGCATATGGAGCTTGATACGCGCACGAGCCGCGCCGCCCTGCCTTCAGAGCTGCCGCTTAAGGATTACGTGGCCCAATCCGCCAACCTGGCTTCGTTCATTGCGTCCTGCTATACCGCAGACCTGGACCTGATGGGGCGCTGCTTGAGCGACGTGCTCGTTGAGCCCAGGCGCGCTAAGCTTATACCCGCCTTTGGCACCGTAAAGCGAGCAGCCTTAAAGGCCGGCGCTTTAGGCTGCTCCATATCGGGCTCAGGCCCTTCGCTCTTCGCGCTCTGCAGGAGCCTTGAGGACGCCCGGCGCGCGGGCGCCGCCATGGCGGCCGCCTGGGAGGCTGCCGGCATAGAGCTAGACCTTTGGGCCTCAATCGTGGCCACGAAGGGAGCCAGGCTCGTGCCGGAAGGCCTGGAGGCCGGTCTATGAAATTCGTAAGCACGCGGGGCAAGAGCCCGCAGGCGAGCGTTTCGGAAGCCCTGCTGGCGGGGCTCGCCCCCGACGGCGGACTCTACGTACCCGAGTCCCTGCCGCGCCTTAAGGCCGCCGCGCTTGACCCGTCCACGCCCTACGCCGCGCGCGCCTTAGCCCTCCTCGAGCCCTTCTTTGCCGGCGACCGCCTTGAAGCGGCGCTGCCGGCTATATGCGCTGACGCGTTTTCCTTTCCGGTGCCGCTTGCGCCGCTTGCCGGCTTGAAGGCAGGCGCTGGGGCGGAAGCAAGCGACGGCCGCTCAGCCCCGCTGCGCGTGCTCGAGCTCTTTCACGGCCCCACGGCCGCGTTCAAGGATTTCGGCGCGCGCTTCCTGGCGCGCTGCATGGAAGAACTGGAAAGCGATGTTAGCGGGAGGGCTATATCAGGGGCCGAGGGGCCGCTTACCATATTAGTAGCCACTTCAGGCGATACCGGCGGCGCGGTGGCGGCGGCTTTCCATCGTCGGGCGGGCCTGGCCGTGCGCGTCCTTTTTCCCGAGCGCGGGGTGTCCGACAGGCAGCGTAAGCAGCTCTGCTGTTGGGACGATAACGTGCGCTCCTACGCTGTGCGGGGCAGCTTCGACGATTGCCAGCGCTTGGTAAAGGCGGCGTTCCGCGACTCCGAGCTCTCGGCGCTCTATCGCCTCTCTTCCGCCAACAGCATAAACTTAGGCAGGCTCCTGCCCCAGGCTGCCTACCATGCCCACGCCGTCGTGCTTTTTATGGCTGAAACCGGGAAGAAGCCCCTCCTCGTAGTGCCGAGCGGCAACCTGGGCGACGTGATGGGCGCGTACTGGGCACGAGCCATGGGCGCGCCCATAGGCCGCATCGTCATGGCGGTGAACGCCAACCGCGCGCTGCCTGACTTCCTGCAGAGCGGCAGCTATACGCCCCGCCCCAGCGTTGCCACTATAGCCAATGCCATGGACGTGGGCGACCCGAGCAATCTTGAGCGCCTGCGAGCCTTTTATCCGGACCTGGCAGAGCTAGGTCGGGAGGCTACAGCCCATAGCGTAAGCGACGACGAAATTCGGCATACCATTGCGCGCTACTGGGCCGAAGCGGGTTACCTCCTCTGCCCCCATAGCGCCACCGCCGCCTTTACGCGCGGCGCATACTATCCCGATGAGCCGGCCATACTCGTGGCCACCGCCCACCCGGCAAAGTTCGATACCGTGGTGGAGCCGCTCATAGGCTCAACCGTGCCGGTGCCGAGCTCGTTGAGGACGCTCCTGGACGCGCCGAGTTCCTGCGAAGTGATAGACCCGGAGCTGGCCCAGCTGTTCCCCCGCTGAGCCGGCCCCGGCCTATCGCTTAGCGGGCGGAAGCCAGCTCCGCTTCGCGGTCCGCGGCGAGCGGGACCTGGGCAGCTACCGGCGTGAGCCAGGCGGCTGAACGGGGGTGGGCTCCGCGCACGGCGGCGTGGTAGGCCTGCTGCACGGCCTTGCATACCGGGCCGGTGCTGCCGCAGCCTATGACGCGGTGGTCTATTTCGCTGAGCGCTATCACCTCGGCGGCCGTGCCGCACACGAATACCTCATCGGCTGCGTAGAGCTGGTCGCGGGACAGCGGCGCCTCGCTTACGGCGTAGCCTAAATCCTCGGCTACCTTTATCAGGGAGTCCTTGGTTATGCCTTCTAAAATAGCGGCGCCGGGCGTGGTATAAATTCTTCCTTTGCGCACCAGGAAGAGATTCTCGCCCGTGCATTCGGCCACATAGCCCTGCGGATCCAGCATGATGGCCTCGTCGAAGCCTAAGCGCACGGATTCGGTTTTGGCCAGTATGGAATTGGCGTAGTTTCCCGATATCTTGGCCTTGGTCATGGTAGCGTTGGGGTGGTGCCTCGTGAAGCTCGATATGCCCGCCCGTATGCCCTTTTGCAGCGCTTCGGCGCCCAGATAATTGCCCCATTCCCAGGCGGCTATGCCCAGCGAGGGCTTGCCGCCGTCTATGTTGAGGTTCCAGCCGCCTCCGGAAAGGTATAAAAGGGGGCGTATATAGCACTCGGCGAAGCCGTTGGCCGCCACCGTCTCGCGGAAGGCATCCACGAGCTCGTCTGCATCCCAGGGCAGGGCCTTGAAGCCGAAAATCCTGGCTGATGCGAGGAGGCGCTCCGCGTGCTCCCGTGCCCGAAAGATAGCGGGGCCCTTGGGGCTGTCATAGCAGCGTATGCCTTCGAATACCGCGGCACCGTAATGCAGGGCGGGCGAGAGGAAGGGTATCGTGGCCTGGGCGTAGGGGACGAGTTCGCCGTCCATCCATATGAATTTTGATTGCATAAAAGGCTCCTTCGTGATGTGCAGCGTTTAGGGCGGCGCGGTCTTTTCGACCGCTATTCCGGCCTAGAGGGGCTGCTCGCTCGCTTCGACCGGCCGGACGCCGAAGGAGCGTGTACGAAGGAGGAGTACGATAATGACGATAAGGGTTGCGGGTATGATTGAGGCGTTTGGTACGGGCGGATTGTGGGCGAAGGCCGGCATTACGTGCGCCTATCCTTGAGCGCGGGGAAGGCGGCGCGCCAGGCGGCGGCTTCCGCCTCATCGATATCGACGGAGAACAGGCCTTCTTTGTTTCCGCAATCCAGCAGCTCTTCGCCCCGAGGCCCTATAACGGCGGAGTCGCCTGCGTAGGCCACGTCCGGCTCTTCGCCTATGCGGTTAACGCCTATGACGAAGGCCTGATTCTCTATGGCCCGCGCCCGCAAGAGGGCCTTCCACTGGGCGGCGCGCGCCTTGCCCCAGGCGGCTATTACGCAGTAGGCGTCTATCGCCGGGGCGTCAGGCCAATACAGGTAGGAAAAGCGCAGGTCGTAGCATATGGATTGCGATACCTTCAGGCCCTTCTCGCCGCCTACGCGGTAGTGCGCGGACTCGCGTCCCGGCGTATAGCTGCTCTCTTCCGCAGAGAAAGAGAAGAGCTGCCTTTTACCGTAACGGCTCTGTACGCTTCCGTCGGGCGAGAAGCAGAAAGCCGTGTTCACGCGCCGCTCGACGCCGCCCGCCGTTATGTGGCAGCGCCGCTTTCGGGCAAGGTTCGCAAAGAATGAAAAATCATCGTCGTCCCAGCTTGCCGCTTTCTCGTCCATGGTAAAGCCTGAGAGGCACATTTCCGGCAGCACCAGCCATTCGGCCTGGTCGGCGGCGTTCGTCCCTTCAGCTCCCGCGAGCGCCGTATCGGCGAGCGCCGCGTCGGCGAGCATGCCCGCGATCTTCCTGCGCGAGGCAGCGCGGTCCTGCCACGCCGGGGCGTACTGGAGGAGGCTTATGCGCATAGTCGGCACCGCCGGGGGCGTTTCATTACGCGAAACTAGCATGCCGCAGAGAATTAGGTCAAGTTACTATGGGTAGAAATAGCTTTGCATCGCGTCTATTTTAAGTTTTCTTCGGTATAAAGGGAGAGTTCAACCATGCGCTCGAGGATTTCCTCTTTACTGGCCTCGGGGAAGTTGGCAAGCACGAGTTCCTTGGTAAAAAGCCGTGTTATATAGCGTAGCTTGGTCATGGCGTGCCGCGAGGCGTATACGAAGTCCGCATGCGCGTTATTGATAAAGATAATGGACTGTTCTTCGTCGTAGCGGGAACGCCAAAGCTCGCCGGGAGCCTTCCGATAGGTGTAGCCGGGTAGGCCTCTCCTGCTTGCCCCGCCCGCCCCGCCTGAACGCTGTATAAGCTCCGCGGTCACGGTGATGAGGGCGTTAGCCACTCTCAGCTCGTCGTTTTGGGTGGCGCGCAGCTCGATCGATACGACGCAGGGTTCCGATGGCGCAAGGTATTCCGCGTATACGGAATCTACGCCTTCGAGGCTCCCGCCGCCTTCCAGTATGCGCCACTCTAAGAGCACATCTGAATCGACGGTACGGCCGGCGCGGTCCCGCGCTATAGCCTTGAGTTTCTTACGCTCGCTTACGCCTAGAACCGATGAAGCGGGCGATATGATGAGCTTATGCAAGGGGCCGGGAAAATCGAAGAAGCTTTTCTGTCCATCCTGCTGGTCGAGGGGTTCCGGCAGGTACTCGCCAAAGGCCGCGTCGCCGAGCCCTTGTTCGTTGCCGGCGTTTGCATCCGCAGGCGTTAGCCCGTCTTCGGACTGAGTAAGCCCCGAATCAGGGCTTCCTGGGGCGCCTGTCGTCTGCGCGCCTGTTTCCGGGAGCGGCCTGCGGCTTTCCCGCGTCCTGGCAGCCAGCCAGCCGTATTCTTCGCTCGGCAGCCGCAGGAAGGCCTCGCGAAAGGCGCGGGTTACGCGATTGAGTATATGCCTGCTAGCCTCGTCCTCCTCGGCCTTACGCTGCTCCTCAAGGAGCAAAAGGAGCGCTTCCTCGACGGGTTCCAGGGCTACGCGCATTGAATCGAAGGCCTCATCCATGATAACGCCGTCGCGGGTGCCCGGCGTAAGTTGCAGGAAGGAGGCATCCACGATGCCTTCTATCTGGCGGGAATTCCAGGGAGCGCGATCGAAGGCGTCCAGTTTGACAAGGTCGGATAGTACGCGGGTGCCCTGTTTGTAGAGCCCTACGGAAGAATCCTGGGACGGATCAACAAAGTACAGTTCCAGGTAAACATCCCCGAAGGGGCAGCGCGGCTCGGGGAGCTGATGGATGAGCCTTCCCTTAAATTTTCGCGGTTCCACGATGAGTTCACGCCGGGAAGAATGATCCAGTATACGAATGCGTACGCCGCTCTTGGCGATGCGGTCGCGCAGTTCTGAAGCCAGGAAGTTTTGTATCTTGTCTCCGGATAGGACCCGCACGCCGGCGAGTATGGGGCTTATGAGCAGTTCGGTGCCTGTGCGTCCTATGAGCGTACCCGCGTCCCGGATAGCGTAAGAAGGATTGCCCTTTACGAGCTTCATGCTGCGGCCCACGCCCTGCTCATCAGCCGATGTGAGCGTACAGGTTTCGCCGACCGTCCAGAATGACAAAAGCCCTATGCCGAATTCGCCTTGGAGGCCTTGCTCGCCCTTACGCTTGAGCTCGCGCTTAATCGAATCGCCTATATGCGTAGCCACATAGCGGAAATCTTTGATACCATGTCCATCGTCCACTATTTTAAGGTAGTGTTCGCTCTTGTGCTTGCCGCGCACGATAGTAACGTTTTTTGCCCCCGCGTCTATGGAGTTCTCCACGAATTCGGCTATGGCTTTAAGCGGATTATTCTGTGAGAGCGCGATGATCGTTATGGCATTCCAGTGGTCGCCCAGCTTGAGCTTGCCCGATTCGCTATCGTCGTTATGCGGCATGATGATAGTATGCGATAGAGGAAGCGTTTACCGCAAGCTACGGCAGTTCTTCTACGCTGATCTCAAAGGCTTTTCCGTCTACCGTTACCCTATACTGCTTCGCGTTTCCTTCTTGCCTGGGCGCCGGCGCTCCTGAGCTGCTCCGCAAGAGCGCTTCTCTCTGCCGTAAAGCCGTAATCGCCTCCTCGACGCTTACCTTGTTGAAGCGCACGAGCTGGCCGGGGCGGGCCTGGCCGAGCAAGGGCAGGTCAGCCTTGATGACCTGGGCTATGCGCGTATAGCCGCCCGTAGTCTGGCGGTCGGCCATAAGGACTATGGGCTGGCCGTCGCCGGGAACCTGCACGGTGCCGGTCTGTACGCCCGATGATACGATGTCGGCGCCATGGCTGTGCTCCACGGCCGGCCCTTCGAGCCTGCAGCCCATGCGGTCGCTCTTCGGCGAGAGCCTGTATGCCTCGTTGTAAAAGCGCCGCAGGCCTTCCTCGCTAAAGCGGTCGCTTTCCAGGCCGGGCAGCGCACGCAGTACGAGTTCGCTCTTGGTCGCGATGATGGACTCGGCGTACGCCGCTCCTTCGGCATTGGCGGCAAGGAAGGGCGGCGCTGATACCGGCCCGCTAAAGGCCGCGAAGGCCAGCCTGTCCCCTGCCGCAAGGGCGCGCCCGCTTAAGCCGCCGAAGCCTCCGCGCATGAAGGTGCTGCGGCTGCCCATGACCGCTGGTAAGCTAAAGCCTCCGCGTATGGCTACATACGCGCGCAGCCCTTCTTCTGCTGTGCCCATGCGCAGTACGGACCCCGCTTTAGCATGCAAGGCGCGATTGCGGGCCACCGGCACCCCGTCGAGGAATAGGGGAACGGCAGCCCCGCTTACGGCGAAGGAAGCAGGCCGCTCGAAGAGCAGTTCCATGCCGCCGAGCAGGACTTCTATGCAGGCCTCTCCTCGTTGATTGCCCGCGAGTATAGTGGCTAGGTCCATTGAGTACTCGTCCATGGGGCCCGAAGGGGGCACGCCGCTGGCCTGGTAGCCTAAGCGGCCTGCGTCAACGATGATGCTCAGGGCTCCGGGCTTGAGCACGAGCAATTCGGATCCCGCCGGGGCCTGAGCACCTTCCATAGCGCTGCCTTCGGCCTTGGCCTCCGCTTGTGCGCCGGCATGGAGCGCGGAGAAACGCTCGGGCGTTATAGGCAGGAAGCGCAGGTAGGAGCCTGCCTCGAGTAGGGCGGGACGCTCGCGGCAGGGGTCGAAGAGCTTGAGCGGCGTCCTTCCTATGATGTTCCAGCCGCCGGGGCTGTCCTGCGGGTACACGCCGGTCTGCGCGTCCGCTATGCCCACGGAGCCCCCGGCCACCTTGGCCCGGGGGCTTTTGAGCCTGGGCCTGGCCAGCCGGCTATCCATGCCGCCTAGGTAGGGAAAGCCGGGGCTGAAGCCCAGCATATAGATAAGATAGTCCCTGCCCGCATGCAGGGCTATGTACTCGCGTTCCGATAGCCCCGCGCCGGCGGCGGCTTCCGCCAGGTCGGGGCCATAGTCGCCGCCATAGGCCACGGGCAATTCGACGACGCGTGCTGGGCTGAGAGCGGCTAGGGGGCCAAGGCTAGCCGCCGCGGAGCGGAGGCAGGCAAGCACTTCCGCCGGCGCGGAAACGAGCGGATCGAACACGACGAGGAGGCTAGAGTAGGCCGGTACCAGTTCCTGAAAGCCCCGGGGCGCTTCCGCGCGCAGCCGTTCAGCCAAGGCGCTCAGCCTGCGGTAATTGCGTTCATCTATGCCCTCGCCGAGCAGGACGATGACCGCCCCCTCGCCGTAGGCTTCGAAGCGGAAAGCCGGCTCCGGGCCATAATTGCCGTCTGCCTTATCGGGAGCGTTCATCGAGTTTGGGCAAAGGGTAGCAATGCTATGCCGGCGCTTTCTAGAGCGCTGCGCAGGCTGCGGGCGAAGGCTAGGGCTTTCGGATTATCGCCGTGCAGGCATATCGTGTCGAAGCCTAGCTCTATGGACTTGCCGTTTATCGAGGCCACGGCGCCGCTATGCAGCGCTTCAATGGTACGCCTAACGGCTTGCTTCGTATCGTGTATGACGGCGCCTGGGAGCCCTCGGGGGACGAGGCGGCCGTCGTCGCCGTAGGAGCGGTCCGCGAAGAATTCCCTGGCGTAGGGTAGGCCGAATTCAGCCGCCGCTTTGGAAAGGGCGCTGTCCGGCGGGCCTACGAGGTACAGGCCGCCGCCTGCCGCCTGTACAGCCTTGGCTATGGCTTGCGCTTTGACGGGATCCGCGGCGGCATCGTTATAGAGGGCCCCATGGGGCTTAACATGGCTTAGCCTTCCTCCTGCGGCCTCGGCGAAGGCGCGGAGGGCCCCCGTCTGGTAGAGCACGGCGCCGTATATTTCGTCGGCGCTCAGCGCCATGGCGCGCCTGCCGAAGCCGGCAAGGTCCGGATAGCCGGGGTGCGCGCCTAGCGCAACGCCGGCCGCCAGAGCGGCCCGTACGCTAGCTTCCATGACGGCAGGATCGCCGGCATGCCAGCCGCAGGCTATATTGGCCGAGCTCAGGTAGGCGAGGAGCTCATTATCAAGGCCCATAGTCCATGCGCCAAAGCTTTCGCCAAGGTCGGCGTTCAGGTCCACGCTTTTCATAGCGACTCCAGCACGATAGTGTACATCTCACGTAGAACCTCGCCATAATCGTCGGCGGGTAGTCCGTCGACCGAGAGGCTGTGCTCGCCGCTACAGCCGTCTACGGCTCCGGCGGCATGGACGGCGCTTAAAACCGCCAGCTCCGTCTCGACGCTCGCTATGAGAGGCCAGCCGCTCAGTATGGAAAGCGCGCCGGCAAGGGCATACGCGCCCCAATTGGATATACCCGAAACTATGGGATAATCGGCTAGCGCTTCGCAGAAGATAAGGCTGCCAAGAGGCACCGCCTTGGCGCAGTTTTTTTTAAGCGAGCCCATGCCGAGTTCGTTGCCGCCGTCTCCTATAGCCGCCGTCGTCCAGCCGCGCTGAGCGGAAGCGGTGAACAGTTCATCGGCGGGCGGCGCTATATCGTCGAGCATGCTGCCGCGCATGGAATAGCGGTGGCCATCCGCTGCGCTGCCCGGCCGCTCTACGGCCAGCACAAGGTCGGGCTTAAACTCGGCGGCCAGGAGCCTGCAGGCGTCCCGGGCTTCAGCTTCGCCGTCGGGGAGCGTGCGTATGTGCCCTTCCGCGGCGCCGTGCGCGGCATGGGAGGTTAGGGCGTTTGCGTCCTTGCGGCAACTCTCTTCCCGCGCAGCGCATGCGGCTGCCACGAGGGCGCTTGAGTGGCGGTCGCTTAACAGCAGGGTTTCCGCCCCAAGGGTAGAGAAGGCCGCGGCCAGCGCCGTCGCTCCCGGCGGGCCATCGCTTTCCCCTGCCATAGCCGAACGCACGCAGAAGCCGGTAACGACGATGACGCGCCGCGCCCTCAGCAAGGCACGGGCAGCGGGCTCAAGTAGTCCAAGGGGCGCGCTGGAAGCCAAGCCTCTGCCGCCGGGGTCTCGTCTCGCGGCCGCCTCTAAGCGCAGTATAAGGCCTGATTTATCCGGAGCGCCAGTCAGGGCCACGGTCATGACTGGCCGCCTGGATGCGGGGCTTCAGCCAGTTCCTCGTCGCGCAGGTCGGTGATGAACATGTGCCCGGGCGCATGGGTAATGACCAGTTCCGGCTTGGCTCTGCGTAAAGCCATCTGCGGGGTAACGCCGCAGGCCCAGAACACGGGCACTTCGCCCGCGCGCAGTTCTGGCGGGTCGCCGAAGTCCACGCGCATAAGGTCGCGTATGCCCAGGGCCGCGGGGTCGCCCGCGTGTATAGGCGCGCCGTGGGCCTTGCGGAAGGGGGCGGTTACCCTGGCGGCCGTATCGACGAGTTCGGCGGGCATGGGGCGCATGCTAACGACCATAGGCCCCGAGAATATGCCGGCAGGCCTGCATTCGCGGTCGCTCACGTACATGGGCACGTTTCTGCCCAATTCTATGTGGCGTACCGGCACGCCGCGGGCAAGCAGGGCGCTTTCAAAGGTGAATGAGCAACCCAGCAGGAAGCTTACCATATCATCGCTGAAGAGTTCGCGTATGTCGTCGCGTTCTTCGCAGAGTTCTCCGCGGCGGTGCACCCGATACTTGGGCACCTGCGTGCGCAGGTCGGCTCCCGGCGCCGCCCAGGATGGAGAGTAGCTACCCGGCTCGCACACGTCAATGACCGGGCAGGGCTTCTCATTGCGCTGGCAGAAGAGGAGAAAGTCGAAGGCGTCTGCCATTGGCAGCATGACTAGATTGGCCTGCACGAAGCCGGGGGCGAGGCCGCTGGTCTGGCCCCGTATAGCGCCTTCTTCTATAGCCGCGCGTATGTCTTTAGGCGTGGTCGGCATGTTTAATTTCCTTGCTACCAGTCGTCCATGCCGAGCAACAGGCCTCCGCTACCGAGGGTAGAGGCCTTTGAGCCGAAGAACTCGCCTAAGGGGCTGCCTGCGCTTGCCCAATTAAAAAGCTCGAGCGCTTCGCGTACGACCGCCATGCCCATGGCCAGGCTGCGCGTGCCCGCCTCGAAGCCGCGGAAGAAGTCCGCGCTGGATCTGCCATCCTTGAGCGTGCCTACCCCGGTTCCCGCGTCATGATAGGCCTTAAGCTCAATGAGGCGGTAATAGGGCCGTTCTATAAGGAAGAGGCTCTTAAGGCTATCGAAGAGCGCGGCCGCGACGGCCTTCTTCTCCGCGGTCCAGTCGCTGAAGCGCGGCACCCTGCCCGCGGCGCGCGTGTCCCTCCATATCTTCAGCGTGCCGTCCTGAGCACGGAGCTTGGCATAGGCGGCGTCGAACGAGGCCCGATTGTCATCGATGGCCTTAGCGTAAGCCGAGCTGTAGTTGAGGGCCTGGCCCTTGAACGCGCTTATGGCGTCCTCGCGCCAGCCGGACCTGAAGGCGGAGGCCGTGGCCGGGTCTATAGCTAGGGTATCCAGGCTTGCCCCGGCGCTCACGGTAACGGCCTTATCGGCGCGGGACAGGGCGCTGCCCCCGCCGCTCGTCTTTACCGCCACGGCGCCTTCGTTGGTGGTTACCAGGAGGGAGCCGTCGGGTATGGTATCCACGATGAACACGGTGCCGCGCACGCCTAATACCGCCCCGTCGGCGGCCAGGTCAAAGGAGCCGTTGGCCAGTTTGTCCACTTTAATGGCCAGGGCTCCCGCCAAGAGCTGGATTACGGTCTTGCGTTCGTCGGGGGACAGCTGTTTGGTATCGAAGTAAAATGCGGTGTTCTCCGCAAGCTTAAGCTCCGCGCCGCCGGGGTAGCCCGCCGCCAGGTCTATGGTGGCGCGGCTCTTGGGGCCGGTAGCGATCACGTCGTATTGGCGCACTACGTCCCCTATGTCTATGCGTTCCTTAGCGCCGCCGGCCCGGTGTACGGTCAGTTCGCCTTCAGCGTATACGACTTCGCCAAGCTTGCGGGCGATGGGAGCCGCGCCCGGGCTCGTAGCCTGGCTTGTGCCTGAGGCGGGGGCGCCGGCCGGGTCGCCCGCTGCCAGGCTTGGAGCACTTTCTGAGGGGCTCGCTGCCTGAGCAACGCCAGGCTGGGCCGTAGCCGCGGCAGGCGCGCTTGGCGCCGCCGTCTGCCCGCCCGCGGCCGGGGCCGAGGAGCCAGAGCCCGCGCCTTCCTGTGCCGCGGCTAGGGATGAGTCTGGAGCCGATCCTTCAGCGCCGGCGGAGGCGCCGCCTGAAGAGCCTCCGCAGGCCGCAAGGGCCGCGCTTAACACTATGCTCGCAAGCGCGTAGAGGACTTGCCCCCGGCGCCGCTTCTGCTTTGTGGAATGTATCATAGCTGATCGCTCCTAGCTCTTAGTTAAGATATTCCTTGACGGTATCGGCCATGCGCCTTAATTCAGCGGCTACCAGGGCGTTGAAGCTTCCGGAGGGGAACTGACCCTTGCGGTCGGCCTCTCCGGCTTCAAGGCCGGTAAGCACTTCTATACCCTCATCAATAGTAGATACCGCATAAATGGAGAAAGTTCCATCCCGTATGGCTGCCATGAGCTCGCGTGAGAGGGTAAGATTGGCCATATTCTGCCTGGGCACGAGTACGCCCTGGCTGCCGCTTAAGCCCACGCGCTTACATATCTGATAAAACCCTTCTACCTTCTCGCTTACGCCGCCTACGGGCTGAATCTGGCCCATTTGGTTTACCGAGCCGGTTACCGCTATATCCTGGCGCAAAGGAACCCGCGCTATGGCGGAGAGGAGGGCGTACACGGCGGTGGAGGAGGCTGAGTCGCCCTCGACCGCGGTATAGGATTGCTCGAAGCAAATAGAGGCTGATACGGCCAAGGGTATGTCGCGCGCATAGCGGCTGCGCAGGAAGCCCTCTACGATGAGCACGGCCTTATCGTAAATCTCGCCTGAGAGGCCCGATTCGCCTTCTATATTGATAACGCCGCTCTCGCCGGGGGATACCTGGGCGCTTATGACCGCAGGCAGGCCGAAGGCGTAGTAGCCGCGATCGTGCACCGCAAGGCCGTTTACCCTGCCTACGCAGGAACCTGCGGCGGTCAGGATGATTTGCCCGCTCATGATCATATCCGCTAGCTTTTCCTCGGGCAGGTCCGACATCCACGCGCGCATGCGCACGGCCGCTTCCACTTCCTCGGCGCCTATACCCTCTTTGCCGGTCTTGGCCGCGCGATAGTCCGCTTCGCGCAGGAGATCGGCTATACGAGAAAAGCGGGTAGACAGGCGGTCTTTGTATTCGGAAAGCCGCGTGCCGTACTCTATGACGGCGGCTATGCCCTCGGCGCTCATTTCTCGCAGGCCTTCCTCGCGGCTGATCTTCCGAGAAAACGATACGTATTCGCGGATGGAATCGTCGTTCCGAGGCATGGACGAATCGAATTCGGCGCTTACCTTGAATAATTTTTGGAAATCAGGGTCGGCTTGATAGAGGGCGTCATAGAGCATTTCGCCGCCTATCAATACTACCTTGACGTCGAGTTCGATGGCTTCGGGCTTTATGGAGGCCGCCTGGCCGAAGGGGCCGGATTGGCTCTGGATTTCGAGCTTGCCGCTGCGCAGGACGCGTTTGAGGGCGGACCATGCCTCCTCATCTTGAAGAAGATCTTCAGCCTGCACCACCAGGAAACCTCCGGCGGCCTTGAGTATGGAACCGGCGCGTATCTTTAAGTAGGCGGCCTTATCGCCGCCCGGCTCTTCTCCGCCCTGGTCTATGGCGCCGAAAAGATTCGCGTAGCTTGGGTTGGATTCCATGACTATAGGAGGCGCCGCCGCGCCGCCGTTGTTCGTAAGCAGATTGATTCCGTAGCGGGATAGGGGCGCCTTATGCCTATGCGGCCGTGCTTCATCGTCCTTGCCCTGGAAAAGATAGAGGTGGCCGAGGGTATCCCGCTCCAGTTCCCGCAACCAATCCCTGATTTTTTCCTCTGGATACAGCCGGGTTATAAAATCAGTCTCCGCGTGCACGAGCGGCTCGAGCGCTTCCTTGCGCAGAGCATCCACGCGTTGCTCAAGCGCTGTTCTGCCGCGCTTGAGTTCGACGAAGAGCAGGCGCATGCGATCCATGTGGCTGAAATAACGTTCCCGCAGTTTGCTGAACGCCTCTTCCGCCAGCGCGCCACCCTGGGCCTTGGCCTGCAGATCCTCGAAGGCCACGGTTTCTCCATCCTGCACGGGCATGATATCGGTGGCCGTCTGGCCGTCGTCGCTCTGTAGCTGCACAATGCGGAAGCCTTCGGCCGCCAGTTCCGCCTCAAAGGCGGCCAGGCGGCCGTTCTCCTCGTCTTCCCAGGAAGCTACGAGCTCTTCCTTCCTTTTTTTGAACTCGCCGCTCTCCGCCTGCATGGCCACGAGTTTCTTTACGTTCTCTATGAAGCCATGGATCTCTTTTTTAAACTCCCGGGCTTTTCCCGCCGGAAAGCTTAGGGCGCGCGGCGTGAGCGGCGAGCGGAAATCGTATACATAGGCATAGTCTTTAAGCGCTAGCGGCTCGGGTTTGTAGGCATTGAGGCAGCGGAGCACGGCGGTACGGCGCCCGGTGCCCGGTACGCCGGTGACGAAGAGATTGTAGCCCCTTCCCCGTATTGACGTACCCATCTCTAGGGCCTCGAGCGCCCGCGGCTGCCCAATTATGGCCTTGCCCCAATCGCCGCCGTCTAAGCGCCGAACGTCGTCCGCCGATACGGCATAGTTTAGTTGCTCGTGGTTCAGCTTGAAACGTTCGACGCTCATGTACCCTCCGGGCTGCGCTCAGTTCAGGTATTCTATCAGTTGAGACACCGGCACTATAGTGTAGCCTTCAGCCATCAGCGCGTTGATGAGCAGCGGCAATTCGTTGAACAGGAAATCGTCTCTGCCGCCCTCGGGTATGCCCAGCTGTATGGGTATGATGGACCCCGGCCGCACCGAAGCCATGATACGCTCCACAAGGTCGTGGGCGCTCGCGTACAGGCTCTGGGTAACGCTGCCCTGGAAGCGTCCCACCCAGTCCAGCGGGTCTATGTCCCTGCCTATATAGCTATAGTGCATGGACGAGGCCGCTTCCAGGAGTACGCTGCTCGTTGCGTAGTACGGCGCGTGCCATAGGAGGCTCAACTCCGCGCCGGTAGCCTGGAAATATTCGTCCTCAGTGCGCGCGAGCCCGCGTTTGACGAATTCCGCGTCTATGCGGTAGCGGGCGTCGGTGGCGTCGAATACGCTAAAGAAGAGGTTCCCCGTTTCATGGCCGCTCTGGGCTACGAGGCGCGCGGCGCCGGGATTGCGCCGTATGAATTCGCCGTTTAGGAAGAAGGTCGAGCGTATCTCGTAGGCTTTAAGCGCGTTGAGTATCGTGACGAGGCCTTCGGCGCCTTCGTGCGCGTTTATGACCAGCGCTACTTCCCGCCTGCGTATGCGCGAGCCGTGGTTGAATATGCCGGGCTCCCGCGGATCGTCCCTATCGGGGAAGGGCACATAGCTCCGGCCTGGTTTTGGCAGGAGGCTCGTGGTGCCCAGGGTCTTGATAGAGCGCAGCATGATAAGGTTTTTATAGGCTCCCGATGAGAGGGCGTCCAGGTATACGCGGTAATTAGCCGAACTGGTGGACGGCTCGCGTACCGCGTAGGATGGGCTACGCTGCCAGGCTGCCGCCAAGGGAGAGCCTTCATAGGCTTGCTGGCCAACGCGGGCCATAGCCGAACCAGGCTTATCCTTGGCCCAGCCATAGGCATCCGCCTGGGAGAGGGCGATGAGCGTTCGGGTATCGCCGGAGAGCGATACAAGCTCGGTGAGCGCTTTGCCCGCGATGACGAGCCGGTCGTTGGATACCCAGAGCGCCGAGAGCGCGCCCGGCGCGGCATAATTGCGCTCGGTTGCCCAATTCGAGTAGCGCCGCACGCTTACGCCGGAATCGCCTGCTATGGCAATGCGGGTTTCGTCCGGAGAAAGGGTGAGTAAGCGGGCGCCTGCGACGTCGAGTTCCTGGAAGGACGCGGACAGGCCCTCGTCGCCCCGCAGCGGTATCTTTACGCGGTACGCGCCCGATACCCGCTCGCCGTTCCTGATCGAGCCGGTGAATATGGTCACCTCGTCGCTTGCGGGCCATATGATCTGGTTGACGACGGTGTTGCCCTGCAGGAAAAGGTAGGGCATGGCGCGCACTTCGTCGCTCTGGCCGTAGTCGTCGGGATCAAGCCGGTACAGGAAGATGTTTCTGCCATCCTTGCACAAGAGCACCTTGCCGCCGTCGGGCGATATCCAGAACGCGTCGAAGTTTGGATCATAGGGAAAGGGAGCCTTGCCCACGAGGCTGCCGGGCGCGACTATGCCCGAGTATATGGCCTGCGTGAAGAATTCCTCGGGCATAATACGATACATGGAACGTTCGCGGAGCACGTAGAGGCTGCCGTTAGCGCTCCAGCGTACCTGGGCTATGCGCCCCTTGCCTATGCGTCGCCAGCTTTCGTCGGGTATTCTATTGGCGCGCGCCTGTTCTATGGAGAAGTAGAAGAGTTCGTTGTTCCGGCTGTACACGAAATAGCGCGAATCGAGCGACCATGCGGCCGGGAAGGTATCTATGGAAAAGGCTATCCCTTTGGCGATTATGGTGTTCGTAGACTTAGTGATATCAAAGAGCATGAGATCGCCGCGTGCCGCGCCTGTAGGCGCTATGTAGAGGATGAGGCTTCCGTCGGGAGCCGGCCGGGCGTCCACCATTTTCCCCTGCTGCACGCTGGCCCCCCTGGTGAACGAGGGAAAGCCCGCTACCGGTTTCAAGCCGCTAAAGCCCCGCTCGGTCATGAACACGCCAAAGCGGTTGCGTATCTGCAGGCGCCTGCCGTCGTCGACTATGCTCAGGGCTTCGGGGTAGAAGCTTAGCTGGACGGGTTCCGGGGAGGCCGCGTTGACCGCGAACAGGGTGTCGTAGGATTCGCCGCCGGGCAGGTCGACCCTCGTACTGAAGAGTATGGTGTCGTCCGGGGCTATGTCGGGGGCAAGGAATTCCATATCCGCCCGGACCTCGCGGACTGCGGCAAGCGATAAGACGAGGCCTAGGACTATCATATACGGGGTTTTGGTCATGGCACACCCTTTCGATCAATTTTCGGCAGTAAAAGCCCGCATGCTGAGCCTGTTTAGTACCCGGGTAATGCGCATTATACTCGATTTATGTCCGCACTGACATATGGAATAAGCCGTCCGGAAGCGCTGCGCCTGCATGTGCGCCTCCGGACGGGGGAGAGTAGGGGCGGATAAACCTAACGAAGCGGAAAGAACTGGTCGCAGTGGCCGGAGCCTTTAATTTTCTGGCGCGTTATGCGGCAGGTGCCTTCTTTACCGGCATCCACCTTAATTATTTTCTTATCCGCATAGTAGGTGCGTTGGCCATCCCATTGTATACACGCGTAACAATGCTTCTTGCCGGCTTCCATAAACTCTTGGGACATCCGGTGCTCCTTTCGTGCCTCTCAATTCATGATTGCGATATGTTCTAATGTTTCGGATTATAGCACGGGATACTCCATGAATAAATAATAAAATCACCTGATCTGAGCTTGTGCGCGGCAAAGGAAATGGGCTAGTCTGGCTTTATGAGCGATAACGCGTCCAGCAACGTCAGAATCATTCGAGAAAGCGGTAAATTGTCGGTGCTCACGCTCATATCGCGGGTGCTTGGCCTCGTGCGCGAGATGACCAGGGCTGCCCTTATGGGTACCGGCGTACTGGCCGAGGCGTTTACCGTGGCCTTTACCACGCCGAACCTGCTTAGGCGTCTGTTTGCCGAGGGTTCTATGGCCGTGGCCCTTATACCTACTATGCGCGGCTATTTCGCCGCGGGCGACGATAGAGATACCGAGGAGTTCCTGTCAGCCACCTTCAGTATGTTCGTCTACGCGGTGGGCATCGTGGTGGCGGCTGGCATAGCCGCCTCGGGGGTCATAGCGGGCATGTTCGCCTCGCTGGCACAAGAGGGCACGGTGGTTGACGCCCTGGAAACCGCTATATTGCTGCGGATTATGTTTCCCTTCCTGGCCCTGGTGTCATTGGCCGCCTTCCTGCAGGGCATACTCAACGCCCGCGACGTATTCGGCCCCCCCGGCTACGCGCCCATACTCTTCAACCTTGCCTTCATTGGCGTGCCCTATATCATAGGCTCGTGGGCGCCTAACCCGGCGCGGGCCATGGCCATGGGCGTGGTCGTGGGCGGGCTGCTGCAGGCCCTCTGTCAGTTGCCCGCCGTTATCAGGCTCGGCGCCCGATTCCGCTTGGTATCCCCCCTGCGCGCCCTGGCCAACCCCGGCATGAAAAAGGTAGTACGGCTCATAGCGCCTACCATCGTCGGTATGGCCGCGTACGAACTCAACGGCCTGGTATCGGTAGCCTTGGCCAACGCCAGCGGCTCGGCTACGAGCCTTTCATTCTCAATACGCTTGCAAGAACTCATCCTGGGCATTTTTATCGTATCCATAGGCACGGTGCTCTTGCCTGAATTGTCTGGCCTTGCCGCCGCTAAGGACTGGGAGCGTTACGTAGACCGCCTGATACGCGGCCTTGAAACCGTGCTCCTGATAACGGTTCCCGTAGCGTTTTTTTCCATTATAGAGCGCACGAATATCGTAAGCGTGGTATACAAATCCGGAGCCTTCGGCGATGAATCGGTGCGCATGACCGCTGAGGCTTTTCTCTATCACTCGCTGGGGCTGGTGTTTATCGCCGTGCACCGCATACTGGCGCCGGCGTTTTATGCCCGCGGCAATACTAAGCTGCCTGCCTTGGCCGGCGTAGCCGCCGTGCTCGTCAACATAGCGCTGGCCCTGGCGCTTTCCCGCGGCATGGGCGGCGGCGGCATAGCCCTTGCCCTGTCTGTGGCCAGCCTGGTGCAGGCCGTAGTGCTGGCGGCCATGCTGCTCAACTTCAAGTTGCCCGGCTTAAAGGCCGGCTTCAAATCGGCGCTAGCCTATGCGCTGCGCCTGGCCCTGTATTCCCTGGTCGCCATAGCGCCCGTGTACCTGCTTAGGCAGCCGTTCTCGCGGCTTTTTGGCTCTTATTCGTCGCGGCTGCTATCGGCGGGGGTACCGCTCCTGCTCTCCACGGTGGTATTCGCCTTCATAGGCGTGGGAATACTCGTACTGACCAAGGATGCCGTTGCCCTAACGCTTGTATCGTCGTTCAGGCGGAAGAAGCGCTAGTCATCGGGCTCTTTCCCGAATTCGCCCTTGACAAAAAAGGCGCATATTGCTAATGTACCGGCGCTTCACATGCCCTTGTAGCTCAGTTGGCAGAGCACATCCATGGTAAGGATGAGGTCAACGGTTCGATTCCGTTCGAGGGCTCTTCGTTTATCCGGCTGGGTAAACTATGGCCGGGAAGGACGGTTGCCGCTTCGCGTCATCCGTTCGAGGGCTCTTAGTTCTGTGCCGCTCGGCGGCGGAAGCGTGCGGGGAGCTGGGCGATGGCGTTTATCGCCGCTCGCGATAAGCTCTTTTTTTTTCGGCGTTGCATGGCATAAAAACCCTGGCGCCTATCTCCTTTTGAGGAACGTGATATGGCTAGCAAGAAACAGACTATCGAGATTATCGCTATGGCATGCACCGAGTGCAAGCGGCGCAATTATACGACTACCAAGAATCGCAAGACCATGCAAGAGAAGCTTGAGCTTATGAAGTACTGCAAATGGGATCATAAGCACACGCTTCACAAGGAAACTAAGGTAAAGTAAGCGCGGGCGGGCCTGCCGCGCCGTCGCGATGCCGTGACTGGTATCGCGCGCGTATCGATCGGGTTCGATGAGCCCGCTCGATTCGCGATTAGGCCAGTAGCTCTAATGGTAGAGCGCCGGTCTCCAAAACCGGATGTTGAGGGTTCGAATCCTTCCTGGCCTGGGTTGTACTAATTCGGCGGCGAATTTGCCGCCGAGGCTCCTCCGCGCTCATCGTGGCGCGGTTCGTCTATTTACGGCCGGGTCTGGCCTTTGCGGCCGGAGCCTGGTTTTGGCTCAATAAGGAGAGGTCATGGGTAAGGTAATCCAGTTTTTCAAGGATAGTTACGGCGAACTCAAGAAGGTAGTCTGGCCTTCCCGCGAGAACGTCCTCGCTTCGACCAAAGTAGTCATCGTATCTACCCTGATCGTCGCCGTTTTCCTCGGCCTGGTGGATTTCCTCCTGGTTCGCGGCATCGACCTCTTCTTCTAAGCCGGTATACGCATGGCCAAATCATGGTACGTACTGCACGTATACTCGGGCTACGAGAATAAGATCGAGCGTACTATCCGCATGCTTTTGGCTAACGGCGAGCTCGATCCCGCCATCGTGGCTGACATAAAGGTGCCGAGCGAGGATGTCGTCGACGTAAAGGACGGCAAGAAGCGCACGAGCACGAGGAAAATGCTTCCAGGCTATATCTTAGTGGAAATGGATCTGCCCGAGGCTAGCTGGAAGGCTACCTGTTCGGCGATTCGTAAGATTACGGGCGTTACCGGCTTCGTAGGCGCCACCATGCATAATAAGCCGGCGCCTATTTCGCAGGATGAAGCGCGGCATATTTTACAGCGCGCCGGCGAGATACGCGGCGATCGCCCCGCCAAGTCGCGACAGAATTTTGCCATCGGCGAGCAGATTAAGATCATAGAAGGCCCCTTCGATTCCTTTACCGGCACTATAGAAGAGGTCAATCAGGAAAAGAGCAAGCTTAGGGTAATGGTCGGTATCTTCGGGCGCGCGACGCCCGTTGAAGTCGACATGCTCCAAGTCGAGAAAATGTAAGGCGGCGCCTTTATTGGCGCTTTCCATATTCGGGTGCAGCAGGTCGCGCCGCTTAGCCGCTTTGCGGCTGACGGCCGTCCGCTCCGCAGGATGGGAGCCGAGGGTCTAACCCGATCCTTGGCGCTATCCCCGGCTCTCGAATCCCCGCACGGGGGTCGAACCGAGGGCCTGCCTCCTCAAAGAGGAACGCAGGATACCACGAAAGGAGTCTATTATGGCTAAGAAAGTGGTCACGGCAGTCATTAAGCTGCAGTGCCCGGCGGGCAAAGCGACGCCCGCTCCGCCCGTAGGTCCGGCATTAGGACCTCACGGCGTCAGCGCCCCCACGTTCTGTCAGCAGTTTAACGACAGGACCAAGTCGATGGAGGTCGGGCTTATCATACCCGCCATCATCACCGTCTATAAGGATAAGAGCTTTACCTTTATCCTTAAGTCTCCCCCCGCTTCGGTGCTTATCAAGAAGGCCGCCGGCCTCGATAAGGGCTCCCCGGTGCCCCATAAGCAGAAGGTAGCTAAGCTGCCCCGCGCCAAGGTGACCGAGATAGCCAAGATTAAGCTCAAGGATCTGTCCGCCAACGACATCGAAGCCGCAGAGCGCATCATCGCCGGAACCGCCCGCAGTATGGGCGTCGAAGTGGAGTGGTAAGCCATGAAGCACGGTAAGAAATACCTCGCGTCGGTCAAGAAGGTCGACGCCGAGAAGGCCTATGAAGTAGCCGAGGCTTGCGCGCTGGTAAAAGAGATTAAGTGCGCCAAGTTCGACGAGACCGTTGAGGCCCACATACGGCTTAACCTTAAGAAGAGCCAGTCCGTTCGCGATACCGTCGTTCTTCCCTACCAGTTCCGGGGCGAGAAGAAGGTACTCGTGTTCTGCAAGCCCGACAAGGAAGCGGAGGCCCTCGCGGCCGGCGCCGCCTTCGTGGGTTCCGACGAGCTCATAGAGAAGATCAAGGGCGGCTGGATGGACTTCGACATAGCCGTAGCCACGCCCGATATGATGAAGGACGTGGGTAAGCTCGGTATGGTGCTCGGCCGGCGCGGCCTTATGCCCAATCCTAAGACCGGTACTGTTACCTTCGACGTGACCGCTGCCATAGCGGAGCTCAAGAAGGGCCGCACCGAATTCCGCACCGACAAGACCGGCATCATCCACATCGCCGTAGGCAAGGTATCCATGGACGCCGACAAAATAGCCGAGAACGTTACCACGCTCCTTGGCGAGATAGCCAGGAAGCGTCCCTCGGACGTTAAGGGCGATTTTGTCCAGTCTATATATCTTGCGTCTACCATGAGCCCCAGCGTTAAGCTGGTCACCGCTAAGGCAGAGAGGTAAGCTATGGCACTTCGTGCAAAGAAAATCCAGCCAAGCAAGGCCGAGGCCATCGCGGCCATAGAGGCCAAGATACAGAATAGCCAGGACTACATTTTCACCGATTACCGCGGCCTTACCGTGGAGCAGATCACGACCCTCAGGGGCCAGCTCCGCGCCAAAAACGCCGAGTATCACGTGATCAAGAACAACTTTGCCCGCCTGGCATTCGAAAAGCTCCAGTTCCCCGGCGTCGGCGACGCGCTCGCCGGCCCTACCGCCGTAGCGTTTGCGAAGACAGACGCTAACGAGGTTGCCAAGATCATCCTCGATTTTGCCAAAGAGACCACGGTCAAGCTCAAGGGCGCCATCGTTGAGAAAGAATTCCTCAACGAGAAGGCTATAGTCGAGCTGTCCAGGCTCCCCGGCAGGAATCAGCTTATCGCTATGTTCATGGCCGGCCTAAAGAGCCCCATACAGAAGCTTACCTACACCCTTGTCGCGCTTCAAGAGAAGCTTGCCGCCGGGGCGGGGGCCTAAGCGCCGCATCGTACAGCCTTTTTAGGCTCTCAGGCTTCCGGTTAGCTGCCGTTCCTGAGGGCCTTGAGTTAAGCCTCCCGTATGGGAAGGCAACAAAGATTAAGG
This sequence comes from Spirochaetaceae bacterium UBA5200, assembly GCA_002412825.1. Classification (GTDB taxonomy): domain Bacteria; phylum Spirochaetota; class Spirochaetia; order Treponematales; family UBA12059; genus UBA5200. Next base: position 195,051 of record DHVU01000031.1, read on the forward strand.
AGAAGATAATATGGCAGCACTTACGAACGACCAGATTCTCGACGCCATCGCCGAGATGAAAATCACTGAGATCGCCGATCTCATCAAGGCCATGGAGGAGAAGTTCGGCGTTACCGCCGCCGCTCCCGTAGCCGCAGCCGGCGCCGCCGCCGCCGCTCCCGTGGAAGAGCAGACCGAATTCACCGTAATCCTCAAGTCCGGCGTACCCGCCGACAAGAAGATTTCCGTGATCAAGGAAGTACGCACCATCACCGGCCTGGGCCTCAAAGAAGCCAAGGACCTGGTTGAGGCCGGCGACAAGCCCCTTAAGGAAGGTATTCCTAAGGACGAAGCTGAGAAGATCAAGAAGTCTATCACCGAAGCCGGTGGTACTGTCGAGGTGAAGTAAGGATCTTGAACGAGATCCGCACTCCGCATGATTGTCCCGGCCTGGCGTCCAATGCCAGCGTCCGGGACTAAGGTGCCGGACGCCAGGCGCGTCCGGTGCCTTTTCGTGCCTATGCGTATGCGCGGCCTCTGTGCCGTTTCTAGCTAGATAGACGGGGGCGAACGGCATAGGCCGCGAGCCCGGAGCAGGTAAAAACGTTTTCGTATCCAGTAGAGGGGGTAACGATGGCCTACACAGAAAATAAGGTCACCCGTACATACGTCGGCAAGGACTATAAGGAAGCTATAGAGCTTCCGGACCTCATAGACATTCAGTTGTCAAGCTATGAGCGTTTTCTCCAGCGCGCCCGCATGAGCAAAGGCGACGCTCCGGAGCCCTATGGCCTTGAAGAAGTATTTAGGGCTACCTTTCCTATCGAGAGCCCCAATGGCGACATGCTCCTTGAGTATGAGCATTACACGCTCGACGAGAGCGCTATAAAGTATAGCGAATACGACTGTAAGCAGAAGGGCCTCACCTATGCCGTGCCGCTTAAGGCGCGTATAAACCTCGTATTCCAGAAAACGGGTGAAATTCGCCAGAAGGACATCTACCTCGGCGACGTGCCCCTGATGACCGATAGGGGCACCTTTATCATCAACGGCGCCGAGCGCGTCGTGGTATCCCAGATACACCGCTCGCCGGGCGTTATATTCTGCCATGAAAAAGGCATTTATTCGGCGCGCATCATTCCCTACCGTGGATCCTGGCTCGAGTTTGAGATCGACCAGAAGAAAGAGCTGATTTATACCAAGATAGACCGCAAGAAGCGCATCTTAGGCTCCATGTTCCTTAGGGCCGTGGGTTTCGAGACGCGCGAAGACATAATAAACGCCTTCTACAAGACCGGTACCTTAAAGCTGTCCGACAAGCGCGAAGATCGCGATCACGCGGTGAATCGCGTACTTGCCAAGCCCATTTGGGTCGAGCAGGACGGCGAAAAGAAGCGCCTGTTCCGCGCCGGCGACAAGATCCACCTCCATGACGTTGATGAGCTTGTCACCCTGGGCGTTACCAAGATCGAGGTCATAGACTTCGAGCATGAAGAAGGCCTGCACTGGAACATGATGCTCAACTGCCTTGAGCGCGAGGATATAAAACTCGTCAAGGAAGACCCGAGCCAGGACGAGCCGGCCAAGGCAGACGCCCTTGCCGCGGTATACGCGACGCTTATGCCCGGCGAGCCCATAACGGTGGACAATGCCGAGCGCGACCTGCACTCCCTGTTCTTCTCGACCAGGCGCTACGACCTGGGCAAGGTGGGCCGCTACAAGCTCAATAAGAAGTTCAACTATAAGACGCCGGTGGACGAGTTCACCCTTACCCGCGAGGATATCATCGCCACGATGAAGTACCTCATGACGGTGTACTATGGCGAGAATAACCTCGACGACATAGACCACCTGGGTAACCGCCGCGTGCGTTCTGTGGGCGAGCTCCTGTCCAATGTCATGAAGAGCGCCTTCAGCCGCATGGAGCGCATAGCCAAAGAGCGCATGAGCCTTAAGGAAACCGATACCATACGGCCCCAGGACCTCATATCGATTAAGCCCGTCGTGGCCGCCATCAAGGAATTCTTCGGCTCCAGCCAGCTGTCGCAGTTCATGGACCAGGTAAACCCCCTGGCCGAGCTTACCCATAAGCGCCGCCTCAACGCCTTAGGCCCCGGCGGCCTTTCCCGCGACCGCGCCGGCTTTGAAGTGCGCGACGTGCACTACACCCACTACGGCCGCATGTGCCCCATCGAGACGCCGGAAGGCCCGAACATAGGCCTTATCGTGTCGCTGGCCACCTACACCACGGTAAACGAGTACGGCTTCCTCGAGACGCCTTACCGCAAGGTAATCAACGGCCGCGTAAGCGACGACATAGAGTTCCTCTCCGCTATGGACGAGGATCGCTACTACATAGCCCAGGCCAGCGCCAAGATAGACGACAAGGGCAACTTCCTTGAGGAACAGGTGTCCGTGCGGCATCAGGGCGACTACGCCACCCGCGTGGGCAAGGACATCCAGTACATGGACGTGTCGCCCAAGCAGATCATATCGGTGTCGGCGGCCCTCATACCCTTCCTCGAGCACGACGACGCCAACCGCGCCCTCATGGGCTCGAACATGCAGCGCCAGGCCGTGCCCCTGCTCTTTACCGACCCGCCCCGCGTTGGCACCGGCATGGAGAAGAAGACCGCGTACGATTCCGGCGTGCTCATCAAGGCCAAGCGCGCGGGCGTGGTGGACTTCGTAGACGCCTTCCACATCCTTATTCAGCCCGACGAGGACAAGGCGGCGCGCGACGAGTACCTGCTCATCAAGTATCAGCGCACCAACCAGGATACCTGCTACAACCAGCGGCCCATCGTCAAGCACGGCGAGAAGATCATGAAGGGTCAGGTTATAGCCGACGGCCCCGCCACCAAGGACGGCGAGCTCGCGCTCGGCCGCAACATACTGGCGGGCTTCGTGCCCTGGAACGGTTACAACTACGAGGACGCCATACTCATTTCCGAGCGCGTCGTCCGCGAGGACCTCTTCACCTCGGTGCATATCAAGGAATTCCAGACCGAGGTGCGCGAGACCAAGCTTGGCCCCGAGCGCATTACCCGGGACATACCCAATACCAGCGAGAAGAGCCTCGACTGCCTGGACTCCGAGGGCATCATCATGATAGGCGCCAAGGTAAAGTCAGGCGATATCCTGGTGGGCAAGGTAACGCCTAAGAGCGAGACCGAGACCACCCCCGAATTTAAGCTCTTGAACTCCATCTTCGGCGAGAAGGCCAAGGACGTGCGCGACACCTCGCTGCGCGTGCCCCACGGCATAGAGGGAACCATCATAGACGTGCAGCGCTTAAAGCGCTCCGCCAACGATGACCTGTCTCCCGGCGTTGAAGAAGTCGTAAAAGTCCTGATCGCCGCCAAGCGCAAGCTCAAGGAAGGCGACAAGATGGCCGGCCGCCACGGCAACAAGGGCATCGTGGCCAGGATACTGCCCATGGAGGACATGCCCTACCTGAACGACGGCACGCCCCTCGATATCTGCCTTAACCCGCTGGGCGTACCGTCCCGCATGAACATAGGCCAGATCATGGAAGTGGAGCTTGGCTGGGCCGCCACCACCCTGGGTGAGTGGTGCAGCTCTCCCGTGTTCCAGAGCCCCGACCAGGAACAGATAGAAGAGAAGCTCATTCAGGCGGGCCTGCCTGGCAGCTGCAAATTCGACGTGCGGGACGGCCGCACCGGCGAGCACTTCCAGAACCCCGTAACCGTGGGCATCATATACTTCATGAAGCTCCACCATCTCGTCGACGACAAGATGCACGCCCGCTCCACCGGCCCCTACTCGCTCGTTACCCAGCAGCCGCTAGGCGGCAAGGCGCAGTTCGGCGGCCAGCGCTTGGGCGAAATGGAAGTGTGGGCCCTTGAAGCCTACGGCGCCGCGAATACCCTGCAGGAACTGCTTACCATCAAGTCCGACGATATGACCGGCAGAGCCAAGGTGTACGAATCCATCGTGAAGGGCGAACCCCACACGGCGGCCGGCATACCCGAGGCCTTCAACGTCATGGTGCAGGAGCTTAGGGGCCTCGGCCTCGACATGAGGATCTACGACGCCAAGAATAAGCAGATAGCGCTTACCGAACGCGACGAAGACCTTATTAACAAGCAGGGCACGAACTTTTAAGCAGCGCCTGATAGCGTAGGCGCGTACGCGCCGACGCGGAAGATTGGCCAGAAGGGGCGGCGGCCGTTAAGCCGTTCCGCTTCCCTGGCCGGCTCCCGCGTAGCCGCTCTTTTGTAATGGGAACTTGGAATTAAGCCTGTCTTACCTATGGGGGGAGACCGCATGAGAGACATTCAGGATTTCGATAGCATAATGATACGCCTTGCCAGCCCGGACATGATACGGAGCTGGAGCTATGGCGAAGTTAAGAAGCCCGAGACCATCAATTACCGCACCCTGAGGCCCGAAAAAGACGGCCTGTTCTGCGAGCGCATATTCGGTACCACCAAAGAGTGGGAATGCTACTGCGGCAAGTTCAAGAGCATACGCTACAAGGGCGTTATATGCGACCGCTGCGGCGTCGAGGTGACGCACTTTAAGGTACGCCGCGAGCGCATGGGCCACATAGAGCTGGCCAGCCCCGTGTCCCACATATGGTTCTACCGCTCGGTGCCATCGCGCATGGGCCTGCTCCTCGACCTGCCGGTGGCCGCGCTCCGCTCCGTGCTCTATTACGAGAAGTATATCATCATAGACTCGGGCGACACCGAGCTCAAAAAGATGCAGCTCCTTACCGAGGAAGAATACTACGAGGCTCAGGACCGCTACGGCGGCGCCTTTACCGCGGGCATGGGCGCGGAGTCCATACGCCAGCTCCTCGAAGGCCTCGATCTTGATGACCTGGCCGGCGAACTCCGGGCCAGGATGATAGAGAAGGGCGCTAAGAGCGACAAACGGCTCTTAAAGCGCATCGAGATCGTGGAGAGCTTCCGCGGATCGAGCAACCGCCCCGAGTGGATGATCATGGACGTGATACCGGTCATACCCCCCGAGCTCAGGCCCATGGTGCAGCTCGACGGCGGCCGTTTCGCCACCAGCGACCTCAATGACCTTTATCGCCGCGTCATTAACCGTAATAACCGCCTCAAGCGCCTCCAGGGCCTCAACGCGCCGGACATCATCATCCGGAACGAGAAGCGCATGCTCCAGGAGGCCGTAGACGCCCTCTTCGACAACAGCAAGAAGAAGCGCGTGGTAAAAGGCGCTTCCAACAGGCCCCTTAAGTCCCTGTCCGACATGCTTAAGGGCAAGCAGGGCCGCTTCCGCCAGAACCTGTTGGGTAAGCGCGTGGACTATTCCGGCCGCTCCGTAATCGTCGTTGGCCCCGAGCTCAAGATGCACCAGTGCGGCCTGCCCACCAAGATGGCCATGGAGCTCTTTAAGCCCTTTATCATGAAGAAGCTCGTCGAAAAAGACGTAGTGTACAATATCAAGAAGGCTAAGATGCTCGTGGAGCAGGAAACGCCCGAAGTGTACGCCGTGCTCGACGAGGTGGTGCGCGAGCACCCCGTGCTTCTCAACCGCGCGCCTACCCTGCACCGCCTGGGCATACAGGCCTTCGAGCCCGTGCTGGTGGAAGGCAAGGCCATTAAGCTGCACCCGCTGGTATGTAAGGCCTTCAACGCGGACTTTGACGGCGACCAGATGGCCGTGCACGTACCGCTTACCAGCGCCGCGCAGTCGGAGTGCTGGACCCTCATGCTTTCCAGCCGCAATCTCCTCGACCCCGCGAACGGCAAGACCATCGTCTACCCGTCCCAGGATATGGTGCTTGGCATATACTACCTTACCCGCAGCAAGCCCGACGCCTTAGGCCAGGGCAAGCGCTTCTCCTCCCGCGAGGAAGCATACATGGCCTGCGACGCCAAGGTGTGCGATTGGGAAGCGGTCGTATGGGTGCCCGCGCCACAGCGCCAGGTATGGGACGCCATCGAGCGCGACAACGCCGACGACGCCCGGGGCAAGTGGATACAGACCACGGCCGCGCGGCTTATCTTCAACGAGGCCGTGCCCATAGAAGTGCCCTATATCAACTATTCCATGGGCGAGAAGGACATACGCGCGCTCATAGAATGGGTATACAAGAACAAGGGCCCCTACATAACCGTGGTCATGCTCGACGCCATCAAGGACATGGGCTTCAAGTACGCCACCTTCTTCGGCGCCACCATAGGCATGGACGACATCATCATCCCGAAAGAAAAATACGAGATGATTGAGGTGGCCAACAAGCAGGTGGACGGCATACAGAAGCAGTATCAGGCCGGCCATATTACCCAGGAAGAGCGCTACAACCAGGTCGTAGAGGTGTGGTCCAAGACCAACGAGGACGTTACCTCGGTGATGATGAAGACCCTGGAAAAAGACCGGGGCGGCTTCAATAACATCTATATGATGGCCAACTCGGGCGCCCGAGGCTCCAAGAACCAGATACGCCAGCTCGCGGGCATGCGCGGCCTTATGGCCAAGCCGGGCGGCGACATCATCGAGCTTCCCATCCGTTCCAACTTCAAAGAAGGCCTGTCCGTTATCGAGTTCTTCATATCGACGAACGGCGCTCGCAAGGGCCTTGCCGATACCGCGCTCAAGACCGCGGACGCCGGTTACCTGACCAGGCGCTTAGTCGACATAGCCCAGGACGTGGTCATCAACGAAGACGACTGCGGTACCATAAACGGCGTAGCCCATGCGGCCATCAAGGACGGCGAGGAAATCGTCGAGGCGCTCCGCGAGCGCATCATAGGCCGTTATACCCTGGAGCGTATCAAGCACCCGATCACGGACGACGTTATCGTCGACGTGAACGAGGAGATTACCGAGGAAGTAGCCGCAAGGATAGACGCCGCCGGTATAGAAAGCGTCGTGATACGAACGGTGCTTACCTGCGAAGCCAAGCACGGCGTGTGCCGCAAGTGCTACGGCAGGAACCTGGCCACGGGGCGCACGGTAGAGATAGGCGAGGCGGTAGGCATCATAGCCGCCCAGTCCATTGGCCAGCCGGGTACCCAGCTTACCATGCGTACCTTCCATATAGGCGGCGCGGCTACCAAGGCTTCCGAGGAAAACCGCATATCGCTTAAATACCCGGTATATATAACCTCTATAGAGGGCCTGTACGTAACCATACCGAACGGCCACATACTCTTTACCCGTAAAGGCTTCCTCCTTGCCTGCAAGGTATTCGGCCAGTGGGACATAGAGAAGGGCGATAAGCTCTTAGTGGAAGACGGCCGCCGTATACTCAAGGGCGACCAGCTCATTAAGCGCAAGGGCGGCGAGCTAGTCACGTCTTCCGACATCTCCTATGCGAAGGTTATCAAGGCCCATGGCGACTCACCGGCGCGCCTCCTCATCATAGCCCAGGAGAACCGCATAGAGATACGCAACGGCTCCGAACTGGGCATAAAGGTGGGCGACGTGGTGCCCGCCAACGGCTCCATAGCTACCTTCGACCCCTTCTCCGACCCCATCATATCCGAGTACGACGGCTACGTGCGCTACGAGGATATCATACCCGGCTCTACCCTCAAGGAAGAGATCAACGAGGACACGGGTAACGTTGAGAAGAAGATAGCCGAGTTCGGCACCGAGCGCGACGCCAAGCAGCCGCGCGTAGTCATCACGGACGAAGCCGGCAACGAAATATTCCAATACCTCCTTCCTGGCGGCGCGTACCTTAACGTAGAGGACGGCGAGCAGGTAAAGGCGGGCAAGACCCTGGCCAAGACCCTCAAAGAAGGCGCCAGGGCCATGGATATCGTAGGCGGCCTTCCCCGCGTAGGCGAGCTCTTCGAAGCGCGCAAACCCAAGACCCCCACCGTGCTGGCCTTAGTGGCGGGCAAGGTATCCTTCAAGGGCATAGTCAAGGGCAAGCGCGTCATCATGATCATGGACTTGTTCGGCAAGGACTTTAAGCATCTCGTGCCTATGGGCCGCAGGCTCCTCGTGCGCGACGGCGATACGGTCGAGGCCGGCGACAAGCTCTGCGACGGAAACCCGAACACCCATGACATACTCTCCATAGCGGGCGAGCATTCCTGCCAGCGCTTCATCATGGACGAGATTCAGCAGGTGTACCGCCTCCAGGGCGTTACCATCAACGACAAGCACATAGGCGTCATCGTGCGCCAGATGATGAAGAAGGTAGAAATCGTGGCCCCCGGCGATACCCGCTTCATTTACGGCCAGCAGATAGACAAGTACCGCTTCCATGAGGAGAACCGCCGGGTAATGGCGGCGGGCGGCCAGCCTTCCGTGGCACGGCCCCTGCTCATGGGCATAACGCGCGCGTCGCTCAAGATCGACTCCTTCATTTCGGCGGCCTCCTTCCAGGAGACCACGAAGGTGCTTACCGACGCCGCCATAGCGGGCGCCGTGGACCAGCTGCGCGGGCTTAAGGAGAACGTGGCCATAGGGCACCTCATACCCGCGGGCACGGGCATGAGGCAGTACAAGGGCCTGAAGATGGCGGACGGCGAGCATGAGGATCTGGACGTATTCGTCGCGGAAGTGCTCGAGAAGCGCAAGAAAGAGCGCGAAATGGCGGCTCTGCCCTTCGGGGACGAGCAGCAGTACGCCGACGATACCGAATTCGAGGAAGACACGGCTTTCGAGAACGACGAGGGCTTCTCGCCCGTGCCCGACGAGGAGATCGACGAGGTTTGATGCCGCGCCGACGGATTGACAAGCAGCCGTACTAAATTCTATTGTATCCACTCGGCGCGTTATACCGATGCGCCGATAAGATTTCTCGTGTACCGAAGAAACCGCCCGGCTATGCTGAAGTCGGGCAAACGATCAGGAGACGAAGGTTTAATGCCTACGATCAATCAACTTATCCGGATGGGGCGAAAGCAGTCCCACTGGAAGACCAAGAGCCCGGCGCTCGATGAGTGTCCGCAGAAGCGCGGCGTATGTACCCGCGTTATGACGGTTACCCCTAAGAAGCCGAACTCGGCCCTCCGGAAGGTAGCGCGCGTGCGCCTATCCCATGGTATTGAAGTTACCGCATATATACCCGGTGTCGGTCACAACCTCCAGGAGCACTCAGTGGTCCTTATACGCGGCGGACGCGTTAAGGATCTCCCGGGTGTTCGTTATCACATCGTTCGCGGCGCCAAGGATACCCTCGGCGTCGCTGACCGCAAGCAGTCGCGCTCGAAATACGGCGCGAAGCGGCCTAAGGCTTAAGGAGACGATAGGATGGGACGCAAGAAAAAGTCCGTCGATCGCGGCCATATGCCCGACGCGCGCTATAACAGTTTGACGATTACCAAGTTTATTTGCCGCATGATGTGGGAGGGCAAGAAGTCCACCTGTACGGCTATCATGTACGACGCCATGGCCAAGCTCCAGGAAAAGGCCGCTGTGCCCGCTCTTGACGCTTTTATGAAGGCTATGGAAAACGTGAAGCCTATGGTGGAAGTCAAATCCCGCCGCGTCGGCGGCGCAACCTACCAGGTGCCTATCGAGATTAGGGACACTCGTCGCGAAGCTCTCGCTATGCGCTGGATCGTTACCGCGGCCAGAAAGCGCTCGGGTAAGTCCATGGCCGACCGCCTGGCCTCCGAACTTGCTGACGCGTACAACAGCACGGGTACCGCGGTCAAGAAGCGCGAGGATACCCATCGCATGGCTGAGGCTAACAAGGCCTTTGCCCATTATCGCTGGTAGGACCTAAGCGGCGGGTATGGCTCCCGCCGCCGCTCCCCTTGAATCGGGAAGCGAAAAAACCATATAATGCGGAGAGCCGAGCTGAATGCCGGTCTCCCGTTCTGAAAACCAGGTAGGAGGATACGAATGGCTAAAGAGAAGTTCAATCGTAATAAAGTCCACATGAACGTGGGTACGATCGGCCACATTGACCATGGCAAGACGACCTTGAGCGCAGCCATCACCATGTACTGCGGCAAAAAGTTCGGCGACAAGGTCATGAAGTATGACGAAATCGACAACGCGCCCGAAGAAAAGGCGCGCGGTATAACCATTAACACCCGGCACCTGGAGTATCAGTCCGTGAAGAGGCACTATGCTCACATCGACTGCCCCGGCCACGCCGACTATATCAAGAACATGATCACCGGCGCCGCCCAGATGGACGGCTCCATACTGGTCGTGTCCGCTCCCGACTCCGTTATGCCCCAGACCCGCGAACACGTACTCCTGGCCCGCCAGGTGGGCGTGCCCGCCATGGTGGTGTTCCTTAACAAAATCGACCTCCTTGACGATCCCGAGCTCGTAGAGCTCGTTGAGCAGGAAGTGCGCGACCTTCTCAACTTCTACGGCTTCCCCGGCGACGAGATCCCGATAATCAAGGGTTCCGCCTTCCAGGCTATGTCCGAGCCCGACAATGCCGAAGCGACCAAGTGCCTCCAGGATCTCCTTGACGCCATGGACAGCTACTTCCAGGATCCCGAGCGCGCCACGGACAAGCCCTTCCTTATGCCTATCGAAGACGTGTTCTCCATCTCCGGCCGCGGCACCGTGGTTACCGGCAAGATCGATCGCGGTATCGTAAAGGTGAACGAAGAAGTCGAGATCGTCGGTATCAAGGCGACCAAGAAGACCGTGTGTACCGGCGTAGAGATGTTCAACAAGCTTCTCGATGAAGGCCAGGCCGGCGATAATATCGGCGCCCTTCTCCGCGGTATAGACAAGAAGGAAGTGGAGCGCGGTCAGGTACTCGCCAAGCCCGGTTCCATTACCCCCCATGCCAAGTTCAAGGGACAGATCTACGTGCTGAGCAAGGAAGAAGGCGGCCGCCACAGCCCGTTCTTCTCCGGCTATAGGCCCCAGTTCTACTTCCGCACCACCGATATCACCGGTTCCGTAACCCTCGCCGAGGGCAAGGAAATGGTAATGCCCGGCGATAACACCGAGATTCAGGTAGAGCTTATCTATCCCGTAGCCATGGAAAAAGGCCTCAAGTTCGCTATACGCGAAGGCGGCCGCACCGTGGCTTCCGGCCAGGTTACCGAGATACTCGCGTAATTTAGCCCTGTTTTAATCCAGTAGGCCGCCCTTCGGGGCGGCTTTTTTTTCTTACCGCTCTCATGTCGGGAAGTAGGCGTGGTTTGATGCCATAAAATTCTATGGGTAGAGACTAAATGGCTTGTTTCCTAGCTTATGCCAATCCCGCTGGCCAAATCACCTTTATTTAAGTGGAACCTAACAATAGCCTAACGCAATTTTCTTGCGCGCTTCTATAAGTGGGCATAGAATGGCTATGACTACCGAGGCGTACCTGCACGGAAATCGAAATTGGGATACACGGTATCCCGCTACAGGCGTTGACTGTAGTAGCTAATTAAAGGAGTGCTACGATGAAGAGAAAAGCTGCATCCCTGGTCGCTATCCTATTGGTTCTGACTACGCTTATGGCCTTCGCCGCCGGAACCAAAGAAGCGGGGGCTCCCGCCCCGACCGGCCCCATCACGCTTGAGTTCTGGCATGCCATGACCGGCAAGAACGCCGAGAACGTTGAAAAGCTAGCCTCGCAGTACAACGCTACCCAGACTCAGTACATCGTACAACCGGTATATAAAGGCTCCTACAGCGATACCATGAACGCCGGTATAGCGGCCTTCCGCGCAAACCAGGCTCCGCATATCATACAGGTGTACGAGGTAGGCACGGCCACCATGATGGCAGCCCAGGGAGCCGTGAAGCCGGTATACAAACTCATGAAGGAGTTCGGTAAGCAGTTCGATCCCAAGATCTATATACCGACGATTACGAGCTATTACTCCACCGCTAAGGGCGAGATGCTTTCCCTGCCCTTCAATTCCTCCACTGCGGTCATGTACTACAACAAGGACGCCTTCAGGAAGGCCGGTCTCGATCCTGAGAAGCCGCCGGTAACCTGGCCTGAATTCTTTGAGATTGCTAAAAAGCTCAAGGCTTCCGGCATGGAAGGCGGTTTCTCTACGAACTGGATATCCTGGATACAGCTTGAGAATTTCTCGGCATGGCACAACCAGCCCTTCGGCACCAAGAGCAACGGTTTTGAGGGCTTGGACACCCAGCTCGTGTTCAATTCTCCCCTTACCGTGAAGCATTTTGAGACCATAGCTCAGCTTGCCAAAGAGAAGGTCTTTATCTACGGAGGCCGCGAGAACAAGGCTAATCCGCTCTTCACTTCTGGACAAGTTGGCATGCACTTCGAGTCCATTGGCGGTTATGCCAATATGAAGGCCAACTGCAAGTTCGAGTTCGGCGTTGCCCGCCTGCCCTACTACCCCGACGCCAAAGGCGCTCCCCAGAATACCATAATCGGCGGCGCGAGCCTTTGGGTGTTTGAGGGAAAACAGAGCTGGGAATACAAGGGTATAGCGGACTATTTCTCCTATCTCTCAAAGCCCGAGGTGCAGGCTCAGTGGCATCAGAATACCGGCTATCTGCCTATAACCACCGCCGCGTATGAGCTGACCAAGAGCCAGGGCTACTATAATGCCAACCCCGGCCCCGAGGTAGCCATCAAGCAGCTTCTGAATAAGGCTCCTACGGCCAATTCCATGGGCATACGCTTCGGCAACTTCAACATTATCCGCGAGATCGAGGATCAGACCTGGGAGGATATCCTGGCAGGCAAGATCAGCGTAAAGGCGGGACTTGATAAGATGGTCGCCGACGGAAACGCCGAGCTGAGGAAGTTCGAGCAACTGTACAAATAGCGTTATTGCCGACGCGCCGCCTGGCGGCGCGCGGCAATAACGGCCGCGNNCAAACGCGGCGTGTTGGGTGTGTTGTATGTGCGTCGTTGTCTGTAGCGGCGCGCGGCAATAACGGCCGCGTTTCGACCCGACGCCGTGGGCGCGGGTCAAACGCGGCGCGTGCGTTGTGGTGTATGTGTATCGTTGGTAATAGCGGCGCGCGGCAATAACGGCCGCGTTTCGACCCGACGCCGTGGGCGCGGGTCAAACGCGGCGCGTGCGTTGTGGTGTATGTGCGTCGTTGGTTATGGCGGCGCGCGGCAATAACGGCCGCGTTTCGACCCGACGCTGTTGGCGCGGGTCAAACGCGGCGCGTGCGTTGTGGTGTATGTGTGTCGTTGGTAATAGCGACGCGCGGCAATAACGGCCGCGTTTCGATCTGACGCCATGGGCGCTGGTCAAACGCGGCGTGTGCGTTGTGTTGTGTGGGCGTCGTTGGTTATGGCGGCGCGCGGCAATAACGGCCGCGTTTCGACCCGACGCCGTGGGCGCGGGACAAACGCGGCGTGTGGCGTTTTGGTTTAATTCGTGGTTATGGGAAGGTCTATGGCGAATCAATATGAGTTTAAGAGCAAGGCGCTGCCGTACCTGCTCGTACTTCCGCAGATGGTCATCGTGTTCATATTCTTTTTTTGGCCTTCCGCTCAGGCGCTGTGGCAGTCATTCTTCCTGCAGGATCCCTTCGGCGGAAGGGTTATCTTTGTAGGGTTTCAAAATTACACGAGGCTCTTTACCGAGCCGGCGTACTCGTATGGGCAGTCGTTCAGGGTGTCGGTGGCCTTTGCCGTGTGCGTGGCGCTCTTAGCTATGACGGTGGCGCTCTTCTTGGCTTCGCAGGCGAATAAGAAGCTTAGGCTCGGTACCTTCTATAAGACGATGTTGATATGGCCCTACGCGGTGGCTACCATGGTCGCCGGCGTGCTGTGGCTTTTTATGTTCAACCCCAACGTGGGCGTGATAGCGTGGTTCTTAAAGCATAAGCTCGGCGTCGATTGGCAACATCTATTAAATTCCAATCAGGCTTTTCTGCTGATTACCCTCGCGGCGAGCTGGAAACAGATTTCCTATAACTTTGTTTTCTTCCTTGCGGGTCTACAGAGCGTCCCGAATGATCTTATCGAGGCGGCGGCTATAGACGGAGCGGGCCCGACGCGCCGTTTCTGGACTATTATCTTTCCGCTCCTCTCCCCGACGACCTTTTATCTGCTCGTCATGAACCTCGTCTATGGTTTCTTCGAGACCTTCCCCATCATACATCAGGTGACGGCGGGCGGTCCGGGCAAGGCTACGAGCATACTGGTCTATAAGGTTTGGCGTGACGGCGTCATTAACCTGGACTTAGGCGGTTCTTCCGCGCAATCCGTGATACTCATGATCATGGTTATAGCGCTTACCGTATTCCAATTCCGCTTCATCGAGCGTCGCGTTAACTACTAGGGGAGGGCGGACCATGACCGAACATTCGCGCATGCGGCGCTTCATACCTAATATATGGCTCTGGATAGCCATCCTGATCATAGCGTTTCCGATTTGGATAGTTTTCAGCGCCTCTACCCATACGAGCGCGGAGATACTGGCGGCGCCTATGCCGCTTATCCCCGGGCCGCACTTCGTAAAGAACTACAGCGAGGCCATACTGGAAGGATCGAAGAATCTAGGCGCTTCGGCTATAACTATGCTCAAGAATTCCATGATCATGGCCCTGGGCATATCGAGCGGCAAGATTGTCATTTCTCTTCTGGCGGCCTTTGCCATTGTGTTCTTTAACTTCAAGCTGCGGAGCTTCTGCTTTTGGAGCATTTTCGTTACGCTCATGCTTCCGGTGGAAGTGCGTATTATGCCTACCTATAAGGTAATATCGGATTTAGGCATGCTCAATTCCTATGCGGGCCTGATCCTGCCCATGGTTGTGTCGGCCACGGCTGTGTTCCTCTTTAGGCAATATTTTATGACTATACCGCGGGAAATGGCCGAAGCTTCGCAGATAGACGGGGCTACGCCCACGCAATTTTTCTGGCACGTGCTCCTGCCCATGACCAGGACTCCAATAGCCGCCATGTTCGTCATTCAGTTTATTTATGGCTGGAACCAATATCTGTGGCCCCTGCTTATAACGACGCGGCAAGAGTATTACACGATATTGATAGGCATAAACCGTATGCTTTCCGGCGCGGACGTGCAGATAGAGTGGCAAATCGTCATGGCCACTACCTTGCTTGCTCTTATACCTCCGGCGCTGGTGGTAATCGTCATGCAGAAGCAATTTATAAGCGGTATGACCGACCGGGAAAAATAGGAGCTGAGTTTTGCTCTTCGGCCGCCTGAGGGATTCAAACCCCTTGGGCGGCCGCTTTTTTTATCCGCCGTCATACCTAAAGCCTCTACTAGGAGCGGATCGAAATACCGCGCGCTCTCGAACCACCGGATAAAATTCCTAAAAAATAAACTATTGTTGACAGCTTTACTATTTAATAGTAAAATGCTCAACTGAAATCATTAGGTTTCACAATTTACAGGAGGTACTGATGAACGCTGGTACACGCCTCGGTGTTGTAGCGCTTTCCTTACTGGTTATGGCCGCTCTGGTCGCTACCGGATGCGCAAAGAAGGAAGTTGGACCTAGTAAGGGTCAGAATGTCGACACCCTCGTCGTGGCCATGGGTGCAGATGCGCGCTCCCTGGATCCCCACGCCACCAATGACCAGCCCTCGGCACGGGTCATGAAGCTGGTTTATAACCGTCTCATGTACCAGACTGAGGACCTTAAGATCGAGAACGACCTGGTCGAATCCTACAATGCCGTTTCTTCCACCGTGTTTGAGTTCAAGCTCCGCCCGAACGTAAAGTTCCATAATGGCGAGACCCTGAGCTCCAACGACGTGAAGTTTACCTTTGAGCGCATGATAGCCAACAAGGCTCCTGCTGCCTTCCTGGTGGCCGCTCTTGATAAGGTTGAAGTCATCGACGCCCTTAACTTCCGCATGATCCTTAAGTACCCCTTCGGCCCCTTTGTTACCCACCTGGCCCACACCGCGACCAGCATAGTGAACGAGAAGGCCGTTACCGCCGGCGGCGCCGACTACGGCCGCAACCCGGTCGGTACCGGTCCCTTCAAATTTGTCGAGTGGAAAGCCGGCGACTCCATTACCCTGGCAGCCTATGACGCTTACCACCTTGGCGCTCCCAAGGCTAAGACCATACGCTTCCGCTTCATTCCCGAGGACGCCAATCGCGCCATCGCGCTTGAAACCGGCGAAGCCGATATCGTATACGACGTCGGTCCTAACGATTACAAGAATCTGGACGCCATACCCGAGATAGACGCCAAGCGCATAGCGGGCCTTACGACCTTCTACATGGGCTTTAACATGGCTAAGAAGCCCTTCGATGACGTGCGCGTCCGCCGTGCCATCAACCTGGCGCTCGATGTGGATACCGCTACCCGCGTAGCCTTCGAAGGCTTCGCCGTCCCCGCCAAGGGACCGCTTGCTCCCACGGTGCAGTTTGCGGACACCAGCCTGCCCGGCTACGGGTACGACCCTGCTAAGGCCAAGCAGCTCCTGGCTGAGGCCGGCTACGCCAACGGTTTTAAGACCAGCATATGGACCAACAATAACCCCATACGCGTAAAGTTCGCCGAGATCTTCCAAGAGCAGCTCCGCCAGGTCGGCATAGAGTGCGCTATTGAGATCATGGAGTTCGCGCCTTACCTTGATCGCACTGCCCTTGGCGAACACGACATGTTCATGCTCGGCTGGGTAGCCGTTACCGGCGACGCGGATTACGGTATGTATTCCCTGTTCCACTCCACTCAGTTCGGCGACGCGGGTAACCGCACCTTCTACAAGAATCCCAAGGTTGACGAGCTCCTTGACAAAGGCCGCGTCAGCGTGAACCCCGAAGATCGCCGCGCCGCTTATGCCGAGGCTCAGAAGCTCGTGTATGAAGACGCTCCCTGGGTGTTCCTGGCCTTCCGTGAAGACCTTAACGCTACCCGCAACTACGTGAAGGGCTTCGTGCCTCACGCCGCGGGTCACCACAATCTGTACAAGGTGTACAACGAATAGACTCTATGGCTTGAACGGCAGGCGGCGTAAGCCGCCTGCCGCATCCTTTCTTGCCCCTCCCCGCCTTGCCGACCGGCATGGAGCGGGGAGGGGGATTCTCCCCACACAACGAGGAAACAATGCACAAGTATATACTCAGGCGAGTATTACTCCTTATTCCGGTGATGTTGGGCGTATCGTTCGTCGTTTTTACGATCATGTTCTTTACGCCGGGCGATCCGGCCAAGATCATGCTCGGCGAACGCGCTCCGGCGGAAGAGGTGGCGCTTCTACGCACCCAAATGGGGCTTGATGATCCCTTCCATATACAGTTCTTCAACTTTGTGAAGAATGCGGTGCAAGGCGATCTTGGCCGGTCTTTGGTGACTAAGCGGCCTGTTGCGGCGGAGATATGGTCGCGCTTCCCGGCGACGCTGCAACTGTCCGCTGCCGCGGTACTTATAGCCATCCTTATGGGCATACCCATAGGCATCATATCGGCGACTAAGCAGTACTCGGCCTTTGACATGATATCCATGGTAATAGCGCTCTTAGGCGTGTCAATGCCTAACTTTTGGCAGGGTATGATGATGATACTGCTCTTCTCGATTACCTTCAGGGTTTTGCCTTCGAGCGGTTACGGCACCCTGGGCCACTTGATCATGCCTGCGGCAACAATCGGAACCAGCGCCGCCGCGGTAATTACCCGTATGACCCGATCCAGCATGCTTGAAGTGGTACGGCAGGACTATATCCGCACCGCCCGCGCAAAAGGCCTGTCTGAGCGCGTAGTAATCAACCGCCATGCCCTGAAAAACGCGCTTATCCCCATCGTCACGGTCATAGGCCTGCAGTTCGGCAGCCTTCTCGGCGGAGCGGTGCTCACCGAGTCCATTTTTTCCTGGCCAGGCGTCGGCCGCTTTATGGTTGACGCTATCCGAACCAAGGACTATCCCTCAGTACAAGGCGGCGTACTGATGTTGGCCTTGACTTTTTCAATCGTGAACTTGGCCGTAGATATACTCTACGCCTATATAGATCCGCGCATTAAGGCGCAGTACAAGTAAGGGGCAGGACATGTCACATACCATCATCGCCCCGCCCGCGGGGACAGCGGCGGCTACTGCCAGCCCGGTTAAAAAGCGCAGCCAGTTAGCCGAGGTTTGGCGCCGCCTCGTACGCAATAAAATGGCCATGTTCGGCCTAGTTGTCATTAGCCTGATTATTGCGGCCGCGATTACCGCGGATTGGATATCGCCTTACGATTACCGTACGCAGGATCTCAACGCGATTTCCCAAAAACCCAACGCCCAGCATATCCTGGGCACTGACGACCTTGGCCGCGATATACTCTCGCGCATTATTCATGGCACGCGCATATCCTTGCTTGTAGGATTCGTGTCGGTGAGCATATCCGTAGCTGTAGGAGGCGGCCTTGGCGCCGTGTCGGGCTACTACGGCGGCACGCTGGATAACGTGATCATGCGCTTCATGGACGTCCTCTTGGCGATACCGTCCATTCTGCTCGCGATTGCCATAGTAAGCGCCTTCGGGGGCGGCATAATCAACGTGATGATAGCCGTAGGCATAAGCTCAGTGCCCAGCTATGCCCGTATCGTAAAGGCCTCGGTCATATCCATCAAAGAAAATGAATTTATCGAGGCGGCCCGGGCTATCGGCGCAAGCGATTTCCGCATCGTCACCAAGCACATCCTGCCCAATGCGATGGCGCCTATCATCGTGCAGGCTACGCTCGGCGTGGCCGGAGCGATTTTGTCGGCGGCAGGCCTGTCTTTCATAGGCATGGGCATACAGCCCCCGACGCCTGAATGGGGCGCTATGCTGTCCAATGGCCGCCATATAATCCGTACTGCCTGGCATGTGGCCACCTTCCCCGGGCTTGCCATCATGCTTACCATCTTCGCCCTTAACCTTTTGGGCGACGGCCTGCGGGACGCCCTTGATCCCCGCCTTAAGAATTAAGGAGGAAGCGCCATGGCCGAAAAGATCTTACAGATAAGCGGGCTCTCTGTGGAGTACCGCACGCAGGACGGCGTCGTGCATGCCGTAGAGGACCTCTCCCTCATGCTTGAGAAGGGCGAGACCCTGGGCCTGGTGGGCGAGACCGGCGCAGGCAAGACGACGACGGCCCTATCCATCATGCGCCTCGTACCCAACCCCCCCGGCATAGTCACCGCCGGCTCTATCGACTACAAGGGCAAGGACTTTCTCAAGGAGAGCGAAGAGTCCATGCAGAAGATTCGGGGCAACAAAGTGTCCATGATCTTCCAGGACCCCATGACCTCCTTGAATCCGGTGCTTCCCGTAGGCTTCCAGATAGCGGAGGGCATAGCTCTGCATCAGAGCTTAAGCACGGCCGAAGCCGAGAAGCGCGCCGGTGACATGCTGGAACTCGTCGGCATACCCCGCGAGCGTTCCACCGATTTTCCTCATCAGTTCTCCGGCGGTATGCGGCAGCGGGTGGGCATAGCCATAGCCTTAGCCTGCAATCCCGAGTTGCTCATAGCCGACGAGCCCACCACGGCCCTGGATGTGACTATCCAGGCGCAGGTGCTTGATCTTATGAAGAAGCTGCGCGCTGAGCTGGGCACGTCCATGATACTCATTACCCATGACCTGGGCATAGTGGCCGAGGCCTGCGACAAGGTGGCCATCATGTATGCGGGCTCCGTAGTGGAGCATGCCGACGTTACGAGCCTGTTTACCGAGCCAAAGCATCCGTATACTCAGGGGCTTATGGGCTCCATACCCAGCCTGGATGAGGAAGTAACGCGCCTGAGGCCCATCAAAGGCCTCATGCCGGACCCGACTAAGCTGCCGTCAGGATGTAAATTCCACCCGCGCTGCCCTAAGGCCGCGCCGATCTGCGCCGAGCGCGTACCCGTCATGACTAAGCTCAAGGATGGCCATGAGGTCTCGTGCATGATTTACGAAGGCCTCGTCAAGGCCGACGGAGGAGCCAACGCATGAGCGAAACCTTGCTCGAGGTTAAGAACCTCAAAAAATTCTTCCATACCAAGAAGGGGCTGCTCAAGGCGGTCAATAACGTATCATTCGCCATACCGAGGGGGGAAACCCTCGGCATAGTCGGAGAATCCGGCTGCGGCAAGACGACCACGGGCCGCGCCGCCATACGGCTGGTAGAGGCTACCGAGGGCGAGATACTCTTTGAAGGCAAGAATATACGCACGCTTAACCATAAGGGCTTGCTGGATATCCGCAAGAATATGCAGATCATCTTCCAGGATCCCTTTGCGTCGCTGAATCCCCGGCAGGCCCTTAATGAGATAATAGGAGAGCCCCTGGAGATCTATAAGATCGGCAGCAAGGCCGAGCGCGAGGAGCGGGTGGCGTCGCTGATGGAATTGGTGGGTCTATCGCCTCGCCTTATGAATGCCTATCCGCATGAGCTGGACGGCGGTCGCAGGCAGCGTATCGGCGTGGCCCGGGCATTGTGCCTGAACCCGAAGTTCATCGTATGCGATGAGCCGGTATCCGCGCTGGATGTATCTATCCAGGCGCAGATACTGAATCTTATCCAGGATCTGCAGGATAAGCTGGGCCTTACCTATATGTTCATATCGCATGATCTTTCGGTGGTTAAGCATCTGTCTGACCGGGTAGCGGTTATGTATCTGGGCAAGATAGTGGAGATCACGAGGTCCAGCCAGATATTTAAGAGCCCCCTGCATCCCTATACCCAGGCTCTGCTGTCGGCCATACCTATTCCTAAGGTGAACATCAAGCGAGAGCGCATTATACTGGAAGGCGATGTGCCCAGCCCGGTTAATCCGCCCGATGGATGTATCTTTGCCGGCCGTTGCAGGCATGTTATGCCCAAGTGCCGCGAGAAGGCCCCTGCGCTTAAGCAGGTATCCCCGGGCCATGAGGTAAAATGTTACCTTCATCACGACGAATCCGCGGAAGCCTGAGCTGACAAGGAGCGCGGATAGGCCTTGAATCTTTGGCCCTGCCGCGACGCGCTCGTACCCCTTCCTTTAGCCGGCGGCTAGGGGGAGGGTTTTTTTTGCGCTAGGCAGAACCGAAGCGCTAGCAATTCAAGGGAATGCCGCAATACTCCGCTATGGCGCGGCCAAGGCTCTCAAGGCTGTCTCGTTCCCGGTGGGAACCGTCTTCCAGTACGAGTTTTCGCGTTCCGGGCTTGGCGGGATTTTCTGAATCCACGGCGAGCAAGAGGACGGCTCGGCCCCTGCGCAGGGACTCAGGTATGACCGGAGCGGCTTCCAGGCTGCCGATATGTTCCTCCGGAGAGGGAGAGGATACTACTCTGAGTATTAAGCCATTCAGGGAACGAAGGGGTAGCATGAGGGTCAGGCTTGCCGGGCCTATGCCGCGTATCCTGCTTGCCTTGCCTGCATCCTTGTCGAAGACCCAGCGCTCTTCGTAGAGACCCGCCGTTAGGGCTATGGCCGTAAGTAATAGCAATCCTGTCGGCGCCTCCTTGAGCGTCGCCATGCCAGCTATCAGGAAGAGGGCGATGCCAAGATAGAGGAAGCGGCCAAGGGGCGCATGGCCCAGTATAAGCTTCGTTCCATCAGAGGGCCGTACGCAGAGCTTGAATATCATCGTTACCTCCTGAGGGTAAGGCGCCTAGCATGAGAGGCCTTTATGAGGACTATATGCTAGCGAAAGCCTTTGGGTCAGCCCCCGCACAAGGCCTCCGCCGGGCTTAGGCGGCACTCGTCTTTGATGGCCTTGACATTTTTTGCCCTTTACGGCAATATCCCTTGACTACTCGTCTGGGCGCCGTGGCGTCCATAAAGGATGGGGAGTTGCGAACCGCGGGTTCCGCGGCACGCAATGCGGGGTTCCACGACTCCGAGCGCATGGGTTTCCGGACACGCCCGCCAGGGTACGGTCCGTGGGGCGCCAGCGCAAGCGATCTTTGGAGGACACATGAAAGATAGAATCCGTGTCAGACTCAGGGGTTTTGACGTCCGTCTTATCGACGAGAGCGCGAAGTCCATCGTAAGTACCGTACAGAAGGCCGGAGCTAAGGTCGCGGGTCCTATACCGCTGCCTACGAAGATCAGCAAGTACACCGTGCTTCGTTCTCCCCACGTGCATAAGAAGGCACGCGAGCAGTTCGAGATGCGGACGCACAAAAGGCTGATCGACATACTGAGCCCAACGCCCGACGTTATGGACGCGCTGATGAAACTCGAGCTTCCCGCCGGTGTGGACGTGGAAATCAAGCAGTAAAAGGACGGTTTAGTACCGTACCTTTCAACGCTTAGGAGAAACCGATGCTTGCATTAATCGGAAAGAAGATCGGCATGACCCAGGTCTTCGACGAAACCGGACGGCTTTCACCAGCCACGGTTATAGCCGTCGAAGCCAATACGGTCATTGGCCGCAAGACCGAGGAAAAGGACGGCTATAACGCCGTGGTCCTCGGTTATCGCGACATGAAGAAGTCGCACGTCACTAAGCCCTACGCCGGCCAGTTCCCCGAGGGGATAGAGCCTAAGAAAACCGTGCAGGAAATGCGCGAATTTTCCGCTCCGGTCGAGGTAGGTCAGGCTCTTGGCGTGGATCTTTTCAATGGTACCCGCTTTGTGGATGTAATTGCTACGAGCAAGGGTAAGGGTTTTCAGGGTGTAGTGAAGCGCTGGGGTTTCGCGGGTGGCCGCAATACTCACGGTTCTAAGTTCCACCGCGAACCCGGTTCCACTGGCCAGAGTACCTATCCGCACAAGACCTTCAAAAACATGAAGCTTCCCGGACGCATGGGTCGCGCTCGCGTTACCGTACAGAACCTCAAGGTTCTCAAGGTAGACGCCGAGAACGGCTTTATCGTCATTCGGGGTGCCGTGCCCGGTCCGCGTAACTGCCTCGTAGTCGTTCGCTCGGCCGTCAAGAAAGCTAAGTGAGGATAGACTGATATGGAACGCAAAGTCTTTTCCGTACAAGGCAAGGAACTCAGGACCATCGAGCTGTCCGACGAGGTGTTCGGCCTGCCGGTAAATGAAGACGTGATTTGGTATGCCATCAATAACGAGTTGGCTAACAAGCGCGTCGGTACCGCCCAGACCAAGACCCGCGGAGAGGTACACGGTACCAATAGGCGCCCGTATAGCCAAAAAGGCACCGGCCGCGCCCGCCAGGGCGACGTAAAGAGCCCTATATACGTAGGCGGCGGTACTGTATTCGGTCCTCATCCCAGGGATTATTCCTACGCAATGCCCAAGAAGGCAAAGCGCCTGGCCATGAAGAGTATCCTGAGCCTTAAGGCCCAGAACGCCACCATGAAAGTGGTGGAAGATTTTACCGTTGAGACCGGCAAGACCAAGGATTTGGCTTCCGTTCTCAAGAACCTCTTGCCGCAGGATAAGGCGGAGCGGACGGTCGTGATCCTCAAGGATGACGATGCCGCTGTGAAGCTCGCGGGACGCAATATTCCCTGGCTTCATTTCCTCTCCTATAACCGCCTGCGGGCCCACGATCTTTTCTACGGACGCACCGTGCTTGTCATGGAATCCGCAGTTAAGGGCCTGAACGAATTCTACGCGGACAAGTAAGGAAGGCCCAGGATGCAGTACGACAGCATACTTATTGAGCCGGTCTTGAGTGAAAAGTCCAATGGCCTACGCGAGCAAGGCAAGTATGTCTTCCGCGTGGACCCCAGGGCGGGCAAGACCCAGATCATGGAAGCGGTGAGGCGCATGTTTGAAGTGCACCCCGTTACCTGCGCCATCATCAACGTTAAGGGCAAGCCGAAGCGGCTTCGCTACCGCTCTGGCTATACGTCCTCCTGGAAGAAGGCGATCGTCACCCTGCCAAAGGGTGAAAAGATCAAGATCTTCGAGGGCGCCTAAGACTAGGATAGGGGAACACTATGGCTATTAAGACATTCAGGCCGATAACCCCCGGACTCAGGCACCGGGTGCAGGTAGTGAACGATGAACTCACTATCGGCAACGAGCCCCAAAAGGCGCTCACCAAGGGTAAGAAGCAGACCGCGGGTCGCGCTTCTAATGGCCGCATCTCTTCGCGCCGCAAAGGCGGCGGCCACAAGCGCCGCTATCGCGAGCTTGACTGGAAGCGCGACAAGATAGGCATACCGGGTACCGTAGCTTCTATAGAGTACGATCCCAACCGCTCTGCCAATATCGCGCTCATAAACTACGCGGACGGCGAGAAGCGCTATATCATCGCCCCCAAGGGCCTGGCCGTGGGCCAGGCGCTCATGAGCGGCCCGCAAGCCGCCATCGAGATAGGCAACGCCCTGCCCCTTGAGAACATACCCGTGGGCTTCACGGTGCACAACGTCGAGCTTACCCTCGGCCGCGGAGCCCAGATGGCACGCTCGGCAGGAGCCGCCGCCCTTATCGTCGGTACTGACGGCGACTACGTTACCCTTAAGCTGCCTTCGAACGAGCTTCGCCTCGTGTTCAAGAAGTGCATAGCTACCATAGGCAGCGTGGGCAACGAAGATCACATGAACGAGCGCTTTGGTAAAGCCGGCCGCGTGCGCTGGCTCGGAAAGCGCCCGCGCGTACGCGGCGTCGCCATGAACCCTGTGGATCATCCGCATGGTGGTGGCGAAGGCCGCGGCAAAGGTTACAAGCAGCCGGTTACCCCTTGGGGCCAGCCTTGTAAGGGCTATAAGACGCGCGATCCTCACAAGCCGTCCAGTCGCTTCATCGTGAAGCGCCGCAAGTAAGGGATAGGAGCTAACCGTGTCCAGGTCAGTCAAGAAAGGCCCGTTCATTGAAAAGAGCCTCTACAAGAAAATAATAGAGGCTGCAAAGGCAGGGGATAAGAAGGTCATAAAGACCTACTCCCGTTGCTCTACGATTTTTCCCGAGATGGTCGGCATGACGCTGTCCGTCTATAACGGCAAGAGCTGGGTTCCGGTATACGTAACCGAGAATCTTGTCGGGCACAAGCTCGGGGAATTCTCTCCCACCCGGGTTTTCCGGGGCCACGCAGGCTCGGACAAGAAGGCCGGGAGATAGGTGACGAATATGGCAAACAAATCCGGTTTTCCGGCCTGCGCCAAGTACCTGATGGGATCGCCCTCGAAAATTCGGCCCGTAGCGGACCTCGTCCGCAACAAGCCGTATAACGAGGCGGTAGCCATCTTGGAAAACATGCCCCATAAGGGCGCCAGGCTTATTCAGAAGGTAGTCAAGTCGGCGGCGGCTAACGCGCTCAACCAGAATCGCAAGCTGGCCGAAGACATGCTCTACGTAAAAGAAGTCCAGATCAATGACGGGCCCCGCATGCGCCGCGTATGGTTCCGCGCCCGCGGTCGCGCTGATATGCTCGTTAAGCAGATGTGCCACATTTCTGTGGTCGTCGACGAAATCGCAAGGGCGGAGGCGTAACGTGGGACAGAAAGTAAATCCGATCGGCCTACGTCTTGGCATAAACAAGGACTGGAAGTCGCGATGGTTCGTCGACCCCCGGGACTACGCCAAGACCCTGCACGAGGATCTTAACCTGCGCAAGCGCATGTATGAGCTCCCCGAATCCAGGAACGCCGATATTTCCGAGATCGAGATCGTGCGGCATCCGCAGAAGGTGACCATAGTCATCCACACGGCCAAGCCGGGCGTGCTCATAGGCCAGAAGGGCGCGAACATAGAGCGCATCGGCCTTGAGCTGCAGAAATACGCTTCCAAGAAGATCAACATAAAGATCAAGGAAGTGAAGAAGGTAGAGACCAACTCCCAGATCGTGGCGCAGAACATATGCCGCCAGCTCGAGGGTCGCGGTTCCTTCCGCAGGACCATGAAGATGGCCGTGTCCGCAGCTATGAAGGGCGGGGCGCAGGGCTGTAAGGTTCGCATGTCCGGCCGTTTAGGCGGAGCCGATATGAGCCGCACCGAGGAGTACAAGGAAGGCCGCGTGCCCCTGCATACCCTCAGGGCCGACATCGACTACGGCTTCTATGAGGCTCTTACCACCTACGGCAAGATTGGCGTTAAGGTGTGGATCTGCAAGAGCGATAACGCCCTTGCGGGCGATAAGAAAGAAGACGCCGGCCTTATGCCCGGACGCAGCCGCCGCGAACACGGCGACCGCTCTGGCCCCGGCGGCGACAGGGGCGGCCCCAGGGGTCCCAGGACTCCCGGACGCGGCCCCCGTGAAGCGGGGACCCGTGACGCGGGTGCCCGCGAGGCGAGGAGCTAAACTATGCTTGCACCGAAACGAGTTAAGCACAGGAAGGTACAGCGCGGCCGCACCAAGGGCACTGCCCAGTCGGGTAACGCGATATCGTTCGGCGAGTACGGCTTGATTTGCGAAGAGCCCATGTGGATAACCAACCGCCAGTTGGAAGCAGCCCGCGTGGCCCTGAACCGCTATATCAAGCGCGGCGGAAAGCTGTGGATCCGGATTTTCCCGGATAAGCCCTACAGCAAGAAGCCCCTCGAAGTACGGATGGGTAAAGGTAAAGGCGGCCCGGAGTGGTGGGTAGCCGTAGTAAAGCCGGGCACGGTCATGTTCGAGCTCTCGGGGGTACCCAGGGAAACCGCGGCGGAGGCCATGCGCCTCGCCGGTTCCAAGCTCCCGATCAAGACGAAGTTCGTGGTCCGCGCCGATATGGAGATGGAGTGATCGAATGAAGAACTCGTTCAAGGAGCTTAAGCTCGACGAGCTCGTCGCCAAGCGCGAGGAGCTTAGGAAGAAGTACTTCGACCTTCGCTTCCAGATGGTTATCGGCCATGTCGACAATCCGCTGCAGAAGCGGAATCTGCGCAGGCAGATCGCCAGGCTGAATACCCTGGTCTGCCAGCGCGAACGGGCCGCCGTAGCCGGCGAAGCCGCGAAAGCGTAACGGAGGAGCGGGACAATGGAAGCCAAGACAAAGAAAGACAAGCAGGTCCTGCAAGGCGTAGTGGTCAGCGACAAGATGGAGAAGACCATCGTCGTCGAGATCGTAACGCGCAAGCTGCACCCGCTCTACAAGAAGTACCTCACCCGAAGTAAGAAGGTGAAGGCACACGACGAGACCAACGACGCTAAGATGGGTGACACCGTACGCGTCGTCGAGACCAGGCCGCTGTCCAAGGACAAGCGCTGGCGCCTCGCCGAAATCGTAGAACGCGCGAAGTAAGGGCCGAGAGGAACGTCATGATACAGGTTGAATCCAGGCTGAACGTGGCCGATAACTCCGGCGCCAAGAACGTCCAGTGCATTAAAGTGCTGGGCGGTTCCAAGAGGCGCTATGCGTCGGTGGGGGATATCATCGTGGTTGCCGTGAAAAGCGTCATCCCGAACTCCGCCATTAAGAAGGGAACCGTAGAGAAGGCCGTTATAGTGCGGGTGCATAAAGAGTACCGGCGCCCCGACGGCACGTACATACGGTTCGATGACAATGCTTGCGTCATCATCGACGCGAACAAGAATCCCAAGGGTAAGCGCATCTTCGGACCGGTCGCTCGCGAGCTTCGCGATAAAGACTATATGAAGATCGTATCGCTCGCCCCCGAGGTTCTGTAAGGAGAGCGCGATGATCGACCAAAAGCATAGCACCAAGCTAAGAAAGGACGACACCGTGCAGGTCATCTCCGGCAAGGAGAGGGGCAAGCAGGGTAAGATCGTCAAAGTAGACCTTTCCAAAGGCCGCGCCATTGTGCAGGGCTTGAACATGGTTAAGAAGGCCATGCGCAAGAAGTCCCAGAATGACCGCGGCGGCATCATAGAGCTCGAAGCGCCTATACGCCTCTGCAATATGATGATCGTCTGCAAGAAATGCGGACCCACCAGGATAGGCTATAAAATTGAAGGCGACGCCAAGAAGCGCGTATGCCGCAAGTGCGGGGAGGCCGTCTGATGGCTCAGAAGAAGAACGCCTACGAACCGCGCCTTAAGAAGATTTACGCCGAAACCGTGGCGCCTGAGCTGATAAAGGAATTTTCCTATGAATCAGCCATGCAGGCGCCCCGCTTTGTAAAGGTGATAGTCTCCATGGGCGTAGGCGAGGCGAAGGAGAATAAGAAGCTCCTGGATGCCGCCGTTAACGACATAGGCATCATTACCGGGCAGAAGGCCGTTAAGACCAAGGCCAGGAAGTCCATCGCCACCTTTAAGATACGCGAAGGCCAGGAAATCGGCTGCCGCGTCACCCTTCGTGGCGTGCAGATGTGGGAGTTCCTGGACAGGCTCATGAACGTGGCCCTGCCGCGCGTAAAGGACTTCCGCGGTGTTAACCCCAATGCCTTTGACGGCCACGGGAATTACTCCATGGGTCTTACCGAGCAGATCATCTTCCCGGAGATCGACTACGATAAGATTGAGAAGGTGATGGGCATGAACGTGGCCATCGTAACGACCGCCCGCACTGACAAGGAAGCCAAAAGCCTCCTTGGCAAGATGGGCATGCCGTTCAGGAAGTAAGGGAGAGACCATGGCCAGGAAAGCGATGATACTGAAGGCGCTTGCAAAGCCTAAGTATATGACCAGGCACGTCAACCGCTGCAAGATATGCGGTCGCCCACGGGGTTACATGCGCAAGTTTGACATGTGCCGTATTTGTTTCCGTAAGCTCGCGAGCGAGGGTTTCCTCCCGGGCGTTACCAAATCAAGCTGGTAGGAGGACTGGAATGAGCGTTTCCGATCCCATCTCCGACATGCTGACCAAGGTCCGCAATGCGAGCATGGCCCGCCACGAGAAAGTGGATATCCCTACCTCGCGCTTGAAGCTCGAGATTGTGAAGATCCTCAAGACCGAGGGCTATATTAAGAACTTTAAGAAGATCGTCCAGGAAGGCACTAACTTCATTAGGGTGTTCTTGAAGTACGACGAGAATGAGCAGCCGATTCTGCACGGCATCGAGAAGGTATCCAAGCCCGGGCGCCGGGTATACACCGGCTACAAGACTCTTCCAAGAGTCCGTAACGGCTATGGTACCGTCATCGTATCGACTTCTGACGGCGTAACAACCGGCAAGAAGGCCGCCGAGAAGAAGATCGGTGGCGAGCTCATCTGTACCGTTTGGTAAAAGAGGGGAACCGCCATGTCGAGGATAGGCTATAAGCCAATAACCGTACCGAAGGGCGTCAAGATCGCCGTACAGGGGAATAAGGTAAACGTGGAAGGCCCGAAGGGCAAGCTCGAGCAAGAGCTCGCCACGAATCTCGTGACCGTTAGCGTTAAGGACGATATCGTCAACGTTGACCGGGCCAACGACGAGAAACAGACGAAGGCTTTCCACGGCCTCTATCGCAAGCTGATTGATAACATGGTAGTCGGCGTTTCCGAGGGCTTTAAAAAGGCTCTGGTGGTAAACGGCGTTGGCTACAAGGCCGAGGTCCAGGGCCCGCTCCTGGTGCTCAGCCTCGGTTACTCCAGCGATGTGTATGTAGGCATACCCCAGGGTATATCTGTAGCCATTGAGGGAAACAACCAGAAGATCGTCGTGTCCGGTATCGACAGGCATCTCGTGGGCAAGTTCGCCTCCGAAATAAGAAGCCTCCGGAAGCCTGAGCCTTACAAGGGCAAGGGTATACGGTATGAGACCGAGACCATCCGCAAGAAGGTCGGCAAGACCGGCGTGAAGTAAGGGACGACCATGAGCACGAAAGAACTGTCAGAGAAGATACGAAGGCGGGGGGCTCGCAAGGTCCACGTACGCAAGTATATATCCGGAACGGCAGAGCGCCCGAGGCTCGCCGTGTTCAAGTCAAACCGCTACCTCTACGTACAGGTGATAGACGACGCCGTGGGCAATACCCTCGCGTCCGCCAGCACCCTGGAAGAGGCGCTCAAGGGCGTCAAGGCTACCGTAGAGGGTGGCGCCAAGCTGGGCGAGCTCATAGGGGCGCGCCTTAAGGAAAAGAATATTGGATCCGTGGTCTTTGACCGCAACGGATACAAGTACCACGGCGTCGTTAAAGCTATCGCCGACGGAACCCGGAAGGCCGGGATTACATTCTAGGGGGAACATGTGGATAGGAGAGACAGGGACGATAGGTCCCGTGATATCTACATCGAGAAGCTCGTCAAGCTGAATCGTACCGCTAAGGTCGTGAAGGGCGGACGCAGGTTCTCCTTCTCGGCTCTTACCGTAGTGGGCGATAGGACCGGCAACGTCGGTTACGGCTTCGGCAAGGCTAACGATGTAACCGAGGCCATTCGCAAGAGCATTGAGAAGGCAAAGAGGAGCATGGTCAAGCTCCCCGTGAAGAACGGAACTATCCCCCATGACGTGGTGGGCGAGTTCAAGTCTTCCAGGGTGATCATGAAGTCCGCCTGTCCGGGTTCCGGCATCATAGCCGGTGGCGCCGTACGCGCCATCATGGAAGCCGGCGGCATTAGCGATATCCTCGCTAAGACGGTGGGCAGCAGGACTTCTATAAACGTGATCCGCGCTGTATTCAACGGTATTGAGGGTATAATGGACGCCCGCGTCGTGGCTCATAACCGCGGCAAGGCGCTCAAGGACATGTGGGGTTAATGCCATGGCCGACAAGATAGAGATTAAGCTGGTAAGGAGCACCATAGGCCGCAAGCCCGTTCAGCGGGCAACCGTGCGTGCGCTTGGGCTCCGCAAGATCAGCTCCGTAACCGTGAAGGAAGCGACTCCCGCCGTGCTTGGCATGGTGGCCGCCGTTTCTCATCTTGTAGAGGTGCGACCCTACGCGGAACCAAAGGAGAAGAAATAATGTCGGACTTCGACCTTCATCCCCCCGCCGGCGCTACGCACAAGAAAAAGATCGTGGGCCGCGGCCAGGGCTCCGGCCTTGGCACCACCGCGGGTAAGGGCAATAAGGGACAGCAATCCCGCTCCGGCGGTAAGACCTATCCCGGTTTCGAGGGCGGTCAGATGCCCTTGTACAGGCGCATTGCCATGCGGGGCTTTAATAACAAGAACTTCAGGGTCGACTATCAGATCGTGAACCTGGGCGCCATTGATGCTCACTTCGCTGACGGTGAAATCGTCAGCCTTGAGAACCTCATGGCGAAGGGCCTTATCCGTAAGGCCAGCATGCCCGTTAAGGTGCTCGGAGACGGTCGCATAGCCAAAGCGCTTACCTTCGTCGTTGACAAGGTTTCTGCATCGGCCAAGGCCAAGATCGAAAAGGCCGGCGGCAAGGTGGAGACCCCCTAATCAGGGGTTCATTCGAAAGAAAGAAGGTAGCGACCAATGGCAGGCAACGCGTTAGTAGATGTGTTCCGCATCAAAGAGCTTCGAGAACGCATACTCTATACGGTAACCTGGCTGGTGGTGTTCAGGATCGGCGCATTTCTTCCGATCCCGGGCATCAACGCCGGTGCACTCAAGGACTACTTCGCCTCGGTAAGCTCCCAGGGCGGCATAACCGATTACCTGGACTTCTTCGCCGGCGGCGCATTCAAGAACTTCTCGGTGTTCATGCTGGGCGTCATGCCCTACATATCCACCCAGATTATCATGCAGCTCCTCCTGGTGGTGTTCCCTTCTATGAAGAAGGTAGCCGAAGAAGAGGGCGGACGAAAGAAGATAGCGCTCTGGACTCGCCTCGCGACCGTAGGCGTCGCGGTCATACAGTCCTTCGCCTTGGTCGCTTACGCTAAGACTATAGCCAAGACCAATCCTGAAGTACTCATGATCAACGAGACTGCATACACCCTGTTGGCCATCCTCACGGTAACCACGGGCACTATGTTCATCGTGTGGATTGGCGAGCAGATTACTAAGCGCGGCATAGGCAACGGCATATCGCTGCTTATCTTCGCCGGTATCGTGGCGAGGCTTCCCAACGCTCTATACGCTCTCGGTAGAAAGATCGCAGCCGGCGAGATCAACCCCGTGTTCGCCCTCGTGGTACTCCTCCTCTTTGTCGTGGTGGTGGCGCTCGTGGTGTATGAACAGCAGGGCCAGAGGAAGATACCGGTCAATTATGCCAAGAGGGTGGTAGGAAGGAAGATGTATGGCGCGCAGAACACCTACATCCCCTTTAAGATCAACCCCTCCGGCGTCATACCCGTGATCTTCGCCTCCAGCCTTCTCACCTTCCCCCTGCAGATCGCCCAGAGTCTGGGCGGCGGCGCAAAGTGGCTGCGCGATTTCGCGTTCTTCCTGCGCCCCGAGGGTTGGTGGTACAATATTTTCTATATACTCTTCATCGTTTTCTTCGCGTACTTCTACACGCAGGTATCCCTGAATCCTCAGGAAATCAGCAAGAACATACGCGAAAACGGCGGCTCCATACCCGGTATCCGCTCGGAGAAGATGGAAGAGTACCTGACGAAGATCCTAAACAGAATAGTATTGCCAGGCGCGCTGTACCTTGCCCTGATCGCTCTTATACCGACGGTCGTGCAGCGCATGTTCAACTTTCCCAGTGAGTTGGCTTACCTCCTTGGCGGCACGTCCCTGTTGATCCTCGTCGGCGTAGACCTAGATACGATGTCCCAGATAGAGGCTCAGCTCAAGATGCATCACCATGATGGCTTGACCAAGCGGGGCCATATCAAGGGTAGGAATCTTTAACAGAGCTAGACGAGGGGCCCCGAAGCGTGGTACAAAGGCGTTTCGGGACCATACGGAGGAACGACTATGAAGGTCAGGACCAGCGTTAAACGCATTTGCGATAAATGTAAGGTGATTAAGCGGAACGGTATCGTACGCATCATCTGCGAGAATCCTAAGCACAAGCAGAAGCAGGGATAAGGAGGCCGTATTCCATGGCACGTATAGCGGGAGTCGACCTCCCCAACAAGCACGTAGAGATCGCGCTTACCTATATCTACGGTATAGGTCGCACCAGCGCCCGCAAGATATGCGAAGCGGTAAAGGTAGATCCGATGCGGAATATCAACGACCTCTCCAACGAGGAAGTGAATGAACTCCGCAAATTGATAGAGAACGATTACAAGGTTGAGGGTCGCCTCCGCACCGAGACGGCGCTCAACATCAAAAGGCTCATGGACATCGGCTGCTATCGGGGCCTCAGGCACCGCAGGGGTTTACCCGTACGTGGCCAGCGCACTAAGACCAACGCGCGCACCCGCAAGGGCAAGAAGAAGACCGTGGCCAACAAGAAAAAGGCCTAAGGGGGTAGATGTTCCATGGCTCAGGCTAAGAAACGTAAAGAGAAGAAGAGCGTATATGAAGGCAAGGTCTTTATTCAGGCCACCTTCAATAATACCATCATCACCGTTACCGACCTTAACGGTAATGCGATTTCCTGGGGATCCTCCGGCGGTATGGGTTTTCGCGGCGCGAAGAAGTCCACCCCCTTTGCGGCCCAGTCCGTTACGGAGCAGGCAGTATCGAAGGCGCTCAACGTGGGCCTTCGCGAAGTGCACGTGTACGTCAAAGGCCCCGGCGTAGGTCGCGAAAGCGCCATACGCCAGATCGGCGCCCTCGGGCTCCGCATCAGGAGCATAAGCGACGTTACGCCCATTCCGCACAACGGCTGCCGCCCCCGAAAAGCGCGCAGGATGTAAGGTAGGGGGAGAGAAAGAATGGCTCGTTATACAGGACCTCGGTGCCGGCTCTGCCGCACCGAAAACAAAAGGCTTTTCCTCAAGGGCGACAAGTGCAAGAGCGACAAGTGCCCTATTAACCGCAAGCGTCCCGCTCCAGGCAAGGATCCTAAGACCCGCGCCAAGAAGCAGTCCGAGTACGCAGTGCAGCTTAGGGAAAAACAGAAGCTCAAGAGGTCGTACGGCCTTATGGAGAAGCAGTTTCGCCTTACCTTCGAAAAGGCCCAGCGCCTTGTCGGTAAGACCGGTGAGAACCTGCTCATCCTTCTTGAGAGGCGCCTCGACAGCGTTACCTTCAGGCTACGCTTCGCGACCAGCCGCTCACAGGCTAGGCAGCTCGTGCTGCACGGCCACGTATTCGTGAACGGCAAGCGCGTGAACGTTCCTTCGTTCCAGGTAAAGCCCGGCGACACTATCGCCATACATCCTGCCTATAAGACCAACAAGGTGCTTATGGCCTCTCTCGCCGAGTACGAGCGGGCAGGCGTAGCGGCATGGCTGTCTTTGGATGTAGACAAGGCTGAGGGCAAGTTCAATATGCTGCCGCAGCGCCAGGACATTACCGATATGGCGGATATACGCGAACAGCTCGTTGTTGAGCTCTATTCGAAGTAAGGAGTGGACATGGCGCGAAAAAACCTGCTCAAGGGCTTCAAGCGGCCGAAAGGCATTACCTACGAGCAGAGCGAGAGCTCTTCGGATTATGGCAAATTCATAGCCTATCCTTTCGAGCCTGGGTACGGAACGACCGTAGGCAATACCCTGCGCCGCATACTCCTGTCTTCGATCCAGGGCTACGCCATAAGCGCCGTTCGCATTACCAGGATAGGCGAGGACGGTTCGCAGCATGTGGTGTCGTCCGAGTTCGAGACCATCCCCGGCGTGTCCGAGGATACCATTGAGCTCTTGAATAACCTCAAGCGCTTGCGCGTGCAACTGCCGGAAGATCAGGAACAGGCTACCTTCGATTACGAATTCGTAGGGCCTACCGATATCGACGGCTCCGAGCTTATGAAGGACAAGGCGCTTAAGGTGCTTAATCCATCCATCAGGCTCATGAGCGTGGCGGCGGGCGTAAAGCTCGAGTTTGAGGTGCAGATAGACATGGGCCGCGGCTACGTGCCGAGCGAGATAAACGAGAAGTATGTGGACGTCGTCGGCACTATACCGATGGACGCCATCTTCTCGCCCGTTACCAAGGTACGCTACGCCGTGGAGCCTACGCGCGTAGGCCACCGCTCCGATTACGACAAGCTCGTGCTCGAAGTGTGGACCGACGGCACGCTGCGTCCCGAGGATGCCCTTGCCGAGGCCGCTAAGATCGCCAAGGACCACTTCTCTATCTTCGTCAATTTTGACGAGGGCGAGATGGGCGCCGATGAGGAAAGCGACGAAATCGACGAACGCATACACCAGATACTGGCCACCCCGGTGGAAGAGCTGGAGCTGTCCGTCCGATCGTCGAACTGCCTTAAGAACGCCAACATCAAGACCATAGGCGACCTTACTAAAAAGACCGAGGATGACATAGCTAAGACCAGGAACTTCGGCAAGAAGTCCCTGCAGGAGATCAAGGATCGCCTGAATGAGTGGAACCTAAACCTCGGATCCACAGATTACGCGGATCTCAGGGCACACCTGAAGTCCGAGAAGCAGAAGGAAGAAACCCATGAATCATAGGAAGGGCTTCAATAAGCTGAACCGGAACGCCTCGCACCGCAGGGCCCTGATCCGGAATATGGCTACCGTGCTTTTCAAGCATGAGCGCATAGAGACTACCAAGGCCAAGGCCCTGGAAGTACGCCGCCATGCCGAGAAGATGATCACCCGCGCCAAGGAAGACAGCGTGCATAACCGCCGCATCATAGGCGCTAAGATCAAGGACGAAGCCATATTAGCGAAGTTGTTTACCGACATCGGCCCCCGGATGAAGGAGCGCAAGGGCGGTTATACCCGCGTCTTGAAGCTCGGCTTCCGCGCCGGCGACGCCGCCGAGATGGTGGTGCTCGAGCTGGTCGACTATAAGCTTGAAGACGGCAAGAAGGACAGCAAGAAAACCGAGAAGGCTGAAAAGGCCGACAAGGCTAAGAAGGCTGATGAAAAGGCTAAGACCAAGACTAAGGCCAAGGACAAGGCTGACCCCAGTTCCAAGACCAGGGCTACCGCCAAGGCAAAACCCAAGGCTAAGGCCGAAGAAAAAGCGGCCGAGTAAGCCGAGAAGGAGCGAATATGTCCAAAGCCCATCGTGGTAAGGGTATCGCCGAGCTCGCCAAGGGCGGCCGCGGTACGTGCCCCATGTGCAAGCGCGACGGCGTCAAGCTGTTGTACGAGCAGGAACTAGAAGGCCAGAAGCAGAACATCTGCAAGATGTGCAAGGCTACTCTGGCTAACAAGAAGTAACAGTCGGCTCTACGCTTTATACAGAAGGATCGCTTTACCGCGATCCTTTCTTTTTTTTCGGGAGAAAGCCTTATGACTCGGGATGATACGACCGCGCCAGCGCTACAAGAAGCTACGCTTGGCACCCTGTTCGGCTTAGCCGCCTACGGCATGTGGGGGCTCTTCCCCCTCTATTGGAAGAGCCTCTCCGCGGTGCCGCCTGTGCAGATACTGGCGCATCGCATAGCTTGGGCCTTCGTTTTTACGCTTATCCTTGCCGTAGTCCTTAAGAAGGCTCCGGCTTTTAAGGCCCTGTTCCATAATCCCAAGCGTATGCTAGCCACCGTGGCAGCGGGCATACTTATAAGCGTAAACTGGGGTATTTATATTTGGGCGGTCAATATCGGCCAAATCGTGGAAACCAGCATAGGCTACTACCTTAACCCCCTCATCTCCGTGGTGCTTGGCGCTACCGTTCTGCGGGAGAAGCTTGATAAGGGCATCATCATTTCCTGCGTTATCGCGGGCTTGGGCATCACCATATTAACCCTCTCCTACGGGAGCTTGCCGTGGATAGCGCTTTCATTAGCCGCGAGTTTTTCGCTCTATGGGCTCATCAAGAAGATGACCGGCCTCGACGCTCTTACCGGCCTTACGGCTGAGACTGCGGTGGTTTTTCCTCTGGCCTTGGCCTACCTTTGGTTTGAGCACGCCGGAGGCAGGGGCTCGTTCGGCTCAGTAGGAGCCCGTGAGACTATACTCCTTGCGCTCGCCGGTATCGTTACCGCTATACCGCTCCTTGCCTATGCCGCGGGCGTTAAACGCATCCCGCTTTCTCGCATGGGTTTTCTTCAGTATCTCTCGCCAACGCTGCAGCTGCTTTTAGGCGTGCTCGTATACGGCGAAACGATAAGCGGCATACGCGGCGTGGCTTTTGGTTTCGTGCTCGTGGCCCTTATCGTTTTTTCCCTAACGCGCATAAAGAAGGCTCGACCAACGCTAGCTAGCTAGTCGTACGGCCAGATTAGAGCCCGCAGATCCTATCGATAGCTTCGAGTTCCTCGGCCGCGAATGCCGTCTTGGTAACTATGCCGAGGTTTTCTTCTATCTGGGCGGGTTTGGACGCGCCTATGAGCACGCTCGTTACCTCGCCGTCTTTTAATACCCAGGAGAGGGCCATCTGGGCCAGGCTTTGGCCGCGGGCCTTGGCGAGAGCGTCCAAGTCGCGTATCTGCGCGAGCTTTTCCTGGCTCAATTGCTCAGCGCGCAGGAAAGGGCCGTTCTTGCCTATGCGGCTGTCCTGAGCTATGCCGCCAAGATAGCGCTCGGTGAGCAGGCCCTGGGCAAGGGGACTGAAGGCTATGATGCCCAGTCCGCGCTCCGAGGCGACCTGCTTGAGGCCGTTGGCTTCTATGTGGCGGTCGAATATGGAATAGCGGCTCTGGTTTATGACAAAGGGGCAGTTCATAGAGCGCAGCAGCTCCATGGCCTTGAGCGTATGCGCGCCGTCATAATTGGATACGCCGGCATAGAGGGCCTTGCCGCTTTTTACCGCCGTATCGAGGGCGCCCATGCTCTCCTCAAGCGGCGT
This sequence comes from Spirochaetaceae bacterium UBA5200, assembly GCA_002412825.1. Taxonomy (GTDB): domain Bacteria; phylum Spirochaetota; class Spirochaetia; order Treponematales; family UBA12059; genus UBA5200. The sequence continues at coordinate 232,233 of DHVU01000031.1, forward strand.
ATCGGGGTCCATGCGGTGATGGTAGAAGATATCGACATAGTCTAAGCCCATGCGCTTTAAGCTCTGATCGAGGCTGGCAAGCAGGTATTTACGGCTGCCCCAGTCGCCATAGGGGCCGTCCCACATGGTATAACCGGCCTTAGTGCTGATAATGAGCTCATCGCGGTAGCTGCCCAGGCCGTCGCGCAGTATGCGGCCGAAGTTCTCCTCGGCGCTGCCTGGTTCCGGCCCGTAGTTGTTGGCCAGGTCAAAATGGGTGATGCCGTTATCGAAGGCGAGCGCGCACATGGCTTGCATGTTCGCGTAGTCGTCGCGGGTGCCGAAATTATGCCACAGCCCCAATGAGAGCAGGGGCAGTTTTAGGCCGCTCGCGCCGCAGCGCTGGTAACGCATGGATTCATAACGCGAGGGCTTAGGCTGGTATGGCATGGTGACGCTCCTCTTCGGGCTGGTTGAAAGGCAGGGTTTTCGCTATTAGCGCCGCTAGGCGCGAACGCTCGCTACGATGCCGCTCTTGATTACGGTGCCGACGATGTTCATGCCGGTATGATAGGCTACGTGCCTGTAGGACGGCGCGTCGAGGAGGAGCAAGTCGGCGAGCTTGCCCGCTTCCACCGAGCCACGGTCATGGGCAAGCCCCAGGGCGGCCGCTCCGTTCAGGGTAAGGGCCGTGAGCGTCGCTTCCATGCTCATGCCCATGTACAGCACGGCTATGCCCGCTATGAGGGCTATGGACTGGCTGTAGCAGGAGCCGGGGTTCAGGTCGCTGGCCAGGGCTACGGCGCAGCCGGCCCCCATCATAGCCTTGGCGTCCGCATAGGGCTCGCGGAGCACGAAGGCGGTTAGCGGCAGACAGGTGGCTACCACGCCCGCCTGCGCCATGGCCGCAAGGTCGGCTGGATCGGCCTTCAAGAGGTGATCAGCGCTCACGGCCTTAAGCTCTGCGGCCAGGCCCGCGCCTCCGAGCCGTACGATTTCATCCGCGTGAAGCTTAATGCCGAAGCCCGCCTGGCGCGCCGCGAGCAGGTAGCGCCTGCTATCATCGAGCTCAAACACGCCTTTTTCGCAAAACACGTCGCAGTAGCGGGCTATGCCCTGAGCCTTCACGGCGGGCAGCAGTTCTTCTATAACGTAGTCGGTATAGGCTTGTGGCCTGCCCTTGTATTCCGCCGGTATAGAGTGCATTCCCATGAACGTAGGCACGATATCCACCGGCTGCAGGGCGTCGAGCCTGGCCATGGCCTCAAGCTGCCGCAGTTCGGTATCTTTGTCCAGGCCGTAGCCTGACTTGCCCTCCACCGTGGTGACTCCCAGCTCCAGCATACGCTCGAGACGTATGGCTCCCGCGCTTATAAGCTCTTCAAGGCTCGAGGCGCGGGTAGCCCGCACGCTCGTGGCTATGCCGCCGCCGCGCTCGTGTATTTCCATATAGGGCATACCGCCCGCGCGCCAGAGGAATTCCTCGTCGCGGTAGCCGCCGAACACGAAGTGGGTATGGGAATCCACGAAGCCGGGCACAAGCGCCCGGCCTTTCGCGTCCAGCGCTTCGGGCGCCGGTCCTTCAAACAGAGGCAGCTCGGATTCGGGGCCGGCCCATACGATGCGGTCCACGTTAATGGCTACGGCGGCGCCCTTCACCACGCGGATGCTGTCCATTGCCGCCCCGCGTACGGCCTGGCTACCCAGGGGGGTAGCCAGTTCGCCTATGTTTCGAATGACCAGCGTTGCCTTCATGCCCGCGTCCCTAAGCCTTGCGGCGGAAAAGGGGGTCCTTGCCTATGGTGCCTACCAAACCCTCGCGGTAGGCCTTCGATCGTACCAGCTCAAGCTTGGACCGGGCTTGCTCAAGGTCATGACGCGCCCGCGCGAGTTCCTTTGATTCGCGGCCCTCAGGATCGGCAAGGAAGCCTTCAAGCGCGGCCACGCCCTTCTCCAGGTGGTCAGCCGCATAGGCCACATAGCGGTTGAGGCGGTCCGCGTACCAGTCCGACGAGAGGACGTAGTCCCTGGTAAAGAGCCGGCGCAGTTCAGGATCGTCGAGCTTTTTACCCTGGTAGCTGCCCTCGGCCATGATATAAAGTATCGCTTTGAGCGGCGGTATAGCCGATTCCACCGAGCCGTCGGCAAGATAATCCTTGCCTACGCGCTCCTGGGCTTCGGCTATATTGAATATGCCGTCGGCGAAATAGTCCAGGCTCTGCAGTTCGGGCCGCAGCATCTCCTCGGGGAAGACGGCCGAAGGCGCGTCGAATATACGCCCCAGGAAGTGAGAGGCGAAGAGCGGGGTTATGCGCCAGCCTAAACGGCTTGCCGGCACGGTCTTGCCCTTGTACTCAAAGTCCTTTACCTGCTCCAGATAGCCGTTTGCTATGAGGAACGCAGGCGTTCTCTCTTCGGGCGTAAGCCGGGCCCATAGCTCGGGTATGAGCAATGATATGTCATGCGCCACCTTGTATTTGTGGCCTATAGAGCCCGCCGCGCTTGAGAATCCGTTATATTCGCCCAGTATGAAGCTTAGGAGCGCGTTATTGAGGTCCGTGGTGGGCGGCAGGGCATTAAACGGTCCCTTAGTAAGGGCTCCTTCCGAGCCCGCGCCTGTTGTCGAAGGGCTCTTGCCGGTAAGCGAGCATACAAAGTCCATGAAAAGCTCAGGCAGTTCCTGATAGTGAATGGGGCTGAATACGGCCAGCGGCCGTATGCCCGCGTCCGGCTGAGGCGGGTTGTTCCTGCGGCCGGGCAATATGGCGCCTACGGGATGGTGTATGGGTTCGCTGCCCGGTATGCGGCGGTACAGACGTGGACCTAAGTCCGCAAGATACCGTTCCATAGGCTTTGCATAGTTGAGGTCCAGCTGCAGATAGCGGGGATTTTGGGAAGGCTTGCCGTCTACCATGCGCGGATGGCTTGAGCACACGAAATAGCGGAAATACTCGTCGGATTCCGCGCCTACGATCATGTCGCGCATGGGCGCGGTATACTCGGAAAGCTCTATGGAGCGCTCTACCATAGCATTGGCGTTAGAACGGCTGAGCGGCTCGAAATTGGATATAAAATTGTCAGGCCTGGCCATATCGAGCTCGGCCTGCTTGTCGTAACCGCGGTGTATGGCGTCGTCGGGGCGCTGGAAGAAGCGGGTCTCGCAGTTCTTGGTAAACTTTACCGAGGGGCCTACGTAGTCCGGCAGGCCCTTGACGGCCGCGCTGGGTACGAGCACGGAGGCGCTTATATCGTCCTCCCACTGTATTTTCTCCGCGGGCATATAATCCTGGCGGAGTTTGTGTATGCTCCTTGCTCCTTCAGGCGTCCAGCCCACGCGCAGGAAGGAGCCCTGAACCGGCCTGCCTTCGTACTTTACCACGTTGCCCGCCGCGCCGTTCACTACGTCGGTGTCGAAGTGCGACAGCCAGTCATTGCCCCACTCGGGCTTATAAAAGCGCTTGACGAGGAATACCAGGGCCTTCACGCGCTCGGGTATGGAGGCAAGGTACGCGTTGTATTCATCGTTATAGAGCGGCGATGGCGAGAGCAGCTTGATAACGCTGCCCAGCGACCGTTTAGTGGTAAGAATGGCTCGGCTGGCCTTGCCGTGGTTCTCTTTCGGGTCCTTGAAGCGATGGCCGTAATCGTAGTCTATAACGCCCTTTACCTCGGCCATATCGGCGGCGAAGTCGCCGGTAACGATAGGCGCGTAGGTTATGGCGTCCCACAGGCTCTTGGATATCTCCGACTTGCCGCCTCCCGATACGGTGGAGGGTTTGTGGCACAGGAGGCCTTCCGATTCGGTGCCTATTAAGCGCCAGGCGCCGGTACTGCCATGGCGGTCCATACGGATGCGGAAGCCCGTGGGGTGCACGTACACTTCGTTCGGCAGCACGCGCAGCTCATGCTTCTGGCCGTCTTTGGTCCAGCTTGCCTTCTGGCTTTCCAAGGATATGGTGGCGTCCTCGGGCAGGTAGATGATTGAAGGGAATACGCGGTCTATGGCATAGCCCTCGGGATGCAGCTCTATGCGGTCGCCTAGGATGCGCTGGAGGTCTTCGAAGCTCTGACCGCGCGAGCGGAGATTGGTGTCGGGCAGGAAGTTGTTGCCCAGGTTGAAGCTTGGTATGACCAGGGCGCCGCCGGCATGCTCTTCCTCGGTAAGGCCTAAGAGATTGGACGCATACGATATCTGCGTCTTGATCTCTTTCTTGGAATAGCCGAAGTAGTTGTCCGCGATGACGGTGACGATGACGCCTCGCTCGTCGCGGGCGCACAGTTTGAAGGCCTTGCCGTCGTTGTAGAGCTCGCCTGAGTCTTTCCAGGCCATGCCGTCGGCCTTCTGGCGTTCCGTTGCCTCTTCCCAGCGCGGCAGGCCAAGGTCTTTTTTCTTAAGCTTGGTAAGGTGGGTTCCCAAGACTATGCAGCCGGTATGGCCGCTCCAGTGGAGCGGATCCAGCGCGGCGTCGTTCTCGGCCACATAGGGGTCGCCTGCGTTGCCGAATATGCTTTCCACGAAATCGAGATTGGCCGCTAACGAGGCAGGCGCGAAGAAGCGCGTCTCCATGGCCAACTCAGGCAGGTATCCGGGCACCGCGGGGCGCACCATGGGGCGCAGGAGCAGCGACAGGAAGATTTTTGCCTGCTCGGGCTCGCCAGCGGTAAAGGGCAGCACCAGCATGTCTTCCGGCGGCTGGAAGGCCGCCTTGAGCAAGCGAGCGAAGGCAAGCTTAGGCACTTCCTTCTTGTCCAGGGGAACGGGAAGGCCGCCGTCGGCTATGTGGAATACACCCTGGGTGGTGCGGCGATCGCTGGCGGGGTTATGCAATATGCCGTTTCGTATACGGTACGAGGACAGGGTGGGCGACTTGTACTCATGGGCTTCCGGAGGTAGCGACAGTTCCCTGGACATGCCGTAGCGGTCCAGCGTGAGGCTGCGCGAGGGCATGCGCGGCCTGTCAGCTTCGCTCAGGTCCGCGAGATACGCGTCGAGGAAGGCTTGTATGCGGCTGTCGGCGGGCGGCAGGTAGTCAGAAAGCAGTCGGCTCTTTTCCCTATAGTTGGCTATCATGTCGCTGGCAAGGTCCAGGAAGGCCGTGCCTTCGCGGGAATACACCGGAAGGCCGAGGCCTGCCAGTTTTAGATTAATGTACGCGATGAGCCTGCCCCGTTCGGACGGTGACAAGCGATCCATCTTTATGCCGTGATCTCTCTTTATGGACATCGAGCGCTCCTGACATGCGGCCTCCAGTGAAAAGCGCTGGGGCTTGGCGGTCCGCGTTGTGTTTAAGCGGCCGCCGGCTTGTGCCGGCGGCTTATCGCTATGGAAGCACTCTAATAAATAACGGGGAATTATTCCAGGTTTACAGGCCCGCTTTGACCCTTTCCTCTCTGGAAAGCGCCTCTTTCTTGGCCAATGTAGCAAGAATTCCCTTCTCGTCGTAGAGCAGGAAGAGGACGAGGCCGATGGCGCAGAATACCGCGGCCACGATGGCGGTAGCCCGTACGCCCATGGTGCCGGTAAGCGCGCCACCTGAAGACAGGTCGGCTACCACTACTTCGCCGGTCGCGGATAAATCAGCGCCTATGAGGAGGAGGCTCGGAATGATAAGGCCGGCCACGGTCTGGCCGAGCTTGGACATAAAGGTGCGCGCGCCGAAGAATATGCCTGCCTTGAAATCCCCCGTGCTAATACCGTCCGCTTCCGCTATGTCGGACACGATGGCATTCTGCACTATGCCGAATATTGCCAAGGGTACCGCAGCCATAATCACGACGATGAAGCCTTGAACGGCGGCGGGCAGGGGATAGAGGCCTAAGAAGGAAGCGTATACGAACACCGCGATGAACCATCCGAAGGCCACCGTGAGCAGCAGTTTCTTCCCGAGCTTGCGCGCTATCACGTTTACCGGCACGTAGAACACGAAAGAGAGGAGGAACATGACCATGACCAGCGTGGAATTAAATTCCTTGGGCAGCTTGAGCAGCACGGTAACGAAGTACACCAGTACCGTGTTAATGATGGTTATGGACACCCAGTAGGCTAGGTCCGAGAGGGTAAACGTAAGAAAATTGCGGTTCTTGAACGCGCTTTTCAGCGATGAGAAGATGGAACCCTTTGATACATTGGGTTCGGCGTATTTTTTCTCGTCGACGAAGATGATGGGCAGGAGCATGAATACGAAGGCCACGCCTGCAAATATCCAGATGACCGTCTGGAAGGCGGCCGCGCTCTCCATGCCGCCCCGCTCGAACATGCCCTGGAAAAGCTCCACCTGAGAGCCTACCATGGTGCCCAAGGCCCAGGTTATGGATATCAGGGTGGATAGCTGCAGTCGCTCATTAGGCGAATGGCCTATTTCCGGCAATAGCGCAAAGAAGGGCGTTACGTACATGGTCATGAACCAGTAGAAGAAAAACACCGTGATAAAGAGCCATGCCGTATTCATGGCGCTTATGCCGGCGCTGGGCGGCATAAAGACTAAGCCGGAGAGCGCGGCGAAGGGCAGTACGGATATGGCCATGAAGGAACGGCGCTTGCCGAGCTTCATAGTGGAGCGGTCGGAGAGGCCCGCTATAAGCGGGTCGGTAATGGCGTCGAAGAGCCTGCCGGCGGCGAACACGAGGCCGATAATGGTTAACCCGAAGAGCACGGTGCTGCCCGAGCGTATGAGGGGCAGCACATTCTCCTGTATGACGAAGGGGCCGAAACGGATGCCGGGCGGGGGCAGGTAAAAGTAAACGAGTTTGGAGCCTACGGCAAAACTGGCCAGCGACCAGCCGAATTGGCCGAGCGCGTACATCCATTTCTTCCAAAGGGGCAGGGTAAGCGCGTTTTGGGGCATGGGCTTTCCTTTCATGAAGAAAAAAACTAATAGCATGGATTCTATGCCTGAAGCGGCGTTTCGGGCAAGGTTAATTCACCCCTATATTTGATGGAAAAGCCGCGCTATTATGCTGCTATGGCTAAAGAAGAGCTTGGCGCGGTGCTCGATTACATACTCAACAAGGCCGATGAGGCTGAATTCGACGTGATAGTTAAGGCTTGCGAACGCAGGCGGCAGGATATAGGCCGCTACGCCAAGCTCGGCGGCATGAGCCCCGGCGCATTGGCCGGGCAGATGGCGGACACCGTGAACCAGGGCCTTTCCGTCAGCATGGACAGTATACGCCAGACCGTACGCGGCTTCGTCGTGGACCTTATACGACAGGAGGCTCCGGAAGCCAGCGAAGAGGACATAGCCAAGCTTCTAGAGCACTACCTGCCCGATCGCGAAACCGAAGCTAGCCAGTCAGGCTCCCCCGGCCTCGTGGACGTAGACGCGGCCCGGCTGCCCCCCGAGGCCATGGCGGTAATGGCCGAGGAATTCCTGTCCTATTCGCTGGGGGGCATGCCCCCGTCGCAGCAAAAGGAACTGTGGGATGCGTTGCCCGATTGGCAGGATAAATACTGGGAGAGCTTTGCGCCGGCCCTAAAAGCCTTGATAAAGGCGCGCATAGAAGGGCGGCTGGACGACGACCAATTCTGGAAGGCGGCGCTTACGACGCTGGGCCTGTAGCCTGCCGGCTGACGGGAGCCCGCTCGCCCTAGCGCGGCGCCTATGCTATACTGCGCGGCGCGAATACTGGGGCCGCCGCCCTTCACGTGCGCGCGGCCCGCGAAAGGCTTGGCATGGATACCATACTCATCGACGGCCGCGAGGCCGCCATAAAAGACGTCGTGCTCGTTGCCCGCTACGGGACGCGCGCGGAACTCTCCGCCGACGCGCTTACGCGCATGGCCGCGTCCCGCGATATCGTGGAGCGCTGCGTGCGCGACGAACTCATACGCTACGGCATTACCACGGGCTTTGGCAAATTCTGCGACGTGGTAATCAGCGGCGAGAGCAATGCGGCTTTGCAGAAGAACCTTATCATGAGCCATGCCGTGGGCGTGGGCGAAGCGCTGCCGGACGAGGTGGTTCGCGCCATGATGTTCCTGCGCGCCAATGCCCTTGCCGTAGGCTATTCGGGCGTACGACCGGCTACCGTGCAGACCCTCCTGGCCCTGCTCAACGCGGGCGTGGTGCCCATAGTGCCTGAAAAGGGCTCCTTAGGCGCTTCTGGCGACCTTGCCCCGCTTTCGCATATGGCCCTGACGCTCTGCGGCATGGGCGAATGCCGCTACCAAGGCGCGCGTATGCCCTCTGCCGACGCGCTCAAGGCCGCCGGCATTGAGCCGGTGGAGCTGGCCGCCAAGGAGGGCCTCGCCCTTATTAACGGCACGCAATGCATGACCGCCATAGGCGCCTTGGCGGCCTTCGACGCGTGGAAGCTTGCCCGCGGCGCCGACGTTATAGCCTCGCTTACCATGCAGGCCCTGCGCGGCATAACGGACGCCTACGACCCGCGCGTACACGAGGCGCGCGGGCAGTTTGGCCAAATGGAATGCGCGGCCCATCTTCGCGCCATCCTGGAAGGATCAGGGCTTACCACCCGACAGGGCGAGGAGCGCGTGCAGGACGCCTACGCCCTGCGCTGCGTACCGCAGATACACGGCGCTTCCCGCGACGCCATAGGCTATGTGTACGACGTGGTATCCCGCGAGATAAACGCGGTTACCGACAATCCCCTCATCTTTATCAATCCTGAGGATCCCTCCGGAGGCGATATCATATCCGGCGGCAATTTCCACGGGCAGCCCGTTGCGCTTGCCATGGACTTTTTGGGCATAGCCTGCGCCGAGCTCGGCAGCGTGTCAGAGCGGCGCATAGAGCGCCTGGTAAACCCCAGCCTGTCCAACGGCCTGCCTGCCTTCCTGGTAAAAGACGGCGGCCTTAACTCTGGCTTCATGATCGTGCAGTATACGGCCGCCTCGCTCGTGTCGGAAAACAAGGTGCTGGCCCATCCTGCCAGCGTGGATTCCATACCCTCGAGCGCGAACCAGGAAGACCACGTGTCCATGGGCACTATAGCCGCGCGTAAAGCCAGGCAGATGCTGGAGAACGCGCGCACCGTGCTGGCCATGGAGCTCCTGGCCGCCTGCCAGGCTATCGACCTTATGGACGCGAGCGAGGCGCTCTCGCCGGCTACCCTGGCCGCTTACCGGGTACTCCGCTCAGCGGTGCCCATGGTAAGCAAGGACAGGATCATGTACCCGGATATAGGCGCGGCCTGCGACCTGCTGGCAGACGGCGCGATACTGCGCGCCGCCGAAGACGCGCTGGGACGGAGCTAGCGCCGCCAGGCGGGGGCGCTAACGCCTCCATATTTGCGCGGAAGCCCAAGCCATGCTAGCATGGCTTGTCCCGCACTAAGGAGAGCCCCATGAATAACGCCATCGTCGAGGCCGCCATGAAGCTGCGCCTCGATTTTAACGAATTGCCCCCGTATCCAGACTTCGATTCCGCCTACCGCAGGGCGCCCAGGCGCGAATCGCGCTTGAGCGCCGAGCAGGAGGCGCTGGCCCTGCGCAACGCCCTGCGCTACATACCCGAGCGCTTTCACGAAGCGCTTGCCCCCGAATTCCTGGACGAGCTGCGCAGCCGCGGCCGCATATACGGCTACCGCTTTCGTCCCGCGGGAGCCATAAAGGCCCTGCCCGTGGACGCGTACCGGGGCGCCTGCCTCGAAGGCATGGCTTTCCAGCTGATGATCGATAATAACCTGGACTTTGACATAGCGCTCTATCCCTATGAGCTGGTCACCTATGGCGAGACCGGCCAGGTATGCCAGAACTGGATGCAGTACCGGCTACTCAAGACCTACTTGGAAGCCCTGGACCAAGGAAATACTCTGGTCGTGGAGAGCGGCCATCCGCTGGGCCTCTTCAAGAGCCACGCCCTTGCCCCGCGCGTCATCATAACGAACGGGCTCATGATAGGCATGTTTGATAACTTAAAGGATTTCAACCACGCGGCTGCACTTGGCGTTGCCAATTACGGACAGATGACCGCCGGCGGCTGGATGTACATAGGGCCGCAGGGCATCGTGCACGGCACCTATAACACGCTCTTAAACGCGGGCCGCCTTAGGCTCGGCGTGCCGGCGGAGGGCGATTTACGGGGCAAGCTCTTCGTATCCTCTGGCCTTGGCGGCATGTCAGGCGCCCAGGGCAAGGCCGCTATCATAGCCGGCGCCGTATCCATCATAGCCGAGGTTGATCCGAGCCGGGTACGGACGCGCCACGAGCAGGGCTGGGTGTCCTGCGTGGAAACGAGCGTTGAGGGCGCCTTTGCGCGGGCGGCCAAGGCCCAGACCTCAGGGGAGGCCCTGGCCATAGCCTACCAGGGCAACGTTGTCGAGCTTCTTGAGTACGCTCTGGGCAACAAGCTTCATATAGACCTGCTCTCCGATCAGACGAGCTGCCACGCCGCCTATGAGGGGGGATACTGCCCGGCAGGCACCGGTTTCGCGGAGCGTACCCGCCTCTTAAAGGAAGACCCCGCCGCCTTTAAGGCGCTCGTGGACGAAGGACTGCTCCGTCATTTCCAGGCTATCAAGGGCCTGGCCGCCGCGGGTACGTATTTCTTTGATTACGGCAACAGTTTCCTGAAGGCGGTATACGACGCCGGCGCCAAGGACGTGTCCAAGAACGGCGTGGACGAGAAGGACGGCTTCGTCTTTCCCAGTTACGTCGAGGACATACTGGGGCCGGAGCTCTTCGATTACGGCTACGGCCCCTTCCGCTGGGTATGCCTGTCGGGCAAGGACGAGGACCTGCGCAAGACCGACCGCGCGGCCATGGACTGCATAGACCCTACGCGGCGCGGCCAGGACAGGGATAATTGGGCATGGATACGGGACGCGGAAAAGAACCGATTGGTAGTGGGTTCCAAGGCGCGCATACTCTACCAGGACGCCATGGGCCGCACTACGATAGCGCTCAAATTCAATGACATGGTGCGCAAAGGCGAGGTGGGCCCCATCATGCTCGGCCGCGACCATCACGATTGCGGCGGCACCGACAGCCCCTTCAGGGAGACGAGCAATATTAAGGACGGTTCCAACGTGATGGCGGACATGGCCGTGCAGAATTTCGCCGGCGACGCGGCTCGGGGCATGAGCCTCATAGCGTTGCATAATGGCGGCGGCGTTGGCATAGGCAAGTCCGTCAACGGCGGCTTCGGCATGGTTTTAGACGGCTCCGAGCGCGTGGACGCGGTACTGGGCATGGCCATGCCCTGGGACGTCATGGGCGGCGTGGCTAGGCGGGCCTGGGCGCGTAACGATCACGCTATTGAAACCTGCGTGGAATACAATGAGCGCTATGCCGACTTTGGCCATGTTACCCTGCCCTATACGGTGGATGATGGCCTGATACGGCGTAGCCTCTCCTCCGGCTAAGCGCCGGCACGGCCTGCTGGCCGCGTATTTATATAGCAAAAAACGCATATAAATATAATATTTCACCTTTCCGCCCTATTCTTTTCACCCTGAAACTATTATTTTTTCTTGACGATAGGCCGGCACGCCTCGTGCCGGCCGCCATTTCATCGAGGGGGATGTATGATTAAACGTGTGACAAAGTTATCCGTGCTAAGCGGCGCTATAGCCCTTTTATTAAGCCTGGTATCCTGCGGCAGCGCAGACGCCGTAGCCGCGGCTACGGCATGGGAAGGCGCATCGGCGCAGGAAACCATTGCAGTGGAGTATATAAAGGTAAGCAGGGGCCCGCTCATCGAGGACGTGCGCGCTTCGGGCGTCGTGGCCGGCGTGCGCGAGGCTTTTATAGTGTCCGAAACCCAGGGCATCGTTAAGTCGGTGGGCTTCAGCCTTGGCGACGCGGTAAAGGAAGGCCAGGAGCTTATGCGCGTGGACGACCGCATAGCCTCCCTCAACCTTAACCGGGCCAAGGAGCAGTACGAGGCGGCGCGCCTTGAGCTTGAGGCTACCGAGCGCTTATCGGCGGCCGGCAAGAGCTCGCCGGCGGACCTTACGCGGGCCCGCGGCAACGAGAGCGGCGCCAAGGCGCAGTACGAAACGGCATTGAAAGCCTATAATGATACCAGAATAACGTCGCCCATAGCGGGGGTCATAGCCTTCAAGGACGACATATCCACGGTAGGCGCCAGCTTAGCCCCCGGCGCGCGGGTAGCCCGGGTGGTGGATACCTCGACCTTTAGGATCACCGTGGGCGTTGGCGAGCGGGAAGTGGGGCTGCTAGACGCCGGAGCCAAGGCTTTCGTGTCAGTTCCCGCGGCCCTTGGCGACGAAGTGATAGAGGGAACGGTTGCGGCCATCGCGGCAGGCTCAGATCCTGCAACCGGCAGCTTCCCCGTGGTCATATCGTTCAGGAACGGCTTTAGCGGCAGGGTAAAGTCCGGCATGTCGGCCAGCGTATCCATAAAGGCGCGCGCAGGCGAGCCGGCCATCGTGGTGCCAAGCGCGGCCCTCGTGCGCAGGGCTTCACGCTATGCGCTTTTCGTCGACGACGGAGGCAAGGCGGCCGTACGCGAGGTGACCCTGGGTCGCCGTTCCGGCGTGCGGGTTGAAGTGCTGAGCGGCTTAGCCGAAGGCGAGGCCCTCGTCATAAGCTCCCTTACCCGCCTGCTGCCCGGCACGCCGCTTGTATCTACGCTCGTAGGCGACAGCGCGAGCTGGGAGTAGGGGGCCGCCGTGAACCTTCCTAAATTCTCCACGGAGAACACCGTACTCCTTACCATCGTGCTTATCACGGTGCTGGTACTCGGAGGCTTTAGCATAGCCCGCATGCCGCAGGAACAGTTCTCAGAGGTTCCGTTTTTCTGGGTTAACGTCATCGTGCCTTTCCCTGGCGCATCCGCGAGCGATATAGAGCAATCGGTCACCGTCAAGGTGGAACGCGAGATGCAGGGGATAAACAGCCTCAAGCAGATACAGAGCGTTACCAGCGACGGCCTATCCGTCGTGCGCGTTGAATTCGACGACGGCATATCCAACGACGAATTCGAGCGGCTCTTTCAGGACGTGCGTACGCGCCTTGCCAGGGTGAACCTGCCCGACGGCAGCCTTCAGGCCCTAGCCGACGATTTCTCCTCCAACGACTTCCTGCCCGTCATTGAGCTGGTGGTGTCGGGCAGCGCCGGCTATGAGGCTCTCGACGCCGTGGCCCGCTCGCTGCAGGACGCTATACTGTCGGTAAAGGACGTGTCCTCGGCCGACCTCGTAGGCGACCGGCAAAAGCGCATCGTCGTGGACGCCGACCGCGAGCGGCTCGAGGCTCTGGGCATACCCATAACCGAGTTACTGCGCTCGGTGCAGCAGAAGAACGTTACCGTGCCCGGCGGCGTCCTTGAGACGCCTTCGCGCGAGTATCTCTTGCGCACGGTAGGTTCGCTGCGCGGCGTTGGCGAGTTCGAGCGCGTCATCGTGCGCCGCACCGACGCCCGCGGCGGGGTGGTGCGCGTGGGCGACGTCGCCGCCGTGTATGAGGAATTCGACGAGCGGGGGGAAACGGCGCGCTTTAACGGCGAGCTTGGCATAGTCATACGCATTAGCAAGGTGGCCCGCGGCGACTCCATAGGGGTAATCAACCGGGTAAAGGCTATCGTGGACGGCTACGAGCCCTCCTTGCCCGAGGGCATAAGCCTAAGCCTCGTCAACGATTCCACCGTGCAGATACGCGACAGCATAGACGTGCTTTTAAGCAATGCCATCCAGGGCCTTATCCTCCTCTCGGTAATCCTGCTGGCCTTCCTGGGCATACGCAACGCGCTCATGACGGCCTTGGGCATACCGGTTACCTTCGCCGTTACCTTCCTGGTGCTCGAAGCCCTGGGCGAGACCCTCAATTCAAACACGCTCTTCGGCATGGTGCTGGTGCTGGGCCTTATCGTAGACCACGCCATCGTCATTACCGAGAACGGCTACCGCCTGCGTAAACTGGGCTACGATAAGCATATGGCCGCCATTGAGGGCACGAGCCAGGTGGCCTGGCCAATAGTCGCCTCCACCCTAACCACCGTGGCGGCCTTTTTACCCCTGATGATATTGCCTGGCACCATAGGTAAATTCCTCAGGGTCATACCCCTGGTCGTATCCATAGCATTAATAGCGTCGACTCTAGAGGCCATACTCTTCATTCCGGCCCATATGGCCGAGTGGCCAGGCGGCGACAAGTTCAAGACCAAGCCCGATTTTTTTGAACGCATAATGCCCGGCTTCAAGCGCTTCATCGAACGGATCTATAAGAAGCGCCTGATCGTGGTGTTGGGTTTCTTCGTGGTGGCAGCCGGCATATTCGGCACCATACCCTTTATCAGGCAGGACCTGTTCAGCGCGGAGGACTTTACGCTCTTCTATATCGATATAGACCTGCCCACCGGCGCTAATAGGGTAAAGACCGAGGCGGTGTTGGCGGAATTCGAGAAGCGCATACTCCCGCTTAAGGGGCGGGGCGAGGTGGTGAACGTCATTTCCAGCGTGGGCTTCCGCTCTGGCGGCTCAGGCGGCACGAGCGCGGGCAATGTGGGACAGATCGTCGTCGACCTCGCCGAGGTAAAAGAGGGGCGCACGCGACCAATAGCGCTCATCATGGACGAGGTAAAGGCCATGGTCGCTTCCGTGCCCGGCCCCGAGAAGGTAATCTTCCGCAAGGCTCAATCGGGGCCGCCGGTAACGCCGCCCATAGGCTTCCGCATACGCGGAGACGACTACGATGCGCTCATACAGAGCGCAAACGAGCTTAAGGCCCGCCTGGCCGGCTACCCCGAGCTCTTCAATACGGAAGACAGCCTGCAGACGGGAACGCCTGAGCTACGCATACTCATTAACGAGGAGCGGGCGAGCGCCTACGGCTTGACGGTGGCGGGCGTGGGCTCCTTTATACGCGGCTCCTACGACGGCTTCCCCGCGGGCAGCGTTTTCCTTGGCAACGAGGAGTTGGACATAGTCGTGCGCTATGCGGGCACGGGCGGACTCGACTCCATAGGCAGGCTGCTCGAACTTAAGCTGCCGTCTCCGGACGGGCGCCTGGTTCCCTTCTCGGCCATAGCCGATATACAGGAGGGCGCGGCCCTTGCGGCTATCAAGCGGGTGGACGGCAAGCGCGAAGTAAGCGTGAGTTCCGAAGCTTACAATAAGGACGGCGTAGCTACGATAAACGCCGATATAAAGGCCTGGTTCGCCAATGAGGTAAAAGCGCGCTATCCGGGCTTGGAGCTGATCGTGGGCGGCGAGTTCGCCGAACTGCAGGACCTGCTCATACAGATACTGCGCGTATTCCTCTTAGGGCTTTTCCTAATATACGCCGTGCTGGGCGCCCAGTTTAAGAGCTATACCCAGCCCCTGCTCATACTCCTGTCCGTGCCCATGGCCTTCGCGGGCGTAGTGCTCTACCTGGTACTCTCGGGCACGCCCTTCTCCACCACGGTGCTCTATGCCGGCGTGGCGCTGGCAGGCATAGCGGTGAACGACTCTATAGTGCTTATCGACTTTATCAACACGGCCCGCAAAGAGGGCAAGAGCATAGCCGATGCGGTAAGCGAAGGCGCGGCGACGAGGTTGAGGCCCATACTGCTCACCAGCGTAACCACCATAGGCGGGCTTTTACCTACCGCCATAGGCCTTGGCGGTTACTCGGTAGTGTGGAGCCCCATGGCCAGCACCATCATCTTCGGCCTCATATTCTCTACGCTCACCGCCCTGACGGTGGTGCCCTCGCTCTATGGCCTTTTATATGATCGCGGCGCGGGTAAGCGCAGGAAGGAAGTGGCGGCATGATGCGCTTGTTTAGACTTACTATCGTAACCCTCGCCTGCGCGGCAGCGTTGGCGGGAGGCGTATTCGCCCAGTCCGTGGCAGCGGGCGCCGGCGGGGCTAAGGAAGGCCTTACCCTTGCCGATGTGGCGGCCTTGGCGCTTGAAAAAGACTCCGGCATACTGGTATCCCGCTCCCAGGCGGCCATAGCCGCCCTACAGTACCAGGCTGAATTGAACAAGGCCCAGCCGAAATTCAATCTGAGCCTTACGCCCTTCTCCTGGGATGCCAGGAGGATATTTGATTTTTCCGCTTTTCCCCCGAGTAATGCCGATAAGTCCACCCTTGGCCTCGGAGCCGGGCTGAGCATGAGCCAGGCCTTGCCGAGCGCAGGCAGCCTGAGCGCTCAGGCCCAGGCTACCCTGCAAATCGGCGACCCGGCCGGCTCGACGAGCTATGCCTTGGCGCCAAAGCTGAGCGCCAGCCTGCGCCAGCCGCTCTTTGCGGGCGGGCAGTTCCTTCCCTTCGACGCGGCGTCCGGCACCAAGGCTTCGGCCTTCATAGCGGCCGAGCAGGCGGGGCTGGACGATAAGGCGAAGCGCGGCGCGGCCGTGCGCGCAGCCCTCGAGAGCGCGGCGCGTGTACTGGTGCTCCGCCGCAATTACGCCGCCCAGGAGGCAAGCCTGGCCAGCGCTCTACGGCGCTCGGAAACGATAAACCTTCGCCGCGGCGCGGGCACCGCCACCGAGGACGCGGCCCTTGAGTTGGCCCTGGCGGCGGAACTGGCCAGGCAGGGCCTCGTCGATACCCAGGTAGCCCTGCGCGACGCCGAGCTCAGGCTCGCCGCGGTGCTCGGCCTTAGCATGGAGGCGAGCATGGCAGGCTTTGCCCTGTCCGAGAAGCTTCCTGCCCTGCCGCCGCTCTCCTCCGTGGAACTCAGCGGGAATGCCGAAATACTCAAAGCCGGCCTTGCCGTGGAGAAGGCGCGAGCGGACGCCCGCGCCCGCTCTATTATCGACGCGCCCACCCTAAGCGCGGCCCTGAGCGCCGAGCCGCGCTACCCCGACAGCCGCGCTAATACCGGCGATTTTGGCTCGGCCTTCAGCGATTTCTCTAAAACCCAGGATAACGCAGGCATTAACTGGAACCTGAGCATAGTGCTCGATGTGCCCCTGTCCGCGGGGGCCGCTAAAGCCTACAGGAGCGGGCAGGATGCCCAGGCGGGCGCCATAGCCGAGGCGCTCAAGCTGCAGACTGAGCGCTCCGTAGTAGACAGGGCCAAGAGCCTCATAGCCAGGCGCGACGGACTCGCCGAACGCTTAGCTATCCAAAGGCGCATCGTAGCCTTGGACGAGCGCAAGGTGGAGCGCGCGCGCGCCTTAACCGGCGTTGGTACCCTGGGCAGCGACGCCCTTGAAGACGCCATCGTGGCCCGCGACCTAGCCGCCGCAGAATTCTTGCGCCTGGAGCTTGAACTCTTCCTTGCCGAACTGGACCTGCGCCTGGCGCAGGGAGAGGACATAGCTATCCTGGCGGCAAGCTTCTAGGTACCTGCCTCTGCTTGCCCCGGGCTTCTCCTTCTAGGCTCGTAGCCAGCTGGAGGGGCCTTTTTTATCCTGTGCTTGCGTTGACTTTTCTTTTCTCTATACTTATGGCATGTACAGGAACAGCACGGTAAATGGTTTCGCTTCGTCGCGTACGTTCGTCATGCCGGCTCTGTGCATAGCAATCATTGCCCTGCTTGGCTGCGCACGAACGCCTCTTTATGTAGGCTTCATCGGCCCTATGACTGGTCCTACGGCTAACATAGGCGTAGAGGGCTATCGCGGCTTTAGCCTGGCTATTGCGGAGATCAATGCCGAGGGAGGAGCGCTCGGAAGGCCATTGCAGCCGGTAATGCTGGATGACGCGGCCGATCCTGGACTCTGCCTAGAAGCCGCCCGTGAATTGATAGGAAAGGGCATTACGATCATTGTGCTCCATACCACCAGCGGGGCCGCGGCCGGAGCCCTGCCGTACCTACTGGAACAGGATGCGCTCGTCCTTACGCGTACGGTGAGCGACCCGTCATGGGTAGGGTTTGACGACAGCTTCCTGCGTTTCGTAGGCTCTACCGAACTATTCGGTTCTACGCTGGGAGGCTTCGCGCGGGCTATGGGCAAGCAGAACCTGGGGATTATAATCGACCAGAGGAACTCGTCCTATGCGGACAGCATGACCCGTGGGCTCCTGGCTGCCGCGCCGGAATTGTCGCTTATGGGAGAGCGCAGGGTAGGCCAGGCTATGGCGCATGACGAGTTGGCTGCCTGGGCCTTAGAGCTTGGCAGCGACGCGGTCTTCGCGGTGCTGGCCGGCTTAGACGCGGCTAAGCTGGCGCAGGCTTTAGAGCGCGTAGGCTTTACGGGTCAGCTCTATCTGTCCCCCTGGTCCCAAGATCAGAACTTGCTGGCCTATGCCGGGCGGCTTGCTTCCCGAATATTCCTGCCCAGCACGTTCAACCCCGACGACAATAATCCACGCTACCTGGTATTTAAAGAAAAGCATAGAGAACTCTACGCGGAGGCGCCGGTCATGTCGGGTGTGTTCGGCTATGAGATTGGGCGCTTCTTGGCCCAGGGCATAAACCGTGCCCGCTCGGACAGGCCTGGCGCGGTAAAGGCTGCCATAGTAGCTATAAGCCGCTTCGAGGGCCTGCAGTACGCCTTCTCCCTTGATAGTAATGGCGACGCTGCTATGGAAGCCCTCGTCATTACCATCAGGAACGGCGCCTATGCGCCGGCTCGGGCTCTGCCGTGAGGCGCAAGCCTTCGCTATCTGCGCTGCTGTCATTCATGACGCTCCTCGTCGGGTTCTGCGGCCTCTTAGTGTACGGCGCATCGATGATGGTAGGCGTACGTTACGCCAGGCAGTCGGCCAAGGCCGAGACGGAACGGCTGGCTACCCTTGTGGTTTCTTCCGTCCAGGCGCTATTGCGAGAGCCCGAGACGGCCCTTGAGTCGGCCGCGGCCCTTATCAGCGCGAGCGCGGCGTATCAATTTGAAGTGCTCGAAGGCATACGCACTGCCTCGCCATTCCTGCGCACGCTTTCGCTCCTTGACGCGGAGGGTAGGGTAGCGCAGAGCTCCTCGGCAGGCTTACGTATGCTCGGCGCCGATCTGTCGGGCGCCAGCTTCTACCGCAGCATACGCGACGAGCCTGGCATGCACTGGTCGTCGATTTACGCGGGCATAGACGAGGGGCGCAGGGAGATATCCTTGGGCATAGCCCTTGGGGAACGCGCACTTATAGCCAATATCGATTTCGAGGAGCTGTCGCGGCGTTTGGAACTATTGCTGGAAGGGGCTGATCTAGGTTTGTCGCTGGTGGATGGAGGGGCCGGATATATTACGCACGGCGATCGCGGCAAGGTGGATAGGCGAGAAACCGAACAGGAACTGATCAACGAGAGAATAAAGGCGCCCCGTGCCGCGCGCTATAGCTACGCCAAGCGCTTGCCAACCGGCACGGTCTCCGTGGTGGCTGTGCAGGTGCCAGAAACGGGCTGGTATGCCCTGGTGGAGCGGCCGGAGAGCATAGCGTTCGATGCCTTCCGCTCGTCGCTCCCGTTGGTATCGATTATGGCCGCGGCCGTCATACTTGCGGCAAGTGCCTTGTCCCTGCTTGCCTCCCGCAGCCTCTTAGCCGATGTGCGGGCGGCGGGCAGAGAATACGGCGACCCCGAGGCTGGTGCTCTGGCCAAAGATTACCCTATTGAGCTTCATTTTAGGGAAACCGACGCCATACGCAGAGCGGCTCGGGATGCGGCTCTTCGCATGCGGGCCAAAGACGCCGCCAACGAACGCCTCGAGGCCTTGAACGTACGGCTTGCCCAAACCCTGGATGAACTATCGCGGGCTCAGGAGGCTCTGCTTGAGTCGGAGCGCCTTGCCGTGCAGGGAACCATGGCCGCAGCCATGGCCCATGAGCTTAACACGCCTATAGCGGCGGCGGACTCCGCGGCGAGCGCCGCCGCAAGCGCGGCAGGCGATATCTTGGGCTATGTGGCGAAGAACCCTTCCTGGGATCCCAAGGCCAGCGCGGCCGCTTCCGCCCTAGAGACCGCCGCCGGCGGCTATGATCCTGCCAAGGCGCTTACCGGGCCCGACCGCAGAAAGGCCACCCGATCTATGGAAAAAGCGCTCGTGCAGGCATTAAGCGGCTTAAAAGAGAGCGAGGCTAAGCTTGAAGAGCTTGAGCCGGTAGTCCTTGCCTCCAGGCTGGTTGACTTAGGCGTAACGGAGCCGGGCAGTAAAAGCGCCCTGAGTATTATTAACGCCTTCTGCTCTGACCGGCCCGAGGCCGCTCTCTCCTGCCTATCGGCGGCCGAGATTATCGCTTCCTGCCGCGTAGCGCGCGCGGCCATGGCCAAGGCGCATGCCGTCGTCGGCTCAATTAAGGCCTATGCCGAGCCCGAAGAGTCCGAAGGCCAGCGGCCGATCAGCCTAAGCGCCATGCTCGAGGAGGTGTTGGGGCTACTCTATATACGCACCAAGAAGGGCGTCGAACTGTCGCTGGCCATCGAGGGCGATATATGGATAAAGGCCGAGCCTGGAAACGTCCAACGCATGCTTCTCATACTCTTGTCCAACGCGCTCGACGCCATGGCTTATAGGGGCCACCTTGGCCTGCGGCTCAGCGCTTCTCGCGACAAGGCCGTATTGCAGATAGAAGATTCGGGTCCGAGCATAGCCGCCGAGCTTATGAGCGAGCTTTGGAAACCCGATTTCCTGGCGCGAAGCAAAGGAAGGCGCGGAGGCATTAACCTAAGCCCCGTAAAGGAACTCGTAAGCGCCATGAACGGCGATATCAAATGCGCAAGCGCGCCTGGGCGCACGATATTCACGGTGAGCCTGCCAAGGTATACCTAAATGGAAAAAATTATACTAATCGTAGACGACGAGGCTATCATACTCCTCGCGCTGGCTCGCGAACTGCGCGGTACGCTGGGTAAGGGCTGCCGCGTAGAGACGGCGCTCAATGCCGATTCAGCCTTCCAGTTGATGGACGAACTGGATCGCGAGGGATGCGAGCTGGCGGTAGTCGTGTCCGACTGGCTGATGCCGGGCATGAAAGGCGACGAGTTCCTGGTAAAGGTGCGTGCTCGTTATCCATCCATAATCCTACTCTTGGTTACGGGTCAGGCCGACGATGCCGCCATTAAGCGGGCCGTCCATGAGGCCCAGGTGCTGGCTTGCGTGCGTAAGCCCTGGCTCAGCTCGGAAATAGTCGGCTTAATAAAGAGCGCCAGTAAGCTCTGACTTTCGTTGACCTGCGCGCCTTTCCTTCGTTATGATGCGTTATGCAGAAACAGTATAACAAGCTTCGTACCATAGCGCTCGTGGGCCTGCCCGGCTCGGGCAAATCGAGCGTGGGCAAGGCCTTAGCTAGCATCATGGCCTGCCGTTTCGCCGATAGCGACGAGTCCGTTTGCGCGGCGGCCGGACAGTCCATACCCGAACTATTTAGGCATCAAGGCGAGGCCGCTTTTAGAGCGCTCGAGACGAGCATACTCGACGAGTTGACCCAGGCGGACGCCGGCGCTCTCGGCCCGAGAGCTCCAGACGCTTCATATACCCTCGAGCGCCTCGTCCTCGCTACCGGAGGCGGTTGCGTCCTAAGCCCTGAGAATAGGCGCCTTTTGCGCGATCGCTGCTTTGTCGTATGGCTCGATATTAGCCCGCAAAAGGCCGCGCTCCGCCTGGCCAAGTCGGCCGGCAAAGCCGGAATGACGGGAAGGCCCCTGCTGGACGGCGGGGACGCCGAGGAGCGCCTCGTAGCCCTGGACGCGGAGCGCAGGCCGCTCTACGAAGAGCTTGCCGATATGCGTATAGACGCAGGCGGCAGTGGCTATCGCGCCATCGCCCGCCGCATCATCTGCGATCTTGCCATCGCGATCATGGAGGACAAGCGTGCCGCTTTACCTTGACCCTTCAGCCCTGTCGGGCAGTATACACGCGCCGCCCTCAAAAAGCGCCATGCAGAGAGCCATAGCCTGCGCAGGACTTGCCTGCGGCGAATCCATACTTACGCGGCCCTCCTTATGCGACGACTCCCTGGCCGCCCTGCGCGTAGCCGAGGCGCTAGGCGCATCGGTAGAGCGCGCAACAAGCCATATACGCATACGCGGTGGCTTCAAGGGCAAGGGCAGGCGCGGCGCCGCTGGCGCGAATGAGCCGCTGCGCGTAAGCTGCGGCGAGTCGGGGCTCTGTATGCGCATGTTTTCTAGCATAGCATCCTTACTGGACGAAGCGGTGGAACTGCTCGCCGAAGGCTCTCTGGCTACGCGCCCCATGTCCATGGTGGAGGATGCTTTGCTCTCAGCCGGCGTAGCCTGTACAAGCTCGTGCGGAAAAGCCCCCCTGCGCATACGGGGGCCGCTGCGCGGCGGGCGCTACGCCCTTGACGGCTCGAAGAGCTCGCAATTCCTTACCGGGCTCCTCATAGCCCTTGCCAGCGCCCCCGGCGATTCGGTCCTCAGCGTGGACAAGCTGGCCAGCAGGGGCTACGTGGACCTTACCCTTGATATTATGAAGCACTTCGGCGCCGAGGCGGCGCGGGACGAAGGGTATAGCCGGTTTAGCGTAAGCGGGGAGAGCGGCTACGAGGGCCGCTCCTACGAGGTAGAGGGAGACTGGAGCGGGGGCGCCTTCCTCCTCGTGGCGGGGGCCATAGCATCCGGGCCGGCTGGGCTGCGCGTAGAAGGCCTTTCGCCCGACTCGAGCCAGCCTGACCGCGCCATACTCCAAGCCCTGTCGCTCTCAGGCGCGAGCTGCTCCTACGACGGCAGCGCCTTTGCGCTGCGAAAGACGGATTTGCATGGCTTTTCCTTTGACGCAAGCGACTGCCCCGACCTCTTCCCTCCCCTTGTCGCGCTGGCTTCCCGCTGCGAAGGGAGCAGCCGCATACGTGGCGCCTCCAGGCTTAAGGATAAAGAAAGCGACCGGGCCGAGGCGCTCATCACCGAATTCGCCGCGCTCGGTTTGGCGATAGCCCAGGAAGGCGACGAGCTGGTGGTGCGCCCCGAGGGGGGAAGCCCTAAGCGCCTAGCCGGCGGCCTCGCGCGCTCCCGGGGCGACCACCGCATAGCCATGGCGGCGGCCGTGGCGGCGCTTGCCGCCTCGGACAGGGTAGGCATAGAAGGCGCCGGCTGCGCGGCCAAGTCCTACCCCGGCTTCTTCGAGGACTTGGCCGGCTTAGGCGCTTCGGTATTCGGCGGCTTAAGCTAGAGCCTAGCTCATGCCTATGTTCTTGCGCAGGCCGGCAAGGAATTTACCCATTTCGTCATGGTCCCGGTCTTTTATTATATGGCTTAGGTACGCAAGCCGGGAATTGATGAGTTCGAGCTGGCGCACCGTATGCGGGTTAAAAAGAATTTCCGCGAGCAAGGTATCGTCCTCGGCAAGGAGCCCGCGGGCTATGTCCAGGTGCTTGCGGAAGTTGGTTCCAGGAGCGTCGAGCTCCCGCATGCAGGCGGCGAACACCATGGTAGACGCGAAGGGCGTTGCCAGGGAGTATGCCACGGTGCGGTCATGCTCGTCGAAGCCTTCCTCGAAAATGCGTATGCCGAGTCCTGCGTACAGCGAACGGAAGAAAGCCTTGCCGGTATCGCAGGATTCCTTAATGATAACCGCATTCTGCTCGTGGAGATTGGCCTCATCGGCGTGGGTGGGGCCGAACATGGGGTGCGTTGATACGAAGGGGCGCGCGCTCGCGGCATAATACGCGGGAAGCCCCGTCTTTACCGATGCTATGTCGGCCAGCATACAGGCAGGCCCTAGAAGCATTTCGTGGGCCTTAAAAGCCGCTACGGTGCTTCCTAAGGGTACGCAGTTGATGAAAAGCTCAGGATCGAAGGCTCTAAGCTCTTCGTCGCGCTCCCAGCGGCCTATGCCGCCTAGGGCTTCAGCGTGGCTGGCATCGCTATCGCGCACGATAAGCTCATGGTCTTTCCTCAAGGTATTGGCTAGCCAGGAACCCATTCGTCCCGCGCCAAGTATCGCTATGCGCATGGCTAGAGTTTCCTTTCTAGGTAAGCGCCCAGCAGCCTGAAGCTTGATGCCAAGCCCTTAGCCTGGGCTATGGCCTTTTTTACGGCCTCGTCGCCTTCGGCGCCCTCGAAGTCCAGGAACATGGCATAGTCTCCCGGCTCGTAGGGCGCGGATTCTATGCGCGTGAGGTTTATGCCCGCCTTGGCGAACACCTCGAGCAGGGTGAATAGCGTGCCGGCCTTATCGTCGGTAGAAAAGACCGCCGAGCACTTGCGCAGGATAGGCGCCGGGCTAGCCGATTCCTCCGCCTGCTTGCCGGTTCCCCCCGCTATGGCCGTTGCTTCGGCGGCGGCTATGGCCTGCTCCGCTGCGGCGCTGCCTTCCTTGGCCAGCACGAAAAATCGGGTGCGATTGGTGGCCGCGTCCTGAATGCCTTCCTTGATAATTTCTAGCCCGTAGAGCTCCGCGGCGAAACGGCCTGCTATGGCCGCCGTGCTGCGCGGCCGTTCCTCGGCGAGCATTCTGGCCGAGCCAGCGGTGTCGAAATAGCTTATGCCGTCGAGGCGGTTTCGTTCAAGGAAGCGCCTGCACTGCGCCAGGGCCTGGGGGTGGGAGTAGGCGTAGCGTATGTCGCGGTGATCCTGGCCGGGCAGGGCAAGGAGGCAATGCTCCACGGGCAGGTCGACGGCGCCTACGATGCGCAACTCTGAATTGACCAGTATGGAATTTACCTGGCCGACGGTGCCGCCTAGGGTGTTCTCGACCGGCACGATGCCGTAGTCGAGGTAGCCTTCCTGCACGCCGTCGAAGATGTCCTTGAAGTCTTTGCAGGGCAGGGTAGCCGCCCCGGGCAGCCAGGCGCGGGCGGCCGCGTCGCTGTAGGCGCCGTGCACGCCCTGGAAGCCCAGGAGAGAGAGCCCACGCTCCTGCATGCGCCTGCTTTCGGCCATGATGGCCCGGTAGAGCCCTTCGGTAAAGGCAGGCTCGGCAAGGCAGGCTGAGCGGGCGGCCACGGCCGCCAGTACCGCCTGCTCGCGCCCCTCGTCCAGGGTAGCTTTCTTAAAGCGTTTGGTGAGCAGGGCCTTTTCCATGCGTTCCGAGAGCAGCGCCACGATGCGCGCGTCTATGCGGTCTATGTCGCCCCGTAAGTCTTCGAGTTTCATGATGATTGCTTCCTCTCCCGCTCGGTCGTATAGGTTTTGGCTATAAGGTATAGATCGGCCAGCGCTATGGCGCAGGCGGCCTCCAGCGCTACCATGGCGCGCAGCGCTATGCAGCTGTCGTGGCGGCCCTCGCCCGAGAGCCTTTCCATGGCGCCGCTTTCAAAATTAAGCGTTTCCTGCTCCCTGGCTATGGTGGACGCGGGTTTTATCGCTACGCGGATGACGAGCTCGTTACCGTTCGTTATGCCGCCATTGATGCCGCCTGCGCCGTTCTTAGCCGTGCTTCCGTCAAGGCCTATGAAGGGGTCATTGTGCTCGCTGCCGCGCATACGGGCCGCGGCAAAGCCGTCCCCGAATTCCACGCCGCGCACGGCGGGCACGGCGTAGATATTGGCCGCTATCCTGCTCTCCGCCGCCTCGAAGAATGGTTCGCCTAAGCCAGGCTCTATGCCCCTTACCCGAAGTTCCACGAGCGCGCCTACGGAGTCGCCGTCGGCAGCGGCGCAGGCTATGGCTTCCTCTATGTCCGCCGACCCTCCCGCTTCGAGTATGCGGGTAGAGAAGGAAGCGCCAGGGAGTATCTTCTTGGCCACCACGCCGGCCGCTACGAGGCCCGCGGTGACGCGGCCGGAGAAGTGGCCCGAGCCGCGCGGGTCGCCGTAGCCCTTGTAACGAAGGCCTGACGTATAGTCTGCGTGCCCCGGCCTTGGTATGCGCTTGAAGCGCTCGTAGTCCGACGAGCGGGTGTCGCGGTTGCGGAAGACTATGCACAGCGGCGTGCCGCTGCAATGTCCCTCAAAGAGGCCCGACAAAATTTCTGGCTCGTCGTCCTCCACGCGGGGCGTCGTGCCCGGGGTTCCTGCCCTCCTGCGCGCCAGGTCGGCAAAAAAGTCCTCCGCGGCTAGGGGCAGGCCCGGGGGTATGCCGTCCAGCACCGCGCCTATGGCCGGCCCGTGGCTTTCGCCGAATATGCTTACGCGGAAAATCCGTCCCGTGCCGTTCATGGCGCCTCCCGTACGTAGCCCGCCAGCTCTTCAAGGCCTACAGGCTCAATGGTCACGTTTCCTATGCCTCGAGGCAGGGCAAAGAGCATGTCCGCGCCCCTGCGCTTCTTGTCCGCCGTCATAGCCTCTATAACGGCCTCCCTGAAGGCGGCCGGGCTTGTCGCGGCGCTTGCAGTCAGCCGGGCGTCCTCAAGGGTTAAAGGCAGGCTCAGCGCCTTAAGGACCGCGCGGACGCGTTCGGCAGTCCGCTCGATGCTTGTGCCGGCCGCACTGTCTCCGCCGGAGCGGGCGCGCCTGGAGACGAGGCCGAAGGCGGCAATCAGCCCTACGGCCACCGCGGCTCCGTGGGCCAGGCCGCTTATGACTTCCACGCCGTGGCCTATGCTGTGCCCCAGGTTGAGGAGCATGCGCGGCCCCTGCTCGTAGGGATCCTCGGCCACTATTCGGCCTTTAAAGCCTATGGACGCCTTGACTATGGCCGCAAGGCTATCCGACCCGAGGGGCAAGCCCCCAAGAACGCCGCGTTCTATAAGGCTGAAGTGCTCCTCGCCTTCGATAATGCCGTGCTTTAGGGCTTCGGCCATGCCGCAGGCCAGGTCGTAGGGGGGCAGGGCAGCCAGGCAGGCCGTATCGACGAGCACGAAGCGCGGCTTATTGAAGCAGCCTATAAGGTTCTTGCGGCCGCCGAAGTCCAGGCCGTTCTTGCCGCCTTGCGCCGCGTCCACCATGGCGAGGAGCGTGGTGGGCACGAAGCCGAAGTCCACGCCGCGCATCCAGGTGGACGCGGCAAAGCCGGCTAAGTCGCTCACGCTGCCCCCGCCCAGGGCTACGACGCTGCCGTCCCTGCCCAGGCCCTCCTTGAGGAAGGCTTCATAGAGCAGCTCAAGGGCGGCAAGGTTTTTTGCCGCTTCTCCGCGCGGCACTATGGCCCGCGGGCACGCAGAAAAGGCGTCGGGCAGAAAGCCTATGGTACGCTCGTCGGCTATGATAAAAGATCGCTTTGGATCGGCTAGGGCCTCGAGGCCCGGCGCCGTTGCCGTGGCGCGGAGGGGGCCGTACGCGAAGTGCGTATCGGGCACGGCGCTAGCTCCGCGGCTCACCGGGCGGCGCCTTCCGCGGCCAGCGCGGCGGCCATGGCCGGCCCCTTTACGCCCCGCTTATCCTCTGCCTCGTCTATTTCCTTAAGCGCGGCCTTCAGGGCCGTGATCTTGCGCATGAGCCTTGCGAAGGCTTCCGGCGACAGCTGCTGGTCCTTGTCGCTCATGGCCGATGAGGGGTCTATATGCACCTCAATCTCGAGGCCGTCCGCGCCGGCGGCAACGGCGGCCAGGCTCATGGGCTCGATGAGGCCGAGTACGCCCGTGCCGTGCGAAGGGTCCACCATGAGGGGCAGGTGGGTGATGGAGCGGGCAGCCGGTATGATGCTTAAGTCCAGGGTGTTGCGGGTAAAGGTCTCGAAGCTGCGTATCCCGCGCTCGCAGAGTATGATCTGGGCGTTGCCCTCGGCCAGTATGTACTCGGCGCAGTTAAGCCATTCTTCCAGCGTGGAATACATGCCGCGCTTGAGCAGTATGGGCCTGCCCGATTTGCCCGCCTCGCGCAAAAGAGAGAAATTCTGCATATTGCGGGCGCCTATCTGCAGTATGTCGGCGTATTCGCCCACCCAGCTTACGTCGCGCGTGTCTATCACCTCGGTGACGATGGGCAGGCCTGTCTCGCGCCTGGCCTTGTCCAGTATTTTAAGGCCCTGAAGGCCCAGGCCCTGGAAGGCGTAAGGGCTGGTGCGGGGCTTAAAGGCGCCGCCGCGGAGCATGGTGGCTCCGGCTTCCTTGACGGCCACCGCCGTGCGTATAAGCTGGTCCTCGGATTCTACCGCGCAGGGCCCGGCTATGACGACGAGGCCTTCGCCTATGCGTACGCCGCCCACCTCGACTATGCTGCGCGCGCTGCCCTCTTTCGTACCGGTAAGCCTAAGATTCTTCATGTATATCGTCCTCCGCTCGTCTTTATCAACGTTACTTCTTGCAAAAACACGCCGCCCTGCTATACGCTTGGCTCTATGCCTTCCTTATCGCAGAGAGCCGGGGCGCTTAAGCCTTCAGCCACCATAGCCATGAACCAGCGCGCCCGCGAACTAAAGGCCGGCGGCGCCGATATCATCGACCTTACCGTGGGCGAGCCCGATTTTAGGCCGCCCTCCGCCGTGTTGCAAGCCGCGAGCCGCCTTGCCCTGTCCGGGGCCGACCGCTACACCCCGGTAGCCGGCATACCCGAGCTGCGCGCCGCCGCCGCGGACAGCTACCGGGCCGACGGCGGCCTGTCCTACGCGCCTGAGCAGCTCATGGTAAGCCCGGGGGCCAAGAGCGCCCTCACGAGCGCCATACTAGCCCTTATCAATCCCGGCGACGAGGCCATCATACCGGTGCCCGCCTGGCTCAGCTACGCCGAGCAGGTCAAGCTCGCCGGGGGCCATCCCGTCCTCATAGCCACCGGCGCCGACTCCGGCTACAAGCTGTCGCCCCGCGCCTTGCGCGCTGCCCTGAGCCCGCGCACCAAGCTCCTCATACTCTGCTCTCCCTCGAACCCTACCGGCGCCGTATACAGCGCCGCCGAGCTTGAGGCCCTGGCCGCGGTGCTCCATGACCGGCCCGAGCTGTGGGTACTCTCCGACGAGGTATACCGCGCCATACGCTATGTGGCCGACGCCCCGAGCCCCGCCGCCCTGCCCGAACTCTACGGGCGCTGCGTGGTCGTGCGCGGGCTGTCCAAGTCGCACGCCATGACCGGCTGGCGCATAGGCTTCGCCGCCGGCCCCAAGCCCCTCATGGACGCCTGCATAGCCATACAGGGCCAGAGCCTTACCTGCGCCGCCGCCCTTTCCCAGCTGGCGGGCCTTGAGGCCCTGCGCGGCGACCAGGCAGAGGCCCGCGCTATGGTAGAGGCCTACGCCCAGCGCAGAGCCTTCATGACCGAGCGCCTGGCCGCCATGCCGGGCTTACGCATGAGCGCGCCGGACGGCGCCTTCTATGCCTACCCGCGCGCGGAGGCGCTCCTTGGCAAAACGGATAGCGCCTATCCCCTCAACAGTTCTGATGAACTGGCCCTCTACCTCCTCAATGAAGCGGGCGTGGCGCTCGTGCCAGGCTCCGCCTTCGGCGATGACGGCGCTTTGCGCATATCCTTCGCGGCGGCAGACGGCCTCCTGTATGAAGCGCTCGCGCGCATGGACAGGGCTCTGGCTAAGCTCGCTTAGGATAGGGCATAGGCGCGCTACGCTCACGGCCGGTACTATGCGGGTGCTCCCCGCCCGGCCGCGCGCGAAGAGCCCTAGTAGAGGTAAGAGGTATAAAAGTAAAAAATGGCCGTGGGTTCGAGGCGGGTATGGATGCTGTCGCGCGATGGCTTGCGTTCCATGGGCTCGAATCTAGCACGGCTATGAAAATGAATCAAGTTACTGTGGGGAGAAACCGCCATGAAACGCGTACTTTTATTAAACGGGCCTAACCTCAATCTTTTAGGGACGAGGGAGCCCGGGATATACGGGAGCCTAAGCCTCAAGGACATAGAGGGCCAGGCGCGCGCGCTGGCCGCCGAGCTCGGCTTTGAGCTTACGGCCCTGCAGGCCAACGGCGAAGGGCAGCTTATAGACGCGCTTCACGAGGCCATGGGCTGGGCTTCGGGAGCCGTGTTCAATCCCGCCGCCTACAGCCACGGATCCATAGCCCTGCGCGACGCCATAGCCGCCGTGGGCTACCCCGTGGTTGAGGTACACCTGTCCAACATAGCCGCGCGCGAGGCCTTCCGCCACCGCTCCATGACCGCGGCCGCCTGCGCAGGCAGCATAGCCGGCTTCGGCCCCGATTCCTATATGCTCGGACTGCGCGCCTTGGCTGGGATACTGGCTACGCGCTAGTCCCGCACCAGCACCGTCACGCAGTTGGTGGCCGCCGAGCCGCCCACGTTAAGGCTTATGCCCACCCGCGGCGCCTTGCCGTGCGCCTGGCCTATGGGTTCGCCTACGAGCTGTTTGTACAACAGGGCGTGCATGGATACGCCGGTGGCCCCTACCGGGTGGCCCTTGGCCTTAAGGCCTCCTGAGAGGTTAACCGCCGCGCGGTCGGCGTGCGTGAATCGGCCGTCCATATAGTCGTAGCCTGCCTTGCCGTCGGCCGCCAGGCCCAGCGCCTCGGTGCAAAGGAGCTGGTTTATCGTGAAGCAGTCGTGCACTTCGGCTATATCGATATCCTTGGCGCTTAGCTTAGCCTCGGCGTAGGCCTGCCTGGCCGCTTCCTTGGCCGCCAGGAGCTCGTGCATGTTCTTCCGCGAAGACAGGGCTATGCGCTCGGCGGCATGGCCTATGCCGGCTATGCGCACGGCGCGGCCTTTCTTGGTTAAGGGATGGTCCTTGCGCACGATGACGAGCCCGGCCGCGCCGTCGGTGACGAGCGAGCAGTCGTGCAGCCGCAGGGGCTCGGCTATCATGGGGTTCTTCTCCGCGGGCAGGTCCAGTATGGCCTGGGCGCTCGTGAGAGCCAGCTTGTCCGAAGGGCCTCCCTTGCCGAAATGCGCCAGCGGGTTCTCAAGGCCATTGCGGTAGCAGAGCGCGGCCGCGCTGGCCAGCATTTTGGCCAGGAGTTCGTCGCCGAGCTTGTACTGGTCGCGATAGCCCTTGGCGTATTCGGCGAAGAGGGCAGGGAAGGTAATGCCTTTGACGCCTTCCTCGGGCCAGTACGAGCAGGTGGCCAGGGCGTGGGTGACGCCCTTCGTGTCCAGGAGGTTCATCTTCTCGACGCCCAGCACCAGGGCCGCGTCTATCCTTCCTGACTCAACCGCGTATACCGCGTCGTAGAGGGCCACCGAGCCGGAGGCGCAGGCGTCCTCGCAGCGGGTCATGCGCTTGTAGCGCAGGCCCTCAGGGTCTATCTCGGCGGCGAAGGCCGCTATATGCTCCTGCTCGGCAAAGAGCCCCGGCGCGCAGGAGCCCACCCACACGCCGCCGATGGCTGAAGCTTCTATGCCCGCGTCGGCGAGCGCGCCGCGCCCCGCTTCCAGCATGAGTTCGTATATGCTCTGTAGGTCGCTAACTTCTCCCGTTTCCCTGTTCTTCTTGACGAAATTGCCGAATTTGCTGTTGTATGCCCCGACGATAGCTACCTTTGACATGACATGCTCCTTTAATTGGTGACGCCTTAAGCCGGCGCCCTATATATAGCCGAGTTTCTTGGCCTGGCCCCGAAGCTCCTCGCGGAACTCGGGCGCGGCCACGCTTATGAGCGCGAGCGCGCGTTCCTTGACCGTGCGGCCGCGCAGCCTGGCCACGCCGTGCTCCGTGACCACGTGATCCACGAAGGAACGGTGCAGGGTGACGGCGCTGCCCTCGGGCAGGGTGGGCACTATGGTGCTTACGGCCCCGCCCTTGGCGCTGGCGTAGCAGGCTATGATGGACTTGCCCATGCCGTCGAAGCCGGCCACCGCGCCCTGGGCGGTGTCGGACTGGCCCCCGGTGCCCGAGTATTGCTGGGTGCCAATAGATTCGCTGGCTACCTGGCCGGTGAAGTCCACCATGAGGCAGGTGTTGATGGATACCATCTTGGAGTTTTGCGCCACTACCGCGGGGTCGTTTACCCAGCGGCCGCGCTGGAAGTCCACGGCCACGTTATCGTCGAGCCAGTCGTAGAGGGCGCGGCTGCCCATGGCGAAGGTGCACACGAATTTGTCCTTCTTGAGGGCTTTGCGCCTGTTGGTAATGACGCCCTGTTCGTAGAGCTCCATCATGGAGTCGACGAACATCTCGGTATGCACGCCCAGGTCTTTTTTGTCGCGCAGCGCGAGGGCGGCGGCGTTGGGTATGCCTCCTATGCCCAGCTGTATGGTGGAGCCGTCGTCGACCAAATCCGCTATGTGGCGGCCTATGAGGAGGTCGGTGTCGCTGGGCTCGGGTGCGGGCAGGCCGGGCACTTCCTGCTCGTGCTCCACGAAATAGCTTACCTGGCTAACATGCACATGGGTGTCGCCAAAGGTTCGCGGGAGGCGGGGGTTCACCTCGAGTATGACGAAACGTGCGTGCTCTAGTATGTCCTTTTCGTAAGTTATGCCCAGCGACAGGCTCACGAAGCCGTTCTTGTCCGGCGGGGTGCAGGTGCCTATGAACACTTCGGGGGGATGCGCGTGTATGCGGTCGCTGGCGGCGCGGTGCAGCATGTTGGGAACGAAGCTTACGGTGCCCGTGCCCGCCTTGAGCGCGCTGCGGGAGCCAGGCGCGTGGAACCAGCTGGCCAGTTCGAAATGGCCCCGCATCTCGGGCTTCATGTAGAAATCGTAGCCCTTGAGCGTGAGTACCGAGAATACGCGCACGTCGCGCACGCGGGGCGCCAGTATGTGAAGCCGCGCCATGCTGCCCTGCGGCTCGCTCGCGCACTGGCCTACAACGACGTCGTTGCCGCTCTCTATGCATTGAATGGCCTCGTCTATGGGCCGCAGCCTGGCTCTGTACTCGTCATCCCATTTCGACATAGCGGCTCCTTAGTAGATTAATAGGTTCGCGCCTACGGCGAAGCCCGCGCCGCTTGCGCAGAATACGACGGGGTCGCCTCGTTGTATGCGGCCTTCTTTGACGGCGTGATGAAAGGCCATGGGCACGCAGCCCGAGCCCGTATAGCCGTAGCGATCCATGACCATGGGGGCCAGGCTGCGCGGGCGGCCGAGCGCGTCCATGACGTCCTCGATAACGCTCTTGTTTATCTGGGTGAGCACGAAGGCCTTAACCGCGTCCAGCGCCACGCCGCCCTTTTCGCAGAGAGCGCGTATGATGGGCGGCCAGAGCTTGAGGTTGCGGTCGCCGGGCAGGCGCTGCAACAGCTCAAGGCCGTAGGCCTCAGAATCCAGCAGTTCTTTCGTCACCGGCTTGCTGGTGCCGCCCGCGTATACGCCCACGTAGTCCCACTGGGTGCCGTCGGCCACGAGCTTGCCGCTTATGTAGCCCGATGGGTCTCCATCCTCGACCCGGCCCAGCACTACGGCGCCTGCGCCGTCGGCGAATATGGACCAGCCGAAGGCGTCCCCTGGCCGTACATAAGCGGGCATATTGTACATACCCACTACCACGGCTCGCCGGATCGAGGGATCGCCCGCCATCATGCGGGCGGCGGCGTCCAGTGCCGTCACGAAGCTTGCGCAGGACGCTCCCACATCGAAGGCGCCGCAGTCGCGCTGGCCGCCCTGCAGCCTGCCCTGCACCAGAATGGCGGTAGCCGGGCTTATAAACTCAGGCGTGTCGCTGCCTACGACGACCAGGTCGAGCTCGAGCGGATCCACGCCGGCGTCGGCCAAGGCGGCGCGGGCGGCTTGTTCCGCGAAGTCGGCGCTCGTTTCGTCGATGCCGCGCAACCTGGCTATGTGCCGCGCCTTTATGCCTATCTTGGCCTCGAGCCTGTCCGCGTCGAACTCAATCCCGGCAAGCTTTTTAAGCTCGTCGTTCGTTATCGCCTTGCCTGGCGCGTAAAGGCCCGTGCCCAGTATTTTAGCTTTTGCCATAGTATGGCTCCTTTTTATAGGCCTTCGGACAGATACTTTGCTATGCTGCCGACTACCGCCTTGGCGCTGCCCCTGAAACCGTCGAAGAGCAACTCGATGCCGTAGTAGTGGGAAATGCCTAAGAGGAACTCCACGCTGCTGGCCCTGTAGAGCGGGTCGGCGGCATTAAAAATCGGATCGAGCCCCTCGTCGCCCAGCTTATCGTAGCCATGCTCGAAGGCAGCGTAATAAGCGCGCACCCTGGCCGGCGCCACGAACTCGCCTTCGCGCACGATGTTGTAGCACCAGCGGTCAAGCGATAGGAACACGCCGAAGAGGTAGATGCCCTGCAGTTCCCGCTCCAGGCGGTTAAGGCCGGGGCTTAAATTGATGGTGATGAAGTGCCGTACCTGTTTGCCCGCCTCGTCTATAAGCTCGCCGAAGAAGGCTTCCTTGCTCTCGAAGTGCTTGTAGAAAGCGCCTACGGAAAGGCCTGCCGCGTCGGTTAGCTCGTGTATGTTCACCTCGTGGAAACCCCTGCTTCCGAAAAGCTTTTTGCCCGCGTTCATGAGCCGCACGCGGCTGCCCTCGTCGAGCGTGATATCAGGCTGGCTTACCGTTATCCCGAATACCTTGGCCTCGTCCCAGCGTAAGCCCTTAAATATGCCGTTGATCAGCATGTCCTCTATAGCGCCGAGCGATACCTGGGTGCCGTGTAGGGCGGCTCGTACGGCGGCGAAGCGTATGCCGCCAATGGCGTACAGGTACTCCGCCAGGCTAACGCTTCTGCCCAAGGCCTGAGCCAAGCTGCGCTTATAGAGCTCGGCTAGGCGGTGCTCGTACTCGAAGTAGCGGTATTGGCCCTCACGGAACACCGTAATGAGGTCTTTATGCTCGGCGGCGAAGCGCACGAGTATATCGGTCATGCTGCGTATGCGTTCCTGCGCGTCGTTGCCGCTCATGGCGCTCAAGGCGAGCGCTATGCGGTTTATGACGCCTTCCAGGATATGACGTATAAGTATCTCTTTGTTCTGAAAGTATTTATAGAATATTCCATTGGATAGCTTGGCCTCCCGGCATATCTCGGCCACCGATACGGAGGAGTACCAGCGTTGGGAGAACAGCGCGATAGCGCTCGATTCTATTTTTTCGGCGGTGGAGCATTGGGTCATATTCACGCGTGTACCTGCGCCTCATGAATGCACTTCTATTATAAAGTGAGAGATGATTCATCTCTATCGCGGATTATAGGGCTAGTTTTGCAGGCGCGCAAGCATTATTCTGCAGGAATAGCCGTGCAAACGCCATTAATCGTCCAATTAACCGCGATATAAAGGGAGAAAAGTGCTGATATTCATACTTTTTGCTTGACGGAACTAAAAAACCGGACATTAGATATATTGAGAGATGATTCACCACTAAGGATCAATGAATGCATGTTGGCGTTATAGGCATAGGCACGTACATACCCACGGCTCGCATGAGCGCGGCCCAGCTGTCCGCGGCCACGGGCGTGCCCGAGGACATAATCGCGCTCAAGTTCGGGGTAAAGGCTAAGCCCGTGGCTGGGCCAGAGGATACGACGGCGATAATGGGCGTTAAGGCGGCCAAGGCGGCGCTTGATCAGGCCGGCATCCAAGGAAAGGATCTAGACCTGGTGCTCTGGTGCGGCGCACAGCATAAGGATTACCCCTGCTGGCTGGCAGGCCTGTACGTAGCCAATGAACTGGGCGCTCAAAACGCCTGGAGCTTCGATATGGAGGCTATGTGCGGCTCCATGATGGCGGCCCTGGACGTGGCTAAGGCCCTCATGCTTACCCGCGATGATTTGAGCACCGTGCTGCTGGTATCGGGGTATAGGAATAATGACCTTATCGACCTCGCCGAGCCGAGCACGCGCTTCATGATGGATATAGGCTCGGGCGGCTCGGCCCTGGTGCTTAAGAAGAACGCCGGCAAAAACGCGGTGCTCGGCTCGGCCTTCCGCGGCGATGGCTCGCTGAGCGTCGATTGCGTGGTGCCCACGCTTGGAACCAAGGCCTGGCCTCCTGCTCCGGGCGACGAGGCCAAGGCGCATTTTATGGTGGGCGACGAGGCGGCGTTCAAGGCCAAGCTTGGCGAGCGTACCCTGCCTAATTTCTACGCGGTGATCGATCAGGCCCTTAAGCTTTCCGGCGGCTTAAGCCGCCGTGATATAGGCTATTTGGCCATACTGCATTTCAAGAGAAGCGCCCATGACGCCATCCTCGCCGAGCTCGGCCTGGACGAGCGGCGGACGGTATACCTGGATCAGTACGGCCACCTGGGCCAGAACGACCAGCTGCTTTCCATAGAGTTAGGGCTTAGCCAGGGCAAGATAAAAGAGGGCGACGCCATCGTGCTGGTAGGCGCGGGGCTGGGCTTCGTGTGGGCCGCCAGCGTGGTGCGCTGGGGACCGTATAGAGAATAAAGGAGAACGATGTGGACAGGCTGAAAGGCAAAGTGTGCGTGGTTACCGGCGGCGCCCGGGGCATAGGCAGGGGCATAGCGGAAACCTTCGCCCGCGAGGGAGCCCTGCGCGTATGGGCCCTGGATATGAACGACAGCGAGTTCGCGGCCCTGGAGAAGGCCTACCCGGCCATAAAAGGCGCCGTGGTAAACGTGACCGACGGCCAGGCCGTGCAGGCCTTCGCCGAGAAAGCCAAGGCCGAGCATGGCCGCGTGGACGTGCTGGTCAATAACGCCGGCATTACCCGCGACGCCCTTATCCAGAAAATGGGCGAGGACGATTGGGACGCGGTCATAAACGTGAACCTTAAGGGCGTATTCCTTATGACCAAGCATATAGCCCCGCTCATGATGGAAAGCGGCTCAGGCTCCATCGTGTCCATATCCAGCGTGGTGGGCCTGGACGGCAACATAGGGCAGAGCAATTACGCGGCCACCAAGGGCGGCGTCGTGGCCATGACTAAGGGCTGGGCCAAGGAATTCGCGCGCAAGGGCGCCAAGGTGCGCGCCAACGCCGTGTCCCCCGGCTATACCCGCACGCCCATGATAGAGAGCGTGCCGGACAAGGTGCTCGACCCCATCATAGCCAAGACCCCGCTCGGCCGCCTTGCCGAGATCCAGGATATAGCCAATGCCGTGCTCTTCCTCTCCAGCGAGGAAGCGGCCTTTATCACCGGCCAGGTGCTCCGGGTGGACGGCGGCCTGGTGCTGTAAAAAGGCGGCCGCGCGGCATGCAGGCCGGGCGGCGCAGCCTCTCTTGCTTTGGTTCCGTTCGGCGGGCGCGGGCGAAGAGCCCTAACCGGCCGCTTGTGTATATACGGGCGCTTAGCTGCCCGCCAGCTTTAAGGAGGGTTTTAATGAAGAAAGCGTTATTGGTCATCATGATCATCGCACTGGCCGTTTCCGCGTTCGCTATGGGCGCTAAGGAAGCGACCGGAACCGCGCCCGCTGGCGCGGCTCCCATCAAGATCGGCGCCACCTGGCCGCTCGCCGACATTACCGGCAAGCAGGGCAGCATGGCCGCCCAGCAGGCCGTCGACGAGATCAACGCGGCCGGCGGCGTGCTCGGCAGGAAGC
The DNA here is from genome assembly GCA_002412825.1 of Spirochaetaceae bacterium UBA5200. GTDB lineage: Bacteria > Spirochaetota > Spirochaetia > Treponematales > UBA12059 > UBA5200. The sequence continues at coordinate 269,139 of DHVU01000031.1, forward strand.
TCGAGCTTATCGTCGTCGACGACGAACTGAAGGCGGATAAGGGCGCGGCGGCCATAGAGAAGCTCGTCACCGTGGATAACGTGGACCTGCTCATAGGCGGCATGGCTTCCGGCGTCGCCTTAGGCCAGATCCCCGTTATGAAGAAATACGCCAAGGTGGTCATATCCACCGGCGCAGCTTCGTACAAGGTAGAAGAAGGCTTGGGCGCTGAGGCCGATTGGTACTTCCATCTGCATCCCTGGGACTATAATCAGGGCCAGAGCTATGCCGACGGCTGGGAAGCCATACAGAAGAAATTCGGCAACGTGAAGATACAGAAGATCTTCTTGGCCTATGAGGAAGGCGCCTTCGGCAAGGCTTCCTTCGACGCGTCCAAGACCCTCTTCGGCGGCCGCTACACCTTCGACGGCGCCCCCTTCAAGAGCGCGGCCTTCGGCGGCGGCGATTATGCATCCGTGCTCGAGGCGGCCAAGAAATACGGCCCCGACCTCTTCCTGTGGGCCGGCTACGACGCCGACGCCCTTCCTATGCTTGAGCAGGCTAAGGCCATGAAGTTCAACCCCGGCATCTATCTCGGGGCGCCTCCCGGATGGCCCGCCGACTTCGGCAAGTCCCCGCTGGCCGAGAACGTCATGCTCTACGGCATGTGGGCTCCCTCTATCAACGGCGTAAGCCCGGCGAGCAAGAAGTTCTATGACGGCTTCATGGCCAAGTACAACACCGAGCCCGCCACCTACTTCGCACCGCTCTCGTATTCCGCCGTGTACATAGCGGCCGACGCCATCAAGCGCGCCGGCTCCACCGACACCGCGGCTTTGATCAAGGCTCTCGCGGCTACCAATTACGCCTCGCCCCTCGGTCAGACTATTACCTTTACCCCCTCGAACATAATCAAGCACCAGGGCGTGAAGAATCAGAAAATATTGCAGTGGCAGAAGGGGCGCCAGGAAGTGATTTGGCCCTTCGAGTCCGCTACGGCGGCGCCCGTGTATCCCTTCCCCGCGTGGAAGTGATCTAGAGGAGCGGTTGTTTTTATCGCCGCCGGCTTTTAAAGGCCGGCGGCTTATTCTTGACTATAAGGTGACCAGATGGCGAACAAACGGAACGCGGCGATATTCGCCGCGCTAATAGTAGCGGCGGTCGCGGGTATACTCGTGTGGCGTCCGACCGTGATAATCTACGGCCTACAGGCGGCAGGCCTCTATGCCTCCATAGCCATACCCATGGGTCTCATACTCGGCATAGTCCATATCGTGAACCTGGCGCATGGCGAGTTCATGATGGTGGCGGCGTATCTTACCTATATGGTATGTACCGCCTTGGGGATCGATCCCTTCGTGGCTATGATTCCCGTGGCCCTGGTCACCGCGCTGGTCGGCTTCATCGTCTATAAGCTGACCATACGCCAGGCGCTCAAGGCCCCGGAGCTGAATCAGCTCATCCTTACTTTCGGCCTGGCTATATCACTTACCCAATTGGCCAACCTGCTCTTTACCTCGCAGACGCGCAAGATGTCGTTCGGCTACGTGTCCGCGTCGCTATCCATAGGCGAGCTCTCGTTCGGCGTATACAACTTCGTGTTCGTAGCCATAGCCGTGCTCATGGTTATAGGCTTACGGCTCTTCCTAACCCGCACCACGGCGGGCAAGGCCGCGCTTGCGGTGGGGCAGAACCCCAAAGGCGCGGCCATAGTCGGCATAGACGTGGACAAGACCTATGGTCTCGTGTTCGCGCTGGCCACCGGCATGGTGGGCATGATGGGCGCCATCTTCATAACCAGGTCCTCCATCTTCCCGGCGGTGGGCAGCCCCTTCACCATGAAGAGTTTCTGCCTCATAGCCATGGCTGGCATAGGCAACATACCGGGCATACTCGGCGCGAGCGTGCTCCTGGGCATTTCCGAGAATTTCCTCAAGGCTTTCCGCGAGACGCGCGGCTGGGCCGATATAGTATTCTTCGTCCTGATCATCACGGTGATACTCGGACGCTCGATCAAGGGGAAGAAAGCATGAAGCTCAAATCTTCTTATATCGTGGTAGCCGTCCTGTCCGTGATAGCCATAGCTTTTCCGGCTTTCCTGGGCGCCTATCCGCTGAACGTAGCCAGAAGCATCATGACCTATATGGCCTTGGCCATAAGCTGGGACATGCTCTTGCGCTCAGGCCAGATATCCTTCGGCATAGCCGGGCTCTTCGGCCTGGGCTCGTACGCATCGGCGCTCGCGGTGCTGCGCGGCGGCATGGACCCCATGCTGAGCATAGTGTTCGCTGCTGCCTTCGCGGGCGTCATGGCCTATGCCCTGGGCTTCGCCATACTTCGCCTGCGCTCCATGTATTTCTCCATTACCACCCTGGCCCTTATGGAGATATTCCGCATAGTCATGCACAATCTGCACGATTTTTCCGGCGGCCCCGAGGGGGTGGTCTTGCCATCGGTTATCTTTAAGGGGGCCTCCCCCGCGCTGTACTGGCTCTGCCTAGCCGGCCTCTTTCTTACTATCGGGGTGTCCTGGTTTTTCGAGAAGAGCAAGATGCACCTGGCGCTGACGGCTATACGCAACGACGAGACGAGCGCGCGCTCGAGCGGCGTCAACATATTCAATTACCTGCTCATAGCCTTCGTCATCACATCGGTGCTGCAGGGCATGATGGGCGCCATACAGGTGCAGTCCTACGGCTTTACCACGCCTGACACGGCTTTTGACGCCAACTTTACCCTCTTGCCCCTGGCCATGGCCCTGCTCGGAGGCATCCACAGCACCATAGGCCCTATGGCCGGCGCGGTACTGCTCGGCGTGGCTTCGGAATGGCTTAAGCTGAAAATACCCTACGGCCACCTGGTCGTGTACGGCATCATCATCATACTCGTCATACTGTTCATGCCCCAAGGCCTCTTCGGCCTGGCGCGCAAGGCAAGGCGGGAACGCAGCAAAGCGGGAGCGAGCCATGAGTAAGCTAGTAACCACCGGCCTTACCAAGGCCTTCAGCGGCCTGGTCGCGGTGAACGACGTATCCTTTACGATGGAAGAAGGCGAGATCCTGGGCATCATAGGCCCAAACGGCGCCGGTAAGACCACCTTCATCCATCTGGTGTCCGGCATACTGATGCCGAGTTCGGGGCGCGTGGAGTTCAAGGGCAAGGACATCACCTATATGCCGGCCCATGAGCGCAGCCGCCTGGGCATAGCGCGCACCTACCAGCTCATCCATCCGCTTGAAAACCTTAAAGTGATAGAGAACGTGATGATAGGCGCGGTGTTCAGCAGGGGTAAGAGCCTTAAGGAAGCGCGCCGCTCGGCGGAGGCTATATGCGCCGAGCTTGGGCTTGAGCGCCTTGAACGCGATACTGCCCAGCTGTCCATACTCGAAATAAAGAAGATGGAAATAGCCCGCGCCTTGGCCAACGAGCCTGAAGTGCTCTTCCTGGACGAGGTTATGGCCGGCTTGAACAGCGACGAGACCCTTCAGCTTATAGCCACGGTCAAGCGCATTGCCTTGGAGCGCAAGATGGCCGTGGGCGTCGTTGAGCATGTCATGGGCGTTATTCGCGAGCTTACCCAGCGGGTAATCGTGCTCGAGGCCGGCGAGCTCATCGCCGAAGGCCCCTACGAGACCGTATCCAAGAACCCGCGTGTTATCGAAGCCTATCTTGGAGGAGCCGCATGATACTCGAAGTAAAGAAATTGCAGACGGGCTACGGCAAACTCCAGGTGCTGCGCGGCGTGGATCTCTGCGTGGGCAAGGAATCGGTAGGCCTCTTCGGCCCCAATGGCGCGGGCAAGACCACGCTTATCAACGCCATCATGGGCATCGTGAAGCCCTGGTCCGGGGCCATAGAGTTCGAGGGTAAGTCTATAGCGGGCCAGGCCACGCACCTCGTGGCTCGCTCGGGCATAGCGCTGGTGCCGCAGGAACGCGAGCTCTTTCCGGGACTGAGCGTAGCCGATAATCTTGAGCTCGGCGCCGTATACGTGCCGCGGGGCAAGGCCATCAAGGCACAGCAATTGGAAATAGTGCTCGAGCTTTTTCCCATACTTAAGGAGCGGATCAAGCAGTACGTGGGCACCCTGTCAGGCGGACAACAGCGTATGGTTGCCATAGCGCGCGCCCTCATGGCCAATCCGGCCTTGCTCATACTCGACGAGCCTTCTCTGGGGCTTCAGCCTTCCATAGTGGCCGAGGTGTTCGACCGCTTGTCCATTTTAAAGAAGGACATAGCCATACTGGTCACCGAGCAGAACGTGCGCGAAAGCCTCAAGGCTATAGACCGCGGTTACGTAATGGAGAACGGCGCCATCGTAATCGAGGATACGGCCAAGGGCCTTGCTACGAACCCGCACGTTCTGTCCGCGTACTTGGGTATATAGCCATGGCCCGCGCGCTGGTGAACGGCATCGGCATAGAGTACCAGCTCGACGGACAGGGTAAAGAGACGGTGGCTCTGCTTAACGGCATAGCCATGTCCATATCCCACTGGAAGCCGGTAGCGGCCAGATTCGTCGCGGCCGGCTACCGGGTACTGATGCACGACCTGCGCGGACAGCTGCTCTCCGACAAGCCCGAGGCTCCGTACTCCTTCGAGGAACACGCGCGCGACCTGGCCGCCCTACTAGCCGAACTTGGCATAGAAAAGGCGCATATCGTGGGCACCTCCTATGGAGCCGAGCTCGGCCTTGCCTTCGCCCGCGATTTCCCCGAGCTTTGCGCGAGCCTCGTAGCCATAGACGGCGTAAGCGAGTACGACGCGGTGCTCGGCGCGGCCGTGGAGTCGTGGAAGGCTGCCGCCCTCTGCGATCCGCGGGTATTCTACCGTACCATACTGCCGTGGAATTATTCGGCGGGCTATCTGCGGGCCAACAGCGAGGCGCTGGCTCGTCGCGAGGACGCTATAGCCTCGCTGCCGCGCGCCTGGTTCGAAGCCTTCGCGCGGCTCTGCGACGCTTTCCTGGCTATAGATTTGACCAAAGATCTCGGCCGCATAGCCTGCCCTTGCCTGGTCATCGTGGCGGAGCGGGATATCCTCAAGCATTGGGCCTACTCCCGCATCATCGCGGAAGGCGTGCCCGGCGCGCGGCTTGAGGAGGTAGCGGGCTCCGGCCATGCCCTGGTTGTTGAGAAGCCTGAAGAGCTGTGCGACTCTATCCTGCGTTTCCTGGCTAGCCTGCGAGGATAGAACCGACGGAGAAAAGCGACATGGGTTCAAGGAGGACGCTATGAGCGAACAGACCATTGAGATACTGGGCAAGGCCATGCACTATGTGGATTACGGCTCGGGAAAGCCCATCGTGCTCGTCCACGGCAACACCGGCTCATCACGCTGGTATCACCGCGTCATGGACCTGCCCGGCCACTGGACCATAGCGCCCGACCTGCCCAACTTCGGCTGTTCGGAAGCCATAGCCGTCGCCGACATCGATGTATACGCGGACCACTTGGGCGCCTTCATAGACGCGCTCAAGCTGGACAAGCCCATTATCGTCGGCCACAGCTTGGGCGGCGCCGTGGTCATGTCCCTGGCCGCGCGCAGGCCCGAGCTGGCTAAGGCGCTCGTGCTCATAGACGGGGCCGCGCCATCGGGCTTAAAGACGCCTGAAGCCCATTATCCGGCCATCGAGCTCTATAAGACCAATCGCGACTTCATGCGCAAGGGGCTTGCCGCGGTTACCCCCATGCTTAAGGACGAGGAATTCCTCGACGAGCTTGCCAACGACGCCATGCTCATGGCGCCGCACGCCTTCGCGGGCAACGCGCGCGCCCTCGAGCGTTTCGACTACAGCGGCCGCGCAGGCGCCTTCAAAGGCCCCGTACTCGTGCTCTGGGGCCGCCTGGACATAATCATAAGCGAAGCCATGGCCCTGGAAACCGCCGACGCCTATCCCGGCGGCAGCCTCAAGCTGCTCGAAGGCGTGGGCCATTCGGTCATGGTGGAGGACCCCCCGCGCTTTAAAAAGCTGCTGAGCGAGTTTGCGGCTGGGGTGGAGTAGGGGGAGGGGAGTAGCTAGTATCTAGAAGTAAGAATGGGAATCTAGAATATAGAATCTAGAATGGGAGTCTTCCTACTCGATTCTCGCTACTAGATTCTAGATTCTAGATTCTAGATTCTTCTTCNNGACTCCTGACTCCTGACTCCTGACTACCCCAACAGCCTCCGCACGGCAAAACTGGCAAGCAGGTGGCCTGCGGCCTGAGGCACGAAAGGGCCTGAGCCCTGTATAACCCGTACTCGTTCGCCGTTTACCATGTCGCCCGGCTTATGGCCTCCCTCCGGCGGGGCAGGAGGCACGGGCGGCTCGTCCGACCATACGCACTCTATAGCTACCGGACTGCCCTTAATGGGCGACTCAAGGCCTTGCACGTGGGCCATATAAGAAGCCCGCTTCTCCTCGCGGGAGAGCGGCCGGCGGAAGCCCAGGCGCCCTAAGCGCTGGCGTATATGCTGAGCCAGGGGGCAGCCTGAGCTCTCCCAGAGCGAGCCAAGCTTCAGGCGCTCAGGCGCTATGCGGCTGGCCGTGCCCATGCTCGTAGCGAAAGGCAGATCAGCTTTGAGCAGTGCGGCTATGAGATTGACCTTGGGGTTGAGGCTGTCTATGCAATCGAGGTAGAAGTCGCAGCCCTCGGGTATGAAGTTGGCCGCTTCTGCTCCCCGTACTATGGCCCCGCGCAAATCCAGGCTGATGGCGGGGTTTATCTGGCGGGCAGCCTGGGCAAAGGCTTCCACCTTAGGGATGCCCACGTTGGCCAGGTTCCCGAAACACAGGCGGTTGAGGTTGGAATCCTGCACGCGGTCGAAATCAACCACCGTTAGCGCGCCTATGCCGGCCCGTACCAGGTCCATGGCCGCCGCGGCACCTACGCCGCCCAGCCCGAAAACGCATACGCGGGCTTGCGCCAAGAGCGCGGTGCCTTCGTCTCCGAACAGTATCCTGTTGCGGTCTGTAAAAGCCATGCCTATATCCTCGCGGAACAGGCGGCTCCGCCGTCGGCGAAAAAGCGCTCAAGGGCAAGGGCCGCGCCGCCTAAGGCGGGCAGGGCGGGGTCCATGGCGGAGCGGCGTATATCGCAGGGGCGCTCGTTGGCCTCCACGCGCCTGGCTATCTCGTCGAAGAGCGGGCCCTGCCTGAAGGGCGTGCCATAGAGCACCACCGCCGTGGGATCGCAGAGCTCTATGGCGTTGCCCAGGGCAAGCGCAAAACGGCTGGCGAGGCGCTCGTACGCGGCGGAGTCGCGCAGACGTAAGAGCTCGCAGAGTTCGTCGGTACGGGAGCCCGCTCCAAAACGCTTTGCTGCATGGTTTTTCGGGCCGCCTTCTAAGCGCCCGAGCGCTAGTTCGAGCGCATGGGCTGACACGAGGGACTCGAGGCAGCCCACGCGGCCGCAGTAGGGGCATATGGGGCCTTCGGAGGCTACCACGGTATGCCCGAGCTCGCCTGAGCGATGGTGCGCGCCGGGCCAGGGCGTGCCGCCCATGGTCCAGGATGCGCCAACGCCGGGGCCGTATTTTACGAAGAGGAGCCCCGCGGGCGATTCGCTGCGCGCATCGGTGAGCAAAAGCTCGGCAAGGGCCAAGGCGCGCACGTTGTTGTCCACCGACACGCAGAGCTTAAGCGCGTCTTCAAGGGGCTCGCGCAGCGCCACCGGCGCGGACCAGAGCCGCGGCTCCCGGAGCGATACGCCGCGCTCCTCGTCCACACGTCCGGTTACCCCGAGCCCCGCGCCTACAATGCCCAAGGCACTAAAGCCTGTACCACCTGCCAGCTTAGCGGCGGCGGCGTACACGGCGGCGGCTATGCGCGCGCCCATGATGCCATCCTCAGATTCGCCTAAGGCCGGCGCGTGAGGCAGGGCTCTCGGGGGAGGAAGGTTTCGCACGCCCAGCACGGCGCCCGATAGGTCGGCAAGAAGCACCTGAACGCGCTCGGCGTCTATGCCCACGCCCAGTATGAGCCCTGCGTCGGGCCGTATGCGCAGGGCTATCTTCCGCCTGCCGGCGCGCCTGGCGCCTGCCTGCTCGCCCGCCTCCACGATGAGCCCGTCGTCAATGAGCTCGTTAACGAGTATCGTAACCGCCGCCTTAGTAAGCCCCAAGGCCAGGGCCAGTTCGTTGCGTGCTATGTCGCCCTGCCTGTGCACGAGCCGGAGTATGCCCGCGCGATTGCGCTTGCGCAGGTCCGGCGCGTTCCAGCCCTGAGACGTCACGCGTGCTCCGGCGGCAAGCGCACGAGCCTGTTCGCGCCCTTAAGGAGGGGCAGCACGCCTTGGTCTATGAGGGGCTTGCGTTCGGGATGGGCTATGATCCACTTATTAAGCTTACGGAGGAGGGGGTCGCCTTCAGGCCTCGTGCCTTCGGCGAAGGCGTCGTTGGTGCCGCGGGGCAGCACGATGGCGGCCCTGAAGCCGGCTTCGCGGGCGCGGCAGGGCGCCAGGTGCATGGTGCCCGAATAGAGTTCCACTGCCTCGCCCCGTTTAAGGAACAGTCCCACGGTGTCTGAAGAATCCATTCCGGGGCCTTGTTCGCCCGGCCGCAGCTGGCCGCGTAGGGCGAGCAAGAGTACCAGGTCGTCCGCGGCCACGATCACTTCGCTCGCCTTGTGGTATTCGAGCCCATTCAGCGTGGAATTGCGCCCCGAACAGTACCCGAGCTGCACGGGCAGCCCGCCGAATACGAGGCTTTGCATACGCTCCGCGTCAGCGCAGGCCTCAAGCGTCGGGTGGCTGCCCACATAGACGACGCCCTGCTCGGGTATGGGCGCGTAGGCTTCAAGGGCTGACACGAGAGCCGGCCAGCTTCCTTCTACGCGCTCACCATAGGCAGCGAAGGCAGGGTCATCACTGGGGAAAAGCCTAAGGCCGGGATTGGCTGCGCGCAATTCGTCGAGAAGCATAGCTCTACCTCCGGGGCGCTTTTCTATAGCGCCTTCATAAAAAAGATAGCACGTAGCCGCGGGCTCGGTAAATCCTCGCCGCATTCGCCTCTCGGCGCTGGCTTACGAGCGCACGCGGTCACGCGTCTGGCAGATAGAAGCCGACTACAAAGGGCGCCGGACGACTTGCCAAAACTTATGTATATGATATAATAGTTAAAGACTTTAACCAATAGGAGGCGGCAATGGCCGTCAAAGAAGGAAAACTATTCCACGCCCGGGACAGCAGAGCTGTATTGCGGGAAGTGTTCAATCGCAAGGACTCGAACCTCGAGCTCCTTTCCTTAGCGGAACTCGATATCGTAAACGCGCGTATCGAGAGCCTGTGCCACAAGACGGAAGAGACCCTCGCCTTCAACCTGGCCGGTCCCTGCACCGTAAGCGTGGAGGGCAAATCCTACGAGCTGGCTCACTACGACGTACTGTATATAACGCGAGGCGCCGAATTCGCCTGCGAAGCGGGCGACGAGCCAGCCAAGCTCTATCTGTACCGGGCGGCCGCCGACAAGGAGCACCCCGTTCAGCACCGAAAATGGGCGGAGCTTAAGGACGACCCCGCGCGCATACGTATCTTAAAGCGCAAGAAGGTGCACCTCATGTTCGACGTGGCCGAAGAAGCCGACCGCTTCATGGCCGGCTATACCTTCTACGAAGACCACTCCCGCGCCTGGCCGCCCCATAACCATACCGACCAGGAAGAGTGCTATTCCTTTATAGAAGGCAATGGCGCCATGCAGGTATACGAGGACGACGAGAAGCTTACCTTCGTCAAGGGCGTCGAGATCGGCTCCCACGTTACCATACCACTGCTCAATTACCATCCCGTATTCAGCCATGACGATCCCCTCTGCTTTATCTGGTGCATAGCCGGCGAGCGCTACTGGGTGGGCGACAAGAGCAAGGCCTTCATGGACGGCAGCGCGTCGAAGGTGACCACATGACCAGAAGCGTACCCACGGCAGCGGCCGGCCAGGCCGAACTCAAAGAGCTCGCGTCGCGGGCAAAAGCCATACGCATAGGCTGCCTGGAATCCATAGCGGCCCTGGGCATAGGGCACATAGGCGGTTCCATGTCCGTCGTGGAGGCGCTCGCCGCGCTCTACTTCAGGCACCTGCGCCTCGACCCCGCCGACGCCAAGGCTCCCGACCGCGATATGTTCGTGCTGTCCAAGGGCCACGCGGGGCCGGCCCTCTACGCGGCGCTCGTAGAGAAGGGCTACCTTAAGCGCGAGCTCTTAAGCACCCTCAATAAGGGCGGCACCCATCTGCCCAGCCACGCCGACCGCAAGCTTACCCCCGGCGTGGACATGAGCACCGGCTCGCTCGGCCAAGGCTTCTCCGCGGCGGCCGGCATAGCCTTAGGCCTCCGTATGGAAGGCCCGCGGCCCGACGGGAGCCTGCGCCGCTGCTACGCCATCATAGGCGACGGCGAGAGCGACGAGGGCCAGGTATGGGAAGCGGCCGCCTTCTCCGCCCACTATAAGCTCGACAACTTCATAGCCTTCACCGACTGCAACAAATTCCAGATAGACGGCTCCACCGACAGCGTCATGGGCCTCCGGGACCTTGCGGGCAAGTGGGAAGCCTTCGGCTGGAAGGCCATAAAGGTAGACGGCCACGACCTTGCCGCGCTGGACGGGGCCATACTCGAGGCCCGCGCCGTACAGGGCAAGCCCGTCATGATCGTGCTCGACACCGTCAAGGCCAAGGGCATACCCGCCTTTGAAGGAAAGGCCGAGAGCCATAACGCGGCCTTCGTTGCCGCGGACCTTGAGGCCTGCCTGAAAGCGATGGAAGCAGAGGAGGCCACCCGTGGCTGATAGAGAAATGCGGGCGGTATACGCCCAGACCCTCGTGGACTTAGGCGCGCTCGACCCGCGCATATGCGTGGTGGAGGCCGACCTTGCCCGCGCTACGGGCACCGGCCCCTTCGCCAAGGCATACCCTGAGCGCTTCGTCAACGTGGGCGTGGCCGAGGCCAACTTAGTCGGCGTGGCCTCCGGCCTCTCGGCCACCGGCAAGAAGCCCTTCGCGGCCACCTTCGCCTGCTTCGCCAGCCGCCGCGCCTATGACCAGTTCTTCCTCTCCGCCAATTACGCGGGGCTCAACGTTACCCTCGTGGGCACCGACCCCGGCGTCACCGCCGCTTTCAACGGCGGCACCCACATGCCCCTTGAAGACCTGGCGCTCATGCGCGCCGTGCCCGGCCTCGCCATCGTGGAGCCCTCCGACCCCGTGTCGCTGGAAGCCGCCGTGCGTATAGCCGCGGCCTCCGACGGCTGCACCTACCTGCGCCTGCAGCGCAAGAGCGCCCCCGAGCTCTACCCGGCCGGCGAGCATTTTGAGCTGGGCAAGGCCAAGCTCCTGCGCCAGGGCAAGGATCTCCTCATCGTGGCCCTTGGCGCCCTCATGGTGTCGGAGGCAAAGAAGGCAGCCGAGCTGCTCGCCGCCGACGGCCTTGAGGCCACCGTGCTCGATCTCTTCAGCCTCGCGCCCATAGACCGGGCCGCCATAGTCAAGTACGCCTCGGCCAGCGGCCGCGTCGTATCCTGCGAGAACCACCGCGTTACCGGCGGCTTAGGCAGCGCCATAGCCGAGATACTGGCCGAAGAAGGCGTTCGCGCCAAGCTCCGCCGCGTTGGCGTTGGCGCGGACCAGTTCGGCGAGGTGGGTACCCAGGACTGGCTGGCTGACCACTTCAAGCTCAGCGCGCCCCACATAGCGGCGGCCGCAAAGAGCCTTTTTTAATAGGAGACAGCATGAAACTAGCCATAGCGTCCGACCTCTCGGGCTACCCCCTTGCCCGCGAAATAGTCAAGCACCTCAAGGAAAACCACCCCGCCATAGAAGTAATAGACTTCGGCATAGAGAGCCCCGACGCGCCCCAGCCCTATTTCGTGCAGGCGCCCAAAGTGGCCAAGGCCCTGCAGAGGGGCGAGGCCGAAAAAGGCATACTCATATGCGGCACCGGGCAGGGCATGGCCATAGTGGCCAACAAGCACAAGGGCGTATACGCCTGCGTCGTGGACGACCTCTTCTCCGGCGAGCGCTCCAAGATCATCAACAACGCCAACGTCATAACCATGGGCGGCTGGATAACGGCCCCCTTTCTTGGCACCCAGATCGTGGACGCCTGGCTGTCCGTGGCCTTTACCCAAAAGATGGAGTTCAAGAAGGACTTCCTCACCAACGCCTTCAACAAGGTCGTGGAGCTCGAGGCCGAGCAGTTCAAGTAAGGATGTAAGGAGGGGGGAGCACCCCCCTAGCTTCCGCCTCCTCGCGCTGATGCGCTGCGGGGGCGTTCGCTACCCCTCCTACTATCGTCGGCCGCCGTGCCGCAAGGAGACAGTGAGCATGAATGATAACGAGCAGCTTATAACCGGCCTCGTGGCCAAGGCTCGGGCGGCGCAGGCCGTGGCGGCTACCTGGGACCAGGCCCGCACCGACGAGGTATGCGTGGCCGTGGGCTGGGCCGTGTATAACGACGAGAATATTGCCATCCTGGCCAAGAGCGCGGTGGAAGAGACCGGCATGGGCGTGGTGGCCGATAAGATAACCAAGCACAAGAACAAGGTGCTCGGCCTCCTCCGCGACCTCAAAGGCTCCAAGAGCGTGGGCCTCATAGAAGTGGACGAGGCGCGCGGCCTCCGTAAGTACGCTAAGCCCGTGGGCGTGGTTGGGGCCTTAGCCCCGGTTACCAATCCCACGGCCACCCCCAGCTCCAACGGCCTGGCCATACTGAAAGGCCGGAACGCCGTAATCTTCGCCCCGCATCCCAAGGCCAAGAAATCCAGCGCGCAGGCCATAGGCTTCATGCGCGCCGCCCTCAAGAAAGTAGGCGCGCCCGAGGACCTCGTGCAGCTTATCGAGGAGCCCAGCGTAGAGCTTACCCAGGAGCTCATGCGGCAGGTGGACCTGGTTGTGGCCACCGGCGGCGGCGCCATGGTAAAGGCCGCCTACTCCTCGGGCACGCCGGCCTACGGCGTGGGCCCGGGCAACGCCGTGCAGCTATTGGCCGAGGACGCCGACCCCGCCGACGCGGCGGCCAAGATAGCCGTTAGCAAGGCCTTCGACAACGCCACCAGCTGTTCCAGCGAAAACTCCGTCGTCGTCCACCGCTCGCTCTATGAAGCCTTCGCCAAGGCCATGCAGGCGCAGGGCGGCTACCTCTGCGGCGCAGAAGAAAAAGCCAAGCTCCGTTCCTGGCTGTGGGTAATGGGCAAGGACGGCCACGAGGGGCTCAACCCCAAGATCATAGCCAAGGGCGCCGCCGTCATAGCCGAAGGCGCGGGCTTTACCGTGCCCCAGGGAACGAAGTTCCTCATGGTGGAGGCGGAAGGCTCTCCCGAACGGGAGAAGTTCACCCAGGAGAAGATATCCCCGGTGCTTACCCTGTGGCGCTGCAAGGACTTCGAGGAAGGACTTAGCCTCGTCGTGGGCATAACCGACGCCTGCGGCACCGGTCATTCTTCGGGTATTTTTACGCATAACGCCGGCTACATAGACCGCATGGGACTTACCATGCGCTCCAGCCGCATCATGGTGCGCCAGGGCATGGCCTCGGGCAACGGCGGCACCTTCGCCAACGGCATGCCCAGCACCGTCACTTTAGGCTGCGGCACCTGGGGCGGCAATATCACCACCGAGAACATACACTGGCGCCACTTTATCAACGTAAGCTGGCTGTCCCTGCCCCTGGCCCCATCGCGCCCCAGCGACGACGATATATTCGGCGGGTATTGGGAGAGGTATGGGAAGACCAGCAGTGGGGAAGAGGAAGTGATGAAGAAGAAGCTAGAATCTAGAATCTAGGAAGAAGAATCTAGAATCTAGGAAGAAGAATCTAGAATCGTGAGTTCGGCGGCCGATAGTCGGATTCTAGATTCTAGATTCTATATTCTAGATTCCTGTCAGTAGGAAGAAGAAGCTAGAAGCTAGAATCGTGAGGTAGGTGGCCGATAGCCGGATTCTAGATTCTAGATTCTAGATTCTAGATTCCGACTTTCCTCTTCCGTCTTCCGACTCCAGAAAGGACACAGGAACCGTGAAACTATTCGAATACCAAGCTAAAGAGGCGTTCGCGGCGGAGGGCATAGCCATACCCAAGGGCGTGCTTTGTACCGATGCGGAGGCGGCGGCGCGCGCCGCGGACGAGCTGGGCTATCCCTGCGTGGTCAAGAGCCAGGTGCTCCGCGGCGGCCGCGGCAAGGCCGGGCTTATCCGCCTGGTAAAGGGACATGACGAAGCAAAAGCCTACGCCGCCAGCCTTTTTGCCGGTCCCTTCGATGTGCGCTCCCTCCTCGTCGAGGAAGCGGTCGACATAGGACGGGAAATATACCTGGCCATAACGGTGGACCCCGAGGCAGCCACGGCCTTGGTGCTGGCCTGCGCCGAGGGCGGCGTGGAGATAGAGGAGCTGGCGCGTACAGCGCCTGAGAAGATACTCCGCGAGCGCGTGGATATCGATACGGGGCTCTTGCCTTACCAGGCGCGTAACCTCGCTTACGCCCTGGGCTTCGACGCCGAGGGGGCCAAGCTCTTCGTGCCCGTCCTCGAGGCGCTGTGGCGGGTGTTCCGCTCAAAGGACGCGGAGCTGGCCGAGATTAACCCGCTCTTCGTCACCAAGGCGCGGGAGGGCAAGCCTTCCCGCCTGATAGCCGGCGACGGCAAGCTGTCCATAGACGACAATGCGCAGTTCAGGCAGGCTTCCAGCGAGCCCGAGCGCAGCCGCTTCGACAGCGACGTGGCCTTTGAGGCGGCTAAGGACGGCATACCCTACCTGCAGTTCGACGGGGATATATCCCTTATGTGCGCGGGCGCGGGCCTCACCACAGTCGTGTACGACCTGGTAAACTACGAGGGCGGCACCGTGGCCAATTATCTTGAGTTCGGCGGCCCCAATTATAAGAAGGCCGTGCGCGCCATGGAGCTCTGCCTCAAAAACGATCCTAAGGTAATCCTTATCGTCACCTTCGGCACCATAGCCCGCGCCGATATCATGGCTGACGGCATAGCCGAAGCCATAGCCAAGCTCAAGCCCCGCTGCCCCATCGTCGCCTGCATACGCGGCACCGGAGAAGAGGCGGCCGTTGCCACCCTCAAGGCGGCGGGCTTAGAGCCGCTATTCGACACCGAAGAGGCCGTGCGGCGCGCCGTGGAACTGTCCAGGGGCCCCGCTTCAAACGCTTCAGGAGCCAAGCTATGAGCATATTTATAGACCGATCAACGCGTGTGCTCGTGCAGGGCATAACCGGCGGCGAAGGCGCGTTCTGGACCAAGCACATGATGGACTTGGGCACGAAGGTAGTAGCCGGCGTTACGCCGGGCAAGGAAGGCCAGCGCGTGGAAGGCGTGCCCGTATACCATACGGTGCGACGCGCCGTACAGGAGCATAAGGCCGACGCGGCCATGCTTTTCGTGCCCCCGCGCTTTACCAAGGACGCCGTGTTCGAGGCCCTGGACGCGGGGATAACTAAGATCGTTACCATAGCCGACGGCATACCCCTGCACGAAGCGGTGCAGATACGCAAGGCTGCCAAGTCCTGCAACGCCCGGGTCGTGGGCGGCAATACTTCCGGCGTCATAAGCCCGGGCCTGGCCATGATGGGCATGTTCCCCTTCTGGATAGAGCGCGTGTACAAGCCCGGGCGCATAGGCGTCATGACCCGTTCCGGTTCGCTTACCAACGAGGTAACCGCCATGATAGTGCGCGGCGGCTTCGGCGTATCGAGCCTCATGGGCGTGGGCGGAGACCCCGTGCCCGGCACGCGCTTCGCCGAATTCCTGCCCGATTACCAGGCCGATCCGGATACGGACGCCGTGGTGATCATAGGCGAGCTCGGCGGGACGATGGAAGAGGAAGTGGCCGAGGCCATGGAGGCAGGCGTATTCAAGAAGCCCCTCGTGGCCTTCATGGGCGGCCGCACGGCGCCCGAGGGCAAGCGCATGGGCCACGCAGGCGCCATCGTGTCGGGCGGCAAGGGTTCGGTGGCCGATAAGATAGCGGCATTTGAGAGAGTCGGCGCTCTGGTGGCCGACCGCCCGCGTATGGTGGGCGAACTCCTTAAGCAAGCGTTAGGAATACAATCATGAGCACGCTCAAGCAGGGCAATACCGCCGTCAAGAACGGCATCATACTGGCCGTGGCTTTGGCCATAGGCCTGGCCATATCGCTGTCGCCCGCGCCTTCGTCGCTGGTAAGCACCATAGTCAACGCGGTAAACCCCGGCACGACGACGCCGTCCTATCCTAAGGCCATGCATACGGGCGCGCCGGGCATGGCGGCCCTGGGCGTCATGGCCTTCGCCCTCATACTCTGGATAAGCGAAGCCATGCCCTTCCACATAACCGGCCTCATGGCGCTCATCCTTCTTACCCTGTTCAAAGTGGGTAAGTATAAAGAGATCATATCGACGGGCTTCGGCAACGACATCGTGGTGTTTTTCATAGGCGTGCTGGTCATCACCGCCTTTATAACCAAAAGCGGCCTGGGTAAGCGCATATCGGCCATAATCCTTTCCATTACGGGCAACAACACGCGCGCCATAGTATTCGGTTTCCTGGCCGCTGGTACCATACTGTCCATGTGGATTACCGATATGGCCGTGGCCGCTATGCTCATGCCTCTGGCTCGCGCCATATTGATAGAAGAGGGCTGCAAGCCTAAGGAATCCAACTTCGGCAAGGGCCTCATGATAGCGGTGGCCTGGGGCGCCCTCGTGGGCGGCATAGGCACGCCCGCGGGCACGGGAGCCAATCCCATAGCCCTGCAGTTCCTGGCCAACATGGCAGGCATACGCCTGTCCTTCCTCGACTGGATGGTATACGGCGTGCCTTCGGCCATACTCATACTGCCGGTGGCCTGGGCCGTCCTTATGCTCTTCTTTCCGCCGGAAATGAAGCATTTGAAGGTGAGCAAGGAGCAGCTCAAGGCCGAGCTCAAGAATATGCCTTCCATGAATCGCGAGGAGAAGATTACGCTCTTCGTCTTCGCCGTTACCATAGTCATTTGGATTGCCACGCCCCTTATCGAAGGCCCCCTGGGCATGGTCATAGAGATATCGCTGCCGGCCCTCCTCGCCGCCTGCCTCTTCTTCATGCCCGGCATGAGCGCGGCCAAGTGGAAGGATATAGAGGGCGAGATAGACTGGGCGGGCATACTGCTTATCGTGTCGGGTATAGCCTTAGGCACCTACCTGTATAAGACCGGCGTGGCCGAATGGCTGGCCATCACCCTGCTTGGCCGCATAGGCGAGGTGCCGCTTTTCGCCCAGCTCTTCCTCGTCACCCTGGGCGTATGCCTCCTCAAGGTGGTATTCTCGTCCAATAGCGTGACGGCCACTATACTCATACCCCTCATCATCGGCTTAGGCAAGGCTACGGGCATAGACGTTACGGGCATTACCCTGGCGGCGGGCCTTACCACCAGCCTGGCCTTCATCCTGGTTACCACCACGCCCACGAACGTCATACCCTTCAACGCCGGCTACTTCAGCATCAAGGACATGGCTAAGGCGGGCCTCGTGCTCACCGTGGGGGCTTCCTTCGTCATAGCGCTGGTGTTCATGAGCATAAGAGCTATCAAAGGCGGCTTTTAAGCTAAAGGCGGCAAGCCCTGCCCGCCACTCGATAGCAGGTATTGCTACGCGGCCGCCTCTCGGATGGGGCGGCCTTTGCTTTTTAGCCGCATTTTCTGATAGGATGAGCGCCATGACAACAGCAAGCGCGCGCAAACGGCCGGCGGCACTGCCGCTGGCGCTGGCACTTTTCCTATACATCCCCGCCTACGCGGAAGGTTTCGATTGGTCCGTTTCCTCGCTACGACCCGCCTTCGGTCCCTTGGACGCCCTTTCCGCCATACTCGTAGACGCCGCTTCGGGCAGCGTGCTCTACGCGCAGAACGCGGATGAAGTATTGCCGCCAGCGTCCATGATAAAGCTCTTAGCTATGGACGAACTCCTTTCCGAGGTGGACGCGGGGCGGCTGAGCCTGGAGCAGGACGTGCCGCTGCCGCCCGCCGCCTGGGCCCGCAACGCGCCGCCCGGTTCCTCCCTAATGTTCTTAGGCCCCGGCCAGCGCGCCAGCCTTGATGAGCTCTTGGCAGGGCTTGCCGTTCCCTCGGGCAACGACGCCGCCATGGCGGCCGCCCTGCTGCTCGAGCCGACCCTGCCCTCTTATCTGTCGCGGGTAAACGGCAGGCTCGCCGCGGAGGGCTACGTATATACGCGCCTGGTGGACGCATCGGGTTATTCGGAGTTCAACGCTACGACGGCCCGCGAGTTTGCTTTCTTTGCGCGCGGCTATGTCGAGCGGCATCCCTACGCCTTGAGCCGTTATCATTCGCTGCGGGAATTCGTCTACCCGAAGCCTGAGAATCTTCTGCCCGGCCATCGCGAGAGCGGCGTTATACAATATAATTATAACCGCCTTTTGTGGCTCATGCCCGATGCCGACGGCCTTAAGACCGGCACCACGCCGGAAGTGGGTTTCAACCTGGCGGCAAGCGCGGCGCGGGATGGCAGGCGGCTCATAGCCGTGGTCATGGGCGTACGCGGCGAGCCTGGCTTGAGCGGCAACGATAAGCGGGCATCCATAGCGCGCGAACTCTTGGAGTACGGCTTTAGCGCGTATGAGCGCGTCCTGCCCGAGCTGCCGGAGCCCGGCGCGGTCGCTCTCTACGGGGCCAGCGAACGCTCAATCCCGCTCCGGCTCGACGCGACCTGGGCGACGGGCCTGGTGCTTCCCCGGGGCGTAAGCGCGCGCCTGCGCTCTGAAGTGGATGCCAAGAGACGCGTATGGGGAGGGGTAGAGGCTGGAGCGGAGTTGGGAGAATTGCGGCTCTATGTCGACGAGCTGCTCGTCGCGCGCGCATCCCTGCGCGCGGCCGGGGGTGCCGCGGAGGGAAGCTGGCTCAGGCGTTTCATAGATTGGCTGCGCGCCCAGTTCGGGCGCCTTGCGGGGCAGGACTACCCCGCAAGGCTAGGCGGCTCATAGACCCAGGTAGGCCTTGCGTACTTCCGCGTTCTGCAAGAGCTTCTCCGCGGAATCGGCCATCTTGATGACGCCGTTCTGCAGTACGTAGCCCTTGTTGGCTATCTTTAAGGCCATATTGGCGTTCTGCTCGACTAAGAATATCGTGGTCTTGCGCTCGGTATTTATACGCTTGATAATCTCGAATATATTATGGACTATGATAGGCGCAAGGCCCAGCGAGGGCTCGTCCAGGAGCAGGATGCGCGGCCTGGCCATAAGCGCGCGGGATATGGCGAGCATCTGCTGCTCGCCGCCGCTCAAGGTGCCGCCCGGCTGATTCCGCCTCTCGGCGAGCCTCGGAAAGATCTCGAATACCTCGTCGAGGTCTATCTTCACCAGTTCCTTGTCATCGCGGAGAAAAGCGCCCATATCCAGGTTTTCAAGCACGGTGAGCTGGGGGAATATGCGGCGGCCCTCGGGCACCTGCGAGAGGCCGCGGCTCACGATTTTATGCGGGCTTAAGTGGGATATATCCTCGCCATCCAGCAGTATCTGGCCGCTCCGTATACTGGTGATGCCGCATATCGACATGAGCGTAGTCGATTTGCCTGCGCCGTTGGCCCCTATAAGGGTTACTATCTCGCCTTCTTCCACGGAGAGCGATATGTCCCTGAGCGCCTGAATATTGCCGTAAAAGGTGCATACATTCTTGAGTTCCATCAATGGCATATCATTCTCCTAAATACGCTTTGATCACTTCGGGATTGCCCTTGATGTCTGTGGGCGTGCCTTCGGCGATTAAGCGACCGTAGTCCAGCACGTATATGCGCTCGGATACGTTCATGACCAGGCTCATGTCGTGCTCTATGAGCAGTATGGTTACCTTTTCGCGGTCCCTAATGAGATTGATGGTCTCTTCCAGCTCCTTGGTCTCCTGCGGGTTCATGCCGGCCACCGGCTCATCCAGCAAGAGGAGGAAGGGGTCCGTGGCAAGGGCGCGGGCTATCTCAAGGCGGCGCTGGGCGCCATAGGGCAGGTTGCGCGCCGTCTCGTTTATGAACATGTCCAGGCGCATCTTTTTGAGTATGTCGTGGCTTTCGTCTATGACGCGCTGCTCTTCCTCGCGGGTGGCGCGGTCGCGCATGATAGCCTTAAAAATACCCGCCTTAAGCGAATTGTGCCTGCCTATCATAACGTTCTCGAGCACGGTCATATTGCTGAACAGGCGTATGTTCTGGAAGGTGCGAGCCAATCCCTTCTTGTTGATGATATTGGGCTTAAGGCCTTCTATGCGCTCGCTGCCCCGTTCGCCGTGCTCTATGGCTATGCTGCCCTTGGTAGGCTTGTACACGCCGGTTATGCAGTTGAAGATGGTGGTCTTGCCCGCGCCGTTGGGGCCAATGAGCGCGCATATCTCGCCGCTCTTGATATGTATGGATACGTCGTCTATGGCCCTGAGGCCGCCGAATACCATGGACAGATTGTGAATATCGAGTATGGGGGCTGCAACGTCGCTCATGCTTGTACCTCTGCCTTGCCGTCCTGGGCGACCTTCTCCACGAAGGTGTACTTCTTCCTGTTGCGCGGTATGAGGCCATCGGGCTTGAAGATGATGATGATGATCATGGCTATTCCGTAAATAAGCATGCGGTACTGGGCCAAGGGCCTAAAGTATTCGGGCAGGAGCTTAAGGATAAGCGCGCCGCCTATGGCGCCGGGTATGGACCCGGTGCCGCCTATGACTATGGCCATGAGCACCATAATCGATTCCCAGAGCGTAAAGCTGTCGGGGTTGATGTAGGTGGTCTGCGCGGCGAGCACGACGCCCGCTATGCCGGCCCAGAAAGCGCCCAAGGCGAAGGTAGCCAGCTTATTGCGCACCAAGTCTATGCCCATGGCCTCGCAGGCTATTTCGTCCTCGCGCATGGCCTCGAGGGCGCGGCCCACGCGGGAGTCCTCAATGCGCCGTACTACGAATATGGTAAAGATCACGAGGATAAGGACTATGTAATAGATATAGGTAGCCGCCTGCCTGGGCGGCAAGCGCAGATTAAACAGCCAGGGGCGGGGTATGAGGCTTATGCCCGTAGCGCCGCCGGTAACGGCGCTGGAGTTCTGCAGTACCATGCGCACGATCTCGCCGAAGGCCAGGGTTATGATGGCCAGGTAGTCGCCGCGCAGCCTGAGCACGGGCAGGCTGAGCAGTATGCCGAAAATTACCGCGATTATGCCCGCCAGGGGCAGTGCTATCCAGAATATCCAGCCCGTGTTTATGCCGGCGCTAACGAAGGCGGGGCCGGCGTATTTCCACAAGAGGCCGTAGGTATAGGCGCCGAAGGCGAAGAAGGCGGCGTAGCCGAGATTCAAGAGGCCGCCTAAGCCCACGACGATGTTGAGGCCGAGGGCCAAGATCACGTATATAAGGGCCGTGATCATGATGTTGGTGTGGTACATGCCCAGGGCGTAGGGATAAACGGCTACGAGGGCGAGCAGCACGAGCAGGCTGGTTCTGCGTACGGGCTTCTTGCTGAGCGCTTTCTGTATGAACGCACGCGCTAGGGCAAAGGGAGAGCTCGTTGATAGCTTGTCGCCGCGGTGCTCATTCCATATGAGGGCCCTGCGCCACAGGAAGGATAGGACGAAGGCCGCTATGGCTATGACCGGCATAGCGGCCCAGCGGAAGCGTATCTGCGCCACGCCGCTGGCCACGTTCACCTTCATGACCATAAAGGGAAATAACAGCACGCTAAACCACAGCATCGATACGAGCGACGCCAGCACTTCCTTAATAACGAGTTTACGTGTCATCGGTCTACACCTTCTGCTTCTGGTTCTTACCGAGTATGCCGTCCGGCTTAATAATGAGTATCAAGATGAGTATGATAAACGCGTAGGCATCCTCATAATCGCTCGATATGTAGCCGGTACCCAGGCTTTCAGTCCATCCGAGTATAAAGCTGCCAAGCACGGCCCCTGGTATGCTTCCTATGCCGCCGAGCACGGCCGCCACGAAGGCTTTGATGCCGGCTATGAATCCTATGTAATAGTTGATCTGACCCATGTATGAGCAGATGAGCACGCCGCCCACCGCCGCCAGGGCCGAGCCTATGACGAAGGTAACCGATATGACTTGGTTGATATTAACGCCCACGAGCTGAGCCATGTGCTTGTCCTGGGCCGTAGCCCGCATCGACTTGCCCATGCGGGTGAATTTTATGAGCAGGGTAAGGGCCACCATTATTACCGAAGTGGTCGCCAGTATGATGAGCTGGGTAGAGTTTATATATTCGCGTACCGGCAGCAGGAAGGGCAGCTCGGGCAGGTACGAGGGAAAGGACAGGTATTTTTCCGTTTGCGCGAGCAGGACGAAGTTCTGCAGCACTATGGAAATGCCGATGGCGCTGATCAGCGCTGATAGCCTGGTTTTGCTGCGGAGCGGCTTGTAGGCAAGGCGCTCGATAGTAAAGCCGAAGGCAGACGAGAAAATTACCGAGGCTATGATGGAGAGGAGCAGCACCAGGGGAACGGGTAGCCCTAAGGTAAAGAAAAAGCCCCCCACGATGAGCGCAACGAAGCCGCCTATCATATATACCTCGCCATGGGCGAAGTTGATGAGCTGCACGATGCCGTATACCATCGTGTAGCCAAGCGCTATCAGTGCGTAGATACTGCCCTTCGCGGTACCGCTTAGAAAGAGCTTAAGAAAATAATCCATGGTGTCTATCCTTGTTCCCCGTGCTTGCCGGATTGTAGCACGACAATCGTAAGTACGGCGTTTCTATCTGAAATTCCACCCTAAAAAATAGGCCGCCCCGGTAATGATCCACCGGAACGGCCTAAGAACAGAATTCCGGATCCGCAGCGCTATTTGAGCTCTACGTACTTACCGTTCTGAACCTGATACACGGAGAATCCGAAACCAATTACGTCGCCTTTGGCGTCGAAGCTGATCTTCCCTATGGGGGTATCTACGTATTCAGAGCGGAGGGCCTTTACGATAGCGTCGTAATCGGTGCCGCCGGCCTTCTGAATGGCGTTGACCACGGCCACGGTGGCCGCGTAGGCATTGAGGAAGAAGGCGCCGGGCTCGTCGCCGAACTTGGCCTTATGATCCGCGACGGCCTTGATAGCCATCGGGTTGGTGCTGGTGTCGGTGGGGCCGGTGGCGTAAACGCCGTCGGCGTACTTGCCGGCCACTTCGATGAAGGTGTTGTCTTTAACGCCGTCGTCGGAAATGAAGGGAAGGTTCATGCCCTTATCCTTCATCTGCTGAACGAGCTTGGAAGCTTCGGGGTGATAGCCGCCCCATACGACGCCGTCGACGCCCGCGTTGCCTATCTTGTTAACCACGGCCGAATAGTCGGGAGCGCCGGGGTTTACGCCTTCGAAGAGCGCTACTTCTATGCCCATGGCTTCGGCGGATTCCTTAACCAGTTCGGCGAAGCCCTTGCCGTAATCGCCCTTATCATGGAGCACGGCCAGCTTCTTGAGGCCGAGCTTCTCTTTGATGAAGGTGGCGGCCAATTTAGCCTGGGCATCGTCCGGCGCTATAGTGCGCATAAAATTCGGGTACTCGCCGCTCTGGGTGAGGGGGGGATTCGTAGCTGAGGGAGAAATGGTGACGATCTTGGAATCTTTGTAGATGCCGAGAGCCGACTTGGTGGCGCCGGAGCAGATATGGCCGATAACGGCAATAACGTTATTGCTCACCAGTTTGGAAGCGGTGTTCGTCGCGAGCTCGGGCTTGCACTGATCATCTTCGATGAACAGTTCGAGCATGCGGCCGTTTATACCGCCCTTGGCGTTAATGTCCTCGATTACGAGTTTGGCCGCATTTACCGAAGGCAGTCCGTAGGACGCAAGGTCGCCGGAATGCGCGCCAGCCACGCCGATCTTGATAGTTTCGCTAACCTTCTTCTGACAACCGCTCAGAACAAGCGTCATCGCGAGGGCAAGCACCGCTAGTACCAAAAGGCTTCTCTTCATACGTTTCTCCTATCGTAGCAAGAGTCATGCTTATAGAGCCCAAAAACACTGCTTGGAGCTTCGTGTATAGCATGTACGAATTCTACGATTGTTTCTCTTTATAGTACTGGAATTGCTTAGTCAAGGCCTTGTTGCCAGAAAAACCTAAAAAACCGCGACTTAGGGCTGACAAAAGTGAAAATTTTGAATTTTCTCCTTATTTATGCCTTATTATACATGAAATTACGATAAAAAAAGCTTTAAATTATCGGACTGAGCATAGATACCAGGCGGCCTGCCTGCCTACCCGTAATTGCTCGACTTTGGGGAAACAAGCCTTCATTTCCTCAAGTCCTGTCCGTATGAAATTGAAGTAATCGCCGCCCTCCAGGTACTCGATGGCGCTGGTTAACAGCCGCGTATCCGGCGTGTAGTCATGAAAGAGTACCAAGCCCCTGGAGAGCCTTTTCATCTCCAGGAAAAGCCTATGCCTGTCGTCCCTCTGTAGTCCATGGGCAACGTAGGCGGCGCTTACGAGATCGAAGCTGCCCTCTTCATGGGACAAGCCATCGAGCGCGTCGGCTAGGTCGCAGGACAGTCCTTTTTTGCGCGCCTGGGCGAGCATGCCGGGGGCTATATCGACCCCTGTCGCTTCCCAGCCCTCCTCGCGCAGGGCACGGGTAAAGGCTCCCGTGCCGCAGCCTATATCCAGGGCTTTTTTGCCTAGAGGGTCGGGCAGTAAGGCGCGGCCGAGCTCAAAGCAATGGGCATAATTCCTGGTCTGCCCGGCGAAAAACCAAGAATAGGGCAGGGCTATACGGTCGAAGAGCCGGCCGTGCTTTTCGCTGTGTGTCATTTTATTTACTCCTAAAGGCTTAAGCCCCTGTACATTCTTAGGCCAGAGGTGTAAACCTATACTAACACGCTCCACGGCCGCTCGAATACCATCAGTGCAGGCAGCGACCCGGGCTTAAATTGGGAAGTGGAAGCATCGTGCAACAAGTCGTAGAACGCGTCCTAGGCGCGGAAGAAGAAGCGCGCGCCAGGCTGGAGCGTGCCAAGAAGCAAGCGGGAGCCATACGCAGCGCCGCCGACGAGAATGCCTCAGCCTTGTTGGCAGAGGCCCGGGCAGACGCTCTGGCCGCAAATAAGCGGCGTTTGGAAGAGGCTCGAGGAGCGGCAGCTGAACTCCTGAATGCCGCGCGGGCTACAGAAGACGCCAAGGCGGCCTTGGCCGCCGCGGAAGCAGACCAGCGTAGCGATACTATCGTCGCAGCTATCGTAGCTATAATAACGGGGCGGCCGCATCCAGGCCCGTAAACGCCATGGCTAACGCATTAGCGCGCTATGCCTTCCTGAGCGCCAAGCTCAAGACCAGGCTGAGCAAAGAACTGCCCTCCGAACTCATCGATCGATTGATCAAGGCGCGATCCCTGCCCGAAGCTATCATGCTGCTACGGGATACGGCTTACGCTCCTATAGAAAAGGCTTATGCGGACACGGGCGACCTACGCGCGGGCGAGGCCATCATACAGGCGCGCGAGCTTGAGCTGTATACGGAACTTTTCCGCTTCCTCAAGGAGCCTGAGCTTTCATTCGTGCGCGCCTTGTCCCTGCGCTTTGAACTTGAAAAGGTGAAGCACGCGCTGCGCCTCTGGTTTGACGCCGTCGTGCGTAAAAGAAGCATAGACGGTAAATCAGGATACATATACCGCCCGCTCATCGCGCACCGCTTCGACGTGGATGAGGTCATACGGGCGCCGGATATAGAAACCCTGGTAAAGGCTTTCGGCCGCTCGCCCTACGCGGAAATAGCTAAGAGGGAGCTGCCCGCGGCCGTCAGCGGCCGGTCCCTGTTCGCCTTCGAGCTCAGACTCGACCGCTACTACTACGACGAAGCTTTTGCCGCGGCGGCGCGCTTGGACAGCCGCGACCGCCTCATAGCCGAGCGAGCTCTGGGCGTTGACGTGGATATGCGTAATCTTTCCTGGCTTATGCGCTTCAAAGCCAGCCCGGAAGCGGCCAAGGACGTTCCGCTTAACGCCATACTGCCGCGCGGCAAGGCTATAGACCCTCAGGCTCTCGCGGCCGCCGCGGAAGAACGGCAGGGCTCGGCCGCCTTCGGCCCTGCCGGCGCCGCCGGCGCAGCGCTGACGGTAGCCCTAGAGCTGTTGGCCAAGCACTATGGGCACTTCGTCGCGCTCCTTAGCAGAGGCGGGGATCCCGCCGCGCGCCTAACCATGATGGAAGGCGCGCTCAGGCAGATAGCCCTGGCGGAAGCCGAACGCAGCCTGGCGGGCTTTCCTTTTTCCATAGGCGTGGTGCTCGCGTACTTCACCAAACGGCGCGAAGAGCTGCGGGCCGTCATGACCATACTCTACGCGAAGAATTATTCCCTGCCCGAAGAACGAATACGGAGCGCGCTATGATATTTACTTCTCCCATGAAATTGCTCGCGGCGCTGGCCCTCAGCGGCGATGCCGATGCCATAGCCACGGAGCTGCTGCGTTTGGGCGCCTTGGAGCTCGTATCGCTTAAGGAACTTTCCGGCGATTGGAAGTCGGGGCTCTCCTCGGCCGAACCGCAGGCGAACGCGGCGCGTATAGCCGAGCTGCGCGCGCGCGCTGAACTGTTCATGGATATGGCCCAGCCGCCCATCAGGCGGCCTGAACTGGCCGACGCGGGCTCCGGGGCTCTATCGCAGGCGGAGCTGGACGCCGCGGCCAAGCTGCTCGATACCGTGGCGGCTGAAGTGAATGGGCTGCGCGAGCGGCAAAAGGCCCTCCAGGACGATATACTCAAGCTTGATGAAATACGGCGGCAAATCGAGGCCTTTGATGACCTGAAGGCCGGCGCGGCCGCCTCGTCTACCTATTCATTCTTGAGCATACGCGCGGGACTCGTAGCCCAGGACAGGCTCGAGCGCCTGGCCAAGGAGCTTGAGGGCCTGCCTTCGGTGCTGTTGCCCTCCGACAACACGGGCGGGGGGCCTACGGGGGTCGTGCTCGTGGCCATGAAGCGGGACGCCGCGAGGATAGAGCCCCTGCTCGAGCGCTTCGGCTGGGAAGACGCCAAGCTGCCCGATACCGGCGGCGGCAAGCAGGAAGCGGTACGCGAGCTCGGCGCAAAGGTGGACGCGCTCAGGGCCAGGCAGGCGGACTGCGGCAGCGAACTGCAGGGCTTCTTCGGCGGCAAGGCCGAGCGCCTGTCCTCGCTGTGGGCCGAGCTGCGGGTGGCGGAACTGGCGGCCAGGCTACGATCATCCTTCTCCAAAACCGAGCGCACCGTGCTGTTTTCAGGCTGGATACCCGCGGCCAAGGCCGCTGAGGTGGAAGCAGGCATTCGTAAGGCGGCTACAGGGCCCTGCATCATAGAGTGGATGCAGCCGCGGCAGGGTGAGGCGGCAGAGCTCCCCGTGCCCGTTGAGATGAAAAACCCCGCGCTTCTGAAGCCCTTCGAGGGTCTTGTGCGGAACTATGCCGTGCCCGAATACGGCAGCGTAGACCCCACGCCCTTTGTAGCCCTTGCCTACCTGGCTATGTTCGGCCTTATGTTCGGCGACGCGGGGCACGGCCTCGTCGTCGCCTTGCTGGGCATCGTCGGCATTGCTCAAGCGCGCCGCTTAGGCAAGCCTGACGGCTTGTTCAAGGTGGTGGCCTACTGCGGCGGGGCCGCCATCGTGGCCGGTATGCTCTTCGGCTCTTATTTCGGCGTTGAGCTCCTGCCGCCGCTCTGGTTTGACTACCATGCCGTGGTGAACGGCCTTGCTACGGCCGGCGGCGTGCGCTCCATTTACGATATCCTGGGCATTACCATACGCTTCGGCATGGCCGTGCTGGGCACGGGCTTTCTGCTCAATTGGATAAACCTTATACGCAAGCGCGACTGGTTCACCCTGTTCATGGATAAAGGCGGCTTTTTGGGCGGCTGGATATACGGCGCGGGAGCATGGGTAGCCTTCTATTTCGTGGCGCACGATTATAAGGGCCTGCCTCCCACCAGCCTGCTGGCAGTGCTGCTCGGGCTGCCTTCGCTTCTCCTGGCCGCCAAGGGGCCGCTTGAATTCCTTTTGCACGGCAAGCGCAACGCTAAGCGCTTCAAGCCGGGCATGATTATGGACTTCATCATGGAATGGATAGTCGAGCTGCTCGAGATTTACAGCGGTTATCTGGCCAATACCCTATCTTTTATGCGCGTGGCGGGACTCGGCATAGCCCACGTG
Organism: Spirochaetaceae bacterium UBA5200; assembly: GCA_002412825.1. GTDB lineage: Bacteria > Spirochaetota > Spirochaetia > Treponematales > UBA12059 > UBA5200. Next base: position 297,217 of record DHVU01000031.1, read on the forward strand.
AGCCTTATGACCGCGTTCTTCCAGATAGCCAGGATGATAAGCCCGAGCGGACCGCTGTCGCCTGCGGCCATAGCCGTGCTCGTGTTGGGCAATGCGCTCGTCATAGCGCTCGAGGGCCTGTCGGCCGGCATACAGTCCCTCCGCCTCAACTATTATGAATTCTTTTCGCGCTACTTTAACGGCAGCGGTAAGGCTTACCGCCCCATTTCATTACGATACAAAGACTGAGTAAGGAGCATCGAGTATGGGAAAGCAAGGGAAGCGTTTCGCCGGCAGGGTTCGGGCTAGCGTCCTCGTACTGGCCTTCATGGCCGCCTTCGGTTTCATGGCCGCTAGCGGCGCCTTCGCGCAGGAGGCAGCGGGCGCGAGCGCACGGCTCGTTACCGCCGAACAGGCCACCGTGCAGAAATTCGGCCTCATAGCCGCGGCCATAGCCTTCGGTTTCGGCGCCATAGGCGCGGGCATTGCCATAGCCAACGTAGGCGCCGCGGCCATGGGCGCCATAGGCGAGAAGCCCGAGATTGCCAGCCAGGCGCTTATTTTCATAGCCCTAGCGGAAGGCCTCGTGGTATTCGGCTTCATAACCGCCTTGATGATCCTGGGCAAATTCTAAGGCGCCGTGAAGTACTACCTGCTGGGCGATGAGGACGCCGTGCTGGGTTTCGGCATGGTTGGCGTGGCGGGACGGGCCGTGGCCAGCGCGGCGGAGGCCGCCGCCGCCTTCGATGAAGCCTGCGCCGACAGCGACTTAGGCATACTCATCATTACCGAACGCGTGGCCCAGCTCATACGGCCCCGCGTGGATCGCCTGGTGTATTCAGATGATTTTCCCTTGCTCGTTGAAATACCAGACCGCCAGGGGCGTATGGCCGGACGGCCCGGCATACGCGACACCGTGAACGCGGCTATTGGCATAAAGCTCGGTTGAGAGGATAGCATGCATGGTTGACAGCTTGAAGGATGTACAGGATATCGTGGCTGGCATACTCGCCGACGCCGACGCCGAGGCCACGCGTATCGTGGCCGAGGCGGAAGCCTATGCGGAGAGCGCGGCGGCCCGCGCGCGGGAGCAGGCCGCGCTTATCGCGCGGGAGGCCAAGGCTAAGGCAGACGTACAAATCGCCAGTATCGAGGCGGAAGCGCGCGCTAAGGCTCAGCTGGAGCGCCGCAAGCGCTCGCTTCAGCTGCAGGAAGGGCTCGAGCGCGATATCCTTGCCAAGGCTAAGGGCCGCTTAGCCGCGATGATGGCGGAACCCGCCTACAAGTCCGTGCTACGCGCCTGGATAGCCGAGGCAGCCCTTGGCCTGTCCGTAGATGCCGCATTGGTGAACGCATCCATGGACGAGCTTGGGCTTATAGACGACGGCCTCTTGCGGGCCGCCGAAGAGGATGCCTTCGCGGCAAGCGGCAAGCGTACGCGGCTCGTTAAGCTTGAGGGAGACCCGCTTACGGGCCAGGGTATAAACCTTATGGCAGAGGGCGGCAAGCTGGCTTACGATAACCGCGTGGCTACCCGCCTTGAGCGCAATCGCAGCGACATTCGGCGCATCATGTACGATGCCCTGCATACGGAGGCCGGCGTATGAGTTCCCGCATCGTGGGCCAGGTAAAGCGCGTGAACGGGCCGGTCATAGAGGCGATGGGCGTAAGCGACGCGCGCATGCTCGAGCTCGTGCGGGTGGGAGAATCCGGCCTGATAGGCGAAATAATCAAACTCTCGGGCAGCGGCGCCACCGTACAGGTATATGAAGATACTACCGGCGTAGCGCCTCGCGACGCCATATACGGCAGCGGCCTGCCCTTATCCCTGGAATTGGGTCCGGGGCTCATAGGCACCATATACGACGGCATACAGCGTCCGCTGGAGCGCCTTCTTGAGCTGTCGGGCCGTTTCATAGAGCGCGGCATACATGCGGAGGCATTGGACAGGAAACGCCTCTGGTCCTTTCTGCCCGAGAGCGGCCTGTCCATCGGCACAGAACTTGAGCCAGGGGCAATTTTAGGGCGCGTGCAGGAAAGCTCAAGCATAGAGCATCGCGTGTGCGTACCCCCGGACATGGGGGGTACGCTGAGCTTCCTCGCCCCCGCGGGCGACTACCGCGTGGACGAGCATATAGCCACGCTCGACGGTCCCGATGGCGCGCGACAGCTAACGATGATACAGCGCTGGCCTATACGCTCGCCGCGCCCCGTGCTGGGCAGGCGCCCCCTCACGATACCCCTCATCACGGGGCAGCGCGTCATCGATACGCTCTTTCCCCTGGCCAAGGGCGGCACGGTGGCCATACCCGGCGGCTTCGGCACGGGCAAGACCATGACCCAGCACGCCATAGCCAAATGGTGCGACACGGACATTATCGTATACATAGGCTGCGGCGAGCGCGGCAATGAGATGACCGACGTACTCAACGAGTTTCCCAAACTTATCGACCCCCGCAGCGGCAAGAGCCTCATGGAGCGCACGATACTGATAGCCAACACTTCCAATATGCCGGTGTCCGCGCGCGAGGCCAGCGTGTATACCGGGGTAACCCTGGCGGAATACTATCGCGACCAGGGCTACCACGTGGCGGTCATGGCCGATTCCACCTCGCGCTGGGCCGAGGCGCTGCGCGAGCTGTCCGGCCGCATGGAGGAAATGCCGGCGGAAGAGGGCTTCCCCGCCTACCTGCCTACGCGCATAGCCGAATTCTACGAGCGGGCCGGCTACGTGGATACGCTCTCCGGGCTCGAGGGCTCGGTAAGCATCATAGGGGCGGTAAGCCCGCCCGGCGGCGATTTCTCCGAGCCCGTTACGCAGCATACTAAGCGCTTCGTGCGCTGCTTCTGGGGCCTGGACCGCCAGCTGGCCAACGCCCGCCACTATCCGGCTATATCCTGGCTGGACAGCTACAGCGAATACCTCGAGGACCTGAAGCCCTGGTGGGAAGAGCGCGTGGGCGGCGAGTGGGCGCAGGCCCGCGAGGAGATCATGGGCCTGCTCCAAAAGGAGGTGCGCCTCCTCCAGGTGGTAAAGCTCGTGGGGCCGGACGCCCTGCCCGACAGCCAGCGCTTCGTTATCGAGCTCTGCTCCCTGTTCAAGAACGCCTTCCTGCAGCAGAGCGCCTTCGACGACGTGGACCGCTATTCCACCATAGAGAAGCAGCTGCGCATGCTGCTCATCATTACCCTCTACTGGCGCAGGGGGCAGGCGGCCATAAAGCGCGGCGTTACCCTGGTCAAGCTCAAGCGCGTAAAGGCCGTGCAGGAGATCGTAAAGATGAAGTTTACCGTGCCTAACGATGCGGTGGAAGACTTTGACCGCCTCGCCGCGCGGCTCGAGCGCGGCATAGACCAATTGGAGGCCATCTATGCCTGAGGCGAACGAGGCGTTAGCCCGGGGCGAAGCCAGGCGCAGGCTCATGTCCGGCAGGGAGTACGTGGGCGCCTCCCGTATAGACGGCCCCCTCGTATTCGTGCGTAACACCCACCCGGTAGGCTACCGCGAGCTCGTGGAGTGCGTGGACGCGGAGGGTAAGGCGCGGCTCGGCATGGTCTTAGATACCAGCGACGAGGTCGTGGTTGTGCAGGTGTTCGAGGGCACCGACGGCCTTACCATGCCGGGAACCAAGACGCGCTTCCGCGGCAAGAGCCTCACCCTAGGCGTAAGCGAGCGCATGCTCGGCCGCGTCTTTGACGGCCTTGGCAGGCCCCTGGACGGCGGGCCAGCGCCTATAGCCGACACGGACATGGACGTGAACGGGCGGCCCATAAACCCCACCGCGCGCGAATATCCCCGCGATTTCATACAGACGGGCATATCGTCCATTGACGGCATGAACACCCTCATACGCGGCCAGAAGCTGCCCATTTTCTCAGGCAACGGCCTGCCGCACAACGAGCTTGCCGCCCAGATAGCCAGGCAGGCCAAGCTGCGCGGCGGCGCCACCGATTTCGCGGTGGTGTTCGCGGCCATGGGCGTCAAGCATGACGTGGCGCGCTTTTTTACGCGCTCGTTCGAGGAAGCCGGCGCCCTGGACAACGTGGCGCTCTTCCTCTCGCTGGCCGACGCTCCGTCCATAGAGCGCATCATAACGCCGCGCAGCGCGCTTACACTCGCCGAGCACCTGGCCTACGACAAGGGCCTGCACGTGCTCGTGGTCATGACCGATATGTCCAACTACTGCGAGTCGCTGCGCGAGATATCTACCCTGCGCGGCGAGATACCCTCCCGCAAGGGTTACCCGGGCTACCTGTATTCCGATTTAGCCGAGCTCTACGAACGCTCGGGCATGATACGGGGGGTAAAGGGCTCGATTACACAATTGCCCATACTGACTATGCCCAATGACGATATATCCCACCCCATACCCGACCTTACCGGCTATATAACCGAAGGGCAGATCGTTTTCGAGCGGGAAATGCACGGTAGGGGAATCTATCCGCCGGTGGCGGGCCTGCCATCGCTCTCGCGCCTCATGAAGGACGGCATAGGAGAGGGCATGACCAGGGAGGACCATCCTCATCTGGCCAGCCAGCTCTTCGCGGCCTACAGCTACGTAAAGGACGTGCGCAACCTCGCGTCGGTCATAGGAGAAGAGGAATTGACGCCCCTGGATCATCAGTACATGGAATTCGGCGAATTCTTCGAGCGCAAATTCGTGAGCCAGGGCAAGAGCGAGGACCGCGGCATAGAGCAGACCTTGGATCTAGGCTGGGAAGCGCTCAAGCTTCTGCCCGCGGAAGAGCTCCATAGGGTAAGCGAGGAAGAGCTGAACGCCTATTACCACGGGGACCGCGATCAATGAAACAGGTAGCGCCCACCAAGACCAACCTGATCAAGCTGCGCGACGAGCTCAAATTCGCCAGGATGGGGCACGAGCTTCTCGACCAGAAGCGCAACATACTGGTGGTGGAGCTCCTTACCCTGGTAGACCAGGCCGTGGAATATGAGGCAAAGGTGGACGCGTCGCTAGCCAAGGCCTATGCCGAGCTGGAGAACGCGGTGCTGGGCATGGGCAAGCTCAAGGTAGGCTCCTTAGCCAGCGCCATAGACCTGCGCTCTTCCATACGCCTCAAGCAGCGACGGGTCATGGGCGTGGCCCTGCCCGTCGTCGATACGGCCTTTGCGGATGGCGGACCCTATTACAGCCCCATGGACACGAGCGTAAGCATAGACGGCGCCGTTGCCGCCTTTCGCTACGCGCTCGGGCTCTTAGGCCGCTTAGCCGAGCTTAAGCTGTCTATAACGAGGCTTGCCAGCGAGCTGCGCAAGACCATACGTAAAGTGAACGCCCTCGAGAAGATAGCGATACCGGAATTGGCCGAATCGCTGCACTATATACAGAACAGGCTGGAAGAAAGCGAGCGCGACATGTTCGTGCTCATGAAGCGGGTAAAAGACAGGCTTTCAAAAACGGAACCGGAGGTGCCGCAGGCATGACCAGAGCTATACGCAAAATTATGGTATACGTGGACGGGTCGGAGCAGTCGATTAGCGCGGCGCAATACGCTATAGTACTGGCTAAGTCCCTCGGCGCCGAACTCCTGGCCCTCTATGTGGTGGATACGAGAGCGTTGGCCGAGCTGGTGCGCTCGCGCATCTTCCTTGAGTCCGAGCAGGATGAGTACCGGCATGATCTGGACGGCGACGCCGAGCGTTACCTCAATCACGTGCGCGAGCTGGCCAGGCAAAAGGGCGTAGCGGTTAGCACGCATACGTCCAGCGGCGCGGTGCACGTGGAAATCAAGGCCAAGACGGCCGAATTAGGCGTGGACCTGCTCGTCATAGGCGAACTATCGCAGATACGCAGCAGGCGCGAAGAGCTGTATAACGAAACCGAACGGGCCATGCGTGGCGTGGCCTGCCCCGTGCTCATAGCGAAGGGCGAAGACGCTATATGGGACCTCTACGAGGCCTTGGAATAAGGATGGCTGCTATGGCGCTGATCGATTTGATAGAAGAGTCCGTTGTGCGGGCGCCCCTGATGGCTCAAAATAAAGACGATGCCATACGCGAGCTCGTTTCTACACTCGCCGCGGCAGGCAGGATTCAGGACCCGGCGATAGCGCTCAAGGCGGTGCTCGAGCGCGAGGCCAAGGGCAGCACGGGCCTTGAAGAGGGCATAGCCGTGCCTCACGGCAAGACGGCGGCGGCGCCTGCCTTGGCCATAGCCATAGGCGTTGCTCCGCAGGGCATAGATTTCGGCTCTATGGACGGCAAGCCCGCCCGCCTGCTCTTCTTAATCCTTGCGCCGCCCGATCAGGCCGGCCCCCACATCGAGGCCCTTGCCGAGATTGCACGCATGTCGCGCTCCAAGGCCTTCTGCGCCGCGCTGGCCTCCTGCCGCAGCCCGGCAGAGCTGGTGGCCATGTTTAAGGACGAGTAGGCTTACTATACTTTAAGCGCCGTATGGCGCGGTGCCTGCCGAAGGATGCATAGAGCCGCATCGTATTCTCGTTAAGGCCGCTTATCATGGCCGCCTTGATGCCGCGCGCCGCGCCTCTCTGCACGCATTCCCGCATTACCGCGCCCGCGAAGCCGCGCCTGCGGTACTCGGGGCTCGTGCATACGCGCTCCACTTCCATTACCCCGTTCTCGTAATCGATAAAGCCCTCGCAGCCGGCGACGGCCTTGCGCCGCTCATTGACGAGCACGATATCCATGGCGGGGTCGTAGATAGGGCTTTCGCGCACGTGAGCGAAGGCGAAGAGCCTCGCGTCGTCCATGGGCGCTCCGCCGCGAAAGGCGTCGTTCTTGAGCGCGCGCTGGCTGTCGTAATCGCCGTACTCGGCCATGGATAGGATTTCGTAGCCGGCGGGTAATGCGCTAGCGGCTAGTTGGAAGTCCTCAAGCCTATACCAGGCCGTGGTTTCGCGGTGGCCCTGGTTAATAAAGCCCGCGAGCTCAAGCGCGGCCCTGCGTACGCTGTCCTCCTCAGGCACGGTTATGCATAAGCTTTCATGACCTTCCGCCAAGGCGCGCTCGGCCCAGGCTATCATGTCGGCGTAGAGGAAACGGTATGGCTCGCGGGCGAACATGGCAAAATCGCCATGGCCGTCCTCGGAGAGGGCAAAGCCCGCCAGAACGCCAAGCCTGTCGTACCAGAGTCGGCTGTTTTCGGCAAAGTAGCGCTCGCTCAGCTTGGCAGGGTTCCATAGGCCGTATTTCCAATCTATGACCCGCCCTATCGTCCAGTCGTAACTGGATCCAGCCGCCCGGTCCAGCTCGATTAAGAGGCCGCACATATTCATGAGGTCGTCGCCCGCCGATTCAAAGGCCCTGTCGTAGTACCACAAAATTAACTCCCTTGCGCCGCCGGGCGGCCTTGCTCCGTGTGGCGGCTCAGCGCCGTATGCGTAGCGCGCCGCCTTGGCCCTTCTTGATGGCCCGAGGCGCTTAGCCGGCGCTGTGCAGAGGATAGGGCGTGGGGAAGATGAGGCGCAAGCCTACACTTTTTTTTTAAGCAGAGTGTAGGCGCTGTTACGAAGCTTGTTAAAAAGAATACTCCCCGCTTGTCAGGGCTATCGGCCGTATGGAGCCGGTTAGGCGGCTTAGCCCTGTGCCCGTTTTGCCGCCTCTTTGAACAGCGTTTCCCATGCTGAGCCGGCGCGGTAGTAGGCGGGGGGCTGGCCTAAGAGCCCGCGCCCGCGCAGCCAGCGCCGGCCTTCGGCTTCCTCCCCGGTCCAGAGCTGTATCCAGCGCCCCGCAGGCAGGCGCAGCCGGCGCGAAGCGGCGCCTGGTTTCAATATTGGAGCCACGACGAGGTCGTTGCCCACCATAAATTGGTCTTGTATACGCCATAGGGCCTTGTCGCCTTCATCGGCCATGAAGAGCGGGCGCAGGGTCGCTTCGCCTGAGCTTGAGCAGCGGCGGGCTAGCTCCTTGAAATAGGGAGCCATAGCGGCGCGTAGCCTCCCCATGCGCGCAAGGCCCTTAAGGGTTTCCTCGTCGGAATCGAATTGCCAGTTGCTCGTCGGCCTATTGCCCTCATGGCTACGCATGACCATGGTAAAGGCGGACAGCTCGGCCCAGCGCAGGAATAATTCCTTGCTGCGCTTTAGGTGGAAAAGGGTGGTGTAGCCGCCTAAGTCCGAATGGTGGTAGCCGTGCCCCAGCATGGCCAGGGAGAGCGCCGCCGGTATTACCGATGGCAGGCCATCGTCCTTGGACCAGTCCACGTTCTGGTCGCCCGCCCACATGAGGGGGCACCAGCGCTGGCTGCCCGTATAGCCGGCCCGCATGAAGTAGCTGGCCTCCTCGAAGGCGCCCGCTTCCTCAAGCGCTTCATAGTTCACCTTGGCCCAGAGTACCGGCCAGAGGTTATGGGCCAACTCGGCGGGCGTTCCGTCATGGAGCACGCAGTCGGCGGGCAGATATTCGCCGAAATCCGCCATCCAGCCCATGATGCCCAGGTCGAGCAGGTTCGCTTTGATGAGCGCCTTGAACCAGGAGCGCGCCGCCGGATTGGTAAGGTCGGGTATGCCTGCGTCGAATTCGCCGGCGTCCATGCGATAGCTTGCGCCGCTCTTATCCTTGACGAGCAGGCCCAGGGCGTCCAGCTCGGCGAATATGGGCTTGTCGCAGGCGAAGTAGCAGTTCACGTAGCCCATGAAGCGCACGCCGCGCTCCTTAAGGCTGGCGCACATATCCTTGAGCCCCGGATAGAGCTCTTCGTCGACTATCCAGTTCCAGGAGAGGCGCTTGCCGAAGCTGGTATGCCGCACGCCGGCCCAGTCCTGTGCCCATATCCCGGCCACGGGCACGCCGGCCTTCTGGGCCGCCTCCAGCTTGGCCAGGCAGCTATCCTTACCGCCCTGTATGCCTAATATCACGCCATCATGCATCCAGGCGGGCAGCGCGGGCTGCAGGCCGAAGTAGCGGGCGTTGTCGGCGGCCAGGGCCGCCATGTCCGTGGCGCTGCCGAATACTAAACGCTTGGGCACTTGCCGCGAACTAAGGATTATGCGTGAGTGGGGCCTAAAGTCAAAATCCGACCAGGCGTCGCTTTCCAGGTGCACGCGCAGACGCCTGCTCGTTACGTAGGATGGCTGGGGAAAGAAGGTCCACCAGTAGTCGCCGCCGGCGCCTTCGGCCTTGTCGGCCAGGCGCGTGACGCGGGTACGCTTATTGCGCCCCACGCCCTGTTCGCTGGTCCAGAGGGGAAAGTGCCTGCCGCGCAGGTCGAAGTGGCTGAATTGCTCGCCGCAGCCGTAGGCATGCTCGCCCGGCTCAGCCGCCAGGTTGAGGACGCAGCGGTTTGCCCAGGCAGGCGACGAGACAAATTCAACGACGAGGCTGTAGGGCTTGAGTTCTTCTGCAGGAAGGCCAGGCGCTATAGTGCGGTCGGCATCCTCGGGGCCGCTGCGCACTCTTCGGTCCGCTGAGACGCGGACGATGAGTTCGTCGCGGCTTGCCGCGGAGCTGCCGGGTGAGAAGAAGCGCAGCAGGGCTTCGTCGCCTGTACGCTCTATGCTGAAGTCCGCAAAGGGCAGCATGCGCTCGACGCGGTCGCTGCTCGTAAAATTGCCGCGGAACATGCTGTACGCAGCCGTGCCGCTGCCTAGGCGCAGCCAGGGCTTTGCACGCGTGTGGCGGATTATAGTCTTGCCCTCGAGCCTAAGCTCGAAGCCGTCGCGTATATCGATAAGGTCCCAACGAAGCATGGCGCTCGCTCCTTAATACTCTGCTCGATCGGGCCTGAGGAGGGCTTGCCCCCGAGCCCGATGGCTAACTAGAGCATGGCGCTATGGCCTTGTCAATAGTAATAGTTAAACAGATTAACCAAATAGTGGTCCGGCGGTGAAATTCGCGCAGAGCGTCTCAAGAAGCGCTTCGCTCGCCATGTCCCGCAGGCGCGCGAGCTCCGCGACGATGAGGCTCAGGTCCTCGAAGTTCGAGTAAGCGCGTACAAGGCGAGCGCCGGGCAGCGGCGCTTCCCGGGGAGGCTGAAAGGGCGCGTCGCTTTCGATAAGCAGGGCCGACAGGGGCAAAAGGGCGGCGCTTGCGCGGCTCTTTTTGTTGCCGTTGAGCAGGGCGGTGCCAAAAGAGAAGAGCGCGCCGCGGCAGCGTTTATGGAAATCGAGGGCTTCGTTGGCGGGGCCGGTCCATCCATGCAGTATGAGCCCGGGCAGCTTATTGAAGGCTTTGGCGTAGGCGAAGAGGAGGTCGTTAGCCCTGCGCATATGCAGCACGAGAGGCAGGCCGCGGCGCGTAGCCAGCTCAAGCTGGAAGTCGAATACGGCGCGCTGGGCGCGCTCGTTCTGGGCATTCCGCACGCGCTCAGGCCTGTCGCCGAAGAAGTCGAAGCCGCACTCGCCTATGGCCGCTATTTCGCCGCTCTGGGCGAGCTTTCGCAGGGTGTCGGCCTCATCCATAAGCGGCAGCTGCGGGTGCAGGCCAAAGGACAGGCGGTAGGGCGGCCCCCCATGAAAAAAGGCCCGCGTGAGCGCGAGCCCTTTGCCGTCATGTACCGATGCCATGCCGTATACGCCTAAATCCCTGTACGACCGCATGAAGTCCGGCTCTACTTCCGACAGGTCGTCGGCGTGGAAATGGGCGTCAATGAGCACGGAAGGCGCGTTAGCCTAGAGCCCTGCCAAGAGGGCCTTGGCGTCGGCTTCCATGGCCGGGTCGTCGAACCAGCCCAGCTTGAGCGCGCGGGTCAAAAGCTCTTTGGCTTCGGCGCTCGCTCCGTAGCGGGCGTTCAGCATAGCCAGGGCCAGGGCATAGGAGCCCCGGAGGGCTCCCGCGTCATCGGGAGACGAGGAGCGCAGAGCCGAGAGGGCCTTAGCCCCCGAGCCTGATGCAAGGCCCGCAAGCGACGCGTGCCAGGCGGAGCGCGCCGCGCCGGAGGGGTCGGCGGCTTCCTCGTACAGGTTTACGGCCTCCATGAAACGGTCCCAGGCCAGGCTGTAGGTGCCGCGCTCGGCGGCCTTGCGCCCGTCGTCGAAGGCCGCTTCTGCCTCTACGCCCGCGCCCGCCCACATGAGGGAGCTGGCGTCTACGGCGGAGCCGCGCACGCCGGCTACCGTGCTCTCGCCCTGCCCGGAGCCGCGGGCCAATTTCTCAAGCTTGGAAGCCACGTTGGCCACCGCGCTAGCTTCCGGGCGGGGCTTTAAGAGGCTGTCTACTACGTAATTGCCCGCGTTGCTGATGACGACGACCGAACCGCCCTGCACCGTTAGCTCGAGTATGGCTTTAGGCCCAAGGCGCACCGTCTGCGCCGAATCGAATTTGTCGCCGAAATCCAGGGTTTTCCACGATGAGCCGCTCTGCAGTTGAGCTGAGCCGTCCACGAAAGCCACCGTGACAGGCAGGGCGGCCGCGAGCGATCCGCAGAAGGCCAGGGCAATGAACAGATACGCCAAACGTTTAAACATCATATAAACCGCCTTTCGACATCGGACAATCACACAATTTTATACAAGAAGTATAATCCAAAATTGCAAAATTACCTAAGGTCGGGAGCCCAATGGCGGAAAAATGGCCGGTATGCGGGCCTAAAGGCCTTTGATTGGCATAAGAGGCTGGCACAAGCGCTCTTCTCCTTATACAATAGCGCTCTTATGAGCGTAGAGCCCCGCGTCAAGAGAGTAAAAAAGCCCCCCGTCATGCCTCCCTGGTATGCGCTCGACCATGCGGCGGTCATATACCCGCCCACCATGTCCGAACGCTCGCCCGCTTTTTTCCGCATACAGGCTACCCTGGACCGGCCGGTCAACGCCGAGCTCTTGGCCAAGGCCATGCGGAACATAGCGCCGCGTTTCCCCTATTACCACGTGGAGCTGAGACGAGGGTTCTTCTGGTTCTATTTTGAGAAGAATGAACTGCCCCTCAAGCCCATCGTCGATTCGGCCTATCCCATGCAGAAGCCCGAGGCGGGCAGGCGCGGCGCTCATCTGTACCGCGTGCGCGCCTACAGCGACCGGCTCGCCCTCGAGGTTAGCCATGTTATTACAGACGGCGGCGGCGGCTTCATACTCTTTAAGACCCTGTTAGGCGAGTACTATCGGCTCAGGGGCGTGGACGTGCCCTATACCGATGGTATATGGGATCCCAAATCCACGCCCGAGCCGCATGAATGGGAAGATTCCTTCGCCGCCTACAGCGAGCCTGGTACCCCGACGCCGGTACGGCAGGGGCCGGCTTACCATGTTCCCGGGAAGCTGCTTCCTAAAGGGCATTTACGCATTACCACGGGCAGGCTGTCCGTGGCAGCCCTCTTGGCCGTATGCAAGGCGCATAGCGCTACCATGACCGAGTACCTGACCGCCCTCCTGTTCTCCGTGCTGCAGGATATGCAGGAAGAGGAACGGGGCGTCCGCAGCCGTTTCCGGAACCTGCCCTTGCGCATTGAAATACCCGCAGACATGCGTAAGATATTCCCCTCGAAGACCATGAGGAATTTTAGCCTCTTTTTAGAGCCCACCCTTGATACGAGGCTGCAGCGCTTCAGCCTTGACGAGATTATCCGCTTAACGCGCAGTCAAATGGCGCTCGGGCTTTTTAAGGGCGAACTGCTGCGCATTATCACGCGCAATGTGGAAGCGGCCCGCAGCATCTTCATACGCGCACTGCCTCTTCCCATTAAGAATGTGTTCATGCGCTTCTTGAGCAGCATCTTCGGCGACCGCATGTTTTCCAGCGTGTTGTCCAACGTAGGCCCCATGCGCCTCCCCGAGGTGGTGGCTTCCCGCATACGCTTCGTAGACGTGCTGGTCAACACCTCTCCGGTAATAAAGCAAGCCGTCGGCATAATCAGCTTCGGCGACAGGCTCTCTATAACCTTTGGGAGCCTTTGCGAGCGCAGCGACGTTGAACGCCATTTCTTTAGGCGCCTCGTTAAGGAAGGTATCCACGTGAGCATAGAATCGAACGATATATGAGTTTCGTTTACCATAAGGAGACCTAGCGCCATGGCATACTGTTACAAATGCGGCGTAGAGCTTGACCGCTCCGCCGAGCGCTGTCCGCTCTGTTCCACGCCCGTGCCCAGCATTTCGGATGACTGCGCCAAAGACGAAGGCGCTGAAGGGGAGCTTGAACAAGGAACGGCGCGCGCCTACCCGGATTTTATCATCGACCCCGAGAATAAGTATAACCTTACCGGTACGGAGCGCAGGCGCATAGCGATAGAGATCATATCGTTTTCCTTCGCGCTGGGTGCTGCCACCATAGTGCTGGCCGACCTGTTGGATGGAAGACTGGGCTGGTCGCTGTTCGGCGCCGCCGCTCTGGGCTGCGCCTGGGTGCTGGTGGCCGGCGTAATATGGCTTTGGAAGAGGCCGCTCGGCATCGTAGCCTGCGCCACGCTGTCGCTCGCGGCTTTTTTGGTGGTCATAGATCTGCTTGCCGGCGGCAACGCCTGGTCCATAGGCCTTGGCTTGCCCATACTCGTAAGCTTCGCGGTGCTGCTTGTCCTTACCCTGCTCATACTTAGGTTCAGTAAGAGCAAGGGCTTTGACACCGTGGCCCATTGCCTCCTGGCCTTTACGCTCTTCCTTCTTTCCGTGGAGGCGATTATCGACCTTCACCTGCGGGGCTCTGTGTACTTCAGCTGGTCCCTTATCACCGCCCTATCGCTTACGCCGCTGGCCGTCGTGCTGTACTACGTAAACGCAAGGGTGCTCCACGGCGCCGATTTGAGGAAGTTCTTCAGGCTCTAGCGCCTGACGCCGCGGCGCAGGTCGAAGATCGCCTCGTCGCCCAGAGGCAGGCGTTCGAAGGCATCCGCCTCGCCCGCGAAGAGCGCCTCGAGCCAATCGGCCGCCGCCTCCGTGCATAGCTCGGCGTAGCGCTGCTCGGAAAGGCTGCCAGCCCAGCCTATGAGGCGCGCAGCCTTGGTTATATACCGTATCATGGCGAAATCCACATGCGTAGAAGCGTTCAGCCGATAGGAAGCCCAAAGGCCGCTTGCCGCTTCAAGCCTGGCTAGCCAGGGCTCATTAAGCCCGCCCTTCCACTGAGCGCTTCCTATGTGCAACTGGGGCAGCCGTAGCCCCGTGTCAACTTCCGCCCCGAGCGGCTCCACCCAGGCGTCAAGGGCGACGAGGCCGCTTATACCGGGATTTTTCATGGCCGCGAGCACGGCCGCTCCGCCGCCGGTGGAATGGCCGCCTAGGGCTACGCTGCTAGCGTCAATATGCCCGGCCAGCGGTGAAGGTAGCGCGCCTGTACGCAGCAGCTCGACCAGTGCCGTTATATCGGATGCATAGCTGCCGACGAGATAGCGGGCAGCGTCCAGGAAGCCCGTATCCTTAGCGCGCTCGGGCAGGGCATCCCCGTACCAAGGGCTATCGCTGCCGTCGGGGAAGCCCACGAACAAGCCGCCGTAGGGATGGTCGGTAAGGAGGGTTACTATGCCGCGGCTGGCCAGTTCCTCGGCAAGGTCGTAATGCATGATTTTAGAGCCCGTCCAGCCATGCGAGAAGATAAGGACGGGAAAGCGGCCTTCCGCCGCCGGCGCCCCTTCGCGCGCGTTGGCCTGTATACGCCCCAGATGCGACATAGTAAAAGCCGGCAGCCCCGCGAAGGACGCGAAGGCCGAGCGCAGGCCCTCGGCTTCTATCCATGCTAGCCGCGGGTAGGCTTCAGCCCCGGCGGCCGCCGGATAGAAGGCCTGTACCATGAAGCGCCTGTTCTGGCCGGGCGGGTCGAGATATACGCCGCTCCTGCTGCCGTCTTCCACCATGAAGGCGGAGCTGGCTACCGCATAGGGGCCGCCCGGCGGCGCAAGATTGCGCAGGGGCAGGGCAAGGAGTATAGCAGCGTTCAGCGCTACTATGGTCATGCATGCGGCGCCGGCGATCCTCATGGCGCGAGCCGCGCCCGGCTTGCCGATGAAATTGAGGCAGAGCAGACAAGCCAAAAGAACTATCAGTGCCGGGGTAGAGCGCCAGGTGCCCGTATTCCCTATTTGGAGCGCTACATACAGCGCAACGCTTAAGCCGGCAGTCAGCTTAAGGTAGAGCTGTACGCGCTTATCGTCCTTGCGCCGCGCAAGCGCTACCATGCTTAAGCCCAGCAGGGCTACGAATGCTACGAAAATTATTTCAAACGGCGATGACTTTAGCATTCTCATAAAATACTATAGGATAGCCGCTATGATAACTCCCGAACTCCGCGATACTGTTCAAATAAAGCGCTTAGCTCGCCTTGCCCCCGATGGCCTGTCTATCTTTACCCTGGAAGGCGACGCCATACGGGGCGCTCTGGTGTCAGCCACGCGCATGGTGAGCCTCATGGCAGAGGCGCACGCCCTTGGCTCGCTTGAGGCCCTCCTCTTAGGCAAGGCCTATATAGCCGCCGCGCTGCTTTCCATAACCATCAAAGGCGACGATCGCCTGGCATTGCGCGTTGAAGGCAACGGTCCGGCCCAGGGTTTCAGCGTGGAGTGCAATGCCCGCGGCCAGGTGCGCGGCCGCCTCTTTGCCCCGACCATCGACCTGGCTTCCCTGCCGGAAAATTTCGATTCAGGAGCGCTCATAGGCCAGGGGCAACTGTCGATCACCCGCTTTATGGAGGGCAGGACCGACCCCGTGTCGGGCACCGCCGGCCTTAAGACGGGCCGGCTCGCCGAGGACCTTGCCTACTACTTCCATATGTCCGAGCAGCTGCGCACGAGCTTTACCCTGAGCGTTAATTTCGACGCGGATGGCCGCGTGGCCGGCGCCGGCGGCCTCTTCCTTCAGGCTCTACCCTTTGCCAAGGCAGAGGCTCTGGACAGGGTCGAACGCCTGGTATACGGCCTGCCGAGCCTGGGCGAGACCTTTGCAAGCGGAGCGTCCCGCATGGACGTAGCGCTCCGTTCCTTTCCCTTCTTTGACCTCAACCTGATGGACGAGCGCCCCGCTGAGTTCTACTGCCCCTGCGAACGGGAGCGCCTGCGGTCCTTCCTGGGCGCGCTGCCCGCCGACGAGTTGGCGGACATGGCCGCCAACGGCCCTTTCCCTGTCGAGGTGAAGTGCCACAACTGCGGCTCGGCCTACCGCTATACCCAGGATGAATTGCTTGCCATGGTGAAGCGCTAAAGCGTATCACTCCTCCGTTTTTTGCCTCAAACGTCGCTTAGGCTATGCCCCGTTACGATTAAGCCTTATATTAACTGTAATGTACATTTTCTATATAAGGAGTCCTATATGATACAGGCACAGTGGCAGGGCGCCGTCATAGCGCAGAGCGATAAGACTATAGTCATAGAGGGTAATCATTACTTTCCTCCCTCGGACGTGAACAGCCAATATTTAGTCGATAGCGCCTCGCATACGAGTTGCCCCTGGAAGGGGCAAGCATCCTATAAAAGCCTGCGGGTAGGCGGCTCAGTACTTGAGGATGCCGCTTGGTACTATCCGGAGCCTAAGAGCGCGGCGGCGCAGATAAAGGGCTACTATGCCTTCTGGAAGGGCGTGCAGGTGGGCTAAGCCCCCCGAGCGGTTTTTTGCTTTCTTTCAGGGGGAAAACTCTTATATTTACATGGTACGAAGGAGCACAATGATGAAATTAAAGAAGCTCGCCGCAATATCCCTTAGTCTTTTACTTATCGCCGTACTCGGTTTGAGTTCCTGCGCTCCAAAGACGGAGACGAAAGGCCCTATAGTCGTGGCTTCAAAGATAGACACCGAAGGATCCCTGTTGGGCTCCATGATACGGCTCCTGCTTGAGAAGGAAGGCTTCGCGGTTACGGATAAGGTGCAACTCGGCGCTACCGGGGTCGTGCGCAAGGCCCTCTTGGCGGGCGAGATCGATATATATCCCGAATATACCGGTAATGCGGCGTTCTTCCACGACGAGGCCGACAGCCCGATATGGAAAGACGCCGCGGCGGGCTGGAAGCGCGCAGCCGAGCTGGACGCGCCTTTAGGGCTCGTATGGCTCCGCTCGGCCCCCGCCAATAACACCTGGGCCATAGCCCTACGCAAGGACCTTGCCGGCGCGGAAGGCTTAGCCACGATGAGCGACCTGGGCCGCTATGTGCGCGCGGGCGGGCGGCTTAAGCTGGCAGGCTCGGAGGAATTCGTAACGAGCGCCGCCGCTCTGCCGGCCTTCCAGGCAGCCTACGGCTTTGTGCTTAGGCAGGAACAGCTCCTGGTCTTATCCGGAGGCAACACAGCGGCTACGGAAAAAGCCGCCGCCGATGGCACCGACGGCGTGAACGCGGCTATGGCCTACGGCACCGACGGACAGCTTGCGGCCTTTGGCCTCGTCGTACTTGCGGATGACCTTGGCGTGCAGCCGGTGTACGAGCCCGCTCCGGTGGTGAGGAAGGCGATCCTTGAGCGCTACCCTGAGCTTGAGAGCGCTCTGGCGCCGGCCTTTGCCAAGCTTGACCTGGTGAGCCTTCAGACCCTAAACGGCCGCATAGCGGTAGAGGGCGAGAACCCCCTCGAGGTAGCCCGCTCCTGGCTTAAGGCTCAGGGATTGTTAAACTAGCCTGTGGGGGTAGCTGAAGTCCGCAAGGGCTACGCAAAGGATACCGGCCCGGCTTATGGCTGGGCTGCCTTGATTCTTTTCGCGTTGTCCTGGCTAGCGCCTCTGTTTGAGCTCAAGCCAAACCGCATAGCGAGCGGCAGGATGGCGAGGCTTTGGGAAATCTGGCCCCTGGCTGCCGGCGTCGCTCTGGCCATGGCAGCCCTCGCAGCTACCCTTGCCTACAAGCTAAGAGCCGATAGGCAGGCGTCTACTAAGCCCGCGCCTGGATGGGCAGGGCTCTGTAGCGAGCACCGTGCGCCCTTCTTCGTACGCGGGGCCGCGCTAGGATCAGCGCTTGGCCTTTTTGCCGGACCGGCCCTGCTGCTCGCGCAGCAGGCTCCAGGCCCCACTTTGCCCCGCGTATCGCCGGGAGCGGGCTTCTGGCTACTATTGTCAGCCGCCTTCCTTGCCTACCGTTGGACCAAGCCCGCCCGCGAAACCGTTCCGGCGTTCCGAGGCTTTTGGCCGCTTGCCTTTAGCCTTGGCCTATTGGCGCTCGCTTTGACCGGACTCCTCGACCGCTTCTCTCCCTACATGGAGTTTCGCGCGCAGGGACAGCGCTTTTGGGCGGAGCTCGCGCGCCATATTAGCCTGGCCGGCTCCTCGTTTTTAGTGGCCTTGCTTGCGGGTACGGCGGGGGCGGTAGCTCTTTCCCGCTCCAGCCTGCTGGGGCGGCTCTTGTCCGCGGCGGCAAGCGCCATACAAAACGTGCCCAGCCTGGCGCTGTTTGGCTTGCTCCTGCCGGTCATGGCGGCTCTAGCCGACGCCTTTCCTTGGCTGCGGAGCATAGGCATATCCGGTATTGGGGCAGCGCCCGCCTTCCTCGCCCTGACCGCCTACGCAATCCTGCCTATTATGCTCTCCGGCGCCGCTGGCCTGCGCATGGTGGACTCCGGCGCTAAGGACACGGCCCGAGGCATGGGCATGGGCAGGCTGCAGCTGCTCGCGCGCGTAGAATTACCCTTGGCTCTTCCCTCGCTCGCGGCAGGCGCACGCACGGCCCTGGTGCAGACTATTGGCACCACGACCATAGCCGCGCTGATAGGCGCGGGTGGCATGGGCTATTTCGTGTTTCAAGGCGTAGGGCAAGCGGCCATGGATATGGTGATCATCGGCGTTATCCCTATAGCCCTCTTATCCTTCGCGGCGGATAAAGGCATGGCCATGCTGGAACGCGCGCTGTCTAGAAAGGCGGATAGGCCATGGCCTTGATAGAATACCGGGGCATATCCAAGCGCTACGGCGACGCCTGGGCGCTAAAAAACATCGATCTGGATATCGAACGGGGCACGCTTACCGCCTTAATCGGCCCGTCTGGCTCAGGCAAGACCACCTGCCTGCGCATGCTCAACCGCCTCGTCGAACCCGACGAGGGCAGCATACGCTACGATGGCAGAACCCTGCGTTCTTTTAAACCCGAGGCGTTAAGGCGGGGCATGGGCTATGTTATCCAAAACGTAGGGCTCTTTCCCCACCTTACGGTGCTGGAGAATATATGCACCGTACCGCGGCTCCTTGGCACGCCCAAGGCTAGGGCAGCCAGGCGGGCCGACGAGCTTTTAGCGCTCGTGGGCTTAGATCCCGCGCTTTACCGCGGGCGTAGGCCCCGCGAGCTGTCCGGCGGCGAGGCTCAGCGGGTGGGGGTGGCCCGCGCTCTGGCCGCCGATCCGCCGCTCCTCCTTATGGACGAGCCTTTCGGCGCGGTGGATCCCCTGCAGCGTGGCCGCCTTCAGGAGGCCTTTCTGCGCATACAGCGGGAGATCAAGAAGACCGTGCTGCTTGTTACGCATGATTTGGACGAGGCCGTGCGCCTCGCCGACACCATCGTGTTAATGCGCGCGGGCACTATAGTGCAGCGGGCATCGCCCGCCACGCTCCTTGCCGAGCCCGCCGACGATTTTGTTCGAGATTTCGTGGGAGAGGATCGCTCGCTCAAACGCCTGGCAAGGGTAAGCCTGGGCTCTGTGGCGGCAACGGCTCCTGCCGTTGCTTTAGGCGAGACGGCGCCCGCGGCCGCCGAGGGCTGCGACGGCCCCGCGCAGTACTGGGTGCTCGACGGTGCGGGCAAACCCATAGGCCGCGCGCGTCCTGGGCAGCGCGGAACGCTGAGCCCCACGCCGCTACCCCTGTTATCCGCCGGCGCGAGCCTGAAGGAAGCCCTGGCGGCCATGCTTGAGGACGGCCATAGCGTAATTGGCGTGCTCGACGAGTCCGAGCGCCTCATAGGGGAGATAGCCATAGGCGATATAATCAGCTCGTCGGCGGATGCGGTCGAATCCTCAAGCGGGGGTAGGCAGTGAAGGCCAAGGATGTCCTAGGCGGCCTTACCGCGCTCATGGCCCTCGTATTCATAGCCGACGCACCGTCATTAACCCTGCTCTTAAGTTTCTTATTTCCCGGGCAGGCAGCGCCGCTTTATCCCCTGGCCTCGCCCCTGGAGCTCCTTGGCCAGCACTTGGCCTTAGCCCTAGGCGCAAGCGCCATAGCCGCGGCCCTGGGCTTTCTGGGCGGCAGCCTCGCGCATTTTAGGGGGGAGAGCCTAAAGAGCCTCATGCTCGGCGCGGGAGCCCTGGCGCAGACCATACCGCCGGTAGCCGTGCTTGCGCTGGCCGTGCCGCTTCTGGGCTTTGGCAATACGAGCGTTCTTTTTGCCCTGGGCCTCTACGGCATATTGCCCGTTATGCATGGTACGCTGGCAGGGCTTGAATCGGTATCGCCGGACGCGGTGGATGCGGCGCGGGGCTTGGGCATGAGCCGAATGGAACGCTTCCGCCTGGTGGAGCTCCCGCTGGCCCTGCCCGCGGTGGCTGCGGGCATCCGTACGTCGGTACTCATTAATGTGGGAACGGCCGCGATAGGCGCGGCCATGGGCGCCGGTGGCTTAGGCCGGCCTATTATGGCCGGCCTCGTGCAGTTTAAAACGAGCTATGTTGTGCAGGGAGCCCTCGCCGCAGCCGTGTTGGCCTTGGCCCTTGACTGGCTGCTGTCGCGGCTTGAGCGGGCGCTGGCGCGGGGCTAAACGCTTAATCCTTGGAGAGGCCGAGCGCTTTCTTTATGCTCGCCAGAAGGCCGGGCTTCTTGGCTTTAGGGGCGGGAGCTGCGGCAGGAGCCGCCTTCGCGCTCGCGCTTGCCTGCTGCGGCCTTGGCCGCTGAGCGCCTGACGAGCTCCTGGACGTGCCCTGCGCACCCTGGCCTTCGGGGCGTCGCCCATCGCGTGCTCCTGCGTCCCGCCTGCCCTGGCCCTGACGGCCACGGTCCTGCCCTTGAGCCTGCCTTCGGCCGTCTGCCTGGCCGGCGGCTTGTTGCCCGTCGGCCCCTGCATGGCCGCCTTCCTGGCCCGCGTATTTTTCCTTATAGCGCCTCATGCGTTCCTCGGCGCTCATGGCGTAGGGGTTGCGTTCTACGCCTCTATCCGGCCTGCGTGCGTCCGCTCGCACTTCAGCGGCTCTCGGCTGTGCCGGTTTGCCCCTGCCCTGCCTGGAAGGCCCTTCCTCGCGCCTGGGGCCGCGTTCAGGCCGAGCGCCGGCGGGTTTGTTCCCATAGGGCGAGCCTGAGCGCGTTGCGGAGCCATGCGAAGGCGCTCCGCGCGGGCCTGCCCCGCGGGAATACGAGCCGCGGCGCTCGCCGTGCTCGGAACCCGGCCTGGCGCGCTCGCGCGCGTGACCGAAGCGCACGGTAGCGCTCTTGTCCTCAAGCATGAGCTCCTCGCTTACCGGCATGACCGGTATCTTCTGCTCAATGTATTTCTCTATGGCCGGCAGCCCGTATACGAATTTTTCGCAGGCAAGGGTTATGGCCTTGCCCGCGGCACCTGCTCGCGCGGTGCGGCCTATGCGGTGCACGTACGATTCTGGATCCATAGGCACGTCATAGTTGACGACAAGGTCGAGGCCGTTAACATCCAAGCCCCGCGCGGCTACGTCGGTGGCAACGAGCAGCCTGATCTTGCCCGCCTTCAGGCGCTCAATGACCTGCAGGCGCTTTGCCTGCGGCAGGTCGCCCATGATGTATTCGCACTCCAGGCCGTTTATGCCCAAGCGCCTGGCAAGCTCCTCCGCCATGAATTTCTGGTTGCAGAACACGAGGGCGCTGTCGGGCTTGTCGCGGGCTAAGAGGCCGAGGAGCACGCGTATCTTCTCGTCGGCGCCTACATGGTAGAGTTCCTGCTTCACGAGGTCGACCGTGACGGTTTCAGCCTCTATGACTATTTCCTTAGGCTCGTCCATATACTCCCAAGCAAGGTTCTTTATGCGGAAGTTGAGCGTAGCCGAATAGAGGAAGGTCTGGCGCTCCTTGGGGGGCGGCAGGTAGCGTAACAGCTTGCGCAGATCGTCGATAAAGCCCATGTCGAACATGCGGTCGGCTTCGTCCACTACCAGGAATCCTACCTCGCGGAGAAGCATCTTGCCCTGCTGTACGAGGTCGATGATGCGGCCGGGGGTACCAATAATCATTTGCACGTCGGCCCTGAGCATATCCACCTGCGGGCCGTAGGATACGCCGCCGTAGAAGGAACCTATGCTGATGGGCAGATACTTGGCCAGCTTCTTGGTTTCTGCCTCTATCTGTACGGCCAACTCCCTTGTGGGAGCCAGTATCAATACCTTGCGGTGCCGCAAGGAGTCCACCGTCATGATGCGCTGGAATATAGATATGAGGAAGGCTGCGGTCTTGCCAGTGCCGGTTTGCGATTGGGCATAGATATCTTCGCCGGCGAAAGAGTGGGGGAAGGTGGCGGACTGCACGGGCATACAGGTCTCGTAGCCGGCTTCGGCTACCGCTCTGGCTATATCGGGGTGCAGTTCCAATTCGGTATAGTTCATGGCTACACAATACTCTATGCGGCGCTTCGTGTTAAGGCCTAGCTAATGAAATAGCGCTGGCTATACGGCCATTATAAGGCTGATTTTAAGCGAGTATTCATAGGCGGGTCCAAGCGGAGGGTCTTGCCCGGCTCGATCACGATAACGCCAGGATGCTTGACGAGCGAGGCGTTACGGCCTGCTAGTCCCTCGGCGGAGGAATGGATGGGTATGACATGCCGCGCGCCGAGCTCTACGGCGGCTTTGGAAGCCTCCTCGGGCCCCATATTATACTTGCCGTCGCAGGGCAGGAGCGCATAATCTATGCCCAGTTTATGTAAGGCCGCCATTTCGGGAATGAGCGAAGTGTCAGCGGCATGGTAGAGCTTAATGCCCCCGAATTCGAGTATATAGCCTACGCAGCTGCCGCGAGGGTGGTTAGCGTTATAGGCGGGTACGGCGCTTATACCTACACCCGCTATAGTGGTTGCGCTGTACTCGGCCAAGTGGATGGCGCTTCTCTCGTCCACCGCTCCGGAAGGCGCTATGACGGCGCAGCCCGGGTTGCGTTTAGGCAAATCGGTTCTGTTGTGGTCGCCATGGCCGTGCGTTACCAGGATAATATCGGCGGGCTCGCTGTAATCGCCCTCGGCATAGGGGTCTATATAGAGTACCGCGCCGGCGCCGGTGCTTATGCGCACTGAAGCTCTGCCCAGAAAGGTCAATAAAGCGTCCTTTTGCGCCGCAGTGCCACCCGTAGGAACGGAGAGCGCCGCGATGGACAGGAATTGAACGACGGTCATCCCTCGCCTCCCTTTTTAACGCTTCAGCATAGTACCGTTCTTGACTGCGAACAAGGTTTTTTTTAGAGGAAGCGCTCAGCGCCTACCAACTAGTTGAAGTTCCGCGGCTCGCTTGTGCAGCTAGCGGGCGAGAACGAGCAGCTGGGTGCGAAGATCTTCCATCTCCTGCTCCCAAAAGGCTCTGGCCCCCCAGCGGGGAAAGTGCTCGATGAAGCCCGGATCGCTCCGCTGCCTGGCCTGCCATGCCAGATAGTGGATCATACGGAGCAATCTGAGCGGCTCTATGAGGGACAGTTGCCGGTAATCAAAGGGCATGAAGTCTTCGTAACCGGCTAAGGCGGCATCCAGTTCTCGCCTGCTGTCCTCTATGCGGCCCGGCAAGAGCATCCAGAGGTCCTGGATGGCCGGACCCATGCAGCAGTCGTCGAAATCTATGGCCAGAAGCCCCTCGTCATGGCGGTCCAGGACGTTGCCGCGATGAAAGTCGCCATGGAGCAGAAGAGGGCTAAAAGCCGCCGCCTGCAGGGCGCCGTCTATGGCTTCGGCCGCTTCGCTGAGTATGTCCATGAATTCATCGTAGAGCCTCGGATCCACCGCGCCCGAAGCTCTAAGCTCCTGCGCGTACGCGGCCGCCATGCCCGGCCGTATGCGCGGCCGCCACCGAACGGGCTGCCGCTCGCAAAGCGCCATGCTGATCGCGTGCATCCTGCCGGCCAGGCTCCCCAGGCGCCGCATATCCTCCGGCCCATCGGCGTCGAAACTGCGGCCGCCCCGTTTGGGAAAGAGCGAGAAGGGTATGAGCAACCCTTCCTGGCCCCGCTCCAGCGACAGCGCGGGAAGGGTATCTCCTTCAAGGTCCATGAGGGGCGGTACCACAGGCAGCTCCGCGGCCGCCAACGCAAGCGCGAAGCGCTGTTCCTCGGCTATGGCGTCTATGCTCCAACGCCCCGGCCTATAGAACTTCGCCACGTAGTCCTTGCCGTCTTCGGCCTTAAAGCCGTACACCCTGTTCACGTAGCTCGGGTAGGAGAAGAACGAGCCGTCGGGCCGTACCCCAAAGGCCTCCTCTACGGCCGAAAGCGCGGTATCCGGGTCGAGGCCTTCGAAATTAGGCGCGTTCATGCCCTATCCTCCCGCGCTTCACGCCGGTTTTTGTCCGATAGGCGCTCAGCCGAGCCTGGAGCCTTAGGCCGCAGGAAGAAGAGCCAGAAGAGGAGCGAAGAGAGGGCGTAGAGGAAGGCGGTGAGCAGGAAGGAAGGGGCAAAGCCGCGCTGGGCAATAAGGCTGCCCGATATGCGCGCGGATACCATCCACGAGCCCGTCCAGTTAAGCATCTTGAGCGCGTTCATCAGGTGCTGCTGGCTCGGCGGCACCTGCTCAAGCCCGAAATTATCGGCTATGGGCGAGGACATGTTCATGAGCGTCTGCCTGGCGACGAAGGCGAGCGTAACCAGCGGCAGGAAGCGCAGGAAGGTAAGCACGAGTATGAAGGGAACCGACAGCGCCTGCATAAGGAAGATAGCGCGCGGCTTGCCCATGCGCGTGGCTATGCCGGGGCCTGCGGCCATGCCTATGAAGGTGCCCACCTGCCCAAGGGCGAAGATGAGTCCTATGAGCGAATCGCCAAGGGCGAACTCGTTCTTAAAGTACAGGTTCAGGTAGGGTATGGTAAGGCCCGCCCCCATGCCTACGAAGAAGCCCGGCGCCAGCAGCTTCAGATAGAGCTTGAGGTTCACCCTGCCGAGCGCCTGCTTAGCCGATGCGGCGGGCCCGCCTCCCTTGGCTCCGGGCATGGCCTGTTCCTTGATGGACAGGAAGGGGGCGACCGCGGCGGCTACGAAGCAGGCGCCTAAAAGCAGGGCCGACTTATACGCGTAGCTTTCGTCGCCGCTTATGGAGAACACCAGGTCTTTGAGCGAGCCGCCCAGTATGGAGCCGATGACGCCGGTGCCCATGCCTAAGGCCCCATTGAGCGAGAAGAGGTGTACCCGCTCCTCCGGGCTGGAGTTTTTCATGAAGAAGGGCCCCGCGGCTACCTGATAGAGCGAAGAAAAGGCTCCCGACAGAAGCACGCTGGCCGCTATGGGGCCGAAACCCGACAGTAAGGCGTTTCCGGCGTAGGACGCGGCGGTGAGCACGGCGGCTGAGGACAAGAGGTAGCGCGAATCGGCGCGCGCGATGATGAAGCTCGCGGGCAGGGCTATGGCGAAGGACCCGAAAGCTCTCATGGCAAGCACCGTGCCTATATCCGCTTCGCCGAAGCCCATGCTCTTGAGGTAGAGGTTAAGGAGCAGCTGCAGCATATTGCTGCCTATGCCTAACAGGAAGCTGCCTAAGAGGAAGAGCCGGGCATTGCCCGAGAACAGCCTGAAGGCGGAACGGTATTCCTTATAGAGCGAACCGAGGAAGCGCATGGCTAGTAGGCGCTGGGCGTGTTGAGTATCGTGTTTATAAAGGTGACGAGCACGTGCAGGGCGCTGTCGTTGGCGCCGCCCTCGGGTATGATGATGTCGGCGAAATGCTTCGTCGGCTCTATGAACTGGAAGTGACCCGGCCGCACTACGTTAAGGTACTGCTCGATTACCGAATCCACGGTACGGCCACGCTCCTTGATATCGCGGGTAAGCCGGCGTATGAAGCGTATGTCGTCCGGGGTGTCGACGAAGATCTTCAGGTCGATAAGGTCGCGCACCGCCTTATTGGTAAACACCATGATGCCTTCGAATATAATCAGCTTCTTAGGCGCTACCTTAATGGTATCCTCGGCACGGCGATGGTGCACGAAGTCGTAGGTCGGCATGTCGACGCCTTCAAGCCGCTTAAGCGCGGACAGCTGCGACCAGAGGAGCTCGTTGTCAAAGGCATCGGGGTGGTCAAAGTTGAAGGCCGTTATGTTCGAGTTGGATATGTACTCGGCGGATTTATAGTAGTTGTCCTGCGGTATAAAGACGAAATCAGATACCAGCTCGGATATCTTGCGCACGATAGTAGTCTTGCCTGAGCCCGAACCGCCGCATATGCCGATTATCTTTGCTGTTGCCATGGATGTGAGCATAGCACGGCGGAAGGAGCCTTGTGAACGGGCTTCAGCGTTTGCGTCGCCTGGTACCCAACAGGCCGCGCACGGCCTGCCTGCCCAACTCCCTGCCCGCGGCGTTCAGAGCCGCGCGCGCGAGCTCCGCGGCAAAGGAGCCCGCCGTATCGGCGTATGCGCCGCGCGATGCCGTATTTCGCGGCGCCGCGGCGCGCGGGGAAGGCGCGCGCGCGCCGCTTCCCCGGCCGCCGTCCCCGCGGCCGCTCGTGCCCCGAGCGCTGGGCTCATCGCCGTAGGGCCGCTCATCCGCGTAGTCTTGCCCTGTACTTCTCTCAAGGGGGAAGCCCCGCAGCTCCGCCTCTATCTCCTCTATCGTGGGTTCGCGCGCGGCGGCCCCTTGAGCCTGCCTGGGAAGAGGGGGCGTCCCCGGCTCGGATGCCGCCGGATCCGCTCCTATACTGCGTTTTAGGATTTCGTGCGCGGACTCGCGGTCTATGGGCTTGTCGTAGCGTGCGCCTAGGGGCGAGGCGGCAATGAGGGCGGCGCGCTCCGCGGTGCTTAGGGCTCCGACGCGCGAGGCCGGCGGTACCACGCGTGCGCGCTCCACCGGCATGGGCCTTCCTTCCGCGTCCAGGAAGGATACGAGGGCCTCGCCCACGCCAAGCTCCGTTATGGCGGCGGCCGCGTTTAAGGCGGGATTGGGCCGCAGGCTATTGGCTATGGAATCCAGGGCTTTTCTGTCGTTCGGCGTATAGGCGCGCAGGGCATGGTGCACGCGGTTGCCGAGCTGGCCCAAAACGGAAGCGGGCAGATCAAGGGGGCTCTGCGTTACCAGCCATAGCCCCACGCCCTTGGAACGCACCAGCCTGGCCGTGCGCTCCACCGCGTCTATGAGCGCCTTGGGCGCGTCGTCGAAGAGCAGATGGGCTTCGTCTAGCAGCAGGATGAGCTTGGGCTTTGACAGGTCGCCCGCCTCGGGCAGTTCCTCAAACAGCTCGCCGAGCAAATGCAGGAGTACGGCGGCGTACAGCGCGGGCTCGGCCATGAGGCCTTCGGCCGCTATGATATTCACGACGCCGCGCCCGTCAGGAGCCGTGCGCATCAAATCGGGCATGTCCAGGGCCGGCTCGCCGAAGAAGCGCCCGGCGCCCGTATCCTCGAGTACCAGCACGGAGCGCTGTATGGCGCCGAGCGTGGCCGAGGACAAAAGGCCGTAGGCTGATTTAAGCGCCGCTGCATTATCCGAGGCCCAGCCCACGAGGGCGCGCAGGTCGGCCAGGTCCAGCACGGGCAGCGCCTTTTCGTCGGCTATGCGGAATAAAAGGCGCAGCGTGTCGGCCTGTACGTCCTTAAGGCCAAGGAGGCGGGACATGAGCAGGGGGCCTAGGTCGCATGCCGTAGCGCGGAGCGGATGGCCAAGTGCGCCAGCCACGTCCCAGAACGTAGCGGGGCAGGCGTTCCAGGCGGGCTTTGTAAGCCCCAGCTTGGCAAAGGCGCCGGCTATCTTGGCTTCATCGCTGCCCGCAGCCGCTATGCCCGAAAGGTCGCCTTTTATGTCGCAGCAGAGCACGGGCACGCCGGCGTCGGAAAAGCCCTGCGCGAGCGCCTGCAGGGTAACGGTTTTGCCCGTGCCCGTGGCTCCGGTTACCAGGCCGTGCCTCGTGGCCATGGACAGCTCAAGGGCGAGCTCGGAAAGCGAAGCGCTGGCGCGGCAAAGCGGGATAGAGCTGGACACGATGAGCCTCCTTGGATCTTGGTTCTTCACTATACCCTATGCGCGGCGTTCTTGCGCCAAGAGCGCACGGGCAGCTCTGGAACCTAGGCGAAGCTCTGGCCCCAGCGATCTCTGTACGCGATATCGCTTAGGCTTTTTCTCTGCCGCTCGCCCTTGTCGCGCTCGCGTTGCCAATCCTTAAGCAAGGCGCCGTCGGGTGAGTCGGGGTCTCCCCGGTGGGCTACGACGATGAGCGTGATCAGGATAAAATCAGCGGGTATGCCCAGGGCGGCCTTGGCTTTTTTTGGGTTATAGCCGGCAATGGGGTGGGCAACGAGGCCTTCAGCGCTGGCCTGCACCATCATGGCCATGGCGCAGAGCCCGGCGTCAAAGAGCGCGTACTCCCTGCCCTCGTCCTGCCTGCAGTCGTCGCATTCGCGCGCGGCCAAGGCGATAATGGCAGGAGCGCGGGACGCCCAGGCGTTGCCCTCGGCAAGGCTGGCCTTGAGGGCGTCCAAGCTCTCTCCGCTTGATACCACGACGCGCCAGGGCTGATTGTTGTAGCAGGAAGGGGCCAGCGTGCCAGCGCGAACAATGTGTTCCAAAGCTGTTCCCGGCAATGGAGCGTCCGATATGGCCCTATAAGCCCGCCGGTCATGTAGCTCCCGTAGAATTTCCATGTTTTACTCCTTTTCGCGCTTTACGGACAAGCGCTCCAGCACGCGCTCGGCTGCGTCTATGTCTTCATCGGGCGTGGAGGCGCCTGCCGTAAGGCCTATTCGTGCATAGGCGGCTAGCGCTATAGGCATATCTTCAGGATCCTCTACGAGCCAGCAAGGCTTGCCCTGAGCCCGCGCAAGCTCGGCTAAACGCCTGCTGTTGGAAGAATTGGCTCCTCCTATGACGATGATGGCGTCCACCTGCTCGCACAGGCTTAGGAGCGCTTCCTGCCTGTCCGCTGTGGCGGCGCATATGCCTCCGCACTCCTTAAGGGCAGGGTGCTGGCGCGCAAGATTCGCGCGTATGGCTACGTATTCTTGCCGCGATAGGGTAGTCTGGGCTATGAGGGCCAGCGGCCCGTTCGCCTCCAGGGCTGCGGCCTCGTCCGGATTCGATACGATTACCGAACCCGGCGCGTGGGCGGCTACCCCCAGCGCCTCGCCGTGGCCGCGATCGCCTGCCACTACCACCGTGTAGCCCTCTTTTGCGTAAGCCGCGGCGGCCTTCTGATTGGCGCGAACCTTGGGGCAGGTGGCGTCGATTATGCGCGCCTGCGCGCGCTCCAGTCGCGCTACAAGGTCCGGGGCTACCCCATGGGATCGTATGACCACCAGCGAGCCTTTCGCGATACGCTCTATGGATGCTTCATCGAGGACCGTCGCTCCGAGCGCCTTGAGCTTTTGGCTCACCCGGCCGTTGTGCACCAGCTCTCCGAGCAGATAGAGAGGCGGGCCTTCGGCCGCCGCCTCCAGCGCCAGCTTTAAGGCCCGGCGTACCCCTGAACAAAAGCCCAAGCTATGGGCCCGTACAATCTTCATGCCACCACTGTACCCTATAAACTTCTGCTCGTCACCGTATGCAGTCCTTATGCGACCTTCATGCAAGATGCGAAAAGTTCATTGTTTAGTCACGGCGATGCGTAGTATAATTGCTATTCCTTTGCGCCGGGATTCGGGCTAAAAAGCGAACCGAAAAGCGGGCGGCAAGGGGCAGCGTAAACGCGCATACAAGGAAGGTACCATATGAGCAGGAAGACCATCGTCGTAGCCCTCGGAGGCAATGCCCTCATCGAGGAAGGCACTAAGGGCACTATCGAAGAGCAGTTCGAAAATACCCGCAAAAGCATGGCCGCCATCGTCGGCCTTATAAAAGAGGGCCACCATGTCGTGCTCAGCCACGGCAACGGCCCCCAGGCCGGCGTGCACCTCATACGCAACGAGGCCGGCTCAAGCCAGGTACCCCCTTCCACCCTCAATGTAATCGTCGCCGATACCCAGGGTTCCATAGGCTACATGATACAGCAGTCCCTGATGAACGCCCTCGTCAAGGCGGGCATCAAGAAAGACGTGGTAACCGTCGTTACCCAGGTAGTCGTTGATAAGAACGACCCCTCCATGCAGAACCCCAGTAAATACGTTGGGCCTTTCTTTAAGGAAGCCGATCTTGAGGCGTGCAGAGCAAAGGGCTGGGTGATGAAGGAAGACCCGGGCCGCGGTTACCGCAGGGTAGTAGCCAGCCCCATTCCCACGGATGTGGTCGAAAAAGAGACGATACACGAGCTGCTCAAGAATAATAAGGTAGTCATAGCGGTTGGCGGCGGCGGCGTACCCGTATGCCGCAATCCCGACGGCACTCTTGAAGGCGTGGACGCCGTCATCGATAAGGATCGCGCCAGCGCCCTGCTCGCCAGCCAGATCGATGCGGATGAGCTCCTCATACTGACCGGCGTGGACAAGGTGGCCATTAACTTCAAGAAACCCGATATGAAGGTCCTTGATTCCATGACCGTGGCCGGGGCAGAGCGTTACATGGCAGAAGGCCAGTTTCCCAAGGGTTCCATGGGACCCAAGATAGAAGCGGCCGTGGATTTCATTAAGCTCGGCGGCAAGCTCGTCGTGATCACGAGCCTTGAGAAGGCTCAGGAAGCCGTGGACGGCAAAGCCGGCACCAGGGTCGTGCGTTAATCAGTCAGTAGGATACTGTTTTTGAGGCGCGGAGCCTTGAATCCGCGCCTCTCTTTTTTACTGGCTTCCATGAAACTTGACGGTCAAGGGCATCTGTGCTACCTTGTGCCGCAATCCTTCCATTAAAGGACATTTACTATGAACAGTTTATTTTCCGGCTTGAACCCCATCCAGGACGCCGGAGCCGCCAGCGCCACCGGTTCAATGCTCTCGACCGTCGTCATGTTCGGCGCGGTCTTCCTCATTTTCTACTTCATGATCATCAGGCCCCAGAACAAGAAGCAGAAGGCCATGCAGAAGATGATCAGCGCCGTCAAAAAGGGCGACAAGGTCATTACCATCGGCGGTATTCACGGCACCGTTCAGTCCGTTAAGGACAAGACCGTCGTGATCAAGGTCGATGACTCTTCTCGCATAGAGTTCTCCAAGTCCGCCCTCGCTTCCGTTGACGCCCAGGGAGACTCTGTAGAGTCCGCTGCCGCCGACAGCAAGCAAGAAGCGTCTAAGTAAGCGCTGCGCCGCGGCTTAGGGCCACAAAGCCCGGCTACGGCGCGACCTACCCCCCTATCTCGACAGCACCGGAGTCAGAGCATGAATAAAACCAAGCGATTCCTCATCGTGCTCGCGGTTTTGGCCGTTGCGTTCGCTTTTCTCTTCCCTTCCATTCAGTGGTATTACCTGACGCCTCAGGAAGAGCAAACCCTCGCATTAGGCTCACGCGAAGCAATCCGCGACTATTCGTGGCGTACGGCCAGGATCGACCTTGTGGACTTGGAGTCCAGGGTTAAGGCAGGCGATGAATCCGCCTTGCCGAACAATTTCGACGGGCTCGTAGCCAGGGCTAAAAAGGCCTACAAAGAATTGCGCATGGAGGCTCCCCAGGTTTGGAGCGCCAAGGCCGTTCTCGCCGCGTTCGACAACCGGGCCGACGCCCTCCTTGAAATCGAGGATGTGTATCGTCAGAGCATCTTAAAGCTCAAGCAACTCCATGGAAACGCGGTACAGCTGGGCTTGGACCTCTCAGGCGGTATGTCTATCGTTATCAGGGCCGACCTTGAAGCGCTTGAAGAGCGAGCGGGCCGCAGCCTTTCTCCCGCCGAGAAGGACGAGGCCGTCGTACGCGCTGTTGAAGTGCTCAACGGCCGTATCGACAAGTTCGGCCTTACCGAGCCGGTCATACGCCGCCAGGGCGACGATCGCATATACGTCGAGATACCCGGCGCCGCCGATCCCGAACGCATAAACAGCATAATCATGGGCAGGGGCAGGCTGGCCTTCCATATAGTCGACGAGGAAGCCACCTCGCGGCTCATGCAGTACCTATCCACTAATCCCACGGGCATAAACGAGCAGTTCCTCGTGGCCGATCCCACCATACTGCCCGCCGGCTACGTGGCCCGCAGGTTCTATCGCAAGGACGCCTACGGCCTTGACGAGTGGACAGGGTCCTACATGGTCATTACCGAAACGCCCGGCCTTGACGGCAATTACATAGAGAGCGCCACGGTAAGCTCAGACGCCATTACCGGCCAGCCCGAGGTGCTTTTCGCCCTTGATGCCGCCGGCGGCGAGATCTTCTACCAGCTTACCAGCGCTAACGTGAATAAGACCATGGCCGTGGTGCTCGATGACCGCGTGCGCACCGGCGCCCGCATATCCGGCCCCATACAGGCCAATGTGCGCATAACCGGCTTCAGCCTTGAAGAGGCTAACAACCTGGCCCTTATACTGCGTTCGGCAGCTCTGCCTGTGGAACTGGTGGTAGAATCCCAGCAGGCTATAGGCGCGTCGCTCGGAGAGGATTCCATACGCCAGGGCACCCGGGCCGTAACCATAGCCTTGATAGCCGTGTTCGCGTTCATGCTGCTCTACTATAAAGGCGCGGGCATTAACGCCTCCTTGGCGCAGGTGTTGAACCTCTTCCTTATGCTTTCCATACTCTCGGCCTTCAACCTTACCCTTACGCTTCCGGCCATCGCCGGTTTCGTGCTAACCCTGGGTATGTCTGTTGACGCCAACGTGATCATATTCGAGCGTATAAAAGAAGAGCTCCGCGAAGGCAAGGGCCGCAAGGCATCCATAGACTCGGGCTTCTCCAAGGCCTTCTGGGCTATTATGGACTCCAACGTGACCACGATCATAGCCGCCCTCTTCCTGGCCCAGCTCGGCTCGGGCCCCATACAGGGCTTCGCCATAAGCTTGGCCATAGGCAATATGTCGTCCCTCTTCACGTCTTTGTTCCTGTCCAGGCTCATATTCGACTTTAACACCGATACCTTTAAGAACAACACGCTTTCCATCAGCTGGAGGGTAAAATGAAGCGCTTGATTAGGTTCCATAAAGCCTTCCCCGCGGCGGCCGTGCTGTCCTTGGCCCTGGTCCTCTTCGGAGTCGTCGGGATAGCCGTACGCGGCTTCAACTTAGGCGTGGATTTCCAGGCCGGTATCAATCAGTACGTACAGCTTGCCTACCCGGCCGCCACGCTGAGCTATCAGGGCAGCGGCACGCCTAAGCTCAGCATCAGCGACAGGATGATTACCGTAGTCTTTACCGGCGCGGACGCCACGAGCAGAACCGTAAGCTGGGATCTTGCCACCGTGGGCACCATCAATGACCTGGCCGCCGCCATGAAGGGCGAGGGCATAGAGTTGAGCGTACGCGATGGCGCGGGCCTGTCCGCCTCGTACCTCGTACCCACCTACCAGGGCGATTTTATCCTTTCATCGACGCCTACGCTTATACACCGTTCCGCGCGCTCAGCCGAAGAGAGCTTCGGCAGCATTGAGACGGTGCGCGAGGCCGTGGCTTCCGTCGGCAGCGTATCCGTACAGAACGTAGGCGGACGTGACTCCATGCAGTACGTGGTGCGCGTGCGCGACGACGGCACCGACCGGGCCTTTAGCAGCCAGGTTCCCCTCCTTATAGACAAAGCCCTTGAGGCCGCGTTCGGCGCCGATCGCGCCGTGGTCATGAAAACCGATTACGTAGGCGCCCGTTTCTCGCAGGACCTTGCCGATAACGCATGGAAGCTGATCGTGTTCACGCTGGGCGTCATCATGATCTACGCGAGCATACGCTTTAAGTTCAAGTTCGCTGCCGGCGCCGTTCTTGCCATTATCCACGATGCCTTCATCGTCATGGGCTTCATCGTGTGGTCGGGCATGGAGTTCAACACCTCGTCCATAGCGGCCATACTGACCATACTCGGCTATTCGATAAACGACACCATCGTTATCTTCGACCGCGTACGCGAGGACCACAAGCTCAACCCGACGGATAAGATGAGCACGGTCTTGGACAAATCCATAAGCGAGACCCTGGCGCGTACCGTGATTACCACGCTTACCACCCTCCTCGCCGTGTTCGCGCTCTACTTCTTTACGAGCGGCACCATCAAGGATTTCGCCCTTGCGCTAATCGTAGGCATGATAGCAGGCACTTATTCCACGATATTTGTAGCCTGCGGTTTCGTGAACTTCTGGGATGGTTTTGTGGCCAAGCGCCAAGCGAAGCTTGCTCCCGCGGCGCCCGCTCCCAAAGCGGCGCGCTGAGACTGTATACACTAAGGCCGATAAGCGGCGCCGCAAGGCGCCGCTTTTTCATTCTCAGGGCTATGTGCACGTAAATCTTTAATGCTTAGTACTTTACAAACATAAGCCTTTTCTGTATATTCATATCGTTATCTGCACCCGGCGCCGTACCCAAGCGGTAAGGGAGAGGTCTGCAAAACCTTCATGCATCGGTTCGATTCCGATCGGCGCCTTCTCTATGTTCTTTTCTAGTATGGACTTATGACGAGTAACCGAATACCGGAGCTTGTCCCTTTTTTCACCTGTGAGAATAGTGTCAGATAGGCACAATTCAAAGGGAGGGACACATGCGCCGGTATTCACTTTTTCAAAGGGGCCCCGCTCGAATATGGTATGCCCAACTAAAGAACCCGCTTACAGGGTCTTATAGCAGCGCGTTAAGCACAGGCCAAACCGACAAGGACGAAGCCCTGGCCGTAGTCGTAGGATGGCTGCGCGAAGGCTTACCCAACGGCAAGTCAACAGCCGAACAATTCCCGCTTGATGCTCTACTCGACCGAATCCGCCATGGCAGATTAACGCCCGCCGACGCGGTAAAGATCGTGGACGAGCTTAAAAAGCAACGCCTGATAATCTCCGCAACCATCGCGGATACCCGCGGGGCGGAAAGCTTTAGCGCCTACCTTGCACGTTTTTGGGATTATGAAGTATCGCCCTTTGTAGCGGAAAAAAAAGCATTCGGCCAGAGCATAACGAAAAAGCATTGTGCCCTGAACCTTGGACGCGCTAAAAAATACTACGCCCCATATTTTCAAGATAAGCCAATTGCCGATGTTGGACTAACCGAACTTAAAGAATTCGCCAGGCACCTTGACGCCATACGGCCAGCGCTTGCGCCTGTTACCAAGAACCATATATTTACAATGGGGCGAACGGCATTGTCCTGGGCATTTACCAATAAAATAATTTTATCCGATCCTGGGGAAGGTATACCGAACTTTGCAGGGGAATCGCTAGCGCGTGGAGTATTGACTCCAAATGAAACACGGACCCTCTTTGCTACGGCATGGAAAAACGAACGCGCTAAGCTGGCATGCATAGTTTGCGCCGTAACCGGACTACGCATCATGGAGGTGTTGTCCTTAAAAATATCCGATATTAGCGAAAGCGCAATCAAGGTCCAGCGCAGTTATTCCCGCCAAGATGGATTCAAGCTACCAAAAACCAATAAGGCTCGAACTATACCCATACGCGGCGAGCTTTCCAAGCTAAGTAAGGAGCTCCTTGAGCTAGGCGCAAAAAATCCATACGGTAACGCGCTCATATTTTGGGGTACAAATAAAACACAGCCCATGGCGAATAACTCTGTACTTAAAGCCCTTCGTGAAACCCTTGTACAAATGAAGGCCAGCGAGGACGCGACTAAGGAAGCACGAGACCTGGCCGCGGCATATTGGACAGAGCGCAACGTGACGCCTCACTCGTTTAGGCATTTTTTTGCTTCCCGCCTCAACGACCTCGTGGACAAACGAAAGGTGATGTTAGCTACTGGCCACGCCACGGAAAAAATATTTGATGCTTATGCAGCCCATGAGCTCGAAGAAGACCATGACGAGGTAGGGAACGCGATGAGTACGGCCTTTGGCAATATCCTGGATTTTCCCAAAGTCATGGAGGGATAGCCCCTATGAAATGTGCTACTATAGTAGCAATAAATATTCACAAAAATATATTTTTTCTCTTCCAAAACACCAAGCACTGTAGTATAATTCCAAGTATGCAGAGCGAAAGCGCACGAAAAGAAACAAACCGCCTCACCGCAAGCGAATGGCAAGCACTCACTATGGGATTGTCACAAGCCCAAAAAGCGCAAGTCCTCGGCTTCTCTGTAAAGAAAATAAAGGCTCTTGATCGTGCAGCTCGTGCCGGCGAATCAATAAATTCGATACCGGCAGGCAAGGTCCGTGCCCAACTGGCCAGCGAACGCCCCTCGGTTATGAAAGTGTCCGGCGGCCGCATTGTGAAGGCTTACGGGAACGCAGCTAAGCAGAACCCAACTTCTTCAAGGTACATTAAGGCGATAGTTGCACGGCCCGGCGCAACTATCGCGGATCGACTAGCGCAGGTCTTAGAGGAACAGGAAGCAGCCGAAGCCTACTTTACTGAAGAGCACCGCCGAACTAATGACATAGTGGATTTTTCTTCCTGGCGAAATGAGGCGATCACGCGCTTAAAGCGCTGATACATATATAACGCGGCGATTCCAAATCACCTGTAAGCCAAATGAGCCTTACAGGTGTCCGGGGTCACGCAAAGCGATAGCCTTAAATAGGCTATTTTGAGGCATGGGCGGTCCCCATCCGTAACTAACGTTATGGGAGGCACCCATGTCTACTGATGATTCCAACCCCCAGGCTACACAAGCCGAAACCACCAACTCGAAGAGCGATGAAATCCTCACGCTCGCCGAACTGGCCGCCCTACTCAAGATCGGACGATCAACGCTTTATCGTGGCGTAGAGCGGGGCGAAATCCCTTGCTTAAGAATAGGCGCTGCGATCCGTTTCCGCCCCGCCGATGTGCTCGCTCATTTTTCAAAGGCGTAACATATGCCGCAAGAGCGATTCACAAAGGACGATATTCAAGCCAGATTCCAGGAACTCCTTGAAGATTATTCTACGGCGGCCAGGTATGGAGAATTCTCGGTACGTGTAGGATTCGTTAATGGGCAACCTGTAGCCCTTGAGGTGTCAACTCGCCTGACACAGCAGGCAGGCGGCAGCGTATGAGCGAAAATAATAAGCCGCCCCAAGATGTAGTTGGGGGCGGCCAAGAAGCAGCAGGATATAGAAAGTTTACCATAGTAAACCCGGGAAGTCAAGAAGAATCCTCGCCCCTGGATTGGTGGGATCAGATGGCCAACGCCGGATCGGCCCCGACGCCAGAGCCAGAGGCCGCCACAGCAGCGCCAGCGCCTGAACCTATTGAGGAACCGCGGGCACCTAGTCCCGAGTTGCCAGTTAAGTGCGAGCCGCCGGTTACAGAGCTACTTGCGGACCGCGCCATACATTTACAGAAAGTCGCCGCCCTACAAATTCGGCCAGATCGCCCCCCTACGCAGAACGGCCTTGCGCTCGCCATTGGTGACGCATTCTCGCGCCGCATCGGCTACGTCTACCAAATAGCCATGTGGCGGTTATGGGATGGCCGTCGCTGGCCCGATGACCACAAGGGCCAAATGGTCCAAGTCGCGCAGATGACACTAGAAGCTTTGGCGACAGATAACCCGCATCATAAGCGATCAGCCTTCGCTTCACTCGAGCGAGCCCCTGCAATAAATGGCGCGCTTTCCCTGGCCGCGACTGATCCTCGGCTTGTCATGGACGCGGCCATATTTGATGCGGACCCTACCATTCTGAACACCCCCGGCGGCATCGTCAACATAAAGGCCCTATCAATAGGACCGCATAGAGCAGACGCCTTTTGCACCCACTTGGCCGGCGCAACCCCTGACTTTGAAGCCGATGCGCCAGTCTATGAGCGCTTCATGTTGAGCATATCAGACGACCGGCCGGAACTCGCCGCCTGGCTCGAAGCGCTCATAGGGTATGCGCTGCTAGGCGTCAAAAATCTCCAAATATTCGTGTTCCTCGTTGGTTCAGGCGGCAACGGCAAGAGCGTACTTTTGGCGCTCATCCTGGCGATATTCGGTAGTTATGCTTGCACCGTCTCGGCCGACGTACTCCTTGATCATCAGAACAGCTCGAGGGGAGGCCCCGCGCCAGAGTTGCTTGACCTGATCGGCCGGCGCTTTGTATGTGCCAGCGAAACAGATGAGGGCGCGCGCCTAAACCTTGGACGCATAAAAGCCATATCCGGCGGCGATCAGATTGTGTGCCGCGCGATGCGTTCAAATATCATGCACAAGTTCGTTGCGCAATTCCTGCTTGTCCTGGCAACAAACGCCCCGCCGCGCATCGGTCGCGTAGACAACGCAACGAAGCGACGATTCCGCATGATGCCATTCGACCGGGTTTTTGAAGGCCCAGAGCGCGATGACAATATATTAACTAAGCTCCTAGAAGAGAAAGAGGCTATCCTTGGCCGCTGGGTAAAAGCCGCTCATGCCGTCCTTAAAAGCGGGCAGCTACCGCCCTGCAAAATCATAGACCAAACCGGCGGCGACTTCCTCACCGAAGAGGATCCGATCACGCGCTGGATAGGTGAATGCGCCGTCCTCGAGCCTGGCGCAACGACTCCCGCCGGCGACCTATACCGCAGCTTCACGGCATGGCAAGAACGCGAAGGGACCAAAACATGGTCCATGCACGCTTTCGGCAGATCGCTCACTGAACATGGTTGTGCGGCCCGAAAAATGGGAATTGTCTACCGCGAAGGCTTGAGGTTGCTATGAAAATGGACCTTGGAGGATTTGGACCTTACTTTGCATTAATCCAATATTCTCTTTGCTTCGTGAGGATTAATACAATAACTAGTCCTAAAGGTCCAAGGTCCAGAATCCGCCCCGGAACTGGCCCGCCTTGGCTATAAAAAGTTAAGGTACTGTGGAAGTTCTGTAGACCCACAATGAGTACTTCGGGCAATTTGTTTTTATTGTGTGTGGGGTTTTTATAACAGTTTACAAGAGTTAACAGGGCACTAGAACTTGTTAACTAATAATAGCCCAAGGAGGGGCAGGAAAGTGACAGATATATCACTAGCGGGAGTACACGCTATCATGCTTGGCAAGGAACGAGCTGCACCACTGGCCGCGCGTTGCCAGGAGCTAGAGTTTATCGAAGAGAAAACGGCTTTCGAAAAAGCGGAACTTTCCGCGAATCGATTAGCTATAATTATGTTACGGCTTGACGTACTAGAAGAAGCCGTTATGGAAGTATCACGCGAAATGTACGCGCAGATTGACGCGCCGGCGCTCGATCAGGCCATTGACGATGCGTTGCTCGCTCGCCATGGACTTACCGCAGCGCTCGAAGCGATCGACGGATTTGCCCGACGCTTGCGCGCTCTCGAAAACGAAAGGGGAATTAAATGATCGAAGTTAAGATAACCGAACGCAATTTTAACGGCAAGCCAAATTGGAAAGTTTGGCGCGAAGGCGGAAACGTGGCCCTCGTTTATTCGACCAAGCCAGAGCCAGAGCATGCCGCCGCGGCACTTGAAAAGGCCGAAAAGGAAAGCGAAACGCACGAATGGTTATACGGCGACAGATCAGCGGCCCCCCGGACCCGCAAGCCCGCCGCCGCGTATACGGCCCCTGCTGCGTTACCTGGCGACAGTGAACGCCAAGAGGCTAGCCTGGCCGCCGGCATGGAGCTCGCATCGTTTTTCAAGGCAATGCCCGCATCCATGACAGCCCAAGAGCGCTATGCCCGAGTAGCCAGCGCCGAATTCGAAGCCTTGTGCGCCAGGGCCGGGATTTCCCCGGAACCATTCCGTAGCCAGTTTCGCGCCGTATGCCTAAGCCCTAGTGAGACTCGGCTTTTTCAGGCGATGGGCATGAACCCGGAACAGTTCGAAGCCATAGCGCTGGGGAGGGTTTAGCCATGGCCAGAAAAGAAGCAGCACCCGTCAGCGCCGACACCCCCGCCCAAGAGCGTGTCTATCTCGTGGCCGTCCCCGAGGGCAGCGCACTTAGATTCCGGGCGACCATACGCGCCAGCGCGCTCACCATCGTCCGCGTATTCAAGTCGCCTTCCACAAACGCGAACGGCACCCTGCTTGAGGGCCAAGGCTCATCGCCCGTCGTATTCGTGGCCCCTACAGTCACGCACAAGGGCGAGCAAGTTTACGCCG
Source organism: Spirochaetaceae bacterium UBA5200 (assembly GCA_002412825.1). GTDB lineage: Bacteria > Spirochaetota > Spirochaetia > Treponematales > UBA12059 > UBA5200. Next base: position 337,047 of record DHVU01000031.1, read on the forward strand.
GCGCGGTCCCGAACATGGCGCACCCGCAACACCTGGATTTGTCTATATCCGGTTCAAACAGAGCCTTGATCGTCCTTGAGCCCGCGGAAGGCGCGATCCTTGGCGAGTCAAGAGCAACCTTTACCATCAACAACGCCAGACAGGCGGAAGGATAAACCAATGAGCATTTTTTCAAACAGCAGCACCGCAAGCCAGGTTCAAAAAGCACTCGATACGCAAGCGAGCCAACTCGCCAAAACGCTAGAGCAGGCGGAAGCCTCTCAACTCGCTCTTGAGCGGGCTATATCATCCGGGGGAGACGGCGGCAAAGAGTTAGAAGCATTAACCGCCATCCGCTCGAAGGCGCGCGCACTGGAGGCCATAGTCGATACCCTACGCGGAGACCTGGCCGATGCCATCCTACGTGAAGAGCAGGCCGCGAAAGCCGCTGCCCTGGCCGCCTGGAAAGCCCGCTCACGTAAGTCCGCCGATAGCATCCGTAAGCAGTTAACCGATGCCGCCAACGCGATAGAGACAGCGCGCAAGTTGCTTGACCTGGCGAACGAAGCCGCCGACGCGATACGAGACAGCGCCCCGGACGGCGTGGACGCCCGAACGCAGGCACCGCACGATGTCGCCCGCGTACTCGTGGCCATGCTGCGACCGGACGCCGAAATGGTAGGCTTCTCGCCGGCCAGCGCTCGTGATGAAATAGGCGCATA
>DHVU01000001.1 GCA_002412825.1 Spirochaetaceae bacterium UBA5200
GCTTAACCTGCGAGCCGTATATGGCGCAGAAAGTGCAGGGGAGCGATAGCGACCAGCACTTTCTGTGACATAGGCGAGTCAGGTTGAAGCGATTGTTAGCCACTTTTTTTTATTATATATCTAAATCTCTTTGTTGAGAATTCAATATTCTTTGCCAGGCAATCAATAGCTTCGTTTTTCATCATCAAGGCAAATTCTTCTAATCCTTCATTCTTAAAATCTAGATATAAGTGCTCAATAGCATTAATCGAACTCTCCCATGATTTTTTTTCATGCTCTGTAATGTCAGTAACATTATATTCTATATTCATTGACTTTAAATATCGCTCAATGATAGGTTCGCCATTTTTTAGTAATTGATGGTCAGAATAGTAAATAATACACTTTCCATTACTATTAGTTATGTTAATTAAATTATTAATAGCACTTTCAAAATTTTCAACAAAATATAACACATCTACACATATAACAATATCATATAATTCTTCTACTCCAATTTCTATATCACCAACAACATACTGTAAATTACTACTTTTACTTTTATTTAAATGCTCAATTATCTTTTTTGATATATCAACACCAGTACATTTACCTTTTATTTTTTTCGAAATATATGCGATTAGATCACCTGTACCACAACCAATATCAACTATACTATTATGATTATACGAATTTATAAGAGCTATTAGGTCATTAATATCTTCTTTAATAAGCATACTATACTCTTTTATATTTAATTCGAGTTTCATTTCTGAGTATTTTAAAAATGCTTCTGAGTTAACTATTAGATTAAATGTTTCTTCAAATTCCATAATCAGATCATCTTTATATTTCATTACTTATCCTTGGCCCGAAGGGTCTGGCTAACATATATTGGACTGTTCCCACTAACCTCAAAAAATTATTTTTTATATCCAGAAAATACCCTAATCAGAGTGGAACAAAGTGATATCAACTATTTTTTCTATAAGAGAATACATTGGATTGTATTGATGCATATATGGATCAGTATAATATTCTGATTATTATAGGAATAATTAGTCCGTTCATGTTTACAGGTTATCAAACGGGCTACGGACGCCGGATGGACCGCGATTTAAGACATGGGTATAGATCATGGTAGTCTTTACGTCACTGTGGCCGAGAAGTTCCTGCACGGTGCGTATGTCATGGCCGTTTTCTAGGAGTTGGGTGGCGAATGAGTGCCTGAAGCTATGGCAAGAGGCTCGTTTGGCAATGCCAGCGCGGGCGACGGCGAGTCGAACGGCCCGTTGGAGTATCGATTCATCCATATGGTGGCGGCCTTCGGCTTCGGTTTCCTTGTTTTTCCAGCGGCGTTCCTGGGGAAATACCCACTGCCAAAGCCAGTCTTTCTCCGCGGCCGGATATTTGCGATCAAGAGCTCCTGGTAGAGGTACTGCGCCCCAGCCTTGCTTGAGGTCTTCCTTATGGATAGCCTTTATCCTAAGTAAATGCTCCCTAAGCGGGTCCTTTAGTGATGATGGAAGCATGGTATGGCGGTCCTTGGCGCCTTTTCCGTTGCGTATGAGTATCTCGCTTCGTTCAAAGTCGATATCCTGTACGCGTAAAGAGAGGCATTCGGAAAGACGCATGCCGGTGCCGTAGAGCAGGGAAGCGGCCAGCCAGGCATCGCCTTGCAGCTGGGCGAGTACGGCTTTCACTTCTTCGCGGCTAAGGACTATGGGCAGGCGCGAAGGTTTTCGAGCGCGTACGAGCTCCTTTAGTTCTATGTCTTTCTTTGTTAGAACATTGCGGAAAAAGAAGAGTAGCGCAGCCAAGGCTTGGTTCTGGGTGGAAGCGCTTACCTCCTCGCGAACGGCAAGCATGCTTAAGAAGCGGTTGGCTTCTGCTTCGCCCAGGCTTGCAGTGTCACGGTCATAGAAGTAGCCGAGGAAGCGCTCTACCCAGTGGCGGTAGCTAGCGTTGGTGCGCTCGCTATAGTGCCTGGCAAAGAGCGCGTCGTTATAGCGCTTAAGCGTTTCCTTTCGGTCAGGGCTGTCAATTGGCAGGTCTAAGAGCGTATAGAAGCCGGTTTCATAGATGGCCCTCAGGAGCGCTTCGCTCGCGGCTTTCTTATCGGGCAGAAGCCATAGGCATAAATCTGGATTCCACGTTTTGCCGGGAACGCTCTTTAAGGCCTCGACGATAGTCTTCTGGTAAGGCGTTCGAATCGCCAGCATGCCCATATAGTAGAAAAACTCAATAGTCATCGTCGGCTCCTAGTCGGGCTCTGAGGACTATACGCGGAAGTTCTATTGCTTGATTGCGCTAGGTGATAAAAAAAACGAATTTCTGCCCACGACGGCTAATTGAGGCTGCCATCTGGCCAGGAATAAGGGCGATTCGCTACATTGCACGGCGCCGAAACAGCCTGTGCAACGCCTGTCCTTTGCCCGGATGCGCCTGTGCTTTTTTAAATGTGGCGTGGCTTCCCTAGGCCGGCTCAGTATAGCTTGGCGCTATGCCGCTGTCAAAACAAAAAGCTCGAGTGCCGGCAATTGCGGGCGCTCGAGCTTTAAGAGGCATTACGAGGTATTATGCTTCGATATTCGCGGTTAAGAAGTCCCAGAATTCAGCCGGATAAAGCTCTGGCTTGGGAGGCGCGGGTGGGGGAGGGGGCGGCAGGCTCGCCGTATACTCTTTTTCGCGTACGCTACGCAGATATTTATCCGCAACGCTAGGGAAGAGTTCAAGGAGGAGTTCCTCTTTCTCGTCCGACGCCAGGCGCAAGCCACCAAGATCACTGAGCTCAGGATTGGGCTGCTTCTTGTATTTACTTGTGTCATAAGGGGTTTCTTCTCGTACGCCTGCTATCTTAAAACGGAACTCAGGATCTATGGCAAAGGGAGTCTTGCCGTATGAGCCTTTGACAAGGTCGATAAAATTCTTAGATACGTTGGTATAGAAGCTCTTGCCCTGGGTGCGGTCGACCACGCAATTGACTGCCTGCGCGCCTACGATTTGGCTGGTGGGGGTGACAAGCGGCGGTACGCCGGCGTCGAGCCGCACCATGGGCACGACATGGAGCACTTCATCGACGAGGTGCTCAAGCTTGAGGTCCTTAAGCTGGCTCATCATGTTGGTATACATGCCGCCAGGTATCTGGGCGTGTCGAACGATATCATCGGGCTCGGGATAGTTGAAGCTTGCCTCTATGCGCTGGCAGAGCCTAAGCACCTCGTCGGGCTTGCCGGTCGTCGCGGCCTCCACAGCGCCATCAAGCAGGGATGCAAGCTCAGGACTGGGCTTATAGGAGTTGAGGTCTATCTCGGGGGGCATGCGCTTATACTGATCGAAGGCGGAAAGCTCCGTTCGAATGCCGCGTAGCTCGCGGTTAATCGAGGCTACGGCGGCGCGGTTTACGCCGGTGTCCAGGCCCAGGCGGTCAGCCAACAGTTGGATAATTTCGTAGGCGGGGGCGGCGGGGCCGCCGGAGAAGTTCATGATAACGGTATCGACGATGTCTACGCCGGCTACCATGGCCATGAGTATGCTGGCGGTACCGAAGCCCGGCGTGCAATGGGTATGCAGGTCGATAGGTATGCTCACTTCGGCCTTTAGGGCCTGTATAAGGGCGGCGCTGGTAGCGGGGTCTATAAGGCCGGCCATGTCCTTTATCGTTATCATGTCGGCGCCCATAGCGGCCAGGGCTTTAGCCTTACGCACGAAATAGGGTATGCCGAAAAGGGTGCCGGGTATCTTCTTGCCCTTGAAAAAGGCCGATACGCGCTCGCCGACGCTAAATTTCGGGTCGACGGTATAGCACACGGCGCAATCGGCCATGCCGCCGTTTTCTTGTACGAAGCGTATGGTAGCAGCCATGTTGTCTATATCGTTTAAGGCATCGAACACGCGCATGATGTCTATGCCCGAGCGTACGGAATTGCGGCAGAAGCCTTCGATTACCGAATCGGGATAGGGGTTGTAGCCGAAGAGGTTCCTGCCGCGCGAAAGGGCGGTAAGCTTCGATGCGCCGGCTACGCCATCGCGTATGCTCTCAAGCCTTGCCCAAGGGTTCTCGCCCAAAAAGCGCATAACCGAGTCCGGCACCGCGCCGCCCCATACCTCCATGGCATAGAAACCCGCTTCCTTATAGAAGGGAAGAACCCGGTCTACCTGTGCCTGGGTCATCCTGGTGGCGAATTGGGATTGCTGGCCGTCCCGAAGGGTAAGGTCGCGGATGGACAGTCGTGTGCTCATGCGGAATCCTCCTAAAGAGTCGCTCCCGGCGATCGTAAAAGCATTAGCGGGCGACCCTAACGACTATACAATATGAATTCACTTAATGGAAGTGCAGGAGTAGGCTTAATTAGCTTCATTTCATTATTTGAATCGATTGTTTCATTATATTTACGATTATTTCAATATTTACGGTGGTTTATACTTTGACAGAGGCTTGAATGTACGGTATGCTGAACCCAAGTTCCGTACCGCAGGCCTATTTCTTCTCAGTTTTTCCGACCGCAAGGGCTGCAACGGGCAACATTAAGAGTGTAGGACCATGAGCGAACAGAAGAAAACCTACGAACACGTGATACGGGAACGCTGGTGCAAGGGATGCAATATATGCGTCGCTTTCTGCCCCAAGCAAGTGCTGACGCTCCGTAACGGCAAGGTGTTTGCCGAGCGTCCAGATCAGTGCATAGGCTGCCGCTTATGTGAACTCCGCTGTCCGGATTTCGCCATAGAAGTACGGGAGAAGGACGCCTCGGGCGCTACCCACAAGGACGCGGCTGATATCGATTACGACATAAAGCCGGAGGCGCATCATGACTAAAGCCAAGCTCATGCAGGGCAACGAGGCCTGTACGCTCGGCGCTCTAGCCGCCGGCCTGGACTTTTATGCCGGTTATCCTATTACGCCTTCTACCGAGATTGCCGAACTGTGCGCGGAAGAATTGCCCAAGATCGGTTCGAAATTCATACAAATGGAAGACGAGATAGGCTCCATAGCCGCCATCATAGGCGCGTCGCTTACCGGCCGCAAAGCCATGACGGCCACGAGCGGCCCGGGCTTCTCCCTTATGCAAGAAAGCATAGGCTACGCGGGCATTAGCGAAGTTCCTATCGTCATCATTAACGTGCAGCGCGTGGGACCCTCGACCGGACAGCCTACCTCTCCGGCGCAGGGCGAAGTCATGCAGTCCCGCTGGGGTACGCATGGCGACCATCCCGTCGTGGTGCTCGCCCCGGGCAACGTCAAGGAATGCTTTGAGCTTACCATCAAGGCTTTCAACATCGCGGAGGAATACCGCGTGCCGGTCATCGTCCTCACGGATGAGGTGATCGGCCATATGCGCGAGAAGGTGGTCCTGCCCGAGCCTTCCGAGATTAAGATAGTCAACCGCAAGGAGCCGAGCTCGCCGGGCGGCTACAAGCCCTACGAGGCGGACAGCGACGGCGGGGTACCCCTCATGGCGCGCTTCGGCCGCGGCTACCGCTATCACGTTACCGGACTCTTCCACGACGAAACGGGCTTTCCTTCCAACAAGAGCGACATAACCGACCGCTTCCTCCGAAGGCTGCAGCGCAAGGTGGAAAAAGCCGAACCGGCTATACGCGACTATTTTATAGAATCAAGCGACGACTGCGATGTGCTCGTGGTAGCCTTCGGCTCGTCGGCCATGTCCTCGCTCTCCGCGGTACGTCAGGCGCGCGCCAAGGGCATAAAGGCGGGACTCTTCCGCCCCAAAACTATATGGCCCTTCCCCGAAGAGCCGTTCAAGGCCATAGCGGGCAAGGCCAAGCGCATCATCGTGCCGGAAATGAACCTGGGCCAGCTCGTGCTCGAGATAGAGCGCTTAGCGGGCTGCAAGGTGCCCGTCGAGCGCCTGTCCAAGGTGAACGGCGAGCTCTTCCGCCCTGAAGAGATTCTTTCTTCCATAGTGGGAGCAGCCAAATGAGCAACACCCTTAAATACTTCAGGGAGAACCGTCTCCCCCATATATGGTGCCCCGGCTGCGGCCATGGCACCGCCACCGGAGCCCTGGTGCGCGCCATAGCCAAGCTTAAGCTGGACAAGAACAAGGTGGTCGTGGTATCAGGCATAGGCTGCTCGAGCCGCGCGCCAGGCTATCTTGATTTTGACACGCTGCACACCGCCCATGGCAGGGCGCTCGCCTTCGCCACCGGCATCAAGCTCTCGCGCCCCGAGCTCAAGGTCATAGTAATGACCGGCGACGGGGACTGCACGGCCATTGGCGGCAACCATTTTATCCACGCGGCGCGCCGCAATATCGACATTACGACCATAGTCATGAACAACAATATCTACGGCATGACGAGCGGCCAATACTCGCCCATGACGCCAAAGGGCATGATGGGAACCACCGCGCCTTACGGAAACGTGGAGCGCAGCTTTGACCTAGCCAAGCTCGCCATAGCCGCGGGAGCCACCTATGTGGCCCGCGCCACCGCATACCATGCGGTGCTGCTTGAGGATCTAATAGGCAAGGCCCTGCTCAACAAGGGCTTCTCCGTGGTCGAGGCCATCACGCAGTGCCCCACCTATATGGGGCGCAAGAATAAGATTGGCAGCGCGGTGGACATGCTCAACTGGTTTAAGGACAGCGCGGTCAACGTAAAAGCCGCCGCGGTATTGCCGCCTGAAAAACTCGTGGGCAAGTTCCTCATAGGCGAGCTTCACAACCAGCCGGAATCCGAATTCACGGCGGAATACGCCGCCATGGTCGAGCAGGTGCGGCGACGCTTCGACAACTTTCAGGGAGGGGTACGCGAATGCGGACAGAATTCCGACTAAGCGGCTCAGGCGGCCAAGGCCTCCTGCTCGCGGGCATAGTGCTCGCCGAGGCGGCCATACTCGAGGATAAGAACGCGGTGCAGACGCAGAGCTACGGCCCCGAGGCCCGCGGCGGCGCGTCCAAGGCCGAAGTGGTCATATCGGCGGAAGATATCGATTACCCCAAGGCAACCGATCCCGATTATCTCTTGGCCCTCACGCCCGAGTCGTATAAGACCTATGGAGCTCTGATGGGCAAGGGCACGATCATCGTGGACGCATCGGTGCCTTTAAGCGCCGATATAAAGGCGCGTACCTTGAGCGTGCCCATACTTAAGACGGCCTCCGAGGACCTAGGCAAGAAAGTCGTGGCCAACATCGTGGCGCTCGGCGTGCTCGCCGGCGTTTCCGGCATCGTTGGGGAGAAGACCCTCGAGCTGGCGGTAAAAAACAGGGTACCCAAGGGTACCGAGGACTTGAACATAAGCGCGCTTCGTAAGGGTTTTGAGCTGGCCGCCAGGGCCAACGCGTAAGGACGAGACGCCACTGCTGCGGAGGCGCGCGGACACCGACGGAATGCCGGCCCTCCGGCGCCTCCGTTTTCGTTTTGCCCCTTCCTATCCCTGCTGTTATAGGAGACCGATATGGACGACATGGACGCTATACAAAAAGGCGCAGAGGCCTATCAGGCCGGCATAGACAAGGCGCTTGCCAAATTCCCCGAGCGTAAGAAGGACTTCGTTACCGGCTCAAAGAGCCCGGTAGCAAGGCTCTACACGCCGCTCGACGGAGCTAAGGCTCCTTATATGCAGCGCATAAGTTTCCCCGGCGAGTACCCCTATACCCGCGGCGTGCAGAACACGATGTACCGCGGCCGCTTCTGGACCATGCGCCAGTACGCGGGCTTCTCCACCGCCGAGGAATCGAATAAGCGCTACAAGTTCCTTCTTGAGCAAGGCACCACGGGCCTTTCGGTGGCCTTCGACCTGCCCACGCAGATAGGCTACGACTCCGACCACCCCCTGTCACAGGGCGAGGTTGGCAAGGTAGGCGTGGCCATAGACTCGCTGGCCGACATGGAAATACTCTTCGACGGCATACCCCTCGATAAGGTGTCCACGTCCATGACCATAAACGCGCCGGCATCGGTGCTTTTGGCCATGTACATAGCGGTGGCCGAAAAGCAGGGCGTAAGCCCCGACAAGCTGGAAGGCACCATACAGAACGACATACTCAAGGAGTACGTGGCCCGCGGCACCTACATCTTCCCGCCC
>DHVU01000022.1 GCA_002412825.1 Spirochaetaceae bacterium UBA5200
AGATGTCCAAGAGCCTGGGCAACGGCATAGACCCGCTGGAGATCGTGGGCGAGTACGGCGCGGACGCCCTCAAGTTCACGCTGGCCTTCCTGACGAGCCAGGGCCAGGACGTGCTCATCGACAAGGAAAGCTTCAAGCTGGGCTCCAAGTTCGCCAACAAGGTGTGGAACGCCAGCCGATTCATCCTCATGAACCTCGAGGGCCGGGAACTGGCCTTTAACCCCGCCTTAAACGACGCCGACCGCTGGATATACCATCGCCTGGGCGCCTGCGCCAAGGCCATGGCCGACGCCATGGCCGGCTATCGCTTCAACGACGCGGCTTCCGCCGTGTACGAATATTTCTGGAACGACTTCTGCGACTGGTATCTTGAGGCCACCAAACTGTCCACCCGATCGGAAGACGAGGCCGAGCGCGACCGCGCCGTGACGGTGCTCCTGGACGTGCTCGCCGAGTCGCTGGCGCTGCTCCACCCCTTCCTGCCCTTCGTTACCGAGGAGATATACGGCAAGCTGCCCAACGCCAAGGGCAGGCTCATCGTGCGCGCCTATCCTAAGGACGATGAAGCGCGCCGGAATCCCGCCCTGGACTCCCAATTCTCCACCCTCAAGGAGCTGGTAAGTCTCGTGCGCTCGCTCCGCAGCGAGTTCGGCATAGCGCCCGAGAAGAAGCTGCGGGTGGCCGTGCGCCTGGATCTAGGCCGCGACGATGAAGGTTTCCTGGCGCGGAACGCGGAGCTGGCGGCCCTGCTCACGAACGCCGAGTCCGTGTCCTTCGTGACGGCCAAGCCCGAGGGCGCCCTTGCCCTGGCCGGCCGCGGCTTCGAATGCTACGTGTTCGCCAAAGAGGCCGTGGACGCCGCTCAGCTGGCGGCTCGCTTCCGTAAGGACGCCGATAAAGAGCAGCAGTTCGCCGACAGGGTGGCCGCGAAACTGTCGAATGAGGGTTTTACTTCCAGCGCTCCTGCCGATGTTATAGCTAAGGAACAGGAAAAACTCGATGAAGCGCGCGCGCGCGTGGCCAAGCTTGAGAAATACCTCGTGGACCTGGCATAGGGGGATGTATGAATAGCCGGGGCAAACCCCTCGGGGAGCATAGCCAAGATACGCATTCCATGGCGCAGGATGAAATGATCCGGCTCAGGGGAATGCACTTGGCGCCCTACATACAACTGGCTACCACGCTCATAGGCAAGCGCAGGCGCTCAGGCGGGAATATGTTCCGCCATCAGATAGATACCATGGCCATACTCATGGACTATGGCTATATCGACGCCATACTCCTGAAGGCCTCGGTCATCCACGACCTTTTAGAGGATATCCCTGATTTCGAGCGCGACCGCATACTGGAAATAGACGACGAGAGCCCGCTCGTTTTCAAGCTGGTCATGGAAGTGACCAGGCGCCAGGTGGAGAGCAAAGGCGAGTTCCTTACGCGCATCCTGGAGTATGGCTCGCCGCTTGCGCTGGTGCTCAAGGCGGCCGACCGCATAAGCAACATGATATCCGTGGGCTACACCACCGACGTGGAGTTCATCCGCCGCTATACCGACGAAACCGAGCGCTACATTTATCCGATCGCGGAGCGGGCCAACCCCGTCATGCGCGCGGAATTGGAAGAACTTGTTAGGACGAGGCGGGACTTTCTGTCCCGCTGCTTTGAAATCTGACCTCTAGCTAGGAGCTATTCATGCCCAAAGAGTGGACCAAGGCGAGCATCGCCAAGACCATCGATCACACGGTACTCAAAGCGGTAGCCACCGAACAGCAGGTGCGCGAACTCTGCGTCGAGGCTAAGGCCAACGGCTTTGCCAGCGTATGCGTCAATCCCTGCTGGGTGCCGTTGTGCGCCAAGGAACTGCAGTCCAGCAAGGTGCTCGTATGCACCGTCATAGGCTTCCCCCTTGGCGCCAACGCTAGCGCTATAAAGGCCGAGGAGGCGCGGCTTGCCGTGAAGCAGGGCGCCGACGAAGTGGACATGGTGATCAACATAGGCGCGGCCAAGGGCGGCGAGTGGAAGATCGTAGAAGACGATATACGCGAGGTTGTCAAGGCGTCCGATAAGGCAACCGTCAAGGTGATCATAGAGACCTGCTATTTAACCGACGCGGAAAAAGTGCGAGCCTGCGAGGCGGCCCTGAAGGCCGGCGCCCATTTCGTAAAGACCAGCACCGGCTTCGGCACCGGCGGCGCTACCGCCGACGATGTGCGCCTGATGCGCAAGACCGTGGGCGATAAGCTCAAGGTAAAGGCATCCGGGGGCATACGCAGCTATCATGACGCCATACAGATGCTTGAGGCGGGCGCCGATCGCCTTGGCGCTTCGAGCGGCGTGGCTATAGTAGCGGAATTACCGGAATAAGTACTTTTTAATACGTTAAGGAGGGCTGCGTATGCGTATCGCTCGTTTGATGGTAGTGCTCGTGGCCCTTGCTTTCTTTGCCTCCTGCGGGGTAGAGGCCTCGCGCGCCCCGCTCGTGCAGGAAGGCTCCGTCCCCTCCATAGGCATAGTGCTCGACGTAGGCGGGCGCGCTGACCTGGCCTCCAACATGCTGGCCTATCAGGGGCTCCTGCAGTTCGTGCGCGAGCAGCGCGGCCGCATCATAGGCGACGACAGCGCGGCCTTCGGGACGAATGTGGACGTGTACGTGCTGGAGTTGCGCGATGCCGCCGCTAATCGAGAAGCCTTAGTGCGCAGCCTTGCCGATGAGGGCCGCAATCTCGTCATCGCCCTGGGCTTTCTCTTTTCGGACAGCATGGCTACCGTGGCGCGCGATTATCCTAGGACCGACTTTTTGCTCGTGGACGGGCACGTGCCTGACCTGAGCGCCAGGTCCAACCTGGCCTGCGTGCAGTTTGCGGAGCATGAAGCCGCCTTTATCGTGGGAGCCTACGCGGGGCTCTATGCGGCGCGGGAAGCCCAGGGATCCAAGCTGGGCTTCGTGGGCGGTATGGACCTGCCTATTACCCAGAAGTATCTGAGCGGATTTAGCGCCGGCGCGGCTACGACCAATCCTGTGCTCCGGCCTACGGGTTCCGTGCTCTACGCCTTCGTAGACCGTAGCGCGAACGCGTATACGGACCCTAAGCGGGCCTCTGAGTTCGCCTCGGTGCTCTATCAGCAGGGCGGTTCCGCCTTGGTGTTCGCCGCCGCGGGAGCATCCAATCGTGGCGTGGCGGAGAGCGCAGAGCGCTTCGGCAGGAAGCTTATAGGCGCGGACGCCGACCTCCGGAAGGCCTATGCCGACAGTGATGATCCTGCCCTGAACGCCCTGTCCGGCCTTGTGCTTGGCTCGGCCTTGAAGCGGGTGGATAGGGCTATATATGAGCCTTGTAAGGATCTCATGGACGGTTTTCGCCTGGTGGGCGGCTACAAGAGCTACGATCTAGCCAACGGAGGGGTCGGCTACCTCATACCTGAGCTGAACGCTGACGATGCGGCGCTGCTGACAACCCTAGCCGAGCGGCTTAAGCGGGGAGAGCTGGCCGTGCCTACGAACTCAGGCGCGCTTGCCGATTATATCCAGAGCCTCTAGCGCACGCTGCCCGGGCTTTAGGCAATTAGGCGTTTTTCGCTTGTATTCTGTTTTTTTGTATTGTATGATACTAGGCCCTAGTTCAGCATGGAGAGCCTCAAAGCCCTCCGCGCGAGGCCGGGACGGAAGCTTTACGCATCCGTATGTTCCTTAAACGTGAAGGAAGGCTTTTAATGAAATCCAAGATTTCCATTCTTGTAGCCCTGCTCCTCATTGTATCGACTGTCGCCGTGTTCGCCACGGGCACTAAAGAAGCCGCCCCCGCCGGCGCCAAGTTCAAGCTTGGCCTCGTTACCGACTTGGGCGGTATAGACGATAAGTCCTTTAACCAGAGCACCTGGGAAGGCGTCGTGCGCTTTGCCAAGTCCAAGGGCCTCGTTCAGGGCACCGATTATAAATACCTTCAGTCTTCCGCCGAGGCCGACTATGTTCCCAACCTGTCCACCTTCGCCGACGAGAAGCTCAACCTGATCGTGGCTCCCGGCTTCCTCTTCGAGAAGGCCATGGGCGAAGTAGCCGACAAGTATCCCCAGCAGAAGCTGCTCGTTATCGACACCGTGGTGCAGAAGCCCAACGTGGTCAGCGCGGTGTTCGCCGAGCACGAAGGCTCCTACCTCGTGGGCGTAGCCGCGGGCCTCAAGGCCAAGGCCGACGGCAAATCCATACTCGGTTTCATCGGCGGCATGCAGTTCCCCCTCATCGAGCGCTTCCAGGCCGGTTTTGAGCAGGGCGTAAAGGCCGTGTTCCCCGAAGCCCGCATACTCGTAGACTATGCCGGCGACTTCGGCGCTCCGGATAAGGGCCAGGCCCTTGCCCAGAAGCAGTACAACGCTGGCGCGTACATTATATTCCACGCCGCGGGCGGCACCGGCAACGGCATGATCAAAGAAGCCAAGGAACGCTCTGAGAAGGGCGACATACGCTGGGCCATAGGCGTGGACAAAGACCAGTACAGCGACGGCATGTACGGCACCAAGTCCGCCGTGCTCACCTCCATGATGAAGCGCGTAGACGTAGCGGCCGAGACCGTGGCGCAGATGACCTTCGACGGCCAGTTCCCCGGCGGCACCGTTATGGTGTTCTCCCTTAAGAACAGCGGCGTAGGCATCCCTGACGTCAACCCCAACCTGTCCGCGGCTATCGTAGCCACGGTTAAGGATTACGCTCAGAAGATATCCGCTGGTACTCTCAAGGTATCAGAGGTTCCCGCAAAGTAAAGGTCTCTTCGATTTGATACGGCGGCCGCCCTCGTGGCGGCCGTTTTAATTCGCGCGTCCGGCTACGTACTTATTCTGAGCAGGCTATTTAGAGCTTAAAAAAGAGCGATTACACCTTCCAAAAAGCTTCTAAGCATTGTATCCTGACTCACTTTCCTTATTGGCGCGAACGCGTTTCCCGCCTGGTAGAAGGCGGTTTCGTGCGCCGAAAGGCGCGTTCGCATGGCGCATTACAAGGTCAAGACGAGCCGGCAGCGCCGGCGCATTAACATTATCGGGGGCACGCGATGGCATATATCATCGAGATGCTCAACATAACGAAGGACTTTCCCGGCATTAGGGCCAATGACGACGTTACCCTCCAGGTAGAGAAGGGTTCGATACACGCCCTCCTTGGCGAAAACGGCGCGGGCAAGTCTACGTTAATGAGTATCCTGTTCGGCCTTTACAAGCCCGAGAGCGGCTCTATCCGCATACGGGGCGAGGAAGTAAAGGTAAGCGATCCTAACGTGGCAAACGAGCTGGGCATAGGCATGGTGCATCAGCACTTCAAGCTTGTGCATAACTTCACGGTAACCGAGAATATCGTGCTCGGCCTTGAGCCGCGCAAGGGTCTATCGCTGGACATACCGGCCGCCTCTAAGAAGGTGAAGGAGCTATCCAAGCTCTACGGCCTGGACGTGGACCCGAACGCGAAGATAGAAGATATATCCGTAGGCATGCAGCAGCGCGTCGAGATACTCAAGATGCTCTACCGCGACGCCGAGATACTCATCTTCGACGAGCCCACCGCCGTGCTTACGCCGCAGGAGATACGCGAACTCATAGCCATCATGCGCAGGCTCGTGCAGGAGGGCAAGACCATACTGCTCATCACGCATAAGCTTAAAGAGATCAAGGAAGTGGCCGATACCTGCACGGTGCTCCGCCGGGGCAAGCTCATAGGCACGGTACCCGTGAAGGACGCCAGCGAAGCCCAGATGGCCGAAATGATGGTGGGGCGGGAGGTTAACTTCTCCGTCGAAAAGGCAGATGCTTCGCCCGGCGATGTCGTATTGGACATACAGGATCTCTGCGTAAAAAACGCCAAGGGCCTCTTAGGCGTCAAGACCCTTTCCCTCCAGGTACGCAGGGGCGAGATACTCGGGCTCTGCGGCATAGACGGCAACGGCCAAACCGAGCTTATCCAGGCCCTTACCGGCCTTACCAAGATAGAGTCAGGCAGCGTGCGCATACATGGCCAGGATATTACCCAGCTGCCCGTGCGGCAGCGCCTGGACAAGGGCTTGGGGCATATACCCGAGGACAGGCACCGCCATGGCCTTATACTGGATTTTAGGCTCGACGAGAACATGGTCGTGCACAGCTATGGCAAGGCTCCCTTCGCCCACTATGGCGTACTGGACTTCAACGCCATACGCAAGAACTCGGAACGGCTCATAGCGGAATTCGACGTACGCGCCGGCAAAGGGCCCGCCACCCTGGCCCGCTCTATGTCCGGCGGCAATCAGCAGAAGGCGATTTTAGCGCGGGAGATAGACCGATCCCCCGAAGCCTTTATCGTGTCGCAGCCTACGCGGGGTTTAGACGTGGGCGCCATAGAGTATATTCATAAGCGCATTGTAGCCGAGCGGGACAAGGGCAAGGCCATACTGCTCATATCCCTCGAACTTGACGAGATACTCGACGTGTCCGACCGCATAGCCGTAATATACGGCGGCGAAATAGTGGGCATCGTGGACGCGAAAAACACCGACGAGAATGAGCTGGGCCTTATGATGTCCGGCTCCGTCAGGAAGGCCGTCTAGCCATGGCATTAAACATCGAAAGCACAAACAAGCGCCGCAAAGTACTGATTCCGCTCGTCGCCGTGGGACTTGGCTTCGTGCTGGGGTCCATTGTCATAATCATAACCGGCAAGAGTCCCCTCCTTATGTTCAACGCCATAATCCAGGGCATAACGGGCCTGAACCTGATGAGCGGCAGCTTCAATCCTCGGCACATAGGCGAACTGGTCGTACAGGCCATGCCTATTATCCTTACCGGCCTCTGCGTGGGCTTCGCCTTCCGTACCGGCCTGTTCAACATAGGCGCCGAGGGCCAGCTCATGATGGGAGCGCTGGCCGCTACCGCCGTGGCTCTTTCGGTAAAGGCTCCCGCCGTCCTGCATGTGCCCCTGATACTGTTGGCGGGCATGGGCGCAGGCGCGCTTTGGGGCGCCATACCTGGCTATCTGAAGGCGCGCTTTAACGTGCACGAAGTGGTCGTGACTATCATGCTCAACTACACGGCTCTGCACTTTAACAATTGGACCATACTCAACGTGTTCGGCTCGGTGGACCGGGTAAAGACCGCCGAGTTCCCCGTTACGGCCCTGCTCAAGGATCCATGGCTAGCCAGTTTCACCAACGGCTCGCGCCTGAACTGGGGCTTCGTGCCCGTTATCATGGCCGTGGTGGCCTATTGGTTCATATTGGAGAAAACCTCCTTCGGTTACGGCCTCAGGGCAGTGGGCTTCAATAAGGACGGAGCCAAGTACGCGGGCATGAAGGTGGAGCGCAACGTCGTGCTGTCCATGGTCATAGCCGGGGCCTTCGCCGGGCTCGCCGGCGCCATCATAACCACGGGCACCTTCAGCTTCGGCAGGGCTTTGCCCGCCGCCGAGGGCTACGGCTTCGACGGTATAGCGGTGGCCCTCGTCGGCATGAATTATGCCCCGGGCATCCTGCTCGCGGGCCTCCTCTTCGGCGTACTAAAATCCGCAGGGCCGCTCATGCAGTCCGCGGGCATACCGCGCGAGATAGGCGGCATCATACAGGCCTCCATCGTCATGTTCGTGGCCATGAAGCTGGGCATAGAGCGCATCATCGATATAGCCAAGGGCAAGCGCGCCGATAAGGCGGCCGCCGCCCTAGCGGACGATGCCGCCGGGGAGGTGGGGGTATGAACGCGAACCTGATACTGGAAATGTTCCCCATAGCCC
>DHVU01000003.1 GCA_002412825.1 Spirochaetaceae bacterium UBA5200
GTCTACGATATTGGGGGAAGTCCAGCTTCCTTTGTGGTCTCCGTGAGCTCCGTGTGACCAATCTTAGGAATTCTCACACAGAGGCCACATAGAGCACAGAGAAAATCTTTCTTGGTGGTCTCCGTGAGCTCCGTGTGACTAATCTTAGGAATTCTCACACAGAGGCCACAGAGAGCACAGAGAAAAGCTTCCTTTGTGATCTCCGTGATCTCCGTGTGACCAAATTTAGGAATTCTCACACAGATAGCACAGAGAGCACAGAGAAATGCTTCCTTTGTGGTCTCCGTGAGCTCCGTGTGACTAATTATAGGAAGTATCACACAGAGGCCACATAGAGCACAGAGAAAATCTTTCTTAGTGGTCTCCGTGAACTCCGTGTGACCAATCTTAGGAATTCTCACACAGAGGCCACATAGAGCACAGAGAAAATCTTTCTTGGTGGTCTCCGTGAGCTCCGTGTGACTAATCTTAGGAATTCTCACACAGAGGCCACAGAGAGCACAGAGAAAAGCTTCCTTTGTGATCTCCGTGATCTCCGTGTGACCAAATTTAGGAATTCTCACACAGATAGCACAGAGAGCACAGAGAAATGCTTCCTTTGGGGTCTCCGCGTACATATAATTTTAGACTCTTGACTTAAATAATATACCACGCAATAATGTAGTACGCAATATAAACTACGCAAGTAGCTAACGATACAAGGAGCATGATGATGAGCGGAGATTTTTACGAGCTAAAGGCCAAGGCAAACGATGGCAAGGATATGGAACTTGAGCAGTTAAAGGGTAAGGTCGTGCTCGTTGTGAATACGGCGAGCAAATGCGGTTTTACCCCGCAGTATAAAGGGTTGCAGGAACTCTATGCCAAGTACGCTGACCAAGGCCTGGTTGTATTGGGCTTTCCCTGCGACCAGTTCGCGCATCAGGAGCCGGGCGGAGACGGTGAGATAGCCCAGTTTTGCCAGCGCAACTTCGGAGTTAGCTTTCCACTAATGGCCAAGGTTGACGTTAACGGTGAAGCGGCACATCCGGTATATAAGTATCTGCGGAAAAAAGCGCCAGGGCTAATAGGCGACAGCATAAAGTGGAATTTTACAAAATTTCTCGTATCGCGCGATGGCCGCTCTGTTAAGCGCTACGCGCCGAATCTGGAACCGGAGCAAATGGAGGCTGACATACTCAAGGCATTGGACGCGTGAGCAGCCCCGAGCTTCTCCTCTCCAACCAGCTTTGTTTCCTCGTACATCGGCTCGATAGGCTGATAAACGCCCGCTATAAGCCCTTGCTCTCCGCGCTTGGCCTAACCTATCCACAATACCTTGCCATGCTTGCACTTTGGGAGCGGCAGGAACTGGGGGTAGGAGAGCTGTGCGAGATCCTGGACTTGGATACTGGCACGGTATCGCCGCTATTGAAGCGTATGGAGTCCTTGGGTTTTGTTGAACGGCAACGCAGGAGCGACGACGAGCGGGCCGTTACGGTGCGCCTAAGCGAGGCCGGCCGGGCGCTTGAGGAAAAAGCGCGTACCGTGCCTGGCGCGCTTGCCTCGTGCCTGTTGCGCAGCGAGGCTGAATATGGCGAGCTTAAAGCCCTGCTCAGCGGCCTTATAGAACGGCTGGACGAACGCGCCTGTGGCGAAAGCGGGTTATAACCCTATCTGCCTGACTCTGGATCTTAGCGTCGCAGTAGGGTAGAATCCGATTCATTATCGCTACGCGGAGGAAACGCCTGTGCCTGATGTACTCGTGCCCATCGTAAGCGTCATAAGCTTATTCGTTGGCTTGCCCCTCATACTCGTGAGCGCAGGCATAGCCCGCCGCTACTTTAAGCTCAAAGACCGCGAGCTCGATTTGCGCCGCGAAGAACTGGACCTGGAGCGCGAGCGCGTTACCGTGCTGCGGCTCCTTGAGGAAGACGACCGGCGCGAGCGCGCGCTGCTCGACGAAAGGAAACGAAGCACATGATATGCCATAACGAATCCGTAGAACCGACTCCCTTATTCGAAGGAGCCACACGCAAGCTATTAGCCCGCGGCGGTAGCTTGATGCTCGTCGAGGTACGCTTTAATGCCGGCACCGTCGTAGCCGAGCATGCCCATGTGCACGAGCAGATAAGCTATGTCGTTAAAGGCAGGGTGGAGCTGAGCAAGGGCGGGAACAAAGAAATTTTGGGCCCGGGCGACAGCTTCTACGCGGGGCCCGACGAGCTACACGGCGTGCGTTTCATCGAGGATAGTATCATCGTGGATGGCTTCACCCCACAGAGAGAAGATTTCTTTAAATAGATACCGAATAGCGGCCCCGCTTCCTGGCGGGGCTTGTCTTTGCCTGCAAACCTTACTAAATTAATAATCAAGCGCTGTTGAAGCGCTTCATTATGTTTTTTAGGAGGCCGCTATGGCTTTTTTAGTACCCGATTTGCCCTATGCTTATGACGCGCTGGAGCCCTGGATAGACGAGGCTACCATGCGCATACATCACGACAAGCATCATGCCGCCTATGCCGCGAACCTTGAAAAGGCGCTCTCAGGCACCGAATACGCTTCTTGGCCTATAGAGAAGCTTATCGTGGAGCTCAATAGCCTGCCTGAATCTATACGCACGCCGGTACGCAACAACGGCGGCGGCCATTATAACCACAGCCTCTTTTGGGAAATCCTGGCGCCGGAAGCCAAAAGCGGATCGCCAGAAGGCCTATTGGCAGCGGCCATAACGGCAGAACTTGGCGGACTTTCAGCCTTTAGAGACGACTTTATTAAAGCCGGCGTAGGCCGTTTCGGATCCGGCTGGGCCTGGCTGGTGGTGAACAAAGGCGGCAAGCTCAGCGTACTGTCCAGCGCCAACCAGGACTCTCCTTTAAGCGACGGTAACGTGCCAATACTCGGTATGGATGTGTGGGAGCATGCCTACTATCTGAAATATCAGAATCGCCGTGCCGAATACGCCGAGAACTTCTTTAAGCTTATAAACTGGAAAGCCGTCGGCGCCCGCTACGAGGCTTCCTTGCGGCGCTAAACGGCGTAAACAGCTTTCAAGCCAGCGTCATACCGCGCTCTGCGGCTTGATCAGACCTGCGGCTCTCTTGAGGAAAAGACCTCTAAATGCTAGTATAGAACTATGATACCAGCATATGAGCTTTTGCTCGAGAAGAGCCGCGAGCGGGCCGATTTTATCGTCCGCCAGCTTAAGTACCTCACTAAATTCGACATTAAGAACTTCGATCATATAGTCGCCGACTTCCATGACGAGGCCTTTGAAGAAATCAATTGCCTGGACTGCGGCAACTGCTGCCGCATGCAGGCTCCCCAGTGGAATGAGAGCGATATACGCCGCATTACCAAGCTCGTGGGCTTGGATAAGGATAAGTTCGTGCGCGAAAGCCTTGTGCGCGACCCGGAAGAGGGCTGGCGTGGCGCCTGCCTGCCCTGTCCCTTCCTGCAGGCCGACAATGCCTGCAGCGTATATGAGGATAGGCCCAAGGACTGCGCTATCTATCCCTATACAGCCGAGCGGCGCATAAAGAAGGGTTTAGGCCGTCTTGCCCACAATACGCAGATTTGTCCCGCCGCCTACCTGGTGGCGGAAAAGATAATCGAGCGTTTTGCTAAGGGGCTTACGAAATAAGCGTCTCTTAGCTTTACGGAACGGCCTAGGCATCCTACAATTAGCCCTATGCAGCGCCGCCTTGTGCTTGCCCTGTGCCTACTAGCCTCGCTTGCGCCGCTCCATGCCCAAACCGTACCCAAAAATGTACTTATCCTGCATTCCTACCAGCACGACTTGGACTGGACCAGGCTCATACATGCCGGTATGGTCATGGAACTGGAATCCGTAGGGAACCCGCCCGTACTTATAAAAACCGAATATATGGACACCAAGCGCGCTTGGAACGAAGAACTGGCGCGCTGTTTCGCCGACTACTTGATACTGCGCTATAGCGAGGCACGCATCGACCTCGTGCTCGTATCCGACAACGATGCTTTTGACTTCATGCTCATGTATGGACCGAGTATCTTTGGCGACGCGGCTTTTGTGTTCACGGGCGTAAACGACTTTGATCCTGCTTCTATTGCGGGCATACGCGGGCGCGTTACCGGGGTGGTGGAGCACATCGACTATCACAGCACCATAAACGCGATACACATGATGTTTCCAGAGCTGCGGGAGTTGTGGGTGCTGGCGGATGCAAGTACCTCTGGACTTAAGACCCTCAAGGAATTCCTCGAAGCCGCAGAAGAGATACGCTGCCCCCTTGAGATATCAAGCTTCACTGACGCGCCGTTTAGCGAAATTGTCGCTGAATCCGAGGGATTAAGCGACACGAGCGCCGTTATGCTACTATCCTACGCCCGGGATAAAGCGGGACTCGTGTGGTCAATGCGGGATATAGGCTCGCAACTCAGCGCTGCCGCCAAAGGCCCGGTATTCGGACTGTGGGATTTCTATATGGGCCACGGCATCGTGGGCGGCGCGCTGACGAGCGGCCTTGCCCAGGGTAGGGCCGCAGGCGCTATGGCGCTGCGGGTATTAAAAGGCGAGTCTCCGGCAACCATTGAGGTCGACGATGTGCGCGCTACCCCCTTGTCCCTCGACTGGCGTCAGCTTAAGCGCTTCGGCGTGCCCATGAGCCGCGTACCCGACGGCGCCGTGATTCTTTATAAACCCCTTGGCCTCTATGAGCGCGACCCGCGCGCCTTCCTGGCCATAAGCGTACTCATCGCGGCCGTGCTGCTCTTAGGCGCGAGCCTTGCCCTTACGCGCATTGCCTACTCCCGCCTCCGCGCCAGCGAGCTGCGCCTTGCCGGGTCTCTCAAGGAAAAAGAGAGCCTCCTTAAGGAGGTGCATCACCGCGTGAAAAATAACTTCCAGGTAATCGCGAGCCTTTTGAGCCTGCAGGCCGATGGCTTTGAGGACGAGTCTACGAAGAAGGCCCTGCTTGAGAGCGAAAACCGTATACGTAGCATGGCGCTCGTGCACGCGGAAATCTACGAGGAGAGCGATCTGGCGGCCATAGACCTTGGCTCCTATACCCGGGCGCTTGCCAGCCATCTTATATCGACCTATGCCGATACAGCGCCGCGGGCAGTTTTTGAGCTTCAGGGCGAGCGAGCCTTGCTTGAACTGGAACGGGCGATACCGCTTGGGCTGCTCCTGAACGAGCTAATGAGCAACTCCCTCAAATACGCCTGCGACGAGACGGGGCGCTGCCGTATGAGCATACATATAGCTACGGATAGGGATGGCGGCTTTGTGCTACGTTATGCAGACGATGGCCCGGGCTTGCCAAGGACGCTCAAGCTGGAGAAACCCGATACGCTGGGATTGCAATTAATGGCCGTGCTAGCTTCGCAGCTAGGCGCCGGGCTATCCCGTGACGAAGAGGACGCGGCCGCTTTTATCATCAAACTTAAGGAAGCCAAGGCTTAAGCCCGTTTTCTCCGACTTGCGCCTAAGCGCCTATGGCGTATACTGGGTGCCAGCTATGCACGCGCGCTTCTGCCTTGAATTAGCATCACGCCTCTATACGGTATCCGCGAGCGGAGGAGACGAGCGCGCGGTATTGACCGTGGCTAGCAATGGGGATAACGAGGGTACGGCTCAACCGCGGGCGGTGGTGCGTTTATCGGCCTCGGCGTTCTCTATTCCTACCCAAGCCAACGCGGCGAGCCTGGATGCCTTGCTATCGGACGCGTCCTTCTGGCGCTCCCTTGACGCTGAAAGTTCGCGCGAGCTCGCCGGCCTTGCCAGGCGCATAGCGCGCGAGCTAGAGAGCGACGAAGCGTCGTCGGCCACCCTTGCCTCGGCCTATGCCCTGGAGTTTCTCATACTAGCCACGCGCCGCGCGGCCGCCTGGAAAGCCCCTTCCGGCGTGTGGCGGGTAGAAGACGCCAAGCGGCACATAGAAGAGAACTATGCGGAGGCCTATAGCCTCGAGTTCTTCACGGGCAAGTGCGCCATGAACACGAGCGACTTCTCCCGCCGTTTCAAGGAGCTTGCCGGCTGCCCCCTCTTCGAATTCATCAACCGCCAGCGCATAAAGCGGGCCTGCGCCCTGCTCAAGTCGTCCGGCCTCTCCATCATTGAGATAGCCGAGGCGGTCGGTTACAACAACCTCTCGTTTTTTAATCGCTACTTCTTGCGCATAGTCGGCGTGTCGCCGCGCGAGTACCGCTTGGCCGGGCGCTAGTCGTCACAGCCTCGCTTCCGGTCCTCCAATCCGCGTTTCCGCAAAATAGTACCGGTATCCCTCGCCTCAAACTCAAGATAGTGCAAGACCTGGCAAGGATGGGGTCGTATGCTCGTATGAGGTAAATGGATTAACGACATAAGGAGGATGCCATGGGAACACGGGACAATGCCGGCGAGGCGACGGCCGCTATCGGCGGGCTGGAGCTCGACGCGTACGTCGTGATCGCCTCGGGGGCGATGAGCGCCGAGGACCTGGACCGCGCAAAGGACCAAGGCAAGCTGGCCATGAAAGCGCCTGAGGGCGGTGTAGCGTATCTTGAGCTAGGAGGCGTGCTGGTGGCCGAGGGCAGGCTTCAAAAACGGCATGGAAAAAGCGCGTTCGTCGTAACGCGGAGCTATCAGGATTCAAGCGAGGTACTATCATGAGGACAGGAAGCATAGAGGACGCGATGGTACGGGTGCAGGTAGTGCTGGGCGGCAGGAGCCTGTCGGTGCGCGACCTTTCCACCGTAGCCAAGGGCTCGATCATCGAGCTCGATTCCATAGCCGGCGAGCCGGTGGAGCTCGTAGCTGCCGGAGAGCTCGTGGCCAAGGGCGAGGTCGTTATCATAGACGAAAACTTCGGCATACGCGTAACCGAGCTTGCCGGCCGGGGGGCGGCGTCATGAGCGAGGTCATACGGAACTACGCGGATGAGCCGGAGGAGCTTATACCCGTGCCGTTGAAAATCCTGGGTTCCAGAAAGCAGCTTCCTGCCGGCGGCAGGATCAAGCTCTACGATTTCAGGCGTCCCGACAAGTTCTCCAAGGAACAGCTTCGTACCATGCAGAACGTCACCGAGGTCTTTACGCGCCTGGCCTCGACGCGGCTGTCGGCCGCGCTCAGGCTGCCCTGCGAGCTCTCGCTCGAGCTCGTGGACCAGATGACCTATTGCGAGTTCATGGATCCGCTGACTGGCCCGTCGACTATAGCCGTCGTGAGCATGGAGCCCCTCAAGGGCCAGGCCCTGCTCCATATCGATGCTGCCGGCACCGACGCGGTAATAGAACGGCTGTTCGGCTCCCGGCTCGCCGCGGAAGCCCAGCCGGCGGGCGGAGCGAAGCCGCTCGCGTCGGGGGGCATCACCGACATAGAGTTCGCCCAGGTAGAGCGTATCCTAGCCGCGGTCATCGAGGAGCTAGGCGAGGCCTGGGGCTTCGTGCCCGGCATAAAACCCGCCTTGGTTCAGGTGGAGACCGAAGCGCGCTTCTGCCAGATCGTGCCGCCGAATGAGATGATCGTCTTAACGACCTGCAAACTGTCAATCGGAGCGGCCAAAGGCGCGCTGAGCGTCGTTTACCCCTTCCTAGTCCTCGAACCGATTATCCACATGCTGTCGGCTAAGTACTGGTACGAGCGCAAGGGCGACGAAATCAACGCGCTTAGCCGCGCCGCGGCCCGCAGGGCCTCCATGCCGGCTGAGATTTTGCGGAACGCAGGCGCTATTTCCATAGACGCGCTTCGGGCCCTGCGCAAGGGCTCGGCCATAGAGCTGCTGGACGGCGAGGAGAGCCGTGTATGGCTTAGGCTGGGCGGCTCGCCCGTTGCGGAGCTTTCCGGCATAGAGCGCGTAGGCTCGAGCATAGCCGCGAAAATTGACGGAGCCGCCGCCGTGCGCGCCGGAGCTCCCGGCGCGGGAAGCGACCCTATGGCTACGCTCGCCTTAGAATTGAAAGCCGGGCTTGAATCCGTGCGCACGGGCGTATCGGAAGCCATGGCCGCCATGGCCCGCCAGATAGGGGAGCTTAAAGGCGGCCAGGAGGACCTGTCCGACCGCATGCTCTTCGGGCAGGCCGACGCCGCGAGCCTGGGCTTATCGGCCAAACCCTTCGCCTCGCTCGCCGGCGTACCCGCCGAGCCCTTCGCGCTCTTCCTCTCGAACGAGCGCGCGCAGGTATGCGCGCTCGTGCTGTCCTTCCTGGACGACGCCCTAGGCGCGCGTCTTTTGTCGCTGCTGCCCGAGGCGCTCCAGCCGGACGTGACGCGCCGCGTGGCGACCATGGACTGGGTAACGCCGCAGCTGCTGTCCGAGACGGAACGCATCTTGGCCAAGAAGCTTTCGGCTTTGGAAAAATCGGGATTCGAGGCGGGCGGCGTCAAGAAGATCGTCGGCATACTTAACCTCTCGCCGCGCGATACCGAGCGGCGCGTCATCATGGCGCTCGACGCAAGCGACCCGCAGCTGGCGGAGTCGATCAAGCGCAGCATGTTCGTGTTCGAGGACATCATCATACTGGACGACGAGTCGATACGCGCTGTGCTGGAAAAGGCCGACGAACGCGACTTGCTCCTTGCCGCGAAGCTCGTGGAAGAGGGCGAGCGCGAGCGCCTCTTTAAGCGCCTGCCCGCCGATAGGCGCGAGCGCCTCAAGGCGGAATTCGCGGCCCTGGGCAGGATGCGGCTGAAGGACTGCGACGAAGCCGGCATGCGCATCGTGGCCCTTATACGCGCCTTGGAGGAAGAAGGCCGCATAGTCGTGCTTCGCCCCGACGAATAGGCTCGTCTGCAACTTTTTACGCCCTCCGCGCGTCCTACTGCGCGGAGGGTTTTATATGCTCTACGATTACGACTCGCACACCCTGGCCGATATAGCCGTTCGCGGCGCTTTGTTATTCCATTCGCTGCCCGCCTTGGGCATGGCCGATGCCAAGGCCATAAGCTACCTTGAACTTGAACGCCTCTCCCGCCAGGGAGCGGCGCGCTTACAAGCCCTCGGCGTGGCCAAGGGCGACCGGGTGCTCCTGCTCTCAGAAAACCGCCCGGAGTGGGGCATAGCCTCCTTTTCCATAGCCCGCGCCGGCGCCGTGGCCGTACCCGTTCTGACGGACTTTAGCGAGGCGCAAGTCCTAGCCATAGCGGCGCACGCGGGAGCTAAGCTGGCCATCGTATCGGCCAAGCAGGCTAAGAAGCTTTCTTCGGCCGCGCTGCGGCTCATAGCCATCGAGGAACTATCCACGCCAACGGCCGACGCGGCCATAGCGGAACGCTCCGAGGCTTTTGCCTCGCCCCCTATAAGCCCCGGCGACCTTGCCGCGATCGTGTATACCTCGGGCACCACCGGAACGCCTAAGGGCGTGATGCTCAGCCATCGCAACTACCTGGCTGACGCATTAGCCTGCCGCTCTGTCATCGTGCTGAGCCCGCGAGATACCCTGTTGTCCATACTGCCGCTCGCGCATGCCTACGAGTACACCATAGGCTTCCTCATACCCATGATGTCAGGCGCGTCAATACGCTACTTGGACCGGCCTCCTTCCGCGTCGGCCCTGCTG
The DNA here is from genome assembly GCA_002412825.1 of Spirochaetaceae bacterium UBA5200. GTDB lineage: Bacteria > Spirochaetota > Spirochaetia > Treponematales > UBA12059 > UBA5200. The sequence continues at coordinate 9,499 of DHVU01000003.1, forward strand.
CCGGCCTTGGCCACGGTGCGGCCGACCATAGTACTGTCCGTGCCTCTGGTTATCGAGAAAGTATACAAATCCGGGGTAAAACCCGGGCTTGAGGGCATAGCTCTGTACCGTTTCCCGCTCCTGCGGCCGCTCCTCGAGCGGCTGGCGGGCGCAAAGCTCAAGCGCTCCTTCGGCGGCCGCCTGCGCTTCTTCGGCATAGGAGGGGCGCCCCTGGACCCCGAGGTGGAGCGCTTCCTCATCGCCGCGCGCTTCCCCTATGCCATAGGCTACGGCCTAACCGAGACCGCGCCCATCATAGCGGCATCGGCCGTGGGCAAGACAAAGCTGCGCGCGGCCGGACCCGCCCTTGAAGGCGCGGATATTAAGCTTGCTGAGCAAAAACCGGCGGCGGAAGATCCCTCTCTCATGGTTGGCGAGCTGCGCGTGCGCGGGCCCATGGTGTTCTCCGGCTACTATAAGGACGACGAGCGCACGGCGGAGGCCTTCGACGAGGAGGGCTATTTCCGCACCGGAGACCTTGGCTTTAAGGACGACAAGGGGCGCTTCCACCTGCGCGGCCGTTCCAAGAACATGATACTGGGGCCGGCGGGTGAGAATATCTACCCCGAGGAACTGGAGGCCCTGCTCAACCGCTCGCCCTATGTGGCCGAATCCCTGGTGTACGCGGACGTGGAAGGCCTTGGCGCCCTGGTGCAGCTCAAGCCCGAATTGCTCGAGGAGCTGGGCGCCTGCGCGCAGGACGGGCTGGCCGGCGCGGAACGCTTAGCGTCGCGCTGGGGCAAGGCCGCGGGCGAGGCCCTGCAGGGGGCCGTCTCTCAGCTGGGGCAGGCGGGCAAGGCCGCCGAACAGGCCGCGCAGCGCATATTGGAGCTGGTGCGTAAGGAGGCGAACGCCAAGCTTGCCAGCTTCTCGCGCATAAGCCGCGTGGCTGCCCAGGATGGGCCCTTCGAGAAGACGCCTACGCAGAAGATTAAGCGCTACTTGTATCCAAAGACCAGCCGCCCGTAGCGGGACTCAGGGCGGCAGCCAGGTAGGGCAGGCACTCGCCCAGGGCCGTAACAAGGGCGAAGGGCGGGTTTACGGCTATGATGCCGGAGCCCGCCATGCCGCGCTCTCCGGGCGCGTTTACGCGCAGCCAGAGCCTGGCGTCGAGCCAGGGCCGCCCGGCCGCCTCGGCTTCCGACCGCAGGAGCGCGGGAAAGGCCTTGGCCTCGGCGCGCTCAAGCAGGGGGTACCATAGCAGGAAGGACCCCGTGGCGAAGCGCTTGAGCGCCTCGCGCAGGGCACGCTGAGCGCCTTCGTAGTCGCTGGCGAGCTCGTAGGAAGGGTCGACCAAACAGAGCGCGCGCTTGCTGGCGGGCGGCAGCACGGCCTTGAGGCCCGAAAAGCCGTCTTCCCTGCGCACGCGCGCGCGCGGCTCTTCAGAACAAAGCTTTAGCAATAACGCGCAGTCGCTTGGGTGTAATTCAAAGAACACCGCGCGGTCATGCGCGCGCAGGCGGCTCAGGGCAAGAGCGGGAGATCCTGGATACGAGGACTCGGCGCCTGGTCGCGCCCTGAACGCCGCTATGGCCTCAAGGTAGGCGCGCAGGGCTTCGGGCACAGCCGCGCTTGGCGTATAGGACAACGGCGCGGATACGCGCCGTTCTGGCGAGCCATTTGCATAGGAGAGGAGCCGCGCATAGCCCTCTTCCCACTCGCGGTTTTGGCTTGCGTAGCCCGTATCCAGCTGGTAGGCGCCCGCGCCGGCGTGGCTGTCCACGTAGAGCAGGGGCACGTCTTTTTTAGTCATATAGTCCAGGCAGCACACCAGCGCCGTATGCTTTAGGATGTCGGCATGGTTGCCGGCGTGGAAGGCATGGCGGTAGCTTAACATCGAGACGATCCTGTCATGCCTACAGTATCCCCAATGGAAGCGCCCTTGGGCAAGTGCCCGTACTAGCGCCATAAAAGACTTTTAGGCTATAGTTTTACCCGCGAGGTGATACTGATGCTGCAAACCATTGAAGGCGATGCCTACCATAGCCCCGAGGGCATACGAGCCTGCCTGCGCGAGTACCTTATGCTCGGCACCCGCTGGAGCCCCTATACCAAATTCTTCGGCATCATGTTCCGCTCACGGGCCTTAGCCCTAAAAGGTCTCTATGACGACGAGGCCTGGGCGGCAAGCTCGCTTGAGGTTATGCATAGCCTGGAGAGCTGCGGTGCGCGCTTCCATATAAGCGGCCTCGATCGGGTGCGTGCGCTCTCCGGCCCCGCGGTGTTCGTGGCAAACCACATGGGCACCCTGGAAACCATGCTGCTGCCCGGCCTCATCACCCCTATCCGGCTCTGCACCTACGTGGTAAAAGAGAAATTGCTGCATGGTCCTATATGGGGCCCTATCATGCGCTCTCGCGACCCCATAGCGGTAACGCGCACCGACCCGCGCAAGGATCTCGATACGGTAATGCGGGAAGGCGTACGGCATTTATCGGCGGGCAGGTCGGTCATCATCTTCCCGCAGGGCACGCGCACGCCTGAGTTCAGGCGCTCGGGCTTTAACAGCCTGGGCGTAAAGCTCGCCTCGCGAGCCGGCGTGCCCGTGCTGCCGGTGGCCCTTAAGACCGATTACTGGGGCAATTCCATGCTCATGCGCGGCTTCGGCCCGGTGCGGCGGAAACTTCCCATCATGCTGGAATTCGGGGACGCTATCGCGGTAAGCGGCCGCGGCAAAGCCGAACACGAAGCCTGCCTTGACTTTATAGAGTCAAGGCTGCGCTCCTGGGGCGCCCCCGTCATAGACGAGAGCGCCGCTCCCTAAGCATTATTTTTCCGTAAGGTTAAACACGCCGTCCCAGTTCTTAAGGGGCGGCGTTTTCATGAATTTGTCGCAGCGTTCTATGTAGGTGGCGCAGGGGCCGTCCGCGGGGTAGATTTCCGTGGCCTGCTTAAAGAGCGCTTTTGCCGCGGACCAGTCCTTGGCCTCAAAGGCCTCGAGCCCCGCGTGGAAGCGCTCGACCAGCTCGAGCAGTTCGGCGGTCGCGTCCTGTCGCAATTCCAGTATCTCATAGAGCCGCACCGGCTCGAATATGCCCACCACGCGCACGCGGTCCATCTGCCGCGCCACTATGGCGTCGCCGGCGGCGCTCACGCTGGACTGCGATGCCAGTATCCAGGAGCCGTATTGTTTGTTCACGCCTTCGAGCCGCGCCGCGAGGTTCACGGCGTTGCCCATGATGGTGTAATTCATCTTGCGCTCGGTGCCCATATTGCCCACGACCATGTTGCCCGAGTTCAAGCCTATGCGGGTGGCCAGGGGGCTGGGCGAGAGGCCCTCAGCCATGAAGAGCTTATTGAGCTCGGTCTCCACCCTCTTCATGAGCACCGCCGAGCGGCAGGCGCGCAGGGCGTGGTCCTCTAGGTCCAAAGGCGCGCCAAAGAAGGCTATGATGGCGTCGCCTTCGTATTTATCTATGGTGCCCTTCTGGTCAAGGATCACGTCGCTCATGCCCGACAGGTAGCGGTTGAGGAGGGCGACGAGGGCTTCGGGCGATAGCTGTTCGGATATGGTGGAAAAGCCCTTCACGTCGGTAAAGAGGGCGGTCATATCCCGCGAGGCGCCGCCGAGCTTTAAGCGGCTCGGGTCCGCTATGATCTCCTCTACCACGTCGCCGGACAGATAGGTGTTAAAGGCCTTGCGCAGGAAGCTCTTCTCGCGCTCCGTACTCAGGTAATCGAAGAGCTCCCGGGTTATTACCGCGGCACCTATGGCCAAGGCCGGCGCAAGGCTCGGTATGTAGAGGCCTTTCCAGGCGAATAGGGCGAAGGACAGGCCTAGCGTGAGCGCTATGCTGCCGAAGCCTACGGCGGAACGGAGGCCGGGCTTTAGGCGCCCCATGCCGATTATCACGAGCGGCGTGAGCAGGAAGGCGGCCAGTACGCCGGCCCAGGGTTCGGCGGCCTTAATGAAGGAGCGCGAGAGTATGGTGTCCGCCACCGCGGCGTGCGTGCCCACGTTTATGTAATCGCCGTAGAAGGGGTTCACGCCTATATCCGTCGTGCCCGTGCCTACCCAGCCTATAATGCATATCTTGCCGTTTACCGCGTCCGCGACGAAGCTGCGCAGCGCGGTCAATTCCTTGAGTATGGCCTCTAGGGACGCGCCCGCCGCGGCCACGCGCGCGGCCTCCGCGCGTATGGCTTCAGCGCCGTCGGCCATGCCGGCCTTCGCTCGGCTGGCGAGGCTTGCCGCCCCGCCGGCCAAGCCCGAGAGCGCGCCGGAATCCAGAAAGGCCGCCGCCCCTTCGCGCAAGGCGCGCCGCGCCTCTATATAGGCATCGAAGGCTGCGAGCTCCGTCTCGTCCAGGGCTATGCGCCGCTGCGCCGCCGCTTGGTCGACGAGTTCTTCGGCCTGCCTAAGGGCTATGGCGGCGGCAGCGAGGCTTTGGTCCTGAGCCAGCGCAAGCCAAAGCCCGGAGGAGGCTATGGATAATAGCGCGTCGTCCAGGCCGCGTTCCAGCTCATCCATGTACGAGAGGCTGTAGAAGGACAGGTGCGGCGCGTAGCTGTCCTTATAGTCCGTCTTAGGCCAGTTTATGAGCATGGTGCCCCTGGCGTCCAAGGGTATGCGTATATCCGCGCGCTCGCCGCCGGGCAGGGCGGCGCCGCGCAGCATGAGCGAGCGTGCCTCCAGGCGCAATTCTGGATTTCCAAGGCTCTCAAGGAGGGGACTCAAAATGAGCTGGGCGTACCAGAGCCCGTCCACCTTGCGAACCAGTTCTATGCGGCGGCGCACGCCGTCGGAGTCTATGGCCACGTTGGTAAAGCCCGCCCCGCGCGCCGCCTTGATGAGCGGCGGTATGGGGGCGAGCACATCCACGTAGGAGCCGGCTTGCGCGCCTCCGGCTTCCTCTAGCGGGGCGGCGAAACGCGCATAGTATTCTTTGCGCGCTGCCTGCTCGCCGCTTAGGGGCAGGGGCTGCAGGTTAAGGGTTGCCCAGGCCTTGCCGTACAGCTCCATGGCCTGCGCGAGCAGGAGGTCGTTATCCCGAGCCAATTGGCGCGTGCGCTCCAAGAGATCGTCGCGCTCCTGCGCAATAAGGCCGTCGAGCTCGCCCGCGTAGAGGAGGGCGTCCTGCCTGCCCAGCTGGCCATCCAACACCGCGGACAAGAGGTCGGAGGAATTGGCCGCTATGTCGCCGAAGCTGCGCTGGAAATCGCGGGGCAAGCCGCGCCGCAGATAGTCCAAATCAACGCCGCCAGGGCTTAGGTCCACGTATTCTATATCGAAGACGAGCGCTTTAGCGCCGAATTCCTTAAGCCGCAGTATGCCGTCGGCCACGTAGGAGCGCGGCCAGGGCCATACGCCCGCATGCTCCACGGCGCGGTCGTCTACGTCCAAGAGCAGCAGGGCGTCCGTGCGCGGGCGCTCAGGCTTGAGCCAGAGGAAGGCGTCGTAGAGCCGCCACTCCAAGGCTCGAAACGGCGCTAGCAGGTAGAGAAGGGAAAAGAGTCCAGCGGATAGTAGGGCTATGAGCGCATGTCGCTTCTTGAATTTCATCGGCTGCTCCTCGCGTACTTTTCATATTACAGCGTAAATAAAACTTCTAACTGTGCGATATCTTACATACGCAGTATAGTAATCAGTATAGACCTAAAACAAGGAAAGCCCATGAAGAAAGTTTATATGGCTTTGGTATTCCTACTCATAAGCTCCTACGCCTTTGCCCAATCGGGAACGGAGATCGATGCGCTTCTGTCGGAAGGCATATTGAGCGCCCAAAGCGCGGCGCGCTTCGTGCTATCGGCCGCGGACAAGGCAAAGCCTGACATAGCGCCGCGCGACGCATTCAACCAAGCCAAGGAAAGCGCCTGGCTGCCCGATTGGGCTCTGCCTCAAAGCGCGCTCAATCTGGCCGATCTTTCCTTTCTCATTATGAGCGCCTTCGAAATGAAGGGCGGCCTCTTCTACGGCATGGCCCCCGGGCCCCGCTACGCCTATCGCGAGCTGTTGTACCTGCGGGCCATTCAAGGCCTGAGCGACCCTGCCATGACGCTAAGCGGCGAACGCTTCCTGCGCATACTCGGGCGCGTGCTTGACCTGCAAGGAGGCGCTCTATGAAACGACCGCTGCTGGCTTTGGCCTTAAGCCTTGCCGCCTTATTAGCCTACGGCGCGGATTTCGGCGCCGCGCTGGGCCTCTCGCCCAAAGTAAGCGAAGACGGCTTTTCTATTTCTATGGGCCTTACGCCCTGGCTGTCATCCATACCCGCGGGCGGCGCCGGAGCCGACACCGAACTCTATCTATCCGCGGCGCTCACGCTCTCTTATAAAGACGATGCCTGGTCGTTCGGCTTCGCTCCCAGGCGCTTCGATATACTCTTAAAGCCCGCCGCGGGCACGAGCATACGTATAGGCAGGCAGAATTACGCCGACAGCGCCGGCATGATAGCTTCGGGCTTGTACGACGGTTTCAGCCTGAACAGCTCCTGGGGCTCTGCCAGGCTATCGCTTGCATCGCTCTACGCGGGGCTCCTCGACAAGAACGGCTCCACCGTCGTGATGTCCGGCGCGGACTTAAGCGAGCGCGCCGATACGAGCGTGTATTTCGCCCCGCCCCGCGCCCTCATGGCGGCAAGCCTGAGCTTTCCCGGCACGGTTACCTATTTCGTTGACGCCATAGCCCAGTTCGACGCGCGGGGCTCGGGCGCCCTCAATTCCCAATACCTGAGCATGGGCCTCCGCGGCAGCAGCGCCGACGCCCTGAGCTATGAGCTTGCCCTGGTAAACGGCTTCGTAGAAGAGGAAGGGGAGGTTTTCTCCTATTCCTTGGCCGGCAAGACTTCAGTATCCTGGCTGCCCCCAGGCCCTGCCAAGGACAGGCTATACGGCAGCCTGCGCTATGCCAGCGGCGAGCTGGGCTTCCTTTCTCCCTATCTGTCGGTGAACGCTATCCCGCAGGGCCAGGTGTTCGCGCCGCGCTTAGCGGGCTTGTTCGTAACACAGGCGGGCTATGATACAAGGCTTTCGGCCTACCTGAGCGCCGAATTGCAATCCAGCGCCTTCCTACGCAGTAATGAGGGAGGTCCCGCGGATTCGGGCCTTGACCCCAGTTCGGATTCGCTCTGGCTGGGTTTCGAAGTCTATGGAGCCCTGCGCTGGGCTCCCTATTCGGATTTGAACATACTATTCGGTTCCGGGCTCTTCGTGCCCGGTGCGGCCTTCCTGGAGACGGAGCCCCTGCGCTGGCTCGCGGCGCTCTCCATCGTACTGGCTATGTAGCCATGAGGAGTCATGCCATGAAACGCTTCTTAGCGTTCTGTATCGTATTATTCGCGGCTAGCGCCTTGTGGGCCCAGGCCCAGACGGCCGTGCTCAAGGATTTTAGCGGCAAGGTTGAGGTCATGGCGCCCGGAGGCGCGTGGAAGCCCGCGGTCAAGGGCATGACCCTTGCCAAGAACAGCTCCATATCCACGGGCTTTAAGAGCCTGGCCGTATTGAGCTTAGGCTCATCCACCCTGACGGTTAAGCCCCTTACCAAGCTTACGCTCGAGGAGCTGGTAAAGGCCGAGGGCGGCGATATAGTCAAGCTCTTCCTGAACACCGGCCGCGTAAGCGCCCAGGTAAGCGCCCCCGCCGGCGGAGCAACGGACTTCAGCGTTAAGAGCCCCACCGCCACCGCCTCGGTGCGCGGCACCTGGTTCGACTTCGACGGCGCTAACCTCGCGGTAAACGAAGGCACGGTCGTATTCTTCGGCTCTAACGGCCAGGCCGTAGCCGTATCCGGCGGCGGCTCAAGCAGCCTGGGCGCCGACGGCTCTGCCCTTACGCCGCTTGAAAGCGCTTACGAAGAGCTTAAGCCCCTCTTGCCTCCGGGCATGGACGCTTCCAGCTTCGCCTCGCTTGCCAGCGTATCCGGCGATTTCTTAGCGGCGCTGGCGGCCGCCGGCGTCACCATTACCGTGAGCTGGTAAGCCCATGCGTCTTTTTTGCAACACGCGCGTACGCGCGAGGAGGACCGCCATGCGAAAGTCCCTGTTTGTATTCGCTTCTATAAGCCTTATAGCCCTGCTGGCCTCCTGCTCGGGCCTCTTTCCCGCGCAAGGCGACGCCACCATAGTCATACAATTGGGCGGAAGCGCGTCGCGGGCCCTGTCCGACGCTCCTTTCCCCGCTTTGCCCGTACTCAGCTCGTACCGCATAACCGTAAGCGGCCCGGGCATGGAGGCCGTGACCTATACCATACCCGGCAGCTCCCCCAGCTTCCGCGCCAGCATACCCGCCGGCCCCCAGCGCACTATAGAACTCTACGCGCCGGTGGATTGGGCGGCTACGGGCCTGGCCTATCCCGACCTTATTGCCACGTTTCCAAGCCTCGTAAAAGCGTATGGAGCCAGCTCAACCCTGGACTTAAGCGCGGGCAAGACCCTTAACGTGGCGATGAGGCTGGAGGTGGCGGAGACGAAGATCTTGCTTCCAGATGCTGTGAACGATGCATATCTTTTAATCGTTGATTCAGTTCTGAATCCTGGGACGCCCTTAAGTAATTATTATAGTTTTTGGCCGGATGCGGATTTTGAGTTTGACCGATACGGACGACTTCTAATTAGCTCTGAAAGCCCGATTAGAATTCTTAATAATATTGAGAGCGAGAATGAAACAACAATAGATCATCCTTTCCAAGTTACCAGCATGGCTATAGATTATTTTAGCAATCGAATGTATTTTTTGAGTTCTAGTCAAATATATGTATCTGACTTTAAATCGGGAACTGCTTTAAGCGCTAATGTTGTACTTAAGCCTGCTGGAGCTTCTATTGAATTTCAAGGGCTAGCTGTTGATGGTAATGGTAATATCTATGTCTCATCGGTAATTGACAATATTAGTGGGTTATTAAAATTCTCGATTACCACCCCAGAGAATTATCGCTTTACTTCAAAGCAAGAACTTGGAATAGCAAATTTAACTATTAAAGACTTGGCTGTTAAGGATGATCAACTTTATATACTCGCGTCTGAAAATGGTTGGAGCGGTTCAACTGTGCATCATGGGAAATTGATAGAAGTACGGCTAGATGATCTTTCCGTATCTCGCGTTCTTGGAGCCTCATCGGGTACCTATCCTGAAAATCCTACTACACAATTCTATGGACCTCAACGTTTCCTAGCAATTGCTCCACGTAAGCTAATAATTGCTGATGAAGGTTTATTAGTCGATAATGTTGATATAGATCGTGTTATTCAGGTTGATATTCCAAGCTGGACTATAGAGATGATTGGGCTTGAGGGACAGGTAAATTTTTTTAAAACATACTCTGTCTGTTAGTTAGTTTTGAAACTACTTTTCTACTCCGGCGGAACTACCGGCTCCGGCCATATAGTAAAGGGCCTGTCCATAGCCAACGCCATACGCAGGGCGGGCCTGGATTGGGACTATAAGATACTCAGCGTTCGTACGCCTTTTGCCGGCCTGGCCGAGCGGCAGGGCGTAGCTATAGAAACTATAGACGCGGAGGACGAGAAGCGGCTCGGGCCGGAACTCTGGCGGGAGTCGGCGCTCTTTAAGGCTATAGACGCATACAATCCCGACGTCCTGGTAGTCGATCTCTTCTGGTTCGCCCTCGATAGCTTCATACGGGAACTGCCCTGCAAGAAGGCCATACTCATACGGCAGGTGGATCCGGCCTTCTTCGCTATGCGCACGGCCGAGCGCGCCTTGTGCTTCAGGCCTGAGGACTACGACCTCGCGGCGGCCATAGAGCCGGGCTTCAATACGCCCTTCGCATCGGAACGCCTGGAGCCGCTCGTCGTGCGGCATAGGGACGAGATAATGCCCGCAGGCCGCGCGCTTAGGGAGCTGGGGCTTGATCCCGACGACCAGGCCTGCTTTTTCGGCTTCAACGGCAACGCCTGGGAAGGCGCCGAGGTGTGGAAGAGCTTCGATTACCTGGAGGGCGAGGGCTGGAAGGTCGTCCGCTCTAATAACCGCGAGGGCGGGCTCTTTCCCGCTGTCGACTGGTTCAACGCCTTCGGGCTATTGGTGGTAGGCGCCGGCTATAATGCCTTTTGGGAGGCGCGCTATTTCGGCAAGGAAGCCTTCTTTGCGCCATTTCCGCGCAATTTTGAGGATCAGTACCGGCGTATACGCCTCTGCTCAAGCTACGTGCCTAAGGAGAATGGCGCCGACCAACTTATACGCCGCATAGCGGGGATGTAAGCGGTCAAGCTACCGCCAGCCTGGCTACTCGTCCAGGAATACCACGTCGTCGGGGCGGGCTACCACCCTGATGCCGCCCCCTGAGGCGCGGCCGCCGTTCTGCTCGGAGCGCTTGCCCCGCGCCTCTTCAAGCTCAAGCCACGATAGGGCGCTTATGGCCTTGGCGGCGCCGTTTACGAGCACCACGTCGCCGCGCTCGAAGCTGCCTTCGACGGCCAACACGCCGCGCGGTAAAAGAGAGTTATTGGCGCGCATGGCGGCCAGGGCGCCTTCGTCGACGCGTATGGCTCCTATGGCCCGCGAGTTCTTTATCCAGCGCTGGCGGTTCTTAAGCCCCGAGGCGGCGTCGAAGAGGGTGCCCAGGCTTTCGCCCGACAGTATGCGGCTTATGGCCAGGGGGGCCCTGCCGTGGGCTATGACCACGCGGCAGCCGGCGTCCCGCGCTATGGCCACGGCCAGGAGCTTGGTCTTCATGCCGCCCGTGGAGAACTCGCTGCCCTTGCCGCCCGCCAGCGCCATGATCTCTTCGCTAAGCTCGGGCACGTAGGGCAGGCTCTTGGCCGCGGGGTTAGAACGCGGGTCGGCGTCGTAGAGGGCATCCACGTCGGAGAGTATGATGAGCAGCTCCGCGTCTATTTTGCTGGCTACGTAGGCAGACAGCTGGTCGTTGTCGCCGAAGGCTATCTCCACCGTGGATACCGAATCGTTCTCGTTGAAAACCGGCACCACGCGCCGCTCAAGGAGGGCTTCCACGGTGGAGCGCAGGTTCAGGTAGGCCGTGCGCTTATCCCAGGCGTCGCGGGTAACTAAAAGCTGGGCCGCGGTGAGGCCGTACACGCTAAAGGCTTTGCGGTACTCGTCCATGAGGAGGGGCTGGCCTATGGCGGCGCAAGCCTGCTTAGAGCGCATGTCCTTGGGCTTGCGCTCTAGGCCCAGTTCGCGGGCTCCCATGCCTACGGCGCCGGAGGTGACGAGGAGTATCTGCGTGCCCGCGCGCATAAGGTCGGCCAGCTCGGCGGCCACGCGGTGCAGGTATTCGCCGTCTATGCCCCCGCGGCCGTCGGCCGGGCCGTCCGATATGCGGCCGCCCGAGCCTTTCTGCCTGGTTATGGTGTTGGTGCCTATCTTAATGACGACGCGCTTGGCGGCGCGCAGGGCGGACCGCGCCTCAAGTTCCCCGGTCACGCTATCGGCCATGGCTATGCTCCGGTTCCAGGGGCAGCTCTGCGTGCTTAAAACTACGTATGCCCGCGGCGTAATCGCCTACTACCTGGCCCCGGCCTTCAAGCTTCCACTTGTAGGTCATGAGGCCTTCCATGCCCATGGGGCCGCGCGCGTGCAGCTTGCCCGTGGATATGCCAAGCTCGGCGCCAAGGCCGTAGCGGTAGCCGTCGGCGAAGCGCGTGCTGGCGTTGTGGTACACCGACGCCGCATCGACCTCGGTCATAAAGCGATCGGCGGCCGCCTGCGAAGAGCAGAGTATGGCGTCGGTGTGTCCGCTGCCCCAGCGGTTTATATGCGCTATTGCCTCGTCCAATGAGTCGACGACGCGCACGGCCATGGTAAGCGACAGATACTCCACGGACCAGCCCTCGTCGCCCTTAAGGCGCCTCGTGGGCGATGTGCCGAGCAGGCTAGCGCTGCGGGGGCAGAGTTCGAGGCTCACGCCTGCCGCTTCCAGGGCGGCGGCGAGGAGCGGCAAGGCGCGCCTGGCTATGGCCTCGTCGACGAGCAGGGTCTCGGCGGCGTTGCAGGCCGCCGGGTACTGGCTCTTGCTGTCCACGGCGACGCGGCAGGCAAGCTCGATATCCGCGTCTTCATGCACGTACACATGGCATACGCCGTCCGCGTGCCCCAGCACCGGTATGCGGCTTACGCTCTTTATGTGCCTGACGAAGTCATTGGAGCCCCGCGGTATGACGAGGTCAACGTAGCGATCGAGGCTTAAGAGCTCTGCCGCCTCGTCACGGGTATCGATCTGGCCCAGCCAGGCGTCGGGCAGACCCGCCTCGGCTCCGGCCTTGGCAAGCACGGCGGCAAGGGCGCGGTTGCTGCGTTCGGCCTCGCTGCCGCCCTTAACGATGATGGCGTTGCCGCTCTTGGCCGCCAGGCCGGCCATCTGCACGAGGGCATCGGGCCTGCTTTCGAATATCAGGGCTACGAGCCCTATAGGGCAGGACACGCGCCTCAGCGTAAGGCCGTCGTCTAAAAGGCGCGCCTCAAGCACGCGGCCGGCGGGGTCGGGCAGGGCTGCAAGTGCCTCGAGCATGGCCAGCGATTCGTCGAGTTTCTTTTCGTCATAGGCCAGGCGCTTTACGAGGGGCGGGGCCAGTTTTGCGGCGCGGGCGGCGGCAAGGTCCGCTTCATTGGCGGCGAAAATCGCCGCGGCGTTCTCCCTCAGGCGGCGCGCCATGAGCCTGAGCGCGGCGTCTTTCATAGGCCTGGTAGCGCTGAGCAGGGCCTTGGCGGCGGCAGCGCCGGCTTGTGCTAAGTCTTGTGTTTTCACGCGGAGAAACTAGCAGAAAAGCGTATAAATATGCAATGGCCCTGCATAAACATGCAGGCCGGGCTAATCAGCTATGGCCTGAGAGGAGGGCCTGATTCCTCATGAATACGCCTATATCCAGGTCGTGTTTGAGTATGTGGTCTGCGTACCAGCCGCGCAGGAACTCGAAAAGCTCGCCAGGCAGGCGCTCGTCTTTTATGGACAGCGAGAGGAAGCGCTCATTGAGCTCGGCGCTAAAGTCCTGATGCGCCTGGCGCTGGTCTGGAAGGCCCGGGTACTTGATCTCCAGCATGAGGCGCTCTTCGGCGACGAAATGGTATTTGGTGTAGCTCACGAGCTCCGCGAGTATTTCCCTCAGGCGCTCATGCGAGCCGCCCTTCTGCTGCTCGGCGTGGACGGCAAGGAGGAGGCGTACGAGTTTTTTGTGGTGCTCGTCGATGTGAGCGATACCGGTGTACATCTTGTCTGTCCATATATCGTCGAATGTGGGCATGGTTCCGCTCTCCCCGGTTTTTTAAGCGCTCTCTTCGATTGTAGCGTATACTCGCTACCATGACCAGTGACGTGCTCGTTATAGGCGGCGGCGTAGTGGGCCTTGCGTCCGCCTATCACCTTAAGCGGCTTTCTCCCGGGCTCAGCGTAACGCTCGCAGAGAAGGGCGCCAGGCTCTGCTCGGTCAACTCCGGGCGCAGCGCGGCGCTCTACCGGAACCTCTTTCTTTCCAAGACGAGCCGCGACCTTGCGGAGAGTTCCATAATCCATTACCGGAGCATAGCGGGAGCTATAGCCTTGAAGGGCCTGGGCTATCTTTGGACGTTCTCGCGCGACGAGTGGACCCTGCTGCGTACGGAGGCCGTACGGCTCGCTTCTCTTGCGCAGGAAGTAGAATTGCTCGAAGGCGAGGCCCTCTCGGCGGCCACGGCCATGGCGAGGGAGCCGAAAGGCCCCTATCCGGCCGCGGGCGGCGCTATAGCGGGCAGGCTTTGCGGCGCACTGTCCGCCCAGGCTCTCGCCGCCTGGTACGCGGAGCGCTTCAGCGAACTGGGCGGGCTTATCGTCACCGGAGCCGATATTACGGGCTTTGACCTGGATAACGAGGGCGGTTCATTGCCGACGCGCGTAGTCGGCGCTAAAGACGCGCGCGGCGAATACTACGAGGCGGGGCGCTACCTCGTGGCGGGCGGATGCTGGAGCCAGGACCTGCTGGGGCCGCTTGGCATAGCCAGCGCCGTGTATCCTAAGAAACGGCAGCTTTTCGGCTTCAGCGTGGCGCGGCCGGACTTGCTCTACGGGCAGGCATCCTATGGCACGCCTGCGCTCATTCTGCCCTACGCTGGCATTTACCTTAAGCCGGTGCCAGAGCGCTACCTTGCGGTAGCTGGCATGGCCGACGAGCTGGGGCGCGGCATAGACTTGCCCTACGGGCCGGCCGCCGCGCGTCCGCGGGCCGAGGAAGAGTATTTCAGGGCCTATATAGAGCCCGCGCTTGGCGCGTATTTTCCCTCATTGGCGGCGGCCTATCCGCGAGGGCTCGAACTTAAGCAGGCCTGGGCCGGGCATTACGACTACCACTGGCCCGATAAGAACCCGGTACTCGAGCGCGCGCACAATGTCGTCTGGGTAGCTGGCTCGTCGGGCAGCGGCATCATGAAAGGCGACGGACTTGGCAGGGCCGCGGCCGCCGCGCTCTTAGGCCTAGAGCAGGTGGAGCTTGCCGACGGTAGGCCCTTCAAGCCCGCCGACCTGTCCCTGCGCGCTCGGGCGGTGGCCGCGGAAGGCCTGGTAATCTAGCGCGAGACTCTCTCCGGCTTGCCTATGCGTCGTCTGGCGGATATTATCGATGCCTCACGCGTGAAAGGAATTTTGATGGATATATTCGCAAAGGCCGCAGAGCTCGGCGCGGCCAATATACCCTTTGCCCTGGCTACCATCGTAGCTTCCTCAGGATCCACGCCCCGCGGCAAGGCCAAGATGATAGTGCTGGCCGACGGCTCGAGCTTCGGCACGGTGGGCGGCGGCATCGTTGAGGCTAAGGTAATCGATGAGGCCAAGAAAGCCATAGATTTTGACCGGCCTATCATGCTCGATTACGCGCTGGACCATGGCCCGGGCGAGCGCAGCCTCGATATGGAGTGCGGGGGCTCCATGCAGGTGTACGTGGAGGTGTTCGGCGCTAAAGCCCGCCTCGTTATAGCAGGCGGCGGCCATGTAGGCCTGGCCATAGCCCGTCTTGCCTCTAGCGTGGGCTTCCGCCTCGTCATAGTCGATGATCGGCCCGGCTATGTAACGCCTGAGCGCTTTCCCATGGCCACCGAACTGTATGTCCGGGAGAGTATGGATGAGGCGCTTGCCGCCGTGCCCATGGACAAGCGCAGCTGCGTAGTCATAGCCACACATGCCAGCGATGAGCGGGCGCTGCGCAGCTTCGTCCTGCGCGACTGCGCCTACCTTGGATTCTTAGGCTCGCGGCGCAAGGTGCGCGTGCTCCTGGACAAGGCGCGCGCGGAGGGCGTGCCCGATGCGCAGCTAGACCGCGTGCGCGCTCCCATAGGGCTCGACCTTGGCGCCGAAACGCCGGAGGAAATCGCCGTATCGGTGGTAGCCGAGATTATGGCCGCCATAGCGGGCCGCGACGCCGCGCCGCTGTCGGGCCGTGACGGGGAGCTTGTAATACTGCGCGGGGGAGGCGAGCTCGGCACCGGCTGCGCGCTTCGCTTGCGCGCCGCGGGCTTCAGGGTCGTTATACTTGAACGAGAAAAGCCTACGGCCCGAGACCGTGCTTTCGCCTTTTGCGAAGCCGCGTACGAAGGCGAGGCGAGGGTGGAAGGCCTCGTCGCGCGTAAGGCTGAATGCCTAACCGAGGCGCGTACCCTTCTAGCCGAGGGCATAATTCCGCTACTCATCGATCCCGATTGCGGTTTCGTGGCGGCCCTTGCGCCCTACGCCCTCGTCGACGCCACCAACGCTAAGAGCAATGACTGCCTGCGCAGGGGCATGGCCCCCGCGCTTATAGCATTGGGGCCTGGCTTTGAGGCAGGAGGAGACGTAGACGCGATTGTCGAAACCCAACTAGGGCATAATCTGGGACGGGTGCTCCTGTCGGGCAGCGCGTCAACCGATAGCGGCACGCATGAGGCTTGCTCAGGCGACTCCGGCAGGGCGCGCTCCATCGCCGGAGGTCTCCTTGAGGCGCTACTGCTCCTTAAGGGGCGCGTAAAACGCTAAGCTCTGAAGCTAAGCGCTAGCGCAAGCGCCTAGAATATATTAGGATGTTTTTGTAGCCTTAAGCATTGCGGCTACTATGTAAAAGAATTACTCTTTATTTAGGAAACGTATGCAGAGATTTATTGAAAAACCCTCGACGCTCCTCATTCCGCTCATTGTCGCCGCCGCTGTTTTAGTGGCCGTAGGCGCGGGTATGGCCGGCTTCGCGCTCTCGCGGACGGCGGGCAACGCGGATGCCGTGCATAAGGCCAATATCGTGCGCGGCGGCCTTCAGCGCGCGGTTAAACTTGAACTGTCGGGCATACCCTCACAAGCGATTTTCGCCGAGGTAGAGACCGCGCTGTCCGAACTCAAAGGGCTGCGCGATTTTTCCCGCAGCCAATCCTTTGTCGAACTCAGCGCCAGTATAGAAACCGTGCGTTCAGCCGCGGCCGCCTTGCGCTCAATGGCGGATGAATCCACGCGCACAAGGCTTTTGGTCGTGAGCGAGGACGCGTGGCGCATAGGCGACCGCTTCAGGCAGGATGTAGCCAGCGTGGCTGATACGCAGCGTTCGCTCTATCTCTGGGGACTTATTGCCACGCTCCTTGGCGTGCTCCTCACCATGCTGGCCGTGTTCGTTTCCAAATACATAGTAGCGGACAAGGTAGAGGTTGAGGCGGCCTTTGACCCCATGACCGGCGCCTTGAGGCGCGATCGCTTCATCGAGCGTTTGAGCGATTTCATAGCCGTCCGCCCTAAAGGCCATAGCGTGGGCGTGGTTATGCTGGACCTCGACCGCTTCAAGGGCATAAACGATAGCTTCGGCCATGACGCCGGCGATACGGTGCTTGCCGCGGTGGGCGGGGCTTTGCGTTCGCTCCTGCGCGAAGGCGACGCCTTCGGACGCTTGGGCGGCGAGGAGTTCGCCGTAGCCGTCAAGAGCAAGGACTCGCGCGCAGCGCGGCTCTTCGCCGAGCGTGCGCGCGCCGCCGTAGAATCCCTGAGGCTAGAGCGCCTGCCCATCATAACGATAAGCGCGGGTTCCGTCATACTTAGGCCGGGCGAGAAGGCGGGCGACGCCTTAAAGCGCGCCGATTCCTATCTGTACGCGGCTAAGACGGCGGGCCGTAACCGGGTGCGCGGCGATTAAGCAGGCAGCGATAAGTAATCGCCTGCGACCGCGGCTTCATCGGCCCAGCACTCCATGGCCGCAGCGCTTGCCTGCCCGCGCCTAATCCGTTTATAATCGCTCCTAAACGGAGGAACCGATATGAATCCCGCCCTGGAAACCCTCAAAGAACGCGGATTACTACAGCAGTGTACCGACTTGGATGCGCTCTCAAGCTTAATGGATAAAGGGCCGATTACCTTTTACGTGGGCTGCGATCCCACCTTTCACAGTCTGCATATAGGCCACATGGTGCCATTCTTCGCCTTCCGCCATCTCCTTAAATTCGGCCATACGGGCATAGCCCTGCTCGGCGGCGGCACCGCGCGCATAGGCGACCCCTCGGGCAAGACCGAGATGCGCAAGCTGCTCTCCTATGAAGACCTCGACCGCAACGCCGCGGCTATAGAATCACAGCTTAAGCCCTTTCTTGGTTTCGACGGCGTGCATGCGCGCACGGACAACAACAAGAACTGGCTCGCGGATCTCAACTACATAGATTTTCTGCGCGAAATAGGCAGGCACTTCTCCGTCAACCGCATGCTCAGCTTCGAGGCCTACAAAATGCGCATGGAGACGGGCCTGTCCTTCATAGAATTCAACTACCAGCTCTTGCAGAGCTTCGACTTCCTCGAGCTCTTCCGCCGCCATGGCTGCAAGCTGCAGATAGGCGGCGACGATCAGTGGGGCAATATCGTCGCGGGCATGGAACTCATACGCCGCGTTGAGGGCGGCGAGGCCTACGGCCTTACCTTCCCCCTGGTAACCACGAGCGATGGCAAGAAAATGGGCAAGACCGAGAAAGGCGCGCTTTTCCTTGATCCGTCTATTAGCTCGCCCTATGAATTCTTCCAGTACTGGCGCAACATAAGCGACGCCGACGTGCTGCGCTTCCTCCTCATGTTTACCTTCCTGCCAACGGATGAATGCCGCGCCTTGGTTGCGCCTGATCGCAATATAAACGACGCCAAGGAGCGCCTGGCCTATGAAGTGACCTCCCTCATCCACGGCAAGGTCGAGGCGGACAAGGCGCTTTCGGGGGCCAAGGCGGCTTTCGGCGGCGGCGGCGACAAGAACGCCATGCCCACGGTACGACTGGCCAGGTCTTTATTCGAGGCGGGCTATCCTGTGCTTGATCTCTTTGTCGACGCCGGGCTTACCCCTTCAAAAAGCGAGGCGAGGCGCCTCGTGCAGCAGGGCGGCGCCTCGGTGGGCGAACAGGCTTGGAAGGACGAGAAGGCGTCTGTCGGCGCTGACTTGCTCGACGACGGAGAACTGATACTCAAGGCGGGCAAGAAGCGTTTCGTGCGCGTACTGTGCGATTAGGAGCGGCGCGTATAGTTTATACAGCGCCTGCTTTAAGGAGCTCATGCCGTGATACATAAAGGGCGAGCGCTGTTCATAGGCGGTACCGGTAACCTTTCGTACGATTGTTCGCTGCGCGCCCTCGACGAGGGCTGGGAGCTGTGGCACCTGAACCGCGGCAGCTCGCTGCGCACGGTGCATGGCGTCCACACCCTTCGTGCGGACGCGCGCGACGAGACGCTTATGCCCGCCGTTTTAGGCTCAGGCGCCTGGGACGTGGTCGTTGATTTCATAAGCTTTGACCCCGAGCAGCTGTCGCGCGCGCGTAAGGTATTCGAAGGGCGCTGCGCCCAATTTATCTTTATATCGAGCGCCTCCTGCTACCATAAGCCGCCGCTTGGCGGCCCTATACGGGAGGATACGCCGCTTGTGAATCCCTATTGGGACTATGCGCGGCGCAAGATAGCCTGCGAGGAGTATCTGGCTGAGGCGATAGCGAAGGGCTTCCCGGCTACCATCGTACGGCCCTCCCATACCTATGGCGCTACCTGGATACCCTCGCTCTTTGGCTCCGCGGACTACACGACGGCGGCGAGGATGCAGGAAGGCAAGGAAATACTGGTATTCGGCGACGGGAATGCGCGCTGGACCCTTACCCATGCGCGCGACTTTGCCCTGGGCCTCGTTGGGCTCATGGGCAATGCCCACGCGCTTGGCCAAACCGTGCAAATCATGGGGGACGCGGCTCCAAGCTGGAACGAAATCTATGGCACGCTGGCCCGGCTCCTGGGGGTAAAGCCCCGCTTTCTATACGCGCCGCGCGACTTCATAGCGTCGCATGACCCAGGCTTCGCCGAGCGCTTGCTCGGCGACAAGGGCTACGACACGACCTTCGATTGTTCGAAGCTTAAGTCATTAGTGCCCGGTTTTCTGCCCTGCGTCAGCCTAGAACAGGGTTTGCAGGAATCGCTTATGTGGTTCGGCGGGCACCCTGAGCGCATGAGGGTGGATGCAGGCTTGAGCGCGCGCATGGACGCGGTCATAAGCGCATGGAAGGATAGCGGTGGCGGCTCGGCCCCCTAAGGCGCGCTTGTTGCTCGGGTTAGCAGGAGCCCTCGTCCAGAGGGAAGCGCACGGTAAAGGCCGCCCCTCCCTCCGATGACCAGGCGAGCGTTCCTCCCAGCTGAGTGGCTAACGCGTCAGCGAGGCGCAGGCCTAAGCCGCTACTGTCGCTCAAGCCGAAGCCCTCCGGCAGACCGCCTCCGTTGTCCCGAACGACCAGGGTACCTAATCCTTCGGCGCTATGCAATTCTATAACAAGCTTGCCGTCGCGGCGACCGGCCAATCCATGCTTGAAGGCATTCGATATAAGCTCGTTAAGCAAGAGGCCGAAGGGTATGGCCTTATCGAGCTTGCAGTGCACTTCAAGTACGTTGATCGTTAGCTCTTTATGCAGGCCGTTGCCATACGAGCTTTGAACCAATTCCGCGAGCGAACGGGTGTAGCTCGCCAGGTCTATATCGCTGAAGCGCTCCGTACGGTAGAGCATTTCATGCACCAGGGACATGGCGCTTATGCGTGATTCCAAATCCTGCCGCGCCAGGTCCGATGGTTTATTCGTATCATCCTGCAGGCGTATGAGGCTTAGGATGAGCTGCAGGTTATTCTTTACCCGGTGGTGTACTTCTTTAAGCAGTATCTCTTTTTCCTCAAGCGAGCTTGTTAAACGCGCCGCGTCGTCGACGAGGGCCTTGTCCCGTTTCTGTATGGCCAGCGCCATGCTATCCAGGGCCTCGGCTATGCGCCCGAGGTCGGAGCGGTCGCCTTCGGTGGCCGCGCGCACGCTGAGGTCTCCCTGGCGTATGAGCTCGGTCGTGTCCAGTATGCGTTTAAGCCGGGAGCCGAAGAGCCGGGTAGAAAGCCAGCTTGCTAGAGCCAGGGAAACCAGGGTAGACAGCACGAGGATGATGCTATTGCGCAGGGTGATTAGTCTGCTAATGCCGATTACGCTCGCACGCGGCATGCTGAATATAACGTACATATAGGGCTCGAGCAGAGGATTGAGCCTCAGTTTCTTGAAACCGAAGAAGCGCTCGACGCCGTCGGAGCCCGTATCGAGCAGGGTGCCGCTTTCTCCCCCGGACAGCACGGACAGCCATACGCTCTGCTTTATAGGCTTGCCTATGGGGTTAGTATCCTTGGGCGGGTAGAAATAGATTCTCGTGCCATTGCTGTCCACGAGTCCAATGAAGGAGTTTATGGGCTGATTGAAATTTTCAAAGAGCATGGCGTAGGAGGATAGCTTGAAAAGGGCGTTGATGACGCCATAGGGCGCGCCGTCTTCATCTAGCAGCGGATAGGAGAAGGCGAAGGAAGGCGTCGATTCTATGAGGCCTATGACGTATTCTCCCGTGGCGAATTGGCCGCTTGACAGCGCGTTTTTAACGTGTGGCCTCTCGCTTAAATCCGTGCCTAAGCTAAGCAGGGATGAAGCCACGACAATGCCGCGTTCGTTGAGGATGGTAAAATTAAGATAGGCCTGATTTTGCCTATGCACGGCTTTGAGTATGTCGACGGCCTGGTTCCAGTCCCGCGCGCGCACGGCTGGCAGGCTGGCTATGGTGGCGAGCACCTGCTTGGTGGCCTCGGTTATGCGCTGCTGGATTTCTCCAAAGGCTTCGGCCTGACGCAAAGCCTCGGTCTTGGCCTGCTCTTCCAGGTGTCGGCCGTGCTCAAAGCCCGTGATGATAATTATGGCGGAGGCGGGCAGGAGCGCCATGACGACGACGAGATAGAGGGCGCTGCGTATGGAAAACTGGTGACGGGAAAGCTCTCGGGTTTTACCATTCAACGGCATTGCGGCCTCTTTCAGCTATTAATTCTTAAAAAATAAGTATGGTTCTCTATGGCGCATTTTTCAAGCAGAACTTGAGCCCAATGGAGCAAACAAAAACCCCGGCGCGCTATGTAGCGTCTGCCGGGGCATTATAGCATGGAAGGCCGCCAAGGGCGGCAGTGCCGATTTTAGATTTCCGCTATGACGTGGCCGTGGTAGAACTCGTCGCGCAGCGCCTTAACCTGCTCGTCCTGCAGGTATTCGTCAAAGCTCATCATACGGTCGATAAGGCCGCCCGGGCAGAACTCTATGATGCGGTTGGCGATGGAAGTGACGAATTCATGGTCATGGCTCGTGAAGAGCACGACGCCCGGATACTCCATGAGCCCGTTATTAAGCGCGGTTATCGCTTCAAGGTCCAGGTGATTGGTCGGTTCGTCGAGTATAAGGCAGTTGGCGCTCTGGAGCATCATGCGCGAGAGTATGCAGCGCACCTTCTCGCCGCCTGAGAGCACGCGCACGGGCTTGAGCGCATCATCGCCTGAGAAGAGCATGCGGCCGAGGAAGGATCGTATATAGGTTTCGTCGTCGCTCGTGGTGTAGTTCTTGAGCCATTCGACTATGCTGTCGTCGGAATCGAAGAGCCCGGCATTTTCCTTGGGAAAGTATGAATTGCTCATGGTCTGACCCCAGTAGAACTCGCCCTCATAGTCCTTATCCTCGCCCGCCAGTATCTTAAAGAGTGCGGTCTTGCTAAGGTGTTCGCGTCCCACGAAGGCTATCTTGTCGTCCTTGTTTATCATAAGGTCCAGGCCGTCCAGGAGCTTCTTGCCGTCATCGGTCTTGGATAGCTTCTGTATACGCAGCACATTATTGCCTGGGTCGCGCTCTGGCTTGAAGCCTACCCAGGGAAAGCGGCGGCTCGTGGGCTGCAGGTCTTCCACCTCAAGCTTGTCCAGCACCTTCTTGCGGCTCGTGGCCTGACGGCTCTTAGAGGCATTGCTTGAGAAGCGCTGAATGAATTCCTTAAGGTCCTTTACCTTCTCGTCGCGCTTCTTCTTCTCGTCTTTTACCTGCTGCTGCAGCATGCGGCTTATCTTGTACCAAAAGTCGTAATTGCCGGGGTACATGCGTATGTGGCCGAAATCTATGTCGCAAGTATGCGTGCATACCGCGTTGAGGAAGTGCCGGTCGTGGGACACGACGATGACGATGTTGGGAAAGTTTATGAGGAATTCCTCAAGCCAGCCTATGCTGTCTAGGTCCAGGCCGTTCGTGGGCTCGTCGAGCAGCAGTATGTCGGGGTTGCCGAAGAGCGCCTGCGCAAGGAGGCTGCGCACCTTCACGCTCTCGGATACTTCCTTCATGCAGCGCTCGTGGTCGCTTTCTGCTACGCCCAAGCCGGACAGCAGTATGGACGCCTGGGCTTCTGCTTCCCATCCGCCTATTTCGGCGAATTCGCCTTCGAGTTCGCTGGCGCGCATGCCGTCGGCCTCGGTAAAGTCTTCCTTGGCGTAGATAGCCTCCCGCTCCTTCATGATGCCATAGAGCTTGGGGTGGCCGCGCACCACGACGTCGAGGAGGCGCTCCTCCTCAAACTCAAAATGGTCCTGCTTAAGCACGGCCATGCGCAGCTGCTTAGGAACGCTAATTTCGCCCTTGTCCACGTCGATTTCTCTAGAGAGCAGCTTAAGGAACGTGGACTTGCCCGCGCCATTGGCGCCGATGATGCCGTAGCAGTTGCCTGGCGTGAATTTGAGATTGGCATCCTTAAATAAGATGCGTTCGCCGAAACCAAAAGCCACATCGATTACGTTTATCACGCGCGTATCCTTACCAGTGCAAAATGAATGAGAGGACAGCGCCTGTCTGTTTCTGTCACGGCGCTGCTTATTTTGTTGCGATATGCGGAATAGTGCCCTAAATGCGCATAAAATGCAAGACGGAAGCGGATTGTTCGCCATGTCTACGTCAGGCTAGGGCGATGATGCTAAATATTCTGCCATACCTGGCGGCGCAAGCTTTCTTTTCTGCAACGCTCTATAGTCCCGCGCTGTAGCGATAGCGAAGGTCACAAGGTTTTTTAGGCTGCCCTGGGCTTTATCTTCAAGCAGCTGCTCATACAGTGACGGGTCGTCCTCGTAGAGGCGGTACAGGTCTAGGTATGCGTTGTTTATGCCGCCCATATCGAAGGACCGATAGGCAACGGTGTCATAGCTTTGCGCTTCATCCTTGTAGAGCGCGGCTCGGTCGGTGATTACGCGGCTTTTCTCTCTGAGCTTTTCTTCTCTACTTAAATCACTTCGGCCATATACGCTTTCTAAGAGCCGGGCCGTTTCTTTAAGAAAGCCCGTGAAGCGCGAGGCGTCCATCCTCCGTAAAGCCGTGACACGGGCGAGTTCGGAAGCCTCCCCGTAACGTGAGACTAGGTAGAGTTCCGCGCCTTTTCTGCCCACGAAGCTGGCGAACTCCTCGTTGAATTGGTCTTGGCCCTTTAAAAAGAGCGTGGCGTGCACTGATTCGTGCAGTATGAGTTCTGCAAGGCGATAGGCGTCCCAGTCTCGCATGAAGGAGTATACCGGATCGCGCGCCATGCCCAGGGTACTGAAGGCCTCGACGGGGCGCATGATGACGTCCAGGCCTCGCGCTTTAAGGCGGGCTACTTCCTTCAGCGCATCGTCGCGATTGTAGAATCCCTTGTAGGGGAGCTTTCCCACCACGGGATAAGCCCAGTAGTGACGCTCAAAGGAATCGGCCGCGCAGGCTGACACTACGTCTGCTACGTAGCCCTTGGGGCTATGCACGTACGCGCTATAGTTTTTGGTGGGCTTAAGGCCCAGCTCATCCACGCCGAAGGCTCGTATGTCCTCCACCCGTTCAATGAAATCCAGGAGTTCAGGCGGGCTTGACCGGTCGCGCGCAAGGGAGCTTAGGGATCGCGCTGACAGGCGCTCGCCAGCGAAGGCAACGCCTTGCTTGGCGTACCAGCAGGAGCTCGATAAAGCGCTCAACGCTACTATGGCGCTAGCATGAAGGGCGAGCATACGGTAGTGTTTCATAAAACCATTCTAGCATAGCGGCTCTCTATATGAGTGCACTAGGGGCAAAGGGAAGCCAGCGCTACCTGGCTCCCCTTTGCATCAGAGAATACCACTAAAAGGCTTTAGCGCTTAATCAATACGAAGTCGACGCGACGGTTTTTCCAACGATTGTCTAGGTCGCTGTGGGCTACTAGCGGCGCTGTTCCTCCTAGCCCCGCTACCGTAAGGCGGGTAGCGTCTATGCCGAGGCTTATAAGTATTTCGCGTACTTTTGCGGCCCTAGCTTCTGATAGAGGGCCGAGCACCGAGCGTTCTTCCGCCTCGCCCTTCTGCTTATCTGCCCAGTTGATCCGCACGGCGTTTCCTTCTACGCGTATGACATAGGCGGGGTATTTCTGCAGTGTTTGGGCCAGCTTCCTGAGCGTATTCATGTTGGACTGTAGTTTGTCTCGCGGGAATTCGGCGCTGAAAGGCGCGAAATATATGCCCGGTACACGAATTCTGTAACGGTTGCCTTCCTTTATCACCAAAATATCGACGGGAATAATTGCGCTCATTCTCCCGGCATTTCCGTATTGATCACGTACGATCGCTTCGACGGGGTAATCTTCGGCGGATAGGACGAGTTCGCCGCTTGACGAAAGGCCATTCCATTCAATAGGATCCACGGGCGCTCCTAAAGCGCTAAAGCGAGTTACCATATTTCCTTCCCTGTCCCGTATAGTCATCTCCCAATCGCTTATTGAATTAGCCTCCCGTGGAATAATTCGTATGCTGAGCTTGTCATTCTGTCCATCGCCATCGGGAGAAAAAGGCAGAGGCGTTAGGCTAATGGAACCGCTAGGCGGCGTTATGTCGAGTGCAAAACGCGAGCTCTCCGCCATGGCTATATTGCCTTTCTCATAGCGGACTCTCAATCGGGCTCTGTACAGGCCGTCGGCGGCGAGGCTGCCTTGGTCAGTCCTCCCGTCCCACTGCGCACTGGCAAAATCGGCCGGTACGTCACTGCCGGAATAACGCTTCACTTCAATACCTTTTTCGTCTTCGAACGAGAGGATCCATTCGACGACACCCTGCGCAATAGGCAGGTTTACGCCGAAGGAAATAAGGTCTTTAACACCATCGCCGTTAGGAGAGAACCCTGACGCCTCTACGCGGAGAGCGATGGGCGTTTCCTTGGCGTCTAGGGTAAAGACCTCGCTTTTAACCGCAAATTCATTGCCCGCCGGGTCTACCGAGGAAAGGCGATAAACGTAGATCCCGTCCGGCGCCGTGGTACCCGTCGAGTCGCGCCCGTCCCACTCAAAATCGGAGGGGAGGCCCTCCCATTTCGCCATATAGACGATGGTACCATACTCGATATCCAGTATTTCGGCTTTCCATTCCTCTTCCTCGCTAGCGCCGGACACCATGAATTTAATCGTATCTCTTGCCCCGTCGCCGTCGGGCGAAAATACGAGGTAGTTGCTGCGAACGCGCGCCTTCGCGGGGGTCAAGTCCAAGGAAATAGGATCGCTTACCCGCCGCGGAGCATTGCCGTTCTCGAAGGTAACGGTAAGCGCGACCCGGTAGAGGCCCTCAGCTAACGGCATGCCCTTATTATCCACGCCAAGCCATTCGAACGGCTTTATTGTTTTTTGTTCACTGTTAAAAACAACTTCGCCAACGCTAGTTAAAATTTGGATGGTCCAAGAGCTTACGCCCTGTATGCTTTCCATTACGGGTTGTATAAGGAGCTTATCCCGGACGCCATCGCCGTTCGGCGAGAACGCCCTTCCCGAAAGCCCGATGAAGAATGGCGTGGACGCGGTATTGATGGCTATATTAGGGAGCGCCGTCTCGAAGTAATTTCCGGCACGGTCGCTTCCCCTTAAGCTATACGTATAAAGTCCATCGGCTTGTACTTTATTACTTTGGTCTTTTCCGTCCCAGTTAAGCGCAGCTTCCGCTTGGCCGCTCCAAGCCCAGGAACGGAGGGTAGTGCCTTTGGCATTGACGATGGAGCCCGTCCACGACAGCTCGCTTGATGTCGACTGCGCTATCGATATAAAGTCCTTGTTCCCATCTCCATTCGGCGAGAAAATGGTGTACGTAGCGGATAACGTAGCGCTTGGGGGAGTGTTGTCAACGACCACGGATATGTCCGGGCTCGTGGCGCGATTCTTATTATCCCAGGCCTCCAGGTAAAGGCGATATTCCCCGTCGGGTACCAGCGCGCCTGATGAGTCCTTGCCTTCCCAGAGGACGAATTCCAAGCCGTCGACACCGGTCCTCCGTTTTAGGCGAAGATCGAGTAGTAGATTCTCCAGCAGGCTTTTCTTATTATTCGGAACCGAGCGTTCCATAGACCATGCTACGTTTCCTTTCATATCCTTGACCGTAATGGCGTAGCCGAGTATAGCGGTCTTCTCGTCGGGAATAAGGCTCACGGGGATATTAAGCGTATCCTGAATGCCGTCCTGATTGGCCGGCGATATGAAAACCCTATCCGGCACGGCGATCTCGATACGCGGCGGCGCCAAGCCGGCGCAAGCCGTGAGCGCAAGGGCCATAGTCGCAACGAAAGCCAAGTGTACGACACGCAATTTCATACCTACCTCCGAATAGTAGTTAAAGCAGCAAGCGGCGAGTAGCTCGTCTTAATATATTGACCAAAGAACTAAACAATACATCCATTTGATAGTTACTCGTGCCTTAGGCCCTAAGCTAGGGCAACGAGAGCGCCGTGGCAGGAGTTGATTCGCCGTTACAGCCAAGAGTCACAACTGTTGTAGCGCGGAGGTATACGATGATAATAAAAATACATGGCGATAGCCGTTGCAGTGGCCTTAGCCGTGCTCGGATGCGCAAGCGCGCCAACAGCGACCATAGAAGACGATTCTACACAGGCCGTGCTCATTCAGGTCCAGGGCTTGGGCCTATCGGCTACGGGCAATGTCCTCTTTGAAAATCTTGGTTTTCTGCAGCTCGCGGGAAGCAACGTTCACGCTGAAGGCTGGGCGATAGAAATCGCGGATGCCGGGGGGCAGAGCGGCCGTAAGGCGGGAGGAAATGGTGCCGCGCCTTCTACTTGAACCTGGAAGGGGGGGACGCTTCAAAGCGCATGGCTCCCGATGGGGATGGTGAGTATGACAGCCTGTCCATCAAAGATTCTACCAAGGAGGCCCTATGAGCCGTAGAATCCTGGACGCTCGATATCTATGATGCCTATGGCGCCTCATTTATGCATTCCAATCGGAGTAGGAAAGAGACTCCACGCTTGTGTGGGATGGCATAAGCGCTAACGGAAGCCTTGTTGATAGCGCGTCGGGCTATACGATAATCCTTAGGGCTAAGGACAAGCTTTGGAACATAGGCGTCACGAAAAGCAATTCTCTACTGATAAACTCGTGGTGAAGGACGGACCAAACCTGCGCATTCGCATTACTTGAACATGGCCTAGGCCGTTCGCGATGCGTTGATAGAAGGAGGCTTGGACGCACGGTCCATGTCAACTATCGGCACAGGCGCCAGCAGGCCGATAGTGCCGTTCTCGGACCTGCAGAATCGCTGGAAGAACCGGCGCGTCGAGTTCATACTCAGCAAATAGCCTTAGCCGTCATGCCAGGCCGAACTATTGCTATGCCATAATCGGCCTGGCAGCTTGCCGCTCATTACCGGGGTCGGCTATAGTCTACGCATGCCTACGCTAACAAGGACGGTCCGCCTTCCTCTGCTCCACGACAACCACAACCATGTCTCGCTCTATGCCGCCTTGGCAAGCTGCCCCGACTTAGCCGACATGGACGCCCGGACGGCGTGCTCGTTCCTCCATGGCCTGCCCCAGGATAGGCTCACGGTCGTGCGGGGCTGGCGCACGAACGAGCTCGTCTTGAGCCCAGAGGAACTCGCCGGCCTGCCGCCTGTCCTCCTGATCAATTTCAGCCTACACGGCTTTGGCTTAAGCGATGCCGCGCTGGCTTTTATGGAGCCTGCGGTATCGGATATCGTAGAGCATAGGCATGACGCACCTTGGTGCGAGGCAAACGTGCCCAGGCTCTTTAGCGCCTATTGCGGCCTTGCCGGCCTGGACGAAACCAAGCTTGCATCCTTTATGGCCGGCCTCAAGGTCTTGGGCATAGGCTCGGCCGAGGATCTCGTGGTAGCGGGCGCCCAGGCGGCAACGCTTATGAGTCAGTCGGCCTTAAGCTCCCGCATGGCCTACTGGGCATCGCCGGAGCTGTATGAAGCCCTTGCCCAGCCTGAGCGCCAGGCCTGCAGGGGCATAAAGCTTTTCCTGGACGGTTCGCTTGGCGCCCGCAGCGCCGCCATACGCGGACTATGGCTGGGAGCTGGCAGCGGCATACTGGCCTATTCCGATGCAGGGCTGTATGAGGCCATAAGTGCGGCCGGTAGCTGGGACACGGGCCTTGCCGTACACGCCATCGGCGGGATAGCCATAGACCAAGCCTTGGCCGCCTGTGAGCGCGCGCTGCGAGAAGGCGCGCGTTTCACGACAGCGCGCTTGGAGCATGTACAGTTCATTGACCGGAACCAGGCCAGTAAGGCGCGGGAACTGGGCCTTACCCTGTCTATGCAGCCTAATTTTTCAAGCGATTCCCGCGATTACGCCGATCGCCTGCCGGCGGCTGCCCTGGCGGCGAACAATCCCTTCCGCATGCTCATCGATGAGGCGGGTTTCACGCCGGGCAAGGACCTGATTTTCGGTTCCGACGGCATGCCCCATGGTATAGCCTATCCAGCCCGCGAAGCCCTGTTCCCTGACTATCCCGGCCAGCGCTTGAGCCTTGAGGAACTGGTAGCCGGCTACGGCCTGAGCCGGGGCATAGAAGGCTCGGTGTGGCTCGAGATCGATGAAGAACGAAAGACAGTCCGAATAGCGGGGAACGAAGCCTTCTAATCCCTCGATTTAAGCAACGAGGCTACCTGGCCGCAAGTTTTCGTGCTCAGGCTCATCAATGCTCAGCTGTCGAAGAGGACGACGCCGCCCTCGGAAAGTTCGCGGCGGTGGATTTCCACCTTATAGAACCTGCGCTCCTTCTTCTCTATCTCTATGGTTTCAGTCTTGGGAATGAAGCGTCTAAATACCTGATAGCTATCGGTATGAAAATGGATTACCCTACCAAGCTCGCCGCCTAGATCCTCTGATACGACCTGTATCCCCTCGGTAGCAAGGAATTCCCGTATGAAGCGGCTATTTACGTCGCCTATGCACAGGAAATTATCGCTGGCTACGCTGGATATGATATTACCCGCGCCGAATACCTTGGCCTTGAGCCGGTTTTTTTTTGCCCCAAGCTTGAGCATGTCGTTTATGAGCAATTCCATTGCGTTAATGCCGTAGCGCCCTGCGTCGGTAGCGTTTATGGGCATGCTCTTGGCGAAGCGCTTGTTTGCCAAGAGGAAGTGGTTCATGCCCGATACTCCCGAACCTTCGTCATAGAGGCAGGCGGCCACGCAACTGCCGAGCAGGGTTTGCAATACCGCTTTGCCGTGTATGGCCGTATGTTCGCCGGGGCGTAATAGTATTCTATCGTGGAGAGGCGGCGCGCTGTAACTCATGCGTACCCCATGTGCGGCAAATGAAACATTATAGTTACAGTATATGCAAGCCTAGCTGCGAATGCAAAGGTTTCATTTGTTCCCCGAACCTTGTGTCTTCATCTATGGCTAGGAAGCAAGTGCATATTTAGGCACATAGTCCTTCTTATCTTTCAGCGGCGTCCTATGAGCTTTCATCCAAACCCTTGTCTCTTCATCATTTAAGTGTAGCTTGGAAAGAAACGGCCTGTCCGTGTAGTAACCCTTCATCCCTTCATAGATCCTAAACGGTGGTACGCCTGCGGCCTCGGCATGGGTAAAAGGTAGCCATAACGGCCGTATTCGGTACCGTTTCTGGTAATTGTGGTAGATCTGGTAGAGCCGCGTGCGCATGAGGCCGTTGGCCACATTCCGCGTGAAGCAGCTGCTCTCGCGATGAAAGGCAGCCAGGTCCTTCCGAAGCTCCCGGTCGTAGTAGTTGACCGAAAAGAGTGGGTTCTGTAGACCTCGTGGCAAGTATGACGGGTGCGTCCTGTGCTCGAACCGCCCCTCCGCCATCGCGGCGCGCAGGCTCGGTAACGAGGCGATAACCTGCGGGTAGACGGGATGCTCATCGGTCCACAGCTGCAAGCCTTCCATAGCCTCCTGATCCCAGCAGGATAAGAGTACGCCCATGAGCCGGCGGAAGGAAGATGACAGAGCCCCACGCGGGGGCTTCCATAGCTGTTCAAGATGCGAGCGCAGACTTCGCTGAGAAGCGGTCATGCGGCCCTTCCTCCGTAGCGTTGCATGTGTTGAACCATACAGGAATTGCGAGTTCTTACCCACGAGGATATTGTGGTGGCAAGGATGGTATTGGGACCGATCGAAGCTTTCAAAGCCGTCAGCTACCATGTGTTCGCCTGCGGTAAAGCCCTCAAGTATGCGGGCATGGGCGGCGATAGAGGCTCGGCCGAGCCTGTCGATACGATTCTGGACGCTCTCAAAGGAACAGGCGAGGTGTCGGGCGATAGCGCTTATGCATTCGCCCTGCGTGATGCCGCGGTGGATTTCATTAAGATCGATGATTCGCTTCGTGTAGTAATGGATGGAAAAGGTCCGCTCGGAGTAGGTCTTGCCGCAGGCATTACAGCAGAAGCGCGGGACGGTCCCTACGACGAGGGTATCGTAGGACCCTATGCTTTTCCAGTAGCCCTGGTACTGATATTGGCTATCGTTATGGTGGCTACAGCGCGGGTTAGGACAGAACGGTGGCTCCATGGCAGGTACCTCCATGGAGCC
>DHVU01000024.1 GCA_002412825.1 Spirochaetaceae bacterium UBA5200
TCTAGTAAATCGGGGGAAGTCCAAGCATTTCTCCGTGCTCTCTGTGCTCTCTGTGTGATACTTCCTATAATTAGTCACACGGAGCTCACGGAGACCACAAAGGAAGCATTTCTCGGTGTGAGACACTCTATTCGAATTCAATCAAAGCCCCCCGGCGTATACGCTTGACGAAAAAAACCAAAGGGCATAGTGTCGACGCATGAATGAACGAAACCAGGGCTACTTTTTCGAGGATATCAAGCTCGGCATGAGCGCCGAATTCTCCAAAACGGTAGGCGATGCCGACATCATGGCCTTCGCCGAGCTGTCGGGCGATTTTAATCCAGTGCACGTGGACGAGGACTTCGCCAAGACCACCGTTTTTAAGGGCCGCATAGCCCACGGCATGCTCTCGGCGGCCTATATATCGACCGCCCTAGGCACCAAGCTGCCGGGTCCCGGCTGCGTCTACGTGTCGCAGGCGCTTAAGTTCAAGGCGCCGGTGCGCATAGGAGATACGGTCGTCGCCCGCGTGGAAGTGCTCAGCACCTTGCCAGAAAAACGCTTCGTCACGCTCAAGACGAGCTGCAGCGTAGAGGGCAAAATAGTGCTGGACGGCGAGGCGACGCTCATGGTTCCGGCAAAGCCGCTCTGAGCAAGCAGGTAAACAAGGGGAGAACGACTATGGATACGGCAATGATACGGCTGCGCATGAGCTCGGCCGACGCGCATTACGGCGGCAATCTTGTGGACGGGGCAAAGATGCTTCAGCTCTTTGGGGACGTGGCTACCGAACTTCTCATACGTAGCGACGGCGACGAGGGGCTCTTCGCGGGCTACGAGAAAGTCGAGTTTCTGGCTCCCGTGTACGCGGGCGACTATATTGAGGCCGTGGGGCAGATAGTCGCCAAGGGAAACTCGTCGCGCAAGATGAGCTTCGAGGCCCGCAAGGTGATAGCTCCGCGCCCGGACCTCAATGATTCGGCCGCCGACCTGTTAGCGGAGCCGCTCGTCGTGTGCAGGGCGGTAGGCACCTGCGTAGTGCCAAAAGCCAAGCAACGCCTTCCGAGCTAGAGCCTCGATTCCAGGACGATTAAGCCGGGCGCCCGCTTGCGTCCGGCTTTTTCTTTGCCTGAGCGCTCGCGAGCACGATGCCGGCCACGATAAGCAGGGCCGATAGCGCGTGCATGAGCCCTATGCCCTCGCCTAGGAGCAAAAACGCTAGCAAGCCGCCGAAAGCCGGCATGCTGTAGTAGACTATGCCCGCCGTGGACGCGCCTATAAGCTCTATGGCCTTGTTCCAGGACAGGAAGGCCACGAGCGAGGCTCCTAAGCCCACATAGAGTATGGCTCCGAACGCGGGCAGGCTTAAGGCAAGCGGCTCCGATATAGAACGCTCGACAATAAAGGCGGGCGCCAGGAAGAGCCATCCCATGGCAAAGGTGGAGAACTGAAAACTGCGGAGGCTTAACTCAGGCGGCCTCTTGCGCACGAGCAGGCTGTAGAGCGCGAACATGAGGGCCGCCCCCAGCATAAGGAGGTCGCCCTGCGCAAAGGACAGCGATAGGAGGGTATCGAGCCTGCCCTTGGTAATAAGCAGAAGCACGCCGGCTATGACCACCGCGATGCCGAGCACCCGCTTTGCGGAAATAGCCTCGCCAAAGAGAAAGCGCGACAGCACGATTATGATGATAGGAAAGACTATAGAAATAAGCGACATATTAAGGGCGCTCGTGCTGCGGCCCGCGTAGTAGATAAGGGTATTGAATATAGACACGCCTAAGAGGCCGGTGAGGGCGATGTGCGGCAGCGCTTTTACCAGAACCTTGCGTTCGCTGAGCAGCCCTTTAAGCGCAAAGGGCATAAAGGCCACGAGCGCCACCGACCAGCGGAGAAAGGCCAAGGACAGGGGCGTTATGCTGGCGTTAAAGGCGCGGGCCACTATCATATTGCCCGACCAGAGGGCGGTAGAGAGCAGGGCAAAGGCATAGCCCGCCCGACGCTGCGCTCGCTGCTGTTCCACAAAGGCTCCTTGGTTCAAGGGTAGTATATGAGGACTATGTACGTTAGCACGAAAAATGTATACCCGAGCCCGGAGCGCCTCCAAGAAAAAAAGGCGCGTGATTGGAGCTAAACACCCGAGGCGTGTGCTTGAGCATGCGCCGTATAGCGGGCGAAGCTTCCACCTCGTTGTGTATGAAGCTGCGTACGCGGTCGCGGTTCCAGCCCAGAGGATGCGCGAATTCAGCATAGAGGCTCAAGTCGCCCTCGTAGAAGGAGCGCGCGCCTAAGGCTTTCGCCTCCGCCCCTGATACGGGCAGGTTAAATACGGCTACGTTAAGGAAGGCCACGAGATCCGCGCGCTCGCGCAGGTAGAGGGCCGTCCTAGCGGCTGCGGCCTCATCCTCGGCGGGCGTGCCGAACAGCGCGTAAAGATAGCAGCCTATACCTGCGGCCGCAAGATTCTCCAATATACGGTCTATGTCACTAAGTTTCGTGCCCTTATTGAGCGCGTCCAGTACGGCCTGGTCTCCGGATTCCAAACCCAGCTGAAGCATGGCGCAACCGGAGGCCGCGAGGCTCGCGCAGAAGCCTCTATCGAGCAAAGCCGGCGAGAAGCGCGCGAAACCATACCAGGGTAAGCCAGGACCGCCTTCGGCAAGGGCGCGGAGGTACAGAGGGCTGATTTCGTTGTCGCAGAAGTGGAGCAGTCCCGGCGCATAGCGCGTACTGAGCCAGGCGAGCTGATCCATGGCGCGCCTTGCGTTCAAGCCGACATAGCGAGCGCCTTCGGCCGTCTCGGGGCAGAAACTGCAGCGCCGCCAGGGGCAACCCGATGAAAAGGCATAGGGCAGTACGCGGCGCGGCGCGAGATAGGCTAAGTCCATGAGGCCGTCAAAGTCCGGGCATTCAGCGGCAATTGGCGGCGAAGCAGGCTGTATGGCATCGCCCATACCCAAATAGGCGCAGAGGGCATCCTCCCCCCGACCTGGAAGGAGAGCGTCGACGAGCCCTTCGAAGCGCTCGTCGGCCCGCAATGCTCCCTGGGCCGTCCAGGAGCTTATCAAGGCGCCGCCGAGTAGCCGCTTGACGCCTGGATGCCTGTGCCTCAGGTAGCCGAGCATGGCGAAGGCTGGCAGGGCCTGGCTCAGGTAATTTAGAGACAGGCCTACCATCGGCGGCAGCCCCTTTTCCGCCCCGTAGCCGGCGAGTTGATTGAGTTCCTCGTCTATGCGCCGGCTGAAGAGCGGGTAGTATACGCTGTCATCGAACGCGGCGCCGGCGGCAAGGAGGTCGGCGCGGCGCAGGGGAGAGCGTCCCGCTTCCGTATAATTGGCAAGGCCGGCCTCGGCGCCGTACGGCGCGCTTAAGGCCTTGAGCGCGCGGTTAAGGTCGAGTACCGCCCTATCGTAGCGCGAGGCCGGCTGGCCGTCCGGCGAGAGCCGGTAGGATGAGATGTCCCGCAGGGCGGCAAGCGCGCTCGGCCTGCGCTTCAAGGCGCCTCTCGTCCATGACCCGGCTCCGCCTACGGCAACGGGCTTGCCGCCGCGCCCGCAGGCTGGCGCTTGCCCTAGCGGCGCTGCGAGTGCCAGCAGATAGTCCAAGGCTTCCTGATTAAGGTCGAGGAGTCGGGCGTTATGGCCCTGAGTCAGGAGAAAAGCCTTGAGCCTGGCTATGCCAAGCGGCGCTTCGCTGCTACGTGCAGCCGGCGGATAGATGAGCAGCATGTGGATGGCATACTATACGCGAGAGCAGAGCCGCGTCTATCATGGCGCGGTGAGCGAACGCATAATCGAAGGCAGGGTGGCCTCGTCGGACAGCGGCAAAAACCTCATAGACTATCTGTGCGGCCGCTTTACCTATTTCGGGCGCGAGCAATGGCTCGCCCAAA
Organism: Spirochaetaceae bacterium UBA5200; assembly: GCA_002412825.1. Classification (GTDB taxonomy): domain Bacteria; phylum Spirochaetota; class Spirochaetia; order Treponematales; family UBA12059; genus UBA5200. The sequence continues at coordinate 3,872 of DHVU01000024.1, forward strand.
TAGCCGACGGGAGACTACTCCTTAACGGCGCGGAAGCGATGCCCTCGCAGGGCCTCGGGGCGGGCGACCTTCTGAGCTTCAGGCCTGCTCCGCTCGTCGAGCCGACGGTTCCCCTGCGCTACGGCCTAGCGTATGAGGACGAGGATTACCTGATCGCGAATAAGCCGCCGCTCCTTCCGGTCCATCCGAGCGGCATATATTTCAGGAACACGCTGTGGACCCTCCTCAAACAAAGGCTAACGGATGTCCATATCATCACCAGGCTCGACAAGGAAACGTCAGGTTTGGTATTGGTGGCCAAAAACGCCGCCGCCGCCCGCCATGCCCAGGAGGCGCAGAAAACGCAGTCGCTTGAGAAGCGCTACCTTGCCGCCGCCTATGGCGCCTTTCCGTATGGCTCCCTACTGGCCGAAGGATGGCTGTACCCGGACGATGCCAGCCCGGTTCGAAAGAAACGCCGCTACGGCGCCGATTTTCCCGCGACAGCTAACACCGTACACGTAATCGGATCCGGCTCAGGCGATGGAAGCCAGGCCACGGGCGGCACGCGCGGCTCGCCGCCTGAACGCTGTGCCACCGGCTTCCGCCTCATGAGCTCATGGCAGGCTGACGAGGGGCCGCGCAGCCTCATAGAGGCCAGGCTCTTAACGGGACGCACGCATCAGATACGCGCCACCCTCCTTTCGCTTGGCTACCCCATAGTGGGAGATAAGCTCTATGGCTTAGACGAAGGCATGTTTCTGCGCTTTATAGATGACGGGCTCACTGAAGGCGACTTAAAGCGCCTCGTCCTGACCTACCAGGCATTGCATTGCTCGCTCGTATCGTTTACCGGGGCAGACGGCCGGGCCGTACGCGCGGAAGCGCAGCCGCCCTGGCTCCAGGCTCTAGGGATAGGGAAAACATCGCTCGATACGGCAACCCTGTCCGGGCACATGCTTAGGGATGGCATTTAGCTGGCTAGTTAATTTTCCAACCGATCGTATTTTTGGCCGTATAGTAGGGTATATGGAAAACAGCGAAGAGGCGCGCGGCGAGTCATGGAGTATGTGGAGGCCAAAAGCGGCCGCCTATGCGCGCGCCTTTGGCGTATTCAGCGCCGAAGAGCGCTTTGAAATCGCGGACGAGGCCATAGCCAGGGCCTATGCCGCCCGCGCTCGCTTCGACGCGACCCGCGACTTTTCGCCATGGTTCTTCGCCATCGTGCGCCGGCTCTGCCTTGATGCGCTCAAGAAAAAACGGGAACTGCCCCTCTTGCCTGAACGGCTTGCAGCGGAACCGACACGCCAACTCTCGGCGGAGGGCGAAGCCATGGCACGCGAGGAGAAGGATTTCGTTCGCCGCTTCGTGCTAGCCTTGCCCCGCGCCGACAGGGAGCTAACGAGCCTCGTGTATAGTCAGGAGCTCAGTATTAGCGAAGCGGCGCTTGTTTTAGCTAGGCCCGAGGGCACGATTAAGTGGCGGCTCGCCATGATACGGAAGGCATTGCGAAAAGCATGGGAGCGTGCATATGGCTAAATTGGGAAATACAGAAGCGGAAGCGCTCTTACGCGCATATTTCAAGGAAGAGTATGAGCATGAGCGCGTCATGTCACGAGAAACGCCGCCGAAGGCTTGGCCGGCAAGCTTAGGAAGGGCGACGGCCCAGGCAGGCGATACGGCGCGGAAGGCCCGCCGCGTCGAACTCTTCGCCGCCTGCGCCATCATAGCCTTGAGCCTGAGCCCCGCGCTCTTTGACGCCGGCGCGGCCCCGCTCGCCCGCAAGGCGGCGGCGCTATACAGCCATGGCGCCGGCGAGCGGCTGCTAGAAAGCCTGATCGCCGGCAGCGCGGAGATAGTGCAGTCCTATAGTAAAAGCAACGCATCGGCCCTTATGCGCGCGCCATAGGAAACGATGCGTCGTATTTTTCAAGCAGCTTAATAGAAGGAGAAAACGATGAAACTGAAGTACCTTACGGGGATAGTAGTGACGCTGGGCTTGTTCGTCATGGGCGTTTATGTATCCGGCGGCTATTTGGGCGTATTCATAGACCCGCTCACGACCGCGCTGATCATCGGCATGCCCGCGGCCATAGCCTTTGCCTCCTGGCCACTGCGAGACATAGGCAGGGCCTTTAGCGCGCCGTTTGACGCGGCGGCCGACGAGCGGGAATTGCGCATGGCGGCGGAGTTCTTTAAGAGCGCGAGGGAATGGATAGCGCTGGCGGCTTTCATCGGGGTCATGATAGGGCTCATCAGCATGCTCGCGCTCTACGACCCGGCAATGGAATCCGGCAAGCTCGGCGTTAACCTTTCGGTCATGCTGCTATCCGTTATACAGGCCCTGCTGCTCATAGCGATCGTGCCCTACCCCTTAGGGGCCATGGCGCGGCGCCGCTTAAGCGCGGGAGCCTAGTCCTTCCACGGGAAGATCAGGTTGCGCAGGGAACGCGTGCCGGTCTTCTCGCGCTCTTCCTCAAGTATATCGTTCCAGGGGAGCTTGCGCCGGTCGGCCTGCGGATGCGCTTCAAGGTAGTCGTACTTGAGCAGGCGCAGGCGCAGGCTTTCGTCCAATACGAGGAGCACGCCCGCCGGGCCGGGTATGAGAAACACGAAGAAAAGCGAGAGCGCGGACAAAAGCAGCGTATAGAGGGCCGTAACCAGGGCAAAACCGGTGTTATCGAGGAGAATGAGGAAGCTCTTCTTAGCCAGTTTCCGTGCGCCGCCGTCCATACGGGAGCGGAAGGGCAGGAAAAACTGCAGGCCCAGCACGCCAAAGAGCAGGGCCCAAAAGCTGAGCGCCGCTATGAATATGCCAAGAGCGCTATTCATGGCGGCGTAAAAGGGTATGACGATGAGCACGACGAGGACTAGGGCCAGGCCGAAAAGAGCCACCAGGGCGCCGGTCTTAAGGCCGGACCTCAGTTCGCCGAAAAAATCGGCGAAACCGAACGATCGGCCGTCAACGAAGGCGCTTACCGCGCGCGACGTGGCCGTCAGGTACAGGCCTACCCAGAACAGGCAGGCCAGGGCTATGGCTATGGACAACGCGGGTATGGAAGCCAGGGCCGCACTGGCCATAAGCGGCAGGATAACGGTGACGATGAAGCCCACGTTTATCATGGCCAGTCGATACAGGTTATCCCAAAGGCCGTAAAAGCTTTTCTTAAGCAAGAATCCTATCATAGGCGCATAGTACCCTAAAACGCCGCGTAGCGCTAGCGCGCGCTTGAAATTGGGCGTTTAAGCTAAGCCTGTCGCTAGCCTAGAGCTTGTCCGGGTTGATCTTCCTCGTCCAGCGATCGGTCTTGTAGAGGGCATAGGCTATTGACGTAACGCCAAGATTGGATACGAACATGGACCACCAAATGCCTACCGGCCCCCAGCTAAGCCCGAAGGCCATAAGGTAGAGCAAAGGCACGCGTAGCACCCACAGCCGAATGATATTATTTGCCATGACCGGCACCGTATCCCCGCCGCCTTGAAAGGCGCCGTTGAGCACATTGAAGAGGGCGAAGAATACCACCGATAGCGATACGATGCGGAATTGCATAACGCCGTGGGCTATCACCTCGGGGTCGTCCACGAAGAAACGGGTAAACGAAGCGCCGAAGAAGAAGGTAAGGCCCATCGCTACGCTAATAAAGGCGAGTATGGTCAAGAGAGACTGGTGCACCACGAGCTTGGCCTTGGCCGTATCCTTGGCTCCCAGGCATTGGCCTACCAGGGTAGCCGTAGCCTGGGAGAAACCCATGGCCGGCATATTGAACAGCCCTATGATGCGGTTGCCTATGCCGAAGGCCGCTATAACCGCCGTGCCGAAAGCGTTCACCGCGCCTTGCATGACCGTAAAGCCCAAGGTAGAAATAGCCTGCCCGAAGGATGAGGGTAGGCCTATGCGGGTAAGGAGCAGCACGCTCTCCTTTTTCAGGGCCATGTGGCGGAGGCGCAAGCGCACGCCGAAACGGCCCGATACGAGCAGTTCAAGCGATATGATGGCGGCTAGCGCGCGGCTTATCACCGTGGCTATAGCCGCGCCGGCCACGCCCATGGATGGGATAAAACCTAGGCCGAATATCAGGAGAGGATCAAGGACAATGTTGAGCGTCACGGTTAGCAGCTGAATCTTAAACGGCGTCACGCTATTGCCTACCGCCTGCAGAGCGCTCGACAGTATGAAAGACATGAACATTAGAGGAATCTCGAACATCATAATGCGCATATAGATAAGCGTGGGTTCGTATACGTCCGCGGGCACACGCAGAAGAGCGAGCAGCGCTTCGGCAAAGAGTATGCCGGCCAGCATAAGGACTACGCTGGAATAGAGGGTAAGGGCGGCCGTTTGCCCCAGGTAGAAGTCAACCTTGCCACGTTCGGAGGGATCCTGAGCGGCCCTGCCCTTGGCCTGCGCCATCAAGGTGGTGCCCGCCATGGAAAAACTTGAACCGAATACCGTCAGCAGCATAAGGATATTAAAGGCTATGGAAGGAGCGGCAAGCGCTTCCTTGCCGAGTTTGCCTAGAAAATAACTGTCCGCTATATTGTAGAGGGTATGGACGAACTGCCCCGCCATGATAGGCAGGGCCAGGCGCAAAAGGCGGACATAGAGGGCTTTGGGCGTTTCGCGCTCGGTTCGATTTTCCATGTGCCGGCTATACTATAGCCAGTATGGCCGTTTGACAATACTACACGTTCAACTATCTTGAACAATAGGGGCAAGCATATCGAAGCTAAGCTTGGGCATGTCGCCGGCGGGCGTAGATGCCAGGCGCGCGCGTAGGCTCGGCCTTAATTCGCAGAGCCGCACGGCAAAAGCGCGCGCCTCGCTAGCCTTGCCGCCGGCAACGGCCCGGGCCAGGCCCATGATGGCGCGCTCCTCAAGCTCGATGATGGCCGCTACCCCGCCCTCCCGAGCTCCTTCCTCCGGCGCCAGGTCTCGGAAGCTACGCATGCGCACGAGAAGGCCGCCTACAAGCTCCACAAGCTTATTATCGCAGGCCTTTAGTATTTCGTTCATGAAGGCTTCAAAGAGCGCGCGCAGTAGCCCCGGACCGTCGCTCGAAGGGTCCAACGCCTCCCGGCCAAAGGCTTCGAGGTAGGCCTCGGCGCGGAGCAGCATACGGTCCCTGTCACCGCTTGAAGCCCGTTCCGCGCTGAGAGCGGCTATGCCCGGCAGGAGAAGCCCGTAGAATTCCTCTATATCGAGGGCTGTCCCGCCATTCCGCGCCAACGCGAGGAGCAGAGCCTCGGCAAAGGCTTCGCCGCGGGCGGCGCGCACGAAGGTACCCTTACCGCGCCGAATCTCCACGAGGCCCTTGGCTATAAGCAGCCGCACCGCATCCCGCACCACCGAACGGCTTACCCCATAGCGCTGCGCTAGGTCAGGCTCGGTAGGCAAGGCTTGGCCCTCGGCAAGCTCGCCGCTTACTATGGCCTTTCGAAGGTCATCCTCGAGCTGTTCGGGCAGATTACGGCCCTTTCCTATACGCGCATAGCTCATGGCGCCTGCTCCTCTTTTTTTAAGGCGCTTCCTGCGGCAGCCTCACCATCCAGGGCAAGCGCTAGCGTCATCGCGGAGTCGCAGAAGCCTTCCGCCGCCGCGGCCGCAGCGGAACCCGCCTGAACAGAGCGGCGCGGCAGGGCAAAATATAAACTTGACGAGATGATCAGCGCCAGAGCGGCAAGGGTCCAGGCAAGGGGTATGGAATACGAACGGGCCAGGGCTCCCAAGGCTATGGAACCGGCCAAGCCGCCAAGCTGTAAAAAGAGCGAGCTAAGCGACAGCATGGTCGCCCTTGAATCGGGCTCGAGTTCCTCGTTGAGCAGGGTTCCCTCCGGAGAGGATGATAGCCCGTTGGCCGCGAAGCACAGTATGTAGAGAATAGAAAAGCCGCTGAGGCGGCCGGTAGCCGCAAGGCCAATATACAAAAAGCCCATAAGCAATCGCGCAAAGCCCAGGAATAGGCCATAGCGCCTGCTGCTCAGGCGGAAGAGCGGCGTTGATACCATGCTTCCTAGAGCTGAGGCGGCAAAATACCCAAAGCCCAGGAAACCAAGTATGGCGCTCGATGTATCGGGAAAGGCAAGCTCGCGCACGCGAGGCTGCCAGAATTGCTCTAAGCCTGCTATAGAGAAACCCCAGGCTAAGCCTCCGAGTAGGAGTAGACGTATCGTCCTATTGGATAGCCCGGTACGGAACGCTCCGGCTAAGCTTTCAAATAAGCTTATGATGCCCGTCGTGGGCGTGCGGGCGCCTCGCCCACGAACCGGCCTTGATAGCTCCGCGGGCACGAGAGCCGCGCTTAGCGCGAACTGGCAGAGCGCCAGGGTCATATAGGCCAGCAGATTGAGCGTATAGGGGCCGCCAATGCCGGTAAAAAACGCTGCTTGGAGTATGGGTAGGTAGCCGCCGGCGAGCGAGGCAAGCCCTAAGGCCAGTGGAACCGCCATGCCCGCCTTAGCCAGGATAGGCTGCAAGTCTATACCTGGCTTGAGCGCATAGAGCCGGTCTATGAACAGCGCTTCCACCGAGCCTGACGCGAAGGCCCGGGCTAAGCCCATGGCCGTAAAGCCGAACGCGAGCGTCAGAAAAGATTTGGCGACGAGCAGTATAGCTCCTCCGGCGAATGACAGGCAGAGCGCCACAAGGTATATTTTTTTCCGCCCTAGCAAGTCGGACAGCGCGCCGGAAGGCAATTCGGCAAGCACGACCGTGCCTGAAAAGAGGGCCATAAGCAGGCCCAGTTGCAGATAATCCATTCCTTTGCCCAAGATTATGAGCGACAGCACCGGAAAGATGATGCCGACCATGAACCAATGCATGGACTGATTAGCGATCATGAGGCGGGCCGTAGCGGCTATCGACGCTTCTTTAACATATGACATCATACGTCTTATGTTAATGCCAAGCTTTTCATAAGTCAAGCGCAATACCGATGACGGACGGCAAAATATTTGCCAATAGCGCGCCATTAAGCCTCGATAGCTTGACAGACAGCCAGAGCGAAGCAAGGATGGAGCCCATGCGTATACGCATCAGGATACTCAGCGCGCTTTCTCTCTACGCGGCACTGCTTGCCGCAGCGCCTCTCTATCCGCAAGCTAAAGCCCTTGCCGCGGCGGAGAAGCCCCTATCCGCCCTACGCGTCTATCTGCAGCCCTACGCGGACGCCAGGCTCAGCCTGGACGGAACGGCACGCGCATACTCCCTGTTAAAGGCGGAAAACAGCCTCGGCCTCCTGGCGCTCAGGATGGAAGCCGGCGCTTCCGCGGGGGCGGTAGCGCAAAGTATTGGCGCGGGCGGAGCCCTGCTACGCATAAGCAAGGTTGGCTATGAGCCATTCAGCATAAGTCTTAACGAACTGCAAGCCGCGGAGGCATCGGGAAATACCGCTTTCATAGTTCTACGAAAGCGCGGGTCTTCATATACTTTTGATAGCGCCGTAGCCACGGGCAGGCAGCCCAAGAGCGTTACCTTCATAGACGGCCGGCGCGTTGCCGTGCCTTTGCTCGACGGGCCGGGCATAGACATCGTGGACGTGTACAGCGGCCTAAGCCAAAGGATAGCGCCGCCGGCCGGCTATGCCCGCCATCACGGCTTCGTGGAATCCCTCGCGCTCGCGGAACGCGACGAGCTCTGGGTAAGCCAGATGACCACGGGTTCCATCCATGTATTCGATTTGTCCACCCTGGCGTATAAGCTTACCATACGGAGCAGCGGCGTATGGGGTAAGGTGCTGGCCTATAATCCCGTACTTGACCGCGTATTCTTTAGCAACTGGGTAAGCCAGGACATAAGCATCATCAACCCGAAGAGCTACCTGGAAGAAAAGCGCGTGAACTGCGGCGCGGTGCCTCGGGGGATGGCTTTCTCCGGCGACGGCCTCTTCATGTACCTGGCGCAATACGAAGTGCAAGGCAAGGCCATAGGCCGCCTGCTTAAAGTGGATCTATCCAGCATGGCTATCGTGGCTAGGCTCGGCGCGGAGGGCTCAAAGCGGCACATCGTAACGGACGATAAGCGCGATCTACTCTACGTATCCGATATGGCGAGGGACATCATCGAAGTATACGACCTGGGCGACGACAGCCTTATAGCCAGCATAGCGGTAGGCGCCAAGCCCAACACCATAGAGCTATCGCCGGACGGCAGGCTACTCTACGTATCGTGCCGCGGGCCGAACAACCCGGACAAGGGCTACCTGCATAAGGGCTACGAGTTCGGCCGCATATACGTGATAGACGCCGAAACGCTCAGCGTTAAGGAATGGTGGGAAGGCGGCAACCAGCCCACCGGCCTCGACCTATCCCCGGACGGCCGCTTGGTAGTGTTCTCCGACTTTTTGGACGACCGCCTGCGGGTGTACCGGCAGGGCACCGTCATAGCTGGAAGCGTGGCCGGGCGCGCCTATGCGCGGGGAGCCGTTATCCCCCAATAAAAATGGCCCTGAGGCACAAGCCCCGGGGCCATCCCGCTCGCGCCGGTAGCGCAGCGGCTGCTACGCGCCGAAGCCTAGCGCGCGGCTACTTAGAATTTCCACTGCTTCTGGCGCTGAAGGTAGGTGCGCACGAGGTTATAGTCTGAATCCTTGGCGGGAGCGTAACCTTCGTGGTTATAGATCTTCTGCATGATGAGGAGGCCATCGGGATCCTTCATCATGGCGATAAAGGCCTGGCGTATGGCTTCTTTCAGCTTGGGGTCGAGCCTTGGAATGACTGAGATAGTGTCATTCGGTATCTCGGTAGTATCGGATATGAGGACTACCTTGCGCATAAGGTCGGGATGGAAGGACTCCTTCTCAAAGAGGCTGCGGGCGTCCTTAAAGGTAAAGGCGGCGTCGGCCTGACCGTTGTATACGGCGAGTATGGCGTTGTCGTGCCCGCCCACGTTTACCCATACCACGTCCTTCTCAGGGTCGAGGCCGTTGTCGGCCAAGAGGTTGGCCGGCCAAACGAAACCGGAAGTAGAGGTAAAGGAGGCTATGGCTATCTTCTTGCCCTTAAGGTCCTTGACGGACTTTATGCCGGAAGTGGCCGCGGCGACGAGCTGCGACTTATAGCCGGATACCAGGGGCAGGTCTTTGCGCTGCTTGCCCATGTCGTCCACGTCGTAGCGTAGCGACTTGAGTATGGCCTCTGCCGAGCCTTCGTCGGCGGCGAGCACGTAGGCGGTGGTTGCAAGGAGACCCACGTGGATCTGTTCCGAGGCCATGCCCTCGATAAGGGCGTTATAGTCGGTGGCCACGGTTACCACCACGGGGCGCTTGAGCTGGGCCTCAAGGAGTTTCTGCATGGGCATGCGCTGTGCGTCCAGGTAGGCGGCGTCCCGCGAGGGTATGAGCTGCACCTGGATCACCTCGGGGTTCACGTACTTGTCTTTGGACCCCGCGGCGAAAAGCGCGCCGGGTAGGGCCAAGGCGACAAGCAAAATGAGCGCTACGGTCTTCTTCATCGAATCCTCCTGTAGGTGGCATACGGAATTTAACCAAATAATAATCCAGCATTAGGATTCTGTACATGTACGAAGGCAAGAACTTGGTTTAGAATACGTTAATTCAAGGAGCGCTCATGATACGTTTCACCAATGTCTCCAAAACCTACCCTAACGGCGTACAGGCGCTCAAGAACGTGAGCCTTAGCGTAGAGGCCGGCGAGTTCGTGGCCATATTGGGCCTGTCCGGGGCGGGCAAATCCACCTTCCTCAGGCTTATAAACCAGCTCATCGACACCACCGAGGGCGAGGTGGAGGTGAACGGCGTCATCGTGAACAAGGCCAAGGGCAAGGTGCTGCGCAACGCCCGCAGGCAGATAGGCATGATATTCCAGGGCTTTAATATCGTGAAGCGCATGTCGGTACTGTCCAACGTGCTCTCCGGGCGCGTGGCCTACAATCCCACCTGGCGCAGCGTATTCGGCCTCTTTCCCGAGGCCGACAAGCAGATAGCCTATCGCGCGCTCAAGCGCGTAGACATACTCGAAAAGGTCCATACTCGCGCGAGCGAGCTATCCGGCGGGCAGCAGCAGCGCGTGGCCATAGCCAGGGCCCTGGCGCAGGAGCCGCTCCTTATGCTGGCCGACGAGCCGGTGGCATCCCTCGATCCGGTAACGACCATACAGGTGATGGATTACCTTAAAAAGATCAATAAGGAGGATGGCATCACTACCGTAGCCAACCTGCACCACGTTGACCTGGCCTTGAAATACGCCACCCGCGTCGTAGGCATACGGGCGGGCAGCATAGTCTACGACAAGAACATGAAAGACATAGACAAGGCGCGCTTCTTCGAGGAAATGGAGCAGGTTTACGGCAGGCACATCCATGCCGACGAAGTGCTGGGCGACGAGTGATGAAAGCCGACAACGAGCGCATCGTAGTACCTAGGCCGCGGCATTTTAAGCGCGACGCCATTATCCTGGGCGTTACCGCCCTTATCGTAGGCAGCGCCTGGTTCGCCGGCTTCGACCTGGGCAGGATAATCATGAACTTCAGTAAGGGCGGCAGGCTGCTCGGCCGCATGTTCCTGCGCCCCGACTGGGGCTATGCGCCGCGCATCGTGGACCCCCTCATAGAGACCATACGCATGTCCATTGTGGGCACAGTGTGGGGCGCGGCGCTTGCCCTGCCCGTGGCCGTATTCGCCGCCAATAACTTCATACGCAACCCCTGGATAGCCCAGCCCCTGCGGGTAATCCTCAACATTACGCGCTCCGTGCCCGCCATGGTCATGGCTTCGGTATTCGTGGCCGTCTTCGGCATAGGCCCCTTCAGCGGCGTGCTGGCTTTAATCATCTTTACCTTCGGCCTCATTTCCAAGCTTACCTTTGAGTCCATAGAGGCCATAGACTACGGCCAGGTGGAGGCCTTGCTAGCCGTAGGCGCGAACAAACCCAGCATACTGCGCTATGCCATCATGCCGCAGATACTGCCGCAGTTCCTCTCCTACACACTCTACGGATTAGAAATAAACGTGCGCGCGGCCGCCGTGCTCGGCTACGTGGGCGCAGGCGGCATAGGCCAAATATTCGAGCAGAACCTGGCATGGCGCAATTTCGACCGCGTGGGGCTCATCATTATCATATCGTTCTTCGTGGTCCTGGCCATAGACCTCGTAAGCAGCGCCATCAGGAAGAGGCTCGTATGACCGACAGCAAAGCAGTCCGCATCATCGTCAAGAAACGGCTCAATCCGCTTAAGCTAGTCTATGGCATTATCAACTACGGCGGATTAGCGGCCTTAGTTATTTGGGGTTCGTCGGGTATAGAGTACCTCGGGCTCATGCAGAGCGCCCGGGGCACCCTTGAAGCGCTCTTCCGCGGCTTTACCCATCCGGATATGTCTTATCTTCTTAATATGAGCCGCGACGGCCTGCCCTTCGCCATAGTGGAGACGGTGGCCATAGCCATAGCCGGCACCTTTGCCTCCGCCCTGCTGTCAATTCCCGTTGCGCTTCTAGCCAGCCAGAACATCGTGGGCGACAAGGTATCCAAGCTAGGCAAATTCATCGTTACCGCGGTGCGGACCTTTCCCGAGCTCATCCTGGCCCTTATCTTCATCAGCATAGTGGGGCCCGGCGCCCCTGCGGGCATACTGGCCATAGGCATACACTCGGTGGGCATGCTGGCCAAGCTCTTCAGCGAGGCCATAGAGAGCATGGACATGGGCGTCAAGGAAGCCCTCGATTCCTGCGGCGCCACGCCTATGGAGGTGCTCTTCCGCGCCATGCTGCCCGAGGTAAGCCCCGAATTCATTTCCTACACGCTCTACCGCTTTGAGATAAACGTGCGCGCCGCGGCCACCCTGGGCCTCGTGGGCGCCGGAGGCATAGGCGCGCCGCTCATCTTCGCCATACGCTCGCGGGTATGGCCGCGCGTGGGCATCATCATGATAGCCATGATAGCAGTCGTTACCCTTATCGATATCATATCCGGCAAACTGCGCAAGCGCCTGGTGTAGCGCCGGTGAACATACTCCTCGTTAACGACGACGGCATTGAGGCGCGGGGCTTGGCCATTCTGGCGCGGGTAATGGCCGAACACGGCCGGGTATTCGTGGTGGCTCCCCACAGCCAGCAGAGCGCCATAGGGCACGGCATAACCATACACGAGCCCATACGCCTCCATGAGCGCCCCGGGCTCTTCGAAGGCGAGGGCATACGCGCCTGGAGCCTCGAAGCAAAGCCGGCAGACTGCGTGAAGTTCGCCCTCTACGCCCTCAAGCTGGACGTCGATATCGTGGTATCGGGCATAAACGACGGGCCAAACCTGGGTACCGACATCATATACTCAGGCACCCTTGCAGGCGCCTCCGAAGGCATCATATGCGGCAAGCCCTCTATGGCCGTGTCGAGCGATTTCGGCAGCTTTGACACGGCGGAGCGCGAGCTGCCCGCCCTCATGGCCACCCTGCTTTCCGCCGACGTCCTGTCCGCCGAGAATGTGCTCAATATCAATTTTCCCGCCTGCTCCTTCGAGCGGAGCAAGGGCATACAGCTCTGCGATATGGGGGAGCGTCCCTTCATCCACGACTTCGTGGAGGAAAACGGCGTATACTGGTCCAAAGGCGGCTGGGGGCGGGGCAACAACCCGCAAGGCAGCGACGTGTGGGCCTACGAAAACGGCTATATATCCTTAAGCCCCATACAGATAAACCGCACGAACTACGCGTACATGGAGAAGCTGCGGGCTAGGCTCCCGATTTCTCTTAATTAGACTGTGGAGGACCGTTCATGGACAGCATGTGGCAGCGCTTAGGCATACATTTTACCGAGCCGGTACGCGATCCGCTCTGGGGCACCATCATGCTGCCCGAAGAGTTCAAGGGCATACTATCTAGCCCCGATTTCGTGAAGCTCTCGCGTATCATGCAGCTGGGCCCGGCCCACCTGGTATATCCGGGCGCCACGCACACCCGCAGGGCCCATTCCATAGGCGTGTATTCCATGGCCACGAAGGTGCTCAAGGCCATAGCCGCCGACGCCGGAGAGCTTATAACCCCTGCCGGTTGCCGAGCCTTCCTCATAGCCGCGCTCTGCCATGACGTAGGGCACTTTCCCTACGCCCATTCGCTTAAGGAGCTGCCCCTGGACGAACACGAGGCCCTTACCGCGCGCGCGGTACGCGGGAGCCTCGCGCCGGCCATCGAAGCCGCGGGGGCCGACCCCGAACAGGTGGCGTCCATAGTCGACATGGACCTGCCCGCCGTGGGCAGCGGCACCGAGCTCTACCGCATGCTCCTGTCCGGCGTGCTGGATCCGGACAAGCTCGATTACCTGAACAGGGACGCCTGGGCCTGCGGCGTGCCCTACGGCGTGCAGGATACCGAATTCATACTGCGCCATATAAAGCTCGACGACGAAGGCAAGCCGGGCGTGGACGAACGGGGCGTCATGGCCGTGGAAGGCGTGCTCTTCTCCAAGTACCAGATGTACCGCGCCGTATACTGGCACAAGAGCGTTCGGGCGGCCACCTCCATGGTCAAGAAGGCGGTCATTGCCGCCCTGCACGACGGCAGCCTGGACTCAAGCCTGCTCTACGGCCTCGATGACGCGGGCTTCTACGCCCTCATGGCCGGCGGCAAGGACCCCGATGGCCTCATACGCTCGGTATACGACGGCACCATCCTCCCCTGCTGCTACGAAAGCCCCTATGACGAGGGCAAAGGCGCGCAGCGCAAGGCAGCCCATCTAGTCACCAGGGCGGCCATGGAGAAGGAGCTTGCCGACGCGGTGAGCGCGCGCACGGGCAAGCCCTGCCGCCTGGTCATAGACCTGCCCGAGCCGCTCTCCTTCGAAAGCGGCATGAACGTGGTGGGCACGGGCAAGCGCTTCAGCGAATCGGCCACCGTGTTCCGCCCCGAAGTGGTAAAGGGCTTCGCCGGCAGCCTCCGCGTGCTCAGGGTATTCTGCGACGCCGCCCCGGAGCTGGCCGGACCCGCCGTGCTTGAGGTCTTAAGCTAAGCGCAGCCAGGATGCAATCTATTAAAGGGAGCTTTATATGGGAATAACGATCGTAATCGTCCTGGGCTTTGTCACGATATCGATAATCGCCATAGTGGGAGATTATCTAGGCAAAGCCAAAGGAGCGAAGGGCAGCGTAAGCCCGGAAATTATCCAAAGCCTAGAAAAGCGCATCCTTGAACTCGAGCAAAGGGTAGCAGAGCAGGATAAGGCCATTTTGCATCTAGAATCGGATGTTTCTTTTACCAACAAGCTGCTTGAGGATACAAGCAATAAATAAAAGCTAAGCTGTATAGGCGTACGCATCGTTCGTGCCTTTATCGGCCCACTGTGCTTCGAGAGTAGCCGCGAGGCCCCAATATAGCTACCTTTCATTAAAGGCGCCGCCGTTTATTGGCGACCAGTTACGAAAGGGAGAAAACGGTATGGACGATATAAGCATACCCGACTCGCTAAAGGCTTTAGAATCCCGCTTTAAAGCCAATATGGGCCGGCATACAGGCATACGCTGGGAACAAGCCTTAGCCAAACTGAGCGCCCATCCCCAGAAGCTCGCCTCGCTCCGCGATATGGAAGCGACGGGCGGCGAGCCTGACCTGATAGGCTTCGACGAAAAAACAGGGGAATACCTCGTATGCGACTGTTCGGCGGAAACGCCGTTAGGCAGAAGGAATATCTGCTATGACCGCGCGGCCTTGGACGCGAGGAAGGCGAACAAGCCAAAGTCCGATGCCCTGAGCATGGCGGCTTCGATGGGCATAGAACTGCTTAACGAGGCTCAGTATAGAAGCCTGCAGGAGCTTGGAGAGTTCGATAGAAAGACTTCAAGCTGGATACTGACCCCCGCGGATACGCGGAAGCTCGGCGGAGCCCTCTTCTGCGACCGTCGCTATAACCGCGTATTCACCTACCATAACGGCGCGGAATCCTACTACTCCGTCCGCGGATTCCGGGGGCTGCTCCGGGTATAAAGGGCTGCCCGGGCTTGATAGGCGCCTAGGTTTTTTTCATATACGCAAGCGCCTTATCCACCGCCAGCGACGCTAAAAGCGCGACGCCTAAGCCCAGCAGGGCCGCTAGGGCCATGCCCAGGAATGCGAGGAGGCTCCACTCCAAGGCGCCGAAGAGCGCGCCGGCTATGCGCGGCCACAGGCTTTCAGGCCGCGTCTCGGCAAGCGAGAAATTAACCGTGCAGAACGAGTTGCCCTCGGCGTAGTCGCCCAGGCTCACGCCCAGTTCCTGAATCTGCCCTTCTATATCGAGTATCTTGGTTTCCAGCGCAATGAGGTCGGCGAGCGAGGCTCCGGGCGCTTTAAGGGCGCGCAAGCCGTCGCGGGTCTTCTCAAGCGACAGCCTCCGAGCCTCAAGCTCCTTATAATCGGCGGTCTTATCCGTCTTTACGACCGTTACCGACTCAAGCGAGCCTAGGAGTTTCAGCCCCTCAACGAAGGGTTCAAACTGCTCAGGCGTTACGCCGAACGACAGCGTAAGGGATCGGCGCCCCGCAAGGCCATAGGAATTCTCGCTTTGCACCAGGGCCTGGGCAGAGGCGGCCAGGCCGTAAGCCGCGGCGCTGTCCTGGTCAAAGGCGTCGCTCGCGCTGGACAGATTTGCCACCCGCTCGTATTTCTGCTCAAGCAGCTGCGCGCCTGAAGCCGGGCCCGCTATGAGCACCTTGGCACTCGCGTAGTTCTTGCGCGCCAGGGACGAACTGTCCTGGACATAGTTGCCTTGTATGCCAAAGCCGCCGAGGGGGCCCTGCCCGGCTGGGCTGGCAAAGAGCAGATAGGCCAAGCGCCCGATAAACAGCAGGGCGAACAGGGCGGCCGCGGCTATCAGAAATATACGTACGCGCTTTTTCATGACGATCTCCTTAAGGACCATTCCGCTTCGATGTTGAAGGGTAAACCGGGAAGTGCGCGGGGAACAAGTAAATTTTCACGCCGTTGACCTTTTCATGAGCTAATTCATCAAATTATATTGTAGGAGTACTTTCCATAACCTAGACTCTTAGCGGGGGTACGACAGCCATGGATAGCGTTGAGCTTCATAACGATGCAGCAGCAAATGAAGGGCCCGTGTACTATGTGGCCATAGGAGCATCGGCGGGCGGGCTTGAGGCTATAGAAGATTTTTTTACCCACATGCCTGCGGACTCGGGGCTCGGCTTCATCGTCATACAGCATCTGTCGCCCGACTACAAGAGCCTCATGGTGGAGCTGCTATCTAAAAAGACGAGCATGAAGGTGAACAGGGCTGAGGACGGGCTAAAGGTCCTGCCCAATCAAGTATACCTTATACCCCCCAAGAAGAACCTTACTATATTCCACGGCAAGCTCCTCCTTACCGAGCAGGACCATGGCAGGGGCATAAACCTGCCTATAGACGTATTCCTCCGCTCCTTAGCCGAGGATCAGGGCGAGAAGGCGATTGGCATCATACTCTCGGGCACCGGTTCGGACGGCATGCGCGGCGTGCGGCTTGTTAAAGAGAACGGCGGCATGGTCATGGTGCAGGACGAGGAGAGCGCCAAGTTCGACGGCATGCCGCGTTCGGCCATATCCACGGGACTGCCTGACTTCGTGCTGCCGCCCTCGGATATGCCGCCGCAGCTCCTGTCTTTTATCAAGCGGCCGTACAGCACGGTTGCAGCGCGCTCGGAGAGCCTCTTGTCGGACGAGGACGGCCTGTCTCGTATCTTTTCGCTCCTAAGGGAGAAGTGCAAGGTAGACTTTACCTACTACAAGCCGAGCACCGTTACCCGCCGCATAGAGCGGCGCATGACGGTGAACCATGCCGATTCCATAGGCGATTACGTAGCGTACATCGGCAAGAACCCCGGCGAGGTTACGATACTGTTCCGCGAGCTCCTTATAGGCGTTACCAGCTTTTTCAGGGATCCGGGCGCCTTTGAGCACTTGATGACCGAGGAACTGCCCGAACTCCTACGCCGCGCCGAAGGCAGGGAACTCCGCGTATGGGTAAGCGCCTGCTCCACCGGCGAGGAAGCATACAGCCTGGCCATAGCCATAAAGGAATGCATGGAGGAGCTGGGCCTGCGCATCGACGTCAAGATTTTCGCCACCGACATAGACCGCGACGCCATACACTTCGCGGCCGCCGGGGTGTATCCGGAGAGCGTGGCCGCCGATCTATCGCCCCGCTACTTAAGCAAGTACTTTCAGAGGCGCGACGATGCCTTCGTGGTGTCCCGGGCCATACGCGAGATGGTGGTGTTCGCCCAGCACAACCTGATCAAGGATCCGCCTTTTACCAATATAGACTTGGTCAGCTGCCGCAACGTCCTTATCTACCTTCAGCCTAATTTGCAGCGTAAAGTACTGGATTTCTTTAACTTTTCCCTTGCCTTAGGCGGCATACTCTTCCTGGGCACCAGCGAGACTACCGGCGAGGCTTCGGACTATTTCGAGCTTCTTGACGCCAAGTTCAAGATATACCGATCCAAGGGCAAATCCCGCATACTCAGCGACGCCCTCCATGCGCCTTCGGTTACCGATACGCGCGCGCGGGAGCTGCGCGACCGTTACGGGCAGGTCCGCCGCTCTATGCGCAGCCACGAGGAAGAGCGCATACTCGAGCGCTTTCTTGAGTCGCTTGAGAAGGACTACCTTCCCCTGGCCGTCATCGTGAATGAACAGCTCGAGCCCTTGCATATCATGGGAGATACGGAGGGCTATTTTAAGCTGCCCACCGGCAGGCCCTCCAACGACATATCCCGCATGGCGGTTAAGGAACTGGCTATACCGCTGTCCACGGGCGTTCAGAAGGTGTTCCGTCAGGGAGTGGAGCTGCGCTTCAGCTCTATAAAGCTCAAGACCAGCTCCGGGGACAAGCTCATCGACCTGCGCATACGGCCGCTCATAAGCAAGAAGGGCCAGGAGCCGCTGGTAGCGGTGCTCATACGGGAATCGAGCATTGAGAACCATGGCGCCACGGACGCGCCTCCCCTCGATTACGACTTAAGCAAAGAGGCAGAGCAGCACCTCCGAGACCTTGAGCAGGAACTGCAATTCACCAGCGAGAACCTGCAAGCCACCATCGAGGAACTTGAAACCTCCAACGAGGAACTGCAGGCCACCAACGAGGAACTCCTAGCCAGCAATGAAGAATTGCAGTCCACCAACGAAGAGCTTCAATCCACCAACGAAGAGCTTTTTACGGTAAACGCTGAGTATCATTCCAAGATCATAGAGTTAACTGAACTCCATAACGACGTGGACAACTTGCTCACCGCCACCCATGTGGGCAAGCTTCTGCTTGACGAGAACCTTGAAATCCGGCGCTTTTCCGCTCAAATAGGCGACATCTTCAAGATTTTAGACTCGGACATAGGCAGGCCCATCACCCACCTTACGCATTTTCTCCTGGACACCGACCCCGTGCAGTGCGTACGCGAGGTACAACGCACGAGCAAGCCCATGGCCAAGGAGGTGCGAACGAGCGACGGGCGCTGGTTCCTTATGCGCATAGCGCCGTATACGATAAGCCCCAAATCCTTCTCGGGCACGGTGCTCTCGTTCACCGAATCCACGGAAACCCACCTGGCCCAGGACGCGCTGCGGGAATCTGAGCGGCGTTTCGCCGCGGTATCGGATACTTCGCCGGCGCTCGTATGGCTATCGGATACCGACAAGAACTGCGTGTGGTTCAACAAGACCTGGCTCGACTTTACCGGCCGCAGCATGGAAGAGGAATACGGTTTCGGCTGGGCAGAAGGCGTGCATCCGGATGATCTTGAGCGCTGTGTAGCCATTTATACCGAGGCGTTTGATGCGCGCAAGCCCTTCTCCATGCCGTACCGGCTTCGTCGCGCCGACGGCGTCTATCGCATAATACAGGATGACGGCCAGCCGCGCTTCGACGAAAACGCTCAATTCATGGGATACATAGGCTCCTGCCTCGACATAAGCGACCAGGTAGAGCTTGAAGAGCGGTTGCGCCTAAGCGAGGAGCGCGTACATACGCTTGAGCGGAAACTGGAACAAGAAAGCCAATAGCTAGGAGCGCAGCATGAAACGCGATAAAGAGGAGCTTATACCATCGCTCCGCGAACGCGCGGAGGCGGCACTGATGAATGAGTCCGAGAGTTCGGCAAAGCTTAGCCCCGAGGGCATACAGAGCCTTATACACGACCTGCGCGTGCACCAGATAGAGCTGGAAATGCAGAACGACGAGCTACGTACTTCGCGCAACGCGCTTGAGAAGGCGCGGGATGAATACGCGCTCCTGTACAACCGTTCGCCCGTGGGCTACTTGAGCCTGGACGCAAGCGGTATAATCCGCAGGGCTAACCAGACCTTTCTTGATATGCTCGGCGAGGGCTATGTCCCCGTAGGCAAGAGCTTTGCGAGCCTTCTAAAAGATCCTGACCGAGACATTTTTCTTGGCCGCTTTAACGCACTGTTCCGCAAACCTGATGAAAAGCGGCTCGATGTGACGATAGACCGGCCGGGTCCTCCCCTCTCGCTACGGCTGAGTCTGGCACGGCAGGAAAACGCAAAAGAACTCCTGGTAGCCGCCAGCGACATCAGTGAACAGATGAGGAACCAGGAAGCCTTGCAGCAGGCTGAACTCATTTGGAGCGAGACCTTCCAGGCCATGAGCGACGGCGTGTGGATACTCGACCTTGAAGGCCGCGTGCTCCGCTACAACGCCGCATCTGAGCGCTTAGTAGGCAAGCCCGGAGAACGGATTGAAGGCTGCCACTGCTTTAACCTTATGCACGATAGCGGGCACCGCATGGAGAATTGCCCGTATCTGCGCATGCAGGAAAGCAATCGGCATGAAGTACAGACCATCAAATCAGGAGAACGCTGGTTCGAAATCAGCGTGGATCCATTACGCGATTACCGGGAACGGCTCATAGGGTCGGTGCACATTATCAAGGACGTAACGGCGCGCAAGGAAATAGAAGGCGACCTGGGTAAGCTCTTAGAAGAAAAAAAATTGCTGCTTAAGGAAGTGCACCACCGCATCAAGAACAACATGAATATCATCGCCTCGCTCTTATCCTTGCAGGCGGTAAAAATGGAGGACGGACCGGCGGGAGCCGCGCTTGAGGAAGCACGCAGCCGCGTGCTCTCCATGATGCTTATTTACGACAAGCTCTACCGCTCGGAGGATTTTAGGCTGGTGTCCTCAAGCGAATACCTCAGCGCCCTCATAACTGAGATAGGCGAGCAGTTCCGTAGTTCAGCCGACATACAGCTTAAGCACGAGCTTGAGGATTTCCCCCTTGATTCAGCACAGCTCTTTCCCCTGGGCATTATCCTCAACGAATTAGTGACGAACGCTTATAAGTACGCCTTTGAAGGCAAGCAGTCGGGCACGATACGCATAGCTCTTGTTCGCCATGAGAGCAAGGCCTGCCTGAGCGTCCAGGACGACGGGAAAGGCCTGCCCGCCTCGCTGGATCTGCGGGATTCACCGGGCTTCGGTTTCGTGCTCGTACGCGGACTGGTCGAGCAACTAGGAGGGAGATTGAGCCTGCCGCGGGACGAAGAAAACGCGGGCGGCGCGGGCAGCCGCTTTACGATCTGCTTTCCCACCAAAGCGTAAGCCTTCGCTATAGCTTCCCGCTGGCACGCAGGGCGGAAGCCGCCTTAAAAAAAGAGGCCCCCCTGAGGAGGCCCCTTTCGTAGCTACCCTGTTGGGTATGGAGCGGCGGCTTAGCGCGCTAAGAAAGTAAGGGCAAAGCCGGTCTTGCCCGCGCGGCCGGTGCGGCCTATGCGGTGCACGTAATCGTCGTAGCTGTTAGGCGTTGAATAATTGATAACGTGGGTTATGTCCGATACGTCTATGCCGCGGGCGGCCACGTCGGTGGCCACGAGTATGTTAATCTCGTCGCTCTTGATGCGCTTGATGGCGCGGGCGCGCTGGGCCTGGCTCTTGTCGCCGTGTATCTCGTCCACCTTAAAGCCGCGGGCATGGAGCTCACGGCCTAAGCGCTCCACGGCGCGTTTGGTGTCGTCGAAGATAATGGTCTTGGAGCATTCGCCGTTGATAAGGAGCTCATGGAGCTTATCGATCTTGTCGTTGTTGCCCGAATAGTAGACCACGTTCTGGGACACGCTGTCCACGGTCAGGCCTTCCTTGGTGGACACGGTCACCGGGTCCTTGGCGAAGCGCTCGATGAGCTTGGCTATCCTGGGCTCCATGGTGGCGCTGAAGAACAGCGACTGCCTGGTGGCCGACACCTTGGAAAGTATATCGGTGATGTCGTTGATGAAGCCCATGTCCAGCATGCGGTCCACCTCGTCGAGCACCACGAAATTGAAGAGGGGCAGGTAGAGCGTGCCCTGCTGAATGTGGTCCTTTATGCGGCCGGGCGTACCTACGATAACGCGGGGATTGCCGCGAAGGTCGCGCTTCTGGAGGCTCATCGACGCGCCGCCTATGAGCAGGGCGCTGCGGAGGCCGCAGCCCTTGCCAAAGCTGAAGCACTCTTCCATGATCTGCTCGGCAAGCTCGCGGGTGGGAGCCAATATGATAGCCCGGTGATCCATGTGGGTAATAAGGTCCTGTATCATGGGTATGGCGAAGGCGGCGGTCTTACCGGTGCCGGTGTTGGCTATGCCCACCACGTCCTTACCCTGAAGCACCAGCGGTATGGTCTGGTCCTGTATGGCCGAAGGCTCCTTGAAGCCCTTGATGACGATATTGTCAAGTATCTTGCGGTGCACGGAGAAATTCTCGAAGCTGTTCACCGGCACGTAAGGCGCCTTTTCCACGTTGGTAGCTTCCTGTATGAAGCGCGAGGGGTGGATGAATTGCTTTACGCAGCCCTTGGGCCGTCCGCGTCCGGCGGGCGACCAGGAGCCGGAGGATGAGCCGCGGTCCTGGCCTATGGAGGGCCTGCGCGCGGGGGCAAAGGAGCGGTCATTGGAGCCGCGGCGAGAATTGGAGCGAGAGTACGAGGATGATTGCATATGCATGTCCTAGTGAGAAGAGTATGCGATTGAATGTTCGGTACTCGATGGGCGCAACGCGGGGATTAGCCAAACGCTGACGGAGTGAGTGCCGGGTACAGTCCCAAGACCGACGAAAATCGCCGAATCTGGAACGGCTCCCTCCCATTGCCGTAATAAAACCCGAAAAGATGAGGGAATACGAATTGCCTGCGTAGCTTAGCATAAAACAGTAAACAATGTCACCTAGTGCACAAGCGATTTCCATAGTATTATGATGAACAATGATGGTAAAGAGTATTAACCCCGGCAATTCAGCTATATTCAGCGTCTTATTTGCCTTAACCATGGCACTTTGGCCCGTATCGGCTTTCGCCCAGTTACCGGCAGCGGAGTACTACGGCGAACTTGGCTGCGCGCACTGCGATACCTTCAAGGCCAAGACCCTGCCCGCGGCAGAACAGGCTAGCGGCGTTAAGGTAGAGCTTGAACTCTACGACATACTGTCCACAGAGGGCTTTAAGCGCTGCGAGAGCCGTCTAGCTGAGCTGGGCTATGCCTTCAGGGTGTTTCCGGTGCTCATCCTGGGCAATAACGCGTATCAGGGAAACGCCGCCATTGAGGCGCAACTGCTGCCTGAGCTACTGCACTATGCTGAATTCGGCGGCTTCCGCGCCCGGCTCGCCGAACCGCTCCTTCCCGGCACAGGAGATAGCGGCGCCGCTTCTGACGCGCCGAAGCCGGGAACGCCCCTAGGCTCGGCCATGCGCTGGGCCGCCTTGCCCATCTTCCTGGCCGGTCTCGTGGATGGCATAAACCCCTGCGCCTTTACCACCCTGCTCTTCTTCATGTCTTATCTGGGCTTGCGCGGCGGCGGGAAACGGCGCATGGCCTTAGCGGGCCTTGCCTTTGCAGCGGGGGTATTCATTTCCTACTTTCTGCTGGGGCTCGGCCTGTTCAATGTCCTGCGCCTAGGCGGGCGCTTAGCGGCGCTCAGGCTGGCCTTGAAGCTCATCATGAGCGGGCTTACGGTTCTGTTCTGCGCGCTGAGCATACGGGATATCATCCTGTACAGGCAGGGCAAGTCCACGGATATGGCGCTCAAGCTGCCCGATGCCCTGCGGGCCCGCATAGGCCGCTCCATACGCAGGGGCGTGCGTTCCACGGCCTTTTTTGCCGGCCTCTTCGTAACCGGGATGGTGGTTGCCCTGCTCGAACTCGCCTGCACGGGTCAGGTATATTTTCCGGCCATAGCTATCATGGTACAGACTGACGCTTCCTGGCTCGGCATAGGCAGCTTAGTCCTGTACAATATTGCCTTTATAACGCCTCTGCTTGCCGTGCTAGCCCTGGCGCTCTTCGGCGTAAGCCACGAGTCCGTGCGCGCCTACTTTATAAGGCATATCGTGCTGTCCAAGGCTCTGGTCGCCCTACTCTTCGCCTGCCTAGCCGTGGCGGTATGGATCTTCTAGGTACAGTTCTATGCGTTCCTGGCCCCTGCCCCTGTTATCGCGCTTAAGGCGCAGGGCGCCGATTTCGCTGGTACGCCGCGGGTGGGTGCCGCAGCAGGGCACGGACTCGAGACCCGGCACGCGCCAGTAACGGCGCTCCGCAGCTTCGTCGCTGTAGCCGCTTTCTATAGCCAGGTCGGCCTCCACGAAGCATTCAAGCTCATGAGACAGGCTCTCGAGGAGTGGGCCAAGGCTCTGCGGCCAGGAGAAGTCGAGCCTGGCCTTATCCGCCGCGATATGAGCCCCTATGCGCCGTACCCCGGGCAGGGCTCGGTACACAAGCTGCAGGACTATCTCGGCCGCGCTGTGCAGGCGCATGAGCCGGTAGCGCCGCTCCCAGTCTATGGCAACTCGCACGGCATCCCCGGCATAAAGGCCATGATTCGAAGGCATGCGGTACCAGGGGCCGCCATCGCCTAGCTCCGCCTCGAGTACCGGCAGGCCCGCTATGCTGCCTTGGTCGCTCTCCTGTCCGCCAGAAAAGGCATAGAATATCGTTTCCTTTAGCGTAAGCGCGTCGCCGTCCACGGCAGTGATGACGGTATCGATAGCGTCGCGGTAAGGCTCATCCCAAAACAGCTTGCCTGCCATAAGCCTAGGCGGGCACGGTTTCGCCCATGCCCAGGTCCACAAGCAGCTCAGCCTTGCGCCTGCGGTCGTCGCGCTTAAAATCGAGTATATCGGCACGCGTCACCATGCCGACGAGGAGGCCATTCTCCACGATGGGGACATGCCCAACTTCCTTCTCAAAGAGGAGCTCGTCTATTTCGCGCACGGTGGCACCGGGCGGAGCGCTCACCACGGCGCGCGACATGTAGGTGCGAACCGGCACGTGCATTTGGTTTCCTTTGCGGCCTTTCATAATATCCCTGAGGGTAAGGAAGCCAACGAGGGCGCCCTTCTCATCGAGCACCGGCGCGCCGGTATGGGATATGCTTTCCAGGAACAGGGACGCTTCGAGCAGGGTCTGCTCCTGCCGTAGGGCGTACACCGTCTCGGTCATGATGTCCCGTGCGCAGGCCGCCGGCGCGAGCATGCCCTCAAGGTATACCATGAGGCGCTGGGCTATGAGCCTGCCCTCCTCGGTTTTTACCGTGGCGGATGCCGCCTGCTTGTGCCCGCCGCCGCCGAAGCCGCACAGCAAATCGTTGAGGCTCAGCTGCTCATTGCTGTTGCGCCCTATGATGAGCATTTTTCCTTTTTTGCGGAAAAAGAAGAAGCCTAAGAGTATTTCGCCGTTTTCCACCTCGAACACCTGTTCTATTACCGCGCCTAGGCCCTGGGTATCCTCCTCGAGCTCCATATAGCAGGTCTGCACGAGGTGCCCGCGCACGGAATGCTTTTCCAGAAGATTGAGTATTTCGTGGAAGAGCACGATCTGCTGTTTCTCGCGCAGAGGCACGAGGAAGTCCTTTACCAGCTTAAGCGATGCGCCTTGCGACAATAGAAAGGCCGCTACCTCAAAATCCTCGCGGCAAACGTTGCGATGGGTAAAGTTGCCCGTATCGGCGTATATGCCCGTAAGCGCTATGGTGGCGTCCTCAGGCTCGATGAACACGCCCTGTTTGATAAGCTCAAGCCCGAGCTGCGTAGTGTTGGCGCCGAAGGGGCGTTCGTGTATGCGGGCGTGGGCTATGTCGCGCCGCTCGGCTGGATGGTGGTCGAATATCTCTACTTCTATATCCTCGGGATGCTCAACGCCGCGCAGATACTCGGCTATCCTGTCCATGGAGCAGGCATCCACCACCACCATACGCTCTATCGTCTGCCCCTTTAAATCGGCGCTCGTGGCGAAGCCCAATCGGTTTTTATAGAGGTTCATCAGCTTGCGCGCCACGGGATGGACGAGGTAGCTCTTTACCGGCACGTGGTCGGGAAAGAGGTACTTGGCTAATATGATGGAGCCTATGCAGTCCAGGTCCATGTTGCTGTGCCCTACGATAATTTTCATACGCGTTGCTCAAGTTTAAGTGGCGGTACGGCAAAAAGAAAGGCGCTGACAGCGGAATTCTACTGGCGGAAGAAGGCGTTCACGGCCCGCCTATAGGCCTCGGCGCTCTTTGCGCCTTGTATATCCTTAACGAGGCGCTGGTGCTCAGGATAGCTCGGGGCTAGGTAGCCCCAGAGCTCCTTCAGCTTATCCAGCACGTGCCGGGGCCCCGACAGGGTATCGCTATAGCCCTCATATACATCGTCGAGAAAGGCCTCAAGGGTTTCCAGGGCTCGCCCATCATCGGGCAGGCCTTTGAGCCTGCCGGGCAGGAAAGGATCGGCCAGCGCGCCGCGCCCTATCATCCACTCGTCAATGCCGGGAAAGCGCCGCCGTAGGTGCATGAAGGTATCTACGCTCGTTATGTCGCCGTTATACACGAGTCTATGCTTCGTACCCCTGATCGCGGCCGCGAAGCCCTCAAGGTCCACGCTGCCGGTATAGAGCTGAGAGGCGACGCGTGGATGGATAATGATACGCGTCAGGGGATAGGGCTCAAGCAGGGGCATGAGCGCGAGTATCTCGTCCGGATCGCGCAGGCCTAGGCGCAGCTTTACGGACAAAGGCAGGGGCGAGTCCGCGCATACCGCGTCGAGGAAGGCCGTAACAGTATGGGGATGAGGCAACAGGCCCGAGCCCCTGCCCTTCCCGGTAACCATGGGATAGGGGCAGCCCAAGTTCCAGTTTACCTCGCGGTAACCAAGCTCGGCCAAAGACCGCACGGTAGCTAAGAAGCCCTGCGCGTCGTTGCTTAAGAGCTGCGGCACGAGCGGCGCCCGCTCGCTGTAGCCGGGCAGGAGCTCTTTAAAGTGGGCGCCTTTCGCGCCGCAGCTCCGCGAGGAGAGTATGAAAGGCGCCATGGCCTCGTCGAAGCCCGCAAAGCGCTTAAAATACGCCTCGCGAAATACGCGGTTCGTTATGCCGTGCAGCGGCGCGAGGATGAGGCGATCGGACACTAAGCCTCCGAATCCGGCTCAAAGCTTAATTCGAGCCTATAGTCGGCGGGAGGCAGCTTAAAGCGCTCATGCGCGTCGGGGCCGCAGGAAGCCGTGCCTAGGCCGCGCTGGGCCACGTCCAGATAGAGGAAGGCATGGTTTTCCGCCGAGAGCTCATGCCAGTGGCTTGCCTTCCACAGTTGCTCGACGCCGTAGCGCGAGGCGGAAAAATCAAAGCCGTTTCCGCTTACCGAACCATGCCCCTTGACGCGCAGGCTAACGCCGCTATCGTGCATGAGCTTCAGCCAACGCGTATCGCAGCGATTGCCGCTTTCTTGCGGCACGATATAGCGGGTTGATAGCTCGTCGATGCGCGCGCTGTATATGCCAAAGCGCGCGCCGCTCTTACGGTCGGCGTAAGACTCCTCAGGGCCGCGCCCATACCAGGACAGGCGATCAAAGCCCGGCGCAAGGGCCGTGGCTAGGCCCACGCGGGGCAATTCCGGCAGGCTCGGGTCAAACTGGAAGCTAAAGGCGGCCACGGGGCCGGCCGCCCCGCGTTTCCATGACTGCGAGAATAGGCCTACCCGGCTGCCCTTAGCCGTCCGTACTTCATGCCGAATGAAGAGGCCGGCCTGTCCGTCTTGGTCATCGGCGTCGGACGCATTCAAGTCGGCGCTTGATGAGGGGATAGCGCCATCCATGGACAAAAGCGTATAGACCAGCTCGTCCAGCCCGCAGTCCAGCCAGCGCGGCAGCGCCTTGTCTTGATGGTAAAACGCGTAGTGCGGCAGGTCCTGCTGGCCGAGCAGGGTCTTAATGCCATCGTTCTCGGTAGGCGCGCGCCACAGGTTCATGACGAGCGGGGCGCTCAGGCACTCAAAGCCATCCAACTGCATAGACTCAAGGAAGCCCTCGGCGCTGAAGCCCAGCCGCCATGGTCGCGGGTCCGTCGCCGTCGCGCTTCGCGCTGCGCTTTTAGGAAGGGCTGGCAGCGGCAGCTGCTCCCAGGCGAGGCGATGTCCCCGGGGAGCCCAGCGTACGCTTTCGGCTAGGACAAAATCGAGGTCAAGGAAACGCTCGCCCTCCGAAGCGCTGAGCCTTGCCGGTTCTAGCGTATCGGGTCCGAGTTCAAGGCTGAGTGAAGCGCCGGGCTCAAGCGGCGGTAGTGCTAGGCTGCCGGACAGGATCGACGCGCCGTCGGCTATCAGGCTCCAGCGTAGCTCGATGGGTGCCGGCATGCTAAAATCATAGCGGCTCGTCACCCGAATGCGCAAAGCGGCGCTGCCGCGGGTCTTGCGATCGAACTCGGCTACGAGGGGCCTAAAAAGCCAGGCGCATTCAGAGAGCGCGGGCTTTGGGCTGCGGTCGGGAAAGACGAGCCCGTTGCAGCAGAAATCGCGGTCGTTCGGCTCGTCGCCAAAGTCCCCGCCGTAGGCCCAGTATTCCAATCCCTCCGCGTTCAGCGCCACGAGGCCCTGATCCACCCAGTCCCATATGAAGCCGCCCTGCAGGCCGGGGTACTTTTCCATGACGGCCCAATAGTCCGCCAGGCCGCCGTTAGAATTGCCCATGGCGTGGGAGTATTCGCAGAGTATGAAGGGCCGGTCGTCCTCGGTGCTCAGGGCCCAGGCCTCCAAGAGCTCGGCGGGCGGATACATGGCCGACACGAAATCTGACGCGGCGCGTCCCCGCTTGAGCGAGTCCAGGGTAAAGGGCCCTTGGCCGAACTCGGGCCGCGCGGCGCCTTCGTAGTGGACAGGCCTATCGGGATCATACGAGCGCAGCCAGGCGGCCAGGGCGTCCTGATTCGGTCCGTAGCCCGATTCGTTGCCCAAGGACCATATAATCACTGAAGGGTGGTTCTTGTCGCGCAGAGCCATGCGCTTGCCGCGCTCCATAAAGGCCGGTAGCCAGGCGGGGTCGCGGGCCAGCTGGTCGTAGTAGGCGTGGCTCTCGATATTGGCCTCGTCCATCAGGTAGAGCCCGTACTCGTCGCAGAGCTCGTACCAGCGCTCGTCGTTGGGATAATGGCTATTGCGCACGGCGTTGAAGTTGTGGCGCTTCATAAGCTCTATGTCGCGCAGCATGGAGGCGAGGCCGAGGGTCTTACCCATCCTCTCGTCATGCTCGTGCCGGTTGACGCCCCTCAGCATGACGCGCCTGCCGTTGATGAGCATAGCCTTGTTTTTCTTGTCCATTTCCACGCGGCGGAAGCCGAAGCGGCAGGCGCAATGCTCAAGCTCGTCGCCCTCAGGCGACAGGAGCGTAGCTTGGAGCGCGTACAGCGTCGGATCCTCGGAACTCCAGAGCCGGGGCGACTCGAAGGGTATTGAGGCGCGCGCTGCCCAGCCCGAAAGCCTGTAGCGGCCGTCGACCGGCAGTAAAGCTTCGATTAGCGGCGGCTCGCTTTGCCCAGCCTCCCCTGCCCGCGCCGTTTCTCCCGCGGGACCTACAGAGGGGCCGTATACGCGCACGCGTAGCTGGTAATCCCCCGCCTGGGCGCAGCGCTGGAGGCTCGCGGCAGTCGAGGTAGCAAGTTCGTAGTCGACGGCGCCCGCGCCGGGGGGCACGCGGTCTGCGCCGGGGTCAAAGCAAAAGCCCAAGTGGGCGCGTATATCGAGGCTGCCGCGGGAAAGGCCCGGCTCGAGGCGCGGGCGCAGCTCTATGTCGGCTATAAAGGCGTCGGCGGTGGAATACAGGTACACGCTACGGTATATGCCGCCCAGCCACCATTGGTCCTGGTCTTCTATATAGCTGGAGTCGGAATAGCGCATCACGGAGAAGGCGAGCGTATTGACGCCGGCTTGCAGGTAGGGCGTAAGGTCATATTCCGAGGGAAGGCGTGTATCCTTGGCCCAGCCAATGGCCTGCCCGTTGCACCAGAGCTCTAGGAAGCTCTCCGCGCCGCCAACATGAAGCACGGTTCGCCTGCCTTCCCAGGATGCTGGCAGCTCAAAATTCAGCCTATAGAGTCCCGTAGGATTGTGGCGTACAGGCGGAATCGGAGGCGCGTTGGAAAAAGGCATGATGACATTGGTGTAGTGCGGCTTGTCATAGCCCTGCAGGGTCCAGCTGCCCGGCAGCTCTATGCGCGCCCAGGAGCTCGCGTCAAAGCCGGGCTCATAGAAGCCTGCTGGCCGGCTATCGGGATTGTCAGCCAGCGCGAAGGGCCAGCTGCCGTCAAGGCTGAGCATCCATGCTTCGCTCTCGGAGCCAAGGCGCTCGCGGCCTAAGGGTCCTGCACGAGCCGCGCAAAGGGCGGAGTAGGCGCTGCGATAGGGCAAGAGCGGGCTGCGCATGGGCAGGCGATTGCCGTCGGTAGCCCCCGGACGCTGCCAGGGATGCGGAGAGGAAAATAATCGCGTAGCCATAATCAACCCTTCACGGCGCCTACGGTCATGCCTTGCACGAAATGGCGTTGGAACGCTAGGAAAAATACCAGCGGAAGTATCATCGCTATGATGGAGCCTGCCGCCGTCATATTGTAATAGGATATGAATTCCCCCTGCATGTTGGCAAGCCCCAGGGTGACCGGCTTAAGCGCGTCGCTCTGTAGCAACACGAGGGACCAGAGCAGGTCATTCCATATCCAGGTGAATTCGAGCACGGCCAGGGCGGCCAGGCTGGGCCTGGCCAAGGGCAGGATGATCTGCCAGTATATGCGGTAATCGCTCGCGCCGTCTATGCGGGGCGCTTCGATAAGGCTCGCCGGTATCTGGCGGAAAAAGTTGCGCAGGAAGAAGGTGCAGAAGCCCAGCTGAAAGGCCACATGAAAGAGTATGACGCCCATGCGCGTATTCATAAGCCCCACCGTATCGGTAAAGCGGAATACGGGTATCATGAGCATTTGGAAGGGTATGAGCATACCCGCTATGAACATGATAAGCACGGTTTTATTCATCTTAAAGCTATAAAACGCCAGGGCGAAGGCAGCCAGGCTCGATAAGGCCAGGGTGCCGATAACCGAAGGCACGGTAATGACTATCGTGTTGTATACGTAACGTCCCATGCCTACGCTCGTCCATACCTTCAGGTAATTGTCAAAGCGCCACTCCTTGGGCATAGCCCACATGGCGCCTTTGCCCATGATCTCGTCCATGGATTTGAGCGAGGTAAAAAACGCCAATACCAGCGGAATGAGCCAGAAGGCCACCAGGGCCGTGGACAGGATATAAAAGGCGGCTTTTTCCAGCCTTCTTTTTCGGGTCTCGGTAAAAAACGGCATGCGCGCTACCCCGCTGGTCATAAGCCGCTCTCCTGTTCGTCTTTAAAGGTACGGCTTATATAGGCAAGAATGAAGCCTAAGGTGATGAGGAACTGGATAACGGCTATGGCCGATCCGTAGCCGTAGTCCTGATACTGGAACGAGGCGGTATACATGTAACTTGCCAATACCTCGGCCGCGCGGGCCTTGGTGTTGGTCATGACATAGATGATATCGAAGGCGCGCAGCGAGTCTATTACCGATATCGTGACCGACACGACGGTAGCCGGCGCGAGCACGGGCAGCACAACCTTGGTAAAGCGCTGCCACCAGTTAGCACCGTCTATTACCGCGGCCTCAACGAGTTCTACCGGCACGCCCTGCAGGCCCGCCAGGTAGAGTATCATGATGTAGGGCACCTAGCGCCATACGCCAACCGCTACCAGGGCGCCGGTCATGAAACGCCGGTCGCCCAGCCAGGGCTTGGCCCAATCGGCAAGGCCAAGGCCGCGTAATACCGTATTTAAGAACCCCGCGTCGGGGTTGTATATCCACATCCATATGGTGCCTATGATGGCGAAGCTGAGCGTCATGGGCAGGTAGAAGAGCGTTTTATATATCCTGTTGCCCTTAAAGGCGTTATTGAAGAGCATGGCTATGAAGAGGCCAAGGGGTATGGGTATGAGCACGAAGAATATGAGCCATACCAGGTTGTTCTTTAAAGCAACGATAAACTGGGCGTCGCCGAAGAGCCTCGCAAAATTCTGTAAGCCTATATACACGGTTCCGTAGAACAGGCTGTCACGCTTGGAAAAAGCATAGCCAAAGCTCTGGGCTATGGGCAGGTATACCCATATCATATAGACCGTAAGCGGCAGGGCCAGGAAGCTCCACGGCACCCACCAACCCTTTTTAAGCTTTGCTCCAGGCACGAAAAACCTCCCCCATTGACGGAAAACGTGACAAAAAAACGCGGGAGCAGGCTCGAGGCCCACCCCCGCTATGCTGCTTACTTGGCGTAGATGCGCACGCGCTCTTTGTCGAGCTCGGTGAGTATGGCGTCGATCCGGCCGGGATTGGCCATAATGTCGAGTATGGCGTTCAAGCCCTTGGCGGCCATTTCTTCCGGAGCGTCGCGGTCATAGAACTGGGCGGCAAAGCTGGCGCCCTGTACCATGGCCAGCCCGCGCCTTGCTTCCTCGTTCGGCACGGGTACGTTCACGTTGGCTGCCAGGCGGCCCAAGGGCGCGCAGAAGGCTTCCTGCTGCTCTTTGCTTGCCAGGAAAGCCAGGAAACGCTTGGCGGCTTCCTTGTTCTTTGCCTTGGCGGGTATCATGAAGCCGTCCGTGGGAGTGTCAACCGTGTACTTGGTATTGCCGCCGTATATGGGGAAGGGGAAGAAGTCTATAGAGTTGCGGGTGTTAGCAGGTACGGTGTCCATAATGAACTGTCCCATGAGGTACATGCCGGCCTTGCCTTCGGCAAGGGGCTTTACCGATTCCTGCCAAGACAGCGAGGTAGCATTCTCTATAAAATAACCCTTCTGCGAAAGCTCGGCTATGATGCCCAGGCTCTTCTTAACGCGGGGGTCGGTATAGGCTATCTTGCCGCTGGTAAGCTGAGCGTGGAAGTCGCCGCCGTTTACCGCGCTGTCGAGCAGATCGAACCAGCCGCCGGTGGTCCAGGTATCCTTAGCGCCTACCGCTATAGGGGCTACGCCGTTTTTCTTAAGGGTTTCGCATACGGCCATGAACTCGTCCCAGGTCTTGGGCGTGGACAGCTTGTACTTGGCAAAGACATCTTTATTGTAGTATACGGCCCACCAGTACCAGCTCTGGGGCATGAAGTACACCTTGCCCTGGTAGGAGCTTGCCACTTTAAAGGCGGCGGGGAATTCCTTAAGCATGTCACCGCCGGGGAATATGCCGTCGATGGGCTCGAGTAGGCCCTTTTCTGCATAGGCCTGCATGCGGTAGCCGGCGAACCAGGTAACCACGTCAGGAGCGGAATTAGACGTAAGCCAGCTGGGCAGCTGGGTCTTGAACTGCTCGTGGGCTATGGTGTTTACGGTTACCTTGAGATCGGGGTTAGCCTTCTTAAAAGCCTCGACCACGTCCTGGAATACCGCCTTAGGCTTCTCGTCGGACATGTAGGAATTGATGATCAATTCCTTGTCGGCGGCTTCTTTGGTTCCTGCGGCGAAAAGCGCTGCGACCAGGGCCAACAGCATGACGGATAAAAACACTAAACGTTTCATGGATCCTCCTCTTTGGCGATGGCTACCGGCGGTACTGGTACCGCTCTTGCCACCACTAGGTAATGGCAGTGTATGAGGACTTTCTTTAAGCTGTCAACCGAAAGTTTCATATTTTCGTATCAATAGGCTTCGTTACCGGGCAATGCAGGCTTTTAAAGGCGCGGGGGCTCATGCCCTCAATGTTTTTAAATACCCTGCAAAGATAATTACTATCAGAAAAGCCTACGGTCCGTGCTATGTCC
Organism: Spirochaetaceae bacterium UBA5200; assembly: GCA_002412825.1. Classification (GTDB taxonomy): domain Bacteria; phylum Spirochaetota; class Spirochaetia; order Treponematales; family UBA12059; genus UBA5200. The sequence goes on from DHVU01000024.1 coordinate 36,876, forward strand.
GCTATGGCCATATCGGGCTGCGCTACCAGCAATTCCTTAGCCTTTGATACGCGAAATGACGACAGATACTCGAAGGGCCTCATATTGAGGGCCTGCCTAAAGAGCTTGCATAGATACTGCGGCGTCACCCCTATCACCGTAGACAGCGTATCTATGTCTAGATCGCCGGCGAAGTGAACGCGTATGTACTGAAGTACCGGCCTGAGCTTCGCGTGCCGTGGCTGGGCGTCGCGGGTCTTGGGCTCCAGGGCTACCTTAAGGGCTAGCAGAGTCTCGTATACAAGGAGGGATGTATCATGGTGAGCCATAGCGGAATCCTCGATAGACGCGCCATAAAGCTCGCGGATCAGGGTTTTAAGGCGCCATAAGTCAGAAATGGCGTATACGCCCGACTTTTCAAGCCCTACCGCCTTGAGCGCTTGCGGCACCGCACTGCCGCCGAAGCCCAGCCAATCGGTTACCCAGTCGCCGCTTAAGCTCCGGTACTCGTGTTGCTCCTCGGGCAGCAGAAGGAAGCCGTCGCCCGGCCCCACCTCCACCCGCCTGCCGGATACTAAGAGTTCGCCTCTGCCAGAAAGGCACTGTATCCACTGGTACCAGGGATAACCCTCGGGCCGGCTTATGTTTTCCTGCGGCCAATCATAGCCTATGGTGGCCATAAAAAAAGGCAAACGCCGCTGGTTATCGTCAAGCGTAGCGAAAATAAAGGGCATACTCCGCCTCCATCAATACACTCTATTAGTTTCATATTGTACTATTTTAGGTTAATAATAGCAAGATTTTTATTTTATTTCTGGCCAAAATCTTAAGACGGCTCTACTATTTATCATGCGCGTGCGGAAGCGCGCTGCTTCTTGAGTCAGAAAGGAGCATTCCATGCAGTATGAGCAGGAATTCCGGGAACGCTGCGCCGCGCGCGGGCTAGCTCCCGACGATACGCACGCCGCGCTAATGCGAATACGAAGTCTTGAGAGCGCGCTCGCCAAGGGCGGATCGAGTCTCGAGCGGCCTTCGCTGGCCCTCGTCGAGGCCCATCTGGAGGCCCTCGCCGAGCGCGGAGAAGCCGACGCGGCAGCCATCATGGCCATGGCCCGCTATTTTTCCGTAGCGCGAGAAGAGGCCATAGCCATTCGGCTCCTTGCCTTTCTCTTGCCCATAGGGGTCCTGCCCGCTATGGCGGGCAGGCTTGAGGCGCTGGAAGGACCGTCGGCTCGCGATAGGGTCATGAGGGGCATAACGCTTCCTCCCGTAGGAGCCGCCCCTGAAGCCTACCCGGCCGCCACCGCGGCTTTTACGCGGGCCTTGGAGAAGGAACTCGGTAGAGAAAAGGCTGAGCGCGTGCTCTGCTGGAACGTGCATGGACTCTCGGCCGAATCCTTTGCGCATGAGCGCGAGCGCTACCTTGCCCTGGGCTCGGTGGATGCCTGGCTCAAGGACTACCACGAGCGGCAGGTGGAGGTACTCGCCAAACACGCCAAAGACGGCACGCTCTGGTTCGAGCAGAAAATCACCGAGCGGGTCGTGGACTTCGTGCGGGAACGGCCAGAAATACTCGGCGGGGTGCGCGAAGGATCGACTATATACGCCACCAAGATACCCTACGACCCGGACCGCTATATGATGGCGACGGACCCGCTGGAGCGCAGGCGCCTCGCCTGCCACTGCCCATTGGCGGCGTCATCTATTACGGCGGAAGGCGCAGGCGTGCCTTCCCTGTGGTGCTCATGTTCGGCAGGCTACGAAAAATTCCTCTTTGACGTGGTGTTCGCCGCGGACAGCCGCACGCGAGTAGTCAAGTCCGTGCTCGCGGGAGACGAACTCTGCCGCTTCGCCATCGACCTGCCAGCCTGATACGAAACGCGCATTTTAAGAGGATGGAGCTATGCGCGGCTATCGTGTATGATGGCCGCATGGTATCAGGCATAGATCAGAACAGGAGCCGGCCTTGAGCGCGGCATCGTTTATCCAGCGCGGCGACGGCAGCTTAAGCCTGCGCATACCCGGCACGGCCTGGCGTGCTTCCGGCCAAAGGGCGGCCGCCGCCATGGCGGAGAAGGGTACGCGCATAAGGGGCGAGGAAGTCCAGGACTGGCTCATTGAGGACATGAGGGAGGACGGGGCCTGGGTGCTCGTTTCCGGCCCCGCCTTCAATGGCCAAAGCCTCGTGGAAGCCCTGGATGCCGGCTTAGGCAAACGTGAAGCGCTCAAGCGCCTTGCCATAGTGGCCAAGGCCCTGCGCGTGCTGTCCCGCAAAGGCATACTGCCGGGGCGCTTATTCGAGGAAGGCATACTATCAGCGGCCGATGGCGAGCTGCTCATACTGCCGACGGCTCTTACGGCAAGCGCCTGCGCCGCGCATAATCCCGACGCCTTTCTGGGCTTCGACAGCGATCCTGAACTCGCCGCGGCAGGCCTCATACGGGCCATGCTGCGCCGCATATGCTCGCATGACAAAGCCGAAGCGCCTAAGGACCTGGCACTCGCCCTGATCGAGCCCTCGCTCGACGCTGCCCTCGCGGAGCTGGCCGATAAAAGCGGCAAAGCCGGTCCGGCAAGCTTAGGCCAGTGGTGCGACGCCTTAGAGGCCTCTCAAACGCGGGGGTTTTTTCGTACAGTGGACGAGGCCGAAGCCAAGGCGGCGGCGCTCAAGCTGCAGGCAGCGATCCTTGCCCTCAATAAAAAGGAAGCTCGCACCCGCTTTATGAAACGGCGCGGGGGCCTCTTGACCGGCTTAGCGCTCGCCCTAGGCGCGGCCCTCGCCATAGGCCTCCTATCCCGCTCATCGCCAGGTCCGGATTACTCAGGTCTCGACGCGCCTGAGCTTATCTTGGCCTACTACGGCGCCTTAGACAGCCTGGATATGATGGGCCTCGAAGCCTGCGTAACGGGTTCCGCGGGAAAAGACGACCGCAATTTCGTGGGCAACCTCACCGTGATAAGGAAGATGCGGCAGGCATACGGGGATGCCGACGGCTTCAAGAACGCTAAGGATTGGCTGGAGAAAGGCTCACCAGCGCTTTTAGAAGGCGAGCTCGTCCACGGCATTAGCGGGCTGTCTATACGCGAACTGGCGACCGCATCTGCGTCGAGCGCCTCGGCCGGCACAGACAACGCGAGCGAACGGCACTTTGAGGCGCGTTACATAATATGGTCCAGCTTCAGCGCCGAAGAATCGTACCGGGTTATAAAAAACGACCGCATCGATACGCTCAGCCTTAAAAAGGGCAAACAGGGCTGGAAAATAGTCCGCATAGAGAGGATAAGCCAATGAGAATAGTCGTGATACTTGCGCCTGCTGCTCCAGGAAGCCCGCTAAAAAAATACGCCGAAGCCATGGTAGAGGGCATGTCGTCCATGGGACACCATGTGGACCTCTTCGATGCAACGAAAGACGATGGGCATCGCTTAGCAGCCTATGACTACATAGCCCTGCTCTCTGAATCGGCGTCCGCCATTAAATCCGCCTTGCCTTCATGCGCTACGAAGGCGCTAGCCTCCGCGAGCTCGCTCATAGGCAAAAAAGGCGCTGCCTTCGTGCGGAAATCCGGCTTCTTTTCCGGCCGCGCCCTTAAAAACCTTATGCAGCTCATGGAAGCGCAGGGTATGCGCGTTAATTGGTCGGAACTCGTCGTTTCAGCCCAAGATGCCGGGCGCCTATCCAAGGGCATAGGCGCTTAAGCGCAGTCTAGCTATCCGCCTGTATCACATGGAAGAGGCCAATATGCTTCTTGTCCAGGATAACATTGTGTGCCTTGAGCCTTATAGAATTGAGGCGTATGAAGCCCCGTGAATCGGTCTGGTCAAAGCCGCCCTCAACGTCCATGCTGCCCAATTCTTGATTATACAGCGAGCTCGGCGATTCGCGGGCTACGGCCAATACGTTACCCTTGTACAGCGAGAGCGTAACCTTGCCGTCTATGGCCTCCTGGGATTGATTGAAGGCCGCCATGAGAAAGTCCATCTCCGGAGCGAACCAGAAGCCGTTATACAGGAATTCCGAGAACTTGGGCTCAAGCATCTGCTTGAGATGCATGACCTCTTTGTCCATGGCTATGCCCTCGATATCGCGGTGGGCCGCCCACAGTATCGTGGCTCCCGGGCTTTCGTATATGCCGCGGGATTTTATGCCGACGAAGCGGTTCTCCACCATATCCATGCGGCCTATGCCGTTGTCGCGCCCAAGCTCATTAAGGTACTCGAACATCGCCAGCGCCCCAGTAACGCTTTTCTTTGAGCCGATATCGCTCACGCGCACCGGCAAGCCGTCCTTGAATTCTATCTGTATAAGGGTTTCCGCATCCGGAGCGTTCTTAGGCGACACCGTGCGCGAATAGATATCCTCCGTGGCCGCCCGGGCGGGATCTTCGAGTATGCCGGCCTCATGGCTTATATGCATAAGGTTCTCGTCCTCGCTATAGGGCTTGCCAACGGTGGCGCTTACCGGTATACCCTGCTCCTCAGCGTACTTAAGCATATCCGTGCGTCCCTTAAACTGCGCGAGGAATTCCGTGTCCTTCCACGGAGCGATCACCTTGATACGGGGATCCAAGGCGGCATAGGTAAGCTCAAAGCGCACCTGATCGTTGCCCTTGCCCGTTGCGCCATGGGCTACGTAGCCTGCGCCTTCCTGCCTGGCTATGCGAATCTGGTGCTTCGCGATGAGGGGGCGGGCAAGCGAGGTGCCTAGGAGGTAACGCCCCTCGTAGAGCGCGTTTGCCTTGAGCGCCTGGAATATGTATCCGCTAACGAATTCCTCGCAGAGGTCTTCTAGGTATACCTTGTGGGCGCCGAGCTTTATGGCCTTCTGCCTGGCCTTCTCGAAATCTTCCTGTTGGCCGACGTTGGCCATAAAGCATATAACCTCGTAGCCCTTATTTAGGAGCCATTTTAAGATTACCGAAGTATCGAGGCCGCCTGAATACGCAAGTACTACTTTTTCACCCATGGAGTCTTCCTTCTTATACGGTATATAGCTTGTTTCTACGCATAAGAATATTCGAAAACAGTCAAACGCGTCAAGAATGCCGCGCATCACCACGGCCAGCGCTTGCCCAGGGGCGATTTTGATATTAAGCTCTTACTATATGCAAGAGTATAGCGACGATAGACAGGCAGGCTCACTGCCATTGCCCGGTAACGCGGCGGATATTTCAGGCGCTGGTATAGGGCTCGGTCCGCTCACGGCAGCCACGGTACAGGAACTCTGGTCAAAGACCTACAATACGCAGGGAAAGCCTGACTGGTCCCACACCTACCCCTACTATCACCCTGAGATAGTATTTCAGGATTCCATACAGCGGCTGGAGGGTATACAAGACTTCAAGGCTCTTTGCGAGAGGCTTACCGAGCGCTGCAAGGAATTGCGTATGGACATCCATAGTACAGCCCAGAACGGAAACACCATATTCATGCAATGGACTATGACCATGATGTTCGATAAGTTCCCCAGCACGCCGGTATACGGCTCAACCGTGCTCACCCTCCACGAAGACGGGCGAATCATCAGCCAGCGCGATTACTATGATCTATGGGGAGACATATTCAACGGCATACCCTGGTTCAAGAAGCCCTATAGGAAATTCATGTATAAGCGCTTCGGATGATAGAGCCTGTCGCGCTTCGAGCCGCTAGAGCGCTGGGTTCACGCGGCTTAGCCGGCGATGGAGGAACCCCATGAAGGGCATGAGCGCGAGCGCAACGACTAAACCGCCGATTATATCGACGGCCCAATGCGCTCGGATATACACCGCTGAAAGGCTGATCAAAATCATTAGCAATACATAGAGCGGCAGGATAGCTCGCTGAGTCTTTGCTATGAAAAAGCACAGTATCAAGGAACCGGCCGCGTGACTGGACGGGAAGGCCGCGCCGGAAAGCACCGATGCTCCTAAAACGCTGCGCATGAAGGTCGTTATAGGGCCGCCAATAAAATCAGCATAGCCTATGGCCGCCAGTTCGGGCACCCAATACTTGGGCCCCTGCACGCGAAAGAACACATAGAAGCTGAACACGATGAGCATGTACGCCGACAGAAACGATATTTCGCGCTCTGCCTCCCGCTCATCGCCGCGCAGCCAGGGCAGCCAGGGCGTTATGGCCAGGATTACATAATAGGAAAAATACGAGCCGAACATGAGTTCGTTCCACCAGGGCAGTGCCTTGAGCGCCGCGGAAAAGCTTATGGCAGGCTGCATGCCAAAGACTGCCATATCCATGTCCGCGAAAAAAGCGTCGTGGGAATATCCGCCGAGCGCGAGGGCTGACAGCTTGATGGCCTCCATGAAGAGGAAGCCAAAAAGCGCCTGCGGGTAGAAGGCGCGCACAAATCGTATTAGCCAGTGGCAACGGCTATAATCGCGCGGGGCCAGGACTACGATGATGAGAGCCAGGAGCGCGAAGGCGAGCCCCACGAGGAAGCCGCGCGGCATGAAGCCAGCTTCGCTTCCTGGGGCGCTTTGCGTGCTGGGCCACAAGAAGGAGAAAAGCGCAAACAGGCTGAGTATGAATGCCATTATCAGGTCGTAGGGTCTATAGCCCGCGCCATCATGCCGCTCTATTTTTGTATGGGTAATCATTGCACGCTAAGCTATGCCGGCTGTCCAATACTGTCAAGCGTTCAGCGGGCGGAGCGCGGATAGGAAAAATTCGCCGTACAGGATATGATAGCTTGTACGCCACAAGCCAGCCAAGGCTTATACCCATAGGAGTGGTCCCAGGCCATGAGAATAGACGCCGTGCTAGTAAACGCCCTAATTCGGGGTATCTTCCGCCTGCTCTGCAGGATGGACGTGGCAGCCATGAAAGCCATTCCGCGCACGGGACCCGCCCTGCTCGTCATGAATCATATAAGCTTCCTCGAAGCGCCCCTGATCGCTACCTTCGCCGCATCCCCGTCCCTGGCGGCGCTGAGCAAGAAGGAGAACTTGAGCAGCCCTCTGTACTGGTATTTTGCCAGGATATGGAACGCAATACCTATAGACCGCGGCGGCGTTGATACCGAATCGTTCAAGCGCTGCCTCGAATGGATAGACAAGGGAGGCGTGCTTGGCCTTGCTCCTGAAGGCACGCGAAGCCGCGACGGCATATTGCAGCGCGGCAAAGCCGGCGTGGCCATGCTCGCGCAGAAGGCCGGCGTGCCCGTGTGGCCGGTTGCCCACTGGGGCGCCGAGGACTTCGCTTCCATGCTCAAGCGCTTTAAGCGGCCGTCTATCCATGTTCGGGTGGGAGCGCCCTACATGATAGAGCCCGTGGGCAGCATGACTAAAACGGTACGGCAGGAAGTGGCCGACGACATTATGGCATCAATAGCCGCCCTCATGCCCGTTGCCTATAGGGGGCCGTACCGTGATAGCGCGGAGCTGCCAACCAGGCACCTCAAGCCCTGCTCGCGCTCCGGCGCGGCCATTACTAGCTGATCACGCGCCGACACGCACATTTTGACACTATTTATTCTTTTGTCTAGTATAATGCTGAGCGTAATGCTATACTCGCCTTGCGTCCGACCGCGGCCGCAAGGAGTTTACTATGGCCACGACCGATACGCTTACCCTTCCCGCCCTACTAAGCCAGGCTGCCAAGGCCTTTAAAGGCTATACTGCCCTCTCCCGCGTAAGCGAGGGGGCTATAAGCCCCGCCTATGAGTACAGGGAACTGCTGCGCGATGCCCGGCGTTTTGCTGGCTTGCTCGTTGGGCTCGGGGTACAGCCCGGCGATCGCGTCATGCTGCTCTGCGAGAATCGTCCCGAATGGGTAAGCGCATATTTTGGCATAGCGCTTGCCGGCGCGGTATCGGTGCCCGTGCTCGTCGATTTCCTGCCCGAACAGATTGCCAATGTCGCCGAGCATGCGGAACTGCGCGTAGCATGCGTAAGCGAAAAGACCCTGGGCAAGTTGTCCAAACTCGATCCTGATATCAGCCGAGTCGTGCTCGACAGCAGGGACGGAAATGGCATAGACCTGATTACGAAGGAAGGGCGGAGCCGTATTCGTATAGTAGAAGAGCCGGCTAGCCTACCCGGCGACGGCGTGTCCGCCGCAGATCTTGCCTGCGTACTCTACACCTCGGGCACCTCAGGCAACTCAAAGGGCGTTATGCTTAGCCATGGCAATATCGTATCCAACGTCATAGCTACCAGTCAGGTATTCCCGCTTCGCTCCGATGACCGGGTGCTGTCGGTCATGCCCCTGGCCCATACCCTTGAGAGCACCATGGGCCTATTGACGCCGCTCTATCAGGGCTGCAACGTTTTTTATCTGGATAAGCCCCCCACCGCGCCTGTGCTGGCCGCCGCCTTGCTTTCGGTAAAGCCAACGGTCATGGTCATCGTCCCCCTCATCATAGAAAAGCTCTACCGCGCCAGGGTCGAGCCTAAGCTCATTACCCATCCGCTCTACCGCTTCGCGCCGACGAGGGCCCTAGCCGTTCGCGCCGCAGGCAAAAAACTCGCGGCGGCCTTCGGCGGCGCTATTCGCTTCCTGGGCATCGGAGGGGCGTCGCTTGCCAAAGACGTAGAGCGTTTCCTGCTCGGCGCGCGCTTCCCCTACGCCATAGGCTACGGACTTACCGAGACGGCCCCGCTCGTAGCGGCGGCCGTACCAGGCAAGACGCGCATCGGCTCCACGGGAAGGCCCCTGGAGGGCGTATCGGTGCGCATTATGCCGCCGCTGGACGCGGAGCACGCAGGCACCATAGCCGCGCTCGGCGATGAAGTAGAAGGCGAGATTCAGGTACGCGGCCCCAATGTAATGCAGGGCTACTACCGGGATACCGAGCGTAGCCAAGCGGTATTTAGCTCCGACGGCTGGTTCCGTACCGGAGACCTAGGCGCGTACGACAAGGACGGCATGCTCTACGTAAGGGGCAGGCTCAAGGCCATGATACTGGGGCCCTCGGGCGAGAACATCTACCCCGAGGAGATAGAATCCACGCTGGCTTCCAGCGGCCTCGTCGAGGAGGCTCTGGTGTACGCGGCCAAGGACGGCGCGCTCGTGGCCATGGTCGTGCTCAACGAGAGGGCTAAGGCTCTGCTGGGCGAGGCCAAGGCGGCCGTGCACAACGCCTCACTGGCGGCGGCCGACGAAAGCGAACGGCTCCTAGCCGGCCTTCGCTCCGCCACCAACGCTCGGCTAGCCTCCTTTTCGCGCATAGCGCGCATAGTGCTGCAAGAGCAGCCCTTCGAGAAGACCGCCACGATGAAGATCAAGCGTTACCTGTATCCGGGGCTACAGGCCGAAATTTCTTGACAGCTACTCGGTTAAGACCGTAGGATCGACGCAGCACGGCACCTGGCTTTATACGCCCGTAAAGAGGATTCATGGCTGCGGACTATATAATGGAGAGCGAGGCTGAGTATAAGCGCCTCGAGCTTAAAACCGACGTTTCCATCGTCGAGGATTACGCGCGGCGCGCGGGCCTGTCAACGGGCATGCGCGCCGTGGACCTCGCTTGCGGGCCCGGCCTTACCACCTCTATCCTCGCCTCTATCGTGGGAAACGGCGGATATGCGCTGGGCTTGGACGCCTCGGCTAAGCGCATAGACCGGGCACGGAAGCTCTACGCCAACGCGACTACCGCCTTTGATACGCGCGATTTCCTTAAGCCCATCGAGGGCGTGGGAGCCTTCGACTTTGCGTGGATGCGCTTCGCGCTTGAATACTACCGGGCGGAAAGCTTCGACATCGTGCGCAATGCGGCGGGGCTGCTCTCCGCAGGCGGCATACTTTGTCTCGTCGACCTTGACTACAACTGCCTTAACCACTACGGCATGAGCCCTCGACTGGAGGCCGCCTTCAACTCGGTCATGGCTCAGCTCGAATCTAAGGCTAACTTCGACCCCTATGCGGGCCGTAAGCTCTATTCGCACCTATACCGGCTGGGCTTTGAAGACATCAAGGTAGCAGCCGGCGCCCATCACCTTATTTATGGCGAACTAAAACAGGTAGACGAGTATAACTGGGAAAAGAAGATTGAGACTCTGTCTAAGAACCTGCCCATAGAGCTGCCAGGCTACGCGAGCGTCGACGAATTCCACGAAGACTTTATGGCCTTCTTCAGGAATCCCGGCCGCTTCACCTACACGCCCATACTGGCTGCCTGGGGGCGTAAACCAGCTTAATTCCTGCTCTCCCGCGCCGCCGCGGTCGCGTTAAGGGCCAGAGCATCCGCCATCAGCCCGCTTGATGCGATTCCTCCCGGAAAAGTTGCCGCGCCGCCGAGCGGGTTAACGATGTTCGGTCCTCGTACCCGGCCCTCCATTAGTGCCTTGAGCAGCGCATGAACGGCGGTCTCGTCCAAATGGTGCCCTATCTCGCTCTTGAGCATAGCGATGGCCGCTTCCAGGGGCTGCGGCTCGTGGTAATGGCGCCGCGCGCTTATGGCCTCGAAGAAGTCAGCCACGGCCAAAATGCGCGCGCCGAGCGGAATCTCGTCGCCTTTCAGCCCGCGCGGATAGCCGGTACCGTCGAGGCGCTCATGGTGGGAACCGGCTATGAAGGGCACCTGCTGATAGGCGCCGCTGAAATTGATGCGGCTCAGTATATCCTGGGTCTTTACCGCGTGGGTCTTGATCTCCTCGCGTTCCTTGCCGGACAAGGGCCCGCGCTTCTTGAGTATGGAATCCTTTATGCCTATCTTGCCATAGTCGTGCAATTGCGCCGCCACCCGTATTACCTCGCTTAATTCGGGCGGCAGGTGCAATTCGTCGCATATGGCAAGGGCGTATTCGGTAACGCGTTCGGAATGGCCTGCGGTCAAGTTGTCCCTGGCGTCTATGCTGGCGGCCAGGGTACGCAGGATGGAGCGGAACTGTATCTCCCGTTCCTCGGTAAGCAGGGCGCTGTTTACCGTTATGCCTATCTCGGGGGCTATGCCCATGAGAAGGTTTATATCGCTTTCAACCAGAGGGCGCTTGCTCTCCAGATTGTCTACGGCCAGAACGCCGAGGCACTGATCCTCATACAGTATAGGGCAGCATATAAAGGACTTCGAGCCCATGGTCAGCATAAATTCCAAGCTGTGGTTCGATATGTCGTGCTCAATGGCGGCCACGTCGTTTATCAGGAAGGGCTTACGCTCGCGATAGCAGACGACGAATACGCCGCGGGACTGCGGCTTATAGAGGCTGAAGCGCGCCTTGCGCACCTCGTCGAACAGGGCGGGCGTATAGCCGAAGCCGGCCCGGAATTCTAGCATACGCTTCTCTTCGTCCGCTAAGAGTATGATGCCCCGATCATAGTCGAGGCGCAGGCTCAGTATATCCATTACCTGCTCAAGCATGGTGTCTATCTGCTTAGTTGCGCTCAGCGCATGGCCTATCTCATTAACCATAAGCGCGTGGTTGTAGTTGCGCTCCGCATCGTCAAGGAAACGCTCCGTAGTGGAGCGAAGGTGGTCGATAACCGAATCAAGCTCACGCTTCTGGCAGCGTTCCCTAATGAGAGACAGCGCGAGGAGCAGAAACAAGCCAAGGATGGCTATGCCCGTGGCGGCGCGTATATTACCCGACAAGCCAACCAGGAACCAGGCTGATAGCCCTGCCAGCGCCGTGCCCAGGCGCGCTATGCGCAGGGCTGCCGCCTTGGATTTGCGCCAGGAAATATGGTAACGGCAGGCGCTACCTCCTTTAAAAATACACTCGGTATGCTCAATTTTAGGGGCGCGGTTATTAAAGCCTGATACTATAGCCTCAAAATAGCCGATGCGGTTCTCGCACTGGTAGGGTTTTTCCTGTACCCCCTCTTTGGGCGTTACGATGATTTCTATCTCGGTGGCGCTTATCCTCCTTGCCTCGAATACGGACGAGCGCGTTAGGCTGCCGGCTATCTTGCCTATGGCCTCGAAAACCTTGCCCGGTCCCGCCAGCCCGAATACATAGCGGGACATGAGGCCCAGGCCTTCAGGCGACGCGTTGTAGCGGCCCGCGTCACGGGCTATGCTCGGGTTTCCGGTCAGCTGGACGAGGCGCTCATGGAAGCGGTCGGTCTGGCTCTGGCTGAACCAATGGCCGTCGTCCTCGACCTGATGGGCCTCCATGCCCGCGTAGGCTAGGAGCTCGCCTATATTTAGGTAGCCATATTTGCTTCTGATGAGCCTTATGAACGTCTTGATAATCTTACTGTTGTATAAGGCCAGCCCCTCGACCGGCTCGCGGAATTTAGTCTTCTTCATCGCGGCAGGACCTCTTGAAGGTGTTGCGGACGGATTCGAAGTAAGGATCCGAATTATCGGAATCTAGAACCCACAGTATGTACTTTTTCTCGCTGGGCAGCTCATAGCGTTCTATATAATCCTCGGGGAAGATAAGCACGGGAGGGTCGTCAGCAAGGTAATGGGAACGCAGCGCGTGCAGGGCGGAGAAGAGCATGCCCGGCTTGAGCAGGTCGGGCTCGAGCACGATGGCGTGTATGCAATTGGTGAGGTTGGATAGATTAAGGCCGAGGTCGGATATGGTAAGGAGGAGCACGGCTAGGAGCTTACCCTCGGCTTTCAGGCAATAGAGCTGACGATCGCGCTTAAAGCCCTCTCGCGCGTATTCTCCTGACAGTCCGCGGTCGCTCTCCGCGACGAAGCGTATATCCAAGGCATCAAGCATGAGCCCACCGGATAGCCTCTCATAGCTCCTGCTCAGCTCTTCGAGATCCTCATCGCGGGCGGGAAAAAGCTGGAAGGCGTCGTCGCTTAAGGCGGGTTCGGGAGGAAGCCGCATATAGGCGAAGGCATCCAGGGACGAGGCCTTCTTGTCGTCGAGATCCCGGGCCACGTTGCCGAACACGCGGTTGGGAAAGCGGTTTTCGCGCCTATAATAGCATATGAGGTATTTCATGTGGGCGCTCGGATGCAGACGCACGTCGTTAACGAAGCGGCCCATCTCATCGAGCACGCTTACCCCCGCTAGGCCGTAGCCGCTGCGCGCCGCGGCATGGTGCTGTATGAGCCAGGAATTCGAGTAAAAGCGGAGCATGGACATATGACCGAAAATTTTGCCCTTGTCCTGAAAGAAGAAATGCCGGGCTATGGAAGGGCTTTCTAGGTACAGCTTGTGGTAGGTGCGCTTAAATTCGTCCTTGCGCGCCTCTATGGACAAATACTTTGAAGGATATAGAAAGCCTGAGTCGAAGAAGAAGCGCCATAGCTCATCCATGTCCACGCTGGCGCATACCCGCAGTTTATCGTTGATGGACTGGTGTATTATGGCAGAAAGCTGCACCTGGTCTTTGCTGTCCATATCCAGGAACACGATGCCGCAGTGGACGAGGCAACGCTCATCCTCGTTTCTAACCACGTTACGATAGAGGACCTGAGCCTTGCATTGGAGGATAAAGCTATTGGCTATCTCTATGCTCAGTTCCGGCAGTATAAGCCCGGGGCTGAGCAGGGCGTGTTCGAAAAATTCCTCGACGCAGAGCCCCATGCAGGAAAGGTTTTCCACCTGAAGATAAACCTGCGTGCCCGTAAGGGGATGCTTAAAGCGCGCCATGGCGGGAGGAGACAGCCTTTGGCGCCTGCTACGCACCTCACGCGGCCTGTAACGGCGCATGCTGCAAAAATTCGGGGCCAGCACGATCATGCGCTGACGGGCTCCCCTGTCCAGCCTCGTTACCATGCACTCGCCTGAATAGAGCAGGCCGCTTGCGCCCGACAGGAACAGGGTGACGGGCTGCTCCGCGTTTATCCAGCCTAGCGAAGAGAGGCTCTGCTCCTCGACAAGGACGCGGAAGGACAGGGCGTTAAAGTCTTCAAGGCGCCCGCTTAAGCTTATGCCCGCCTGCACTATGCGCGCATCTATCCCAAGGCAGAGCTGTCGGTCCACGGCGCGTATGCTTTTTTCATAGCCCGATTGCGGAATATGGAAGGAAACGTCGTGGGCATCCATGTTAAGTAGTTCTGCCTGCACGCTCAGGTGGCTGGCCCCATCGCTTAACAGTATGCTATCGCAGTCATAGTTTTTAAGCCGAGCCAGGGGAGGCTCGGGAGACAGCCACCTGCAGCTGAGCGTCTCGTCGGCGCAGGGTAAGGGATAGGCTTGGTAATATAAGAAGCTTCCGGATTCACGGTGCCGAAAGCGCACGAAGAGCGCCCCTTCGCTAAAATTGATATAATTAAAGAGGTTGAGCAGATCGCGTCGTTTTACCCGCTTGCCTTCTATGGATATTGGCAGCGGAGAAGGAAGACCGGGCTCCAGATTCTTATCGATAGGCTGGGCTATATCCATCGCTGCGTCAGGCACGGCAGGCCCGTTTCCGAGCCTGCATAGAGTGGGTCCACGCGTAGCGGTAAGCGCTCGTATACCTTGTCATTGTTTTCCCTGAACATGCTATCAAACGGTGCTAGATCATAATGCGCCGACTATAGTTCCCCGTCAATAAAAAATATGGCTTTTTAGGCGGAACTTTGCCCGCAAAAACGCCGGCTCCCCATCGGGAACCGGCGCGTAAAAAACTAGCCTAGTGCGCTTAAGATCAAGGCATGAGCAGATTCGGCACGAACATGGTAATGGCGGGCACGAAGGTGATGAGCATGAGCACGGCCACCATGACGAACCACATAGGAAGCAGGGTCTTAAATACCTGCTCTATGCGTATGCGCCCTATGGCGCAGCCCACGAAGAGCGCGGAGCCCACCGGGGGGGTGGTAAGGCCTATGGCGAGGTTGAGTATAAGCATGATGCCGAAATGCACCGGCGACATGCCCAAGGTTCCTACGACCACGGGATACAATATGGGCGTGGTGATCAGGATGAGCGGGGCCATGTCCATGATGGTGCCGAGCACGAGGAGCAGCAAGTTGATAAGCAGCAGGAGCACGACCTTGTTATGGCTTATAGTGAGCAGGGCCTCGGTAGCCAGGGCCGGTATGCGCAAGTATGCCATAAGCCAGCCGAAGGCGCTCGCCGCGGCTATGAGTGCCATGACCATGGCCAGAGTCTTTAAGGCGTTGTAGAGTATGCCCTTCATGGCCTTAAGCGGTATCTCGCGGTACACGAAGAAGGTAATGAAAAAGGCGTACACCACGGCTATGGCCGCCGATTCGGTGGCGGTGAACACGCCCGATATGACGCCGCCCATGATAATGATCGCGGTGAATAAGCCAAGGATGGCGTCCCTGCTTATGACGAACGCTTCTTTCCAGCTGTACTTGCGCTCTTTAGGATAGCCCCTCTTTATGGCAAAGATGTAGCTTACGATCATAAGCCCGACGCCCAGCATGACGCCGGGTACGAGGCCGCCTAAGAAGAGCCTGCCCACCGACACGCCGCCCGCGGCAAGCGCGTAGATAATCATGTTGTGGCTCGGCGGTATGATAACGCCCTGGCAGGCGCTCGTAACCGTAATGCCCACAGAGAAGTCGTCGTCGTAGCCCTTCTCCTTCATCATAGGTATGAGTATGGTGCCAATTGATGATACGTCGGCCACGGCTGAGCCCGATATGCCGCCGAAGAACATGCTGGCCAGGCAATTCACCTGGGCCAGGCCGCCGCGCACCCTGCCCACGAGCAGGTTGGAGAAGAGTATGAGGCGGCGCGATATACCGCCCTGCCCCATCATCTCGCCCGCGATTATAAAAAAAGGTATGGCTAGGAGGCTGAAGGAGCGCACGCCCTGCACCATCTGCTGCACGATGGCCATGAGGGGTATATTCAAATATAGCGCGGTAATCACCGAGGCCACGGCAAGGCAGAAGGTAATGGGTATCTGCAAGAGCAGCATGCCCACGAAGGAGCCTAGCAGCAGCGTTATGGCAATGCCTTGGTCAGCCACGGTTACCCCCCACTACATCCTTGAATGATCCAACGCCAGCAAGGAAGGCGTCCACGGCCTTATCCCTCGTATCTACTCCAAAAATGTCCATGAGGGATTCGTATATCATGATGATGGCGCTCAAAGGCAGTATGGCGTAAAGAAGCCCCGCGGGCCACTGCGTAGCCGGCATAATAGACTGCATGGTAAAGCCCACGAGCTTCCAGCCGTGTATCATCATAGCCAGCGCTATGGTAAGGGTTGCCACGCTCTTAAGCACGGCTAGAACCTTTTTTACCCCGGGTGACTGCTTGGCTTCGGGTATGAGCGTTATATTGATATGCAAGCCTTGCTTTACGCCCAGGCTCATGGCTATGAATATGAACCACACCGCCAAGAGCAGGGCTACTTCTTCGGACCACATAAGCCCACTACTGAACACGTAACGCAGCACGACGTTGGTAAAGATGATAAGCACCATGGCTATCATCATAAGTTTGGCTATATACACCAGGGCTATGTGCACAAGATTAAAAAAAGCGATTATGCCGTTCTTCATGGTAGCGCCTTCCGCTAACGATAGGCTCCGGCGCTGCGCAAGCGCGGTGCCGGAGCCTCGGATTATAAGAGTGAGCGCTTACTGCACTTCGCTTATGCGCTTGACCAGGTACTTTATGGAGGCGGGCTGCTTATCGTAGAGGCCCTGCATGGCCGCCTGCCAGGGACCCTTGTCGGCGATAACGGTTATCATTGCGCCGCCGGCTTTTACCGCAGCTTCAGAAACCTTCTCGCGGGCCGCCCAGAGCTCGCGCTGATAGGGTATGGCGTCAAGGGCGGCCTGCTTAATAAGATCCTGGTCGGCCTGGGAAAGCTTGGACAGGGATATCTTGGAGCCGATGATGATCTCGGGCACGCGGGTATGCTCATCCACGGTATAGTACTTGGCAACCTCAAAGTGCTTCGTGGAGTCATAGCTGGGCCAGTTGTTCTCGGCGCCGTCTATGACGCCGGTCTGTAGGCCAGAATATACATCCGCGTAGGGCATAGGAGTGGCTACGGCGCCGAGGCCCTGTACCATGCCTACCATAAGGGCGCTTTCCTGCACGCGTATCTTAAGGCCGGCTAAGTCGGAGGGCTTGGATACGGGGCGCTTTGAATTGTAGAAATTGCGGGCGCCGGGCTCGAACCAGCCTATGCCTACGAAACCCGAGGGCTCGAGGGAGGCGAAGAGTTCTTTTCCTATGGGGCCTAAGAGCACCTTCCACATATGCTCTTCGGAACGGTAGAGGTAGGGAAGCTGGAGGGCGTCGAATACCGGCACGAAGGCCGCGAGGGGGGAAACGCTTACGCGGGTAAAATCAATGGCGCCGAACTGCACCTGCTCGATGACGGCGCGTTCTTGGCCGAGCTGCGAGCCAGGATATACTTCGATAACGATGCGGCCGCCTGAGCGCTCTTTAACAAGCTGAGCGAACTTCATGTCGCCTAAGGTGGTAGGGTAATCGGCGGGATGGGTCTCGGCGAGGCGCAGCACGATGGGCTTAACGTCTCCAGCGGGGGCGGCTTCCTTCGTACCCGCGGCAAAGGCCATCGAGGCGGCTACGAGGAGCACCATTGCAAATAAAGCTAGGTTCTTGGCTTTCATCTCTTCCTCCTGAACAAATTGTGATTAGGCAGTACAGCGTTCAGGATAAGCCCTAGATAAAAAAGCGGAGCATGAAATATTTGCGTAGTCTTGGATTTTTTTGCCTACTGGGCGCGGTAGTCTACGGGGCTTACGCCTTCGTATTTTCGGAATACGCGGGAGAAGTACGCTTGGTCGTTAAAACCCACCATAGCGCATACTTCCTTTACCCGGTAATGGCCGCTCCGCAAAAGATCCTTGGCCGCTGCTATGCGCAAGCGGCAGAACACGCGCACGAAGGTGTCCCCGCCCTGGCGGCTGAACAGCCTGCTTAGGTGAGAGGGAGCGCTGCCCACCGCCTCGGCCACGTCGGCCAGCGACAGGTTGTCGGCTAAATGCGCGTGCATGTAGGCAAGGGCCCGCTCCACCGTTGCGCTGCCGTGGCGGTTTATGCCTAGGCCCTCACCGCCCGAGCCGCCGGGGGCGAGCAAGGCAAGGGGCCTGTCCACCCTGGCAAGGGCAAGCGCGTCGCGGGCCGCTACGAAGGGATAGCCGCCCTCCCCTTCTTTCAGGTAACAGGCGCCCATGAGCACGCGGTAGCCCAGGCTCGTATAAGCATCGCCAGCCACCTGGTCAAGAACGCTCTTAATGGACAGGTCGGGCTCGGCGCCGGTTTGGGGCAGGGCGGAGGCGCAACAGAGTTCATCATCGCCCTCCTGCAGGATACTGTGCCAGCTGGCCGCCGAGAAGCGGCGCTCGACCAGTTCCTTGACGCGCTTAAGCGCGAGCCTACGCCCTGCCTCATCGTGCTTAGCCCCTGCGCTCGGTCTGAGCACGAGGGTGAGCAGGCCGTAATGCTCCAAGTTTTTGAGGCTAAAAAAAGACCTGAGGCGGCCGCTGTCCATAGAGCTTGATCCCAGATCGGCGAGGAGCTCTTTTTCAAGAAGAGCTAGAGCCTGTTCCCCATCCCTGCCGCTCCGCAGTCCCGCCGCGTTTGCAAGCCTTTTTTCCTCGATGCGCGCAAGCACGCGCCGGGCCGTGCCGAGCACCTCCTCCGCCGAGGCGGGCTTAACCAGGTACTCGTCTACGCCCAGGCGCAGGGCTTCCCGCGCGTAGTCGAAATGATCGAAGGCCGTGACGAACACTACATGTATATCGGGGCACAGCTTCTTAAGTTCAAGCGCGGCCTTAAGGCCATCCATGCCCGGCATACGAATGTCAAGAAAGGCTAGGTCAATGGGAGTACTTTCAGCCAGCTTGAGAGCCTGCCTCCCGTTAGCGGCCTCAAGCAGTTCCAGCTCACGGCCATCTATACTGGATAGTATGCTCCGCAGGGCGCGTCGCTCCAGTTCTTCGTCGTCCGCTATGAGTATGCGCAGGCTCAAGCGGGCGCCTCCACAGCCTCTTCCACCGGTAAGGACATATGCACCTGGGTACCCCTGCCTGCCTCGCTTTTTATCGAGAGATGGGCAGCCGCTCCGTAGCGCAGTTCGAGGCGTTTACGCACGTTGGCTATGCCTATGCCCTCTGAGGCAGTTTCAGCGTCCCTTAGCTTGCGGCCTTTGGCCGCAGGAGGCATGCCTACCCCTGTATCGATAATATTCAGTATGAGACGCCCGCCCTTCTTGTGGGCCTCTATGCTCACGCTGCCGCCTTCTTCGCGCGGCTCTATGCCGTGCCGCACCGCGTTCTCTACGAAGGGCTGTATGCTGAAGCGGGGGATGAGCGCGCCTTTAGCCGAGCTTTGGGCGTTTATGGTCCAGCTGAGCCGCGCGCCGAAGCGGAGAGCCTGAAAAGACAAGTATTCCTCTACTATGCCTAATTCGGCTTCTACCCGTACCATGGACTCAGGCGCGCCAAGGGCGTAGCGGAACAGCCGTCCTAAAGCAAGCGATAGCCCTTCGGTCTCTTTTGCCCCCTCAAAGAGGGCCATGCGGGCTATGGTGTTAAGCGCGTTAAAGAGGAAATGCGGCTGTATCTGGTCCTGTAGGCTTATGAACTGCGCCTCGCGGAGAGCGCGCTCCTTCTCCATGAGCTCGCGTTCCTCTTCACGCAGGCGCTTTTCCAGCTCGGCCTTGCCTTTGAGGTCCGTAAGCATGGACGCTATGCTTTTGCTCATGGTATTGAATGAGCGGGCCAGCACCTCAACCTCATCCCCCGTGGGGGCGTGCACCTCGGGGACGTCTAGTTCTCCCGCCGCTATGCGCTCGGAGGCCTTGGCGAGCCTGCGTATGGGATCGGCCACGGACTTGGAGAAGGCCGCCGCCGCCATGCCGAAGAGCGCGACGAAGAGTAGGAGGCCGCTTATGGTGAGCCTGCGCAGCCTGCTTATGCGCTGAATAAGCAACTGATAGCGAAGCTCGCCATAGTTCATGGCTTCGGACAGGAGGGCTGACAGATAGGTATCCATGTAGCCGAATATGCGGCCGGCATGGGCCAGGTCAATATACCAGTCCTTATCCAATGCGATACGCCGCTGCACGGCGGCGTCGATACGGTCGAAGTAAGCCTCTATGCCCCGCCTGGTCGCCTGGAGCGAGAAGAAGGCATTGAGCGATTCCGGCTCGACCTGTTCTAAGCCGCTCACGACATAGAGGAAATCATGCAACTCGCCCTCCAAAGGCAAGCGCTCCGTCAAAGCCGTTTCCCTAAGGCCGCGCTCCATGCGGGCATAATGGCCGGCAAGCTCAAGCCTTAGGCGGTGCACGCTATGATAGCGCGAAAGGCGGCCCTCGAATTCATGGATGGCGCCATAGGCTGCCACTTGCACGGAAAGGTCGAGGAGCACCACGGCGAGTATGGCCACGCTGTAGAAGAGGAGCAGCTTTCTGCGTATGCTGTGGCGTATTTTCGTGGGCATGGCTCTCGGTTCAAATCATAAGCTATGGCTGAACAGCGTATCAAGCTGGCCCAGCGACACGCGCTCTACGCTCCTATCCTTAAGCCAGTCGGCGCGTACATAGCCCCAGTCGGCTAGGAGACAGCGCAGCTCATGCCGAGAACTGCCTTTAAAGTGGTCTATCTGATCGTCTATAAAGATAGCGTGGACGGCTTTGCGCTCGTCCATAACCCGGTCTATGAAGGCCCGCTTCTCTTCCTTGCCCGAACAGTAAACGCGGGCGGCGTCCCAAGCTATGCCGTTAAAGGCCAGTATCTTCTCGATGAAGGCCGCCTCCTTCGTGGATAGTATGAGGAAGGCGTCGTTTCTCCCGTAGAGGGACAACAGAGCCGCCATGCCCGGGTAGAGGGGATTAAGGGCGTACCAGCGCTCGGGCTCGTCGCTTAAGAGTTCATGGCGCGCCTGATAGAAAAGTCCGTGAAAATGATCGTCCAGTTCGCGGCGCTCCGCTATGAGCGCGTCGAAGTCCGCCTGCGAGCCCGGTTCAATGCCTTCTCTTAGCGCGAGCTGTATGAACATATAGTCGCCGCCCCTGCGTATGTAGGGGCGGAGCCGCCTGAACAGAGCCTCGTCGCCCTGGGCCTCTTCGGGCTGCGGCAAGCCCAGATAGAGGCCGTAGTACGCGGCGCGCGACACCGCATAGCATTCGGGCAGGCTGTCGCATATAACGCCGTCGAAATCGAGGAAGACGAGCGGCCGGCCGGCCGCCTCCTCCGTGCCCTTCTGTTTCCCAGTAGCCTCGGCCGCGGCCGCCTCCGTCGCGCCTCGCCCTGCCTCAGCCGCTCGGGCTTCGCCTGTCTCGGCCTCAGCCACGCCTGGGAACTCCCAGGAGCTCTATGTGCTTGCGTATATGGTCGCGCACAGAGGCATAGTGGGCTTCCTCATCGCGCTTTAAGAAGGAGAAGAAGAGGGGCCGCAGATCGGCGTCGCTTATGAGGCCGCCATAGGTGACGTGTAAGAGCTGCCTGCTCTCCGGCAGAGCCAGGTAGCCGGGCAGTTCCTCGTCCGGCATGCCCGCCGCCTTCGGAATCTTGGCCAGGTCAGGCGTGATGTGGTAGAGCTTCAGGGCGTCCGGATAGTAGCGATAGGCCTTGTCCAGCATGAGCCTGAACAGCTCCGGCTCGTAGAGGGAGACGGCGCGCAGCGACTCGAGCCAGCTCGTGCCCGCGGTCTTTACGTGCACGCGCAGGCCCGTAAGGCGCCCTATGATGGGGTAGGCGGAAAACTTGTCGCTGCCCGAGTGTATGGACACTTTGTAGTCGCCGTAGGCCTTGGCTATGCGGCAGTGCACGACGAACTGGCGCTCGAACTCCGCAAGGTCGCCTATGTAGTCTATGCCCTTCTGGAACTCGCCTATGAAGCGCGGCGCCAGGGAATTGACCGTAACGCCCCTGCGCTTAAGCTCGGCCGCTATAAAGAGGTGATGGGAGGGTATGGTGGGCGCGGTGGTCTCGTCTATGCTTATCTCAAGGTCGTAATGCTCGCCGCGCTTGGCCCTGAGGCGCGCGTCCACCTCCACGCTAAAGTCCAGGGCCTTCCAATACATGAGGGCGCAGCGCTTAGCCTCAAGCGCGGAGAGCGTTATCGACTCGCCGCCTAGGTTGAAGGTCTTGCCTGCATAGTCTAAGAGCACGCGCTCCTTGGCAGCTACGGATAGGGCTTCGAAGGCGTCCGTTACGGCTTGGTCGCCCCAGCCGGCGGGAGCGGGATTCATGACCTCGGTAAGGTCGAGGGTTATCATGGGCATGCCCACGTCCACGGCGGCATCTATGTCCGCGAGGGTCTTAAGGTGGTCGCCGTCGGCCCCGTAGCCGCCCTCATAGCCTTCCTGCAATACGGAGAAGGCCGCGTCCTTTACCACCTCGGGGTAGATCCTGCCGGTGAGCGTAAGCTCGCGCATGGACTGCTGGGCGAGCACGGGGCTTATGGCGTAGCCGCTCGCCGCCCGTATGTGGCCGGGCCCCGCGAGGCCTAAGCGGTCGCCGCAGCCTATGGTGGTATTCCGGCCGCGCAGGGACACGGGCGCGAGGAAGGGCAAGCGCTCCTTGGCAGCCAGGTAGTTTTCGTAGCTCAGCTCGGCTTCAATGATCTTGTAGCCGCCTAGGCCATAGCCCGCACCTTGGAAACCGGAGGGCAGTTTATCGCGGCCGGCAAGGTAGAGCCTCTTGGCATCGGAACCCTCCACGCCGCCAAGGAAGTAGAGCGTGCCGCCTTCTTTGAAGAAGGAGCGGGGGTAGTAGTAGGCGCCAAGGCCTAGGTCCACCCGGCCGAAGGAGGAGGCCCGGCGCCGCGCCAGTTCATCGGGGCCAGCGTCCAGGAGCCCCTGGCGTTCCAGGATCGAGAAGAGGAGCTCTCGCTTGCGCCGCGATTTCAATTCGTCATGGGTACCGCTCATCGTGCCTGCTCCTTAAAGGAAACGCCGAACCAGCGCGCGGCGTTGCGGTAACATATGTCCTGCACCATGCCGCCTGCCAGCTTCATATCGGGCGGTATCTCGCCCTTTTCCATCCATCCGCCCACCAGGTTACAGAGTATGCGCCTGAAATACTCATGGCGGGGATAGCTTAAAAAGCTGCGCGAGTCGGTAAGCATGCCCACGAAGGCGGACAGGAGTCCCATACTGGCCAAGGCGGTAAGCTGCCGCTCCATGCCGTCCTTCTGGTCGTTGAACCACCAGCCTGAGCCGAACTGAATCTTGCCAGCCTGCCCGCCGCCCTGGAAGGCCCCGGTCATGGCGGCGAGCACTTCGTTGTCGCGGGGATTGAGCACGTAGAGTATGGCTTTAGGCAGCTTGTCCTGGGACTCCAGCCTATCCAAGAGCAGGGCAAGGCCCTCGGCCTGGGGCCAGTCGCCAATGACGTCATAGCCCGTGTCCGGGCCGAGTTTGGCAAGCATTCTGCTGTTCACGCTGCGCATGGCGCCCAGGTGCAGCTGCATTACCCAGCCCCGTTCGGCGTCCATGGCCCCGAGCTCCGCAAGCAATGCGCCGCGGAAAGAAAGCGTTTCTTCCTTCGTGGCCTCCCCTCCCGCGAGCACTTTTTTAAGCACGCGGTCGCAGGCCGCATCGTCGCCCCGGACCGCGGGCACGAAACAGAGGCCGTGGTCCGACACGCGGCAGCCATGCGCGTGGAAATACTCGTGCCGCTTCTTAAGCGCGGCTACGAGCGAGGCGTAGCCCGTTATGGCAATGCCCGAAGCCTTCTCAAGGAGGGCTATATAGTCGCGGTAGCGCTGCGCATGCTCAAGGGCGTGGGCCTTGTCCGGCCTGAAGGCGGGCAGCACCTTTATGCCGAACGAAGCGTCGGCCGCTATGGCCTCGTGGTACGCAAGGTCGTCCACGGGGTCGTCGGTGCTGCACACGCCGCTCAAGGCGAAGCGCCCCATGAGGCCGCGCACGCGGTATTCGTCCTTGGCCAAGAGGGCGTTGCAGGCGTCGTATATGCGGTCGGCGCTCTCGGGGCTTAAGAGCTCCTCTATGCCGAAGACGCGCCTTAATTCCAGGTGGGTCCAGTGGTAGAGGGGGTTACCCAGGGTCTTAGGCGCGGTGGCCGCCCAGGCGCGGAATTTCTCCCGGTCGGGCGCGTCCCCGGTTATGTGGCTCTCCGGCACGCCCGCCGCGCGCATGGCGCGCCACTTGTAGTGGTCGCCCTTGAGCCAGAGCTGGGTGAGGTTCTCAAAGCGCGTATTCTCGGCTATCTGCTGGGGCGGCACGTGGCAGTGGTAATCGAATATGGGCATGGCAGCCGCGTAGTCGCGGTAGAGCGTCCTGGCCGCCTCGTTCTCCAGGAGGAAATCCTCGTCCATGAAGGCTTTCATATATTATGCACCAGGTAGCCGCCGTCCACGGGCACGGTAACGCCGGTAACGAAACCGGCAGCCTGGTCGGAAGCCAGGAAGAGGGTTACGCCCGCTATTTCGCTTACGTCGCCGAAGCGGCCGAAAGGCGTATGGGCTATAACATCCTTGCCGCGGGCGGTTAGCTCGCCTGAGGCCTCGTCTACGAGCAGGGCCTTGTTCTGCTTGCCCAGGAAGAAGCCGGGAGCTATGCCGTTCACGCGTATGCCGTTCGGGGCGAATTCCTTGGCGCAGGCCATGGTAAGGTTCAGCACCGCCGCCTTGGCCGCTCCGTAGGCCCACACGCCCGACAGGGGTATGTAGGAGGACATGGAGGACATGTTGATGATGTTGCCCTTTATGCCCTTCTCTATCCAGTAGGCCGCCGTCACCTTGGTGGGCACGACGAGGCCCGCCATGAGGTTGAGCCTGACTATGTCCTCGAAGAGGGGCAGGTCTATGTCCACGAAGCTGGACTTGCCGCGGTTGCCGCCGGCGGCGTTTACCAGTATGTGGGGGCCGCCCAAGGCAGCCGCGGTGGCGTCCAGGGCCTTGCGCACCGATTCCTCGGACAGGGCGTCCACTTCCACGGGCAGTATAGCGTCGGCCTTGCCCTCAAGGCCCGGTATCTCAAGGAGGCGCGCCTTGGCCGACTGGGCGAACTCGAGCTTTATGTCCCAGAGGGCCACCTTGGCGCCTGCCTTGAGAAAGGCGTCGGACATGGCCCAGGCTATGACGCCGCCGCCGCCGGTAATGGCCACGGTCTTGCCCTCATAGGAAAACATGGTATCAAGGTAATTCATCGTGGAGCTCCTTATTTGACGAAATGCTTCTTAAAGCGCATGAACGAAGGCAGGCCGCCTTCCATAAGCGGCTGTACTTCTCCCATGATGAGGGGCCGCGCGTAGTCTATAAATTCCTGCCGCACCGAGTAGCCGTCATCCCCTATCCATTCCTTGGGAAAGAGCTTTTCTCCGTTGGCCACCTGCGACAGCTCGGCCAGGCCCGTTTCGCAGCCATAGGCCGCGCCGGGCTTACGCACGAGGGTGACCATCTTGCCGCTCTCGCCGGCTAAGGCAAGGCGCACGGCGGTCTGGCCCACCAAGTATGCTTCCCTGCTGTCGGTGAGGCTGGCGAAGTGCATGCCGGTGCGCTGTATGGTGGAGGGTATGGCGAAGCGGGCTTTCACTTTCAGCTCGCGCTCCACGAAGGCCTTGATAAAATTAGCCGCCCCGCCCAGCTGGGTGTGGCCGAAGGCGTCCTTGGCGAACTCGCCCTTCTGCTCCGCTATGTAGCTGCCGTCAGGGTTCTTCGTGCCCTCCGACACCACGATGACGCAGCGCTTTATGGTGTCCAGGTAGTGCCGCACCCGCGCCTTGAAGCGCTCGGGGTCGAAGGGCTCTTCGGGCAATAGGATGATGTGGGGAGCGTCCTCTTCGCTCCGCTTGGCCAAGGCGGTGCCCGCCGCTATCCAGCCGGCATTGCGGCCCATGGCCTCGATCACGTTCACCGTGTCCGCGGTATAGAGGGCCTCGGTATCGCGGCCTGCCTCCATGGTCATGGCTGCCAGGTACTTGATGACGCTGCCGTAGCCGGGGCAGTGGTCGGTAAAGGCCAAGTCGTTATCGATGGTCTTAGGCACGCCCATGGCCCTAAACTCGTAGCCCTCTTTAAGGGCCAGGCGGTTCACCTTGTCGGCGGTATCCATGGAGTCGTTGCCGCCTATATAGAAGAAATAGCGAATATCGTGCTTCTTGAACACGTTGAGTATGGCCCGGTAATCCTCTTCGGTCTTTACCTTGTAGCGGCAGGAGCCCAGCGCCGCGGCCGGCGTGGTCTTAAGCCCTTCTATGGCGGCGGGATCCTCCTTGCCTAGGTCAAAGAGCTCCTCTCGCATGATGCCCAAAATGCCGTTATGGGCGGCGTATACCCCCGTTATGTCGGGGCTCTTCAAGGCTTCCTGAATAACGCCGCACGCGCTCGCGTTGATTACGGCCGTAGGCCCGCCGCTCTGGGCCACCACGCATTTACCCTTCATGTATGCATCCTCCTGCTTCCGTTCTTGGTTCTTCGTTTATTTCCGCGACACAAGGCTAAGCCGTGGTAAGCACTTCAAGGCCAAAGGCCTTGAGTTCCTTCTCCTGGCTGAATTCGCCGTCCGTTATGAGCACGTCCACGTCTCCCGCGCGCGCGAACACCGAGAAGGCGTCCCGGCCGAACTTGGCCGAGTCCGCCAGCACGATGCGGCGCTTGGATACCTCGAGCACCTTCTGCTTAAGCTGGGATTCTATGAGGTTCTGCGACGAGAAGGCTCCGCGCGACGAGAAGCCCGTGGTGCCTAAGAAGCAGGTCTCTATCTGAAGCATCTTGAGCGCCTCTATGGCCATGGGGCCTACGAAGGAGCCCGCTTCCTTTCGGTAGCTGCCGCCTAGGCTAATAAGGCTTATCTCGGGACAGCTGCTGAGCATGACCATGACGTCTATGGAATTGGTTACCACCCGCAAATTCATGTCCTTAAGCTCAGCTGCCAATAAGAGACAGGTACTGCCCGCGTCAAGGTAAATAGTCTCGCCCTCGCGCACAAGCTCGCGCGCCTTTAAGGCTATGGAGCGCTTTATGTCTATGCGTTCCTGCTGCCGTACTTCTATGGTCTTAAGGAAGCGCGTGTCTTCCGCTATCTGCGCGCCGCCCCGCGTGCGTATGAGGCAGCCCATTTCCTCAAGCAGGGCCAAATCTTTCCGTATGGTAACTTCGGACACGTCTAGGCGCGCGGCGAAATCGCTTACCGATACCGTGCGCAAGAGGCTCAGTATCTTGAGTATTTCCGCATGCCTGGGAAGATGTATCATGTTTCGTTACCTTTCGCTTCGCAGAATATATCGAAGGCGTATTCTTGTCAACAAAGGCTTTTTATTGCGTTAGCGGTATGGCTAAGCTTGACGGCAAGCCTAATCTATGCTATTTGATTTCGTATACGATTATTTTTCGAAAGGAAAGGCAAGCCGCATGAACGCTAACACGGCCGATCCGGCTCAGGTCCTGAAGGACCTACAGCCCACGCGGGAGTTCTTTATAGGCATAGATTCCGATGGCTGCGTATTCGATACGATGGAGATCAAGCACAAAGAGTGCTTCTGCCCCAACTTCATCAACAGCTTCGGCCTGCAGGCGCTGTCCAAGTACGCGCGCGAGGCATGGGAGTTCGTGAACCTCTATTCCAAGACCCGCGGCTGCAACCGTTTTCCCGCCGTCATACGCGCGCTTGACCTGCTGCGCGAGCGGCCTGAGAGCGCTGCCCGCGGCGTACAGCTTCCACAGCTGAACGGCTTGCGCGACTGGATGAAGCGCGAGACCAAGCTGGGTAACCCCGCGCTCAAGGCCGAACTGGCGCGTAGCATGGACGCCGACCTTGCCATGACCTACGAATGGTCGCTCGCGGTAAACGAAAGCGTCGGTAAAATAGTCCGCAATGTACCGCCTTTCCCGCTCGTGCGCGAGTCCCTCCAGGACATGCAGGGCAAGGCCGACGTCATCGTCGTGTCCCAGACCCCCCTTGAGGCTTTGAGCCGCGAGTGGGAGGAGCACGGCATAGAGCGCTACATACACCTGATAGCAGCCCAGGAGATGGGCACCAAAACCGAGCACATAGCCTTCGCCGCCAAGGGCAAGTACCCCGAGCATAAAATACTCATGGTAGGCGACGCGCCAGGCGACCTTGAAGCCGCCAAGAAGAACGGCGTGCTCTACTATCCCATCAATCCCGGCCACGAAGAGGCTTCATGGCGCCGCTTCCACGAGGAGGCGCTTGGGCGTTTCTTCTCCGGCAGCTACGCGGGGGCCTACGAAAGCGCCCTCATAGAAGAGTTCAACGCCTATCTGCCCGAACTGCCGCCCTGGAGGCTATAACTATGCTGTATTACGCCAAGGGTTCCCCTGATACGGTTTTCAGCGCCGACGAGCTCAAGGAAGCCTTCCTTGAGGGCCTTAAGGCCATAGAGAAGCTACGAGGCGCGCCAAAAAAGGTGCTGGCCCTGCCGCCCGACATTACCCGCGCCCACAGCCGCGCGGGGCTTCTTACGCGCTTTGCCTACGACTATTACGGCGCGGCGCTCAAGGACATTATGCCCACCCTGGGCACGCACAAGCCCATGAGCCCGTCCGAGATAGAGGAGATGTTCGGCGGCGTAGACCCGGGCCTCTTCCGCGTGCACAAATGGCGCAGCGACGTGCTTACCCTGGGCGAAGTGCCCGCCTCCTACATAAAGGAGCTGTCCGAGGGCAAACTGTCCTTCAGCTGGCCCGCGCAGGCGAACAGGCTCGTAGTCGAGGGCGGCCATGACCTCATCCTCTCCCTGGGGCAGGTGGTGCCCCACGAGGTAATAGGCATGGCAAATTACAATAAGAACATCTTCGTGGGCGCAGGCGGCAGCGAAGGCATAAACAAGAGCCACTACCTCGGCGCCGTGTACGGCATGGAGCGCATCATGGGCAGGGCCATTAACCCCGTGCGCCTCGTGCTCAACTACGCCCAGGAGCACTTTGCCAAGGCCCTGCCCATCGTATACGCGCATACCGTGGTGGCCAGGCAAGCAGACGGGAGCCTGGCGGTAAAGGGCCTCTTCATGGGGGACGACGAGCAGTGCTTCCTTAAGGCGGCCGAGCTGTCGCTCAAGGTGAACTTCACCATGCTCGACAAACCCTTGGGCAAGGTAGTCGTATACCTTGACCCCAAGGAATTCCGCAGCACCTGGCTGGGCAACAAGAGCGTATACCGCACGCGCATGGCTATAGCCGACGGCGGCGAACTGTTCGTGCTGGCCCCCGGCGTCAAGGAATTCGGCGAGGACCCCGAGATAGACCGGCTCATACGCAAATACGGCTATAGCGGCACCGACAGGGTCGTAGGCCTCGTAGAGTCCGAGCCTGAGCTGGCGGGCAACCTATCGGCGGCCGCCCACCTCATACACGGCTCGTCCGAGGGGCGTTTCTCCATAACCTACGCGCCGGGGCATTTAAGCCGCGAAGAGACCGAGGGCGTAGGCTTCGGCTATGCCGACCTTGCGACCGCGCTCAAGCGCTATGATCCGGCCGTCCTCCGCGAGGGCTACAACACCCTCCCCGATGGCGAGGAAATCTTCTACATATCAAACCCCGCGCTAGGCTTATGGGCCCACCGCGATCGCTTCGTCGACTGACGAGAATAAAGGAGAACGAACATGGACAAAAAAGCCGACATAGGGCTCATAGGCCTCGCGGTCATGGGCCAGAACCTGGTCCTTAACATGAACGACCACGGCTACGCGGTAGCCGTGTACAACCGGACCGTTTCCAAGGTGGACGAGTTTCTTGCCGACGCAGCCAAGGGCCGCGACACGATTTACGGCGCTCATTCCATAGAGGAATTCGTGGCTCTCTTGTCACGCCCGCGCAAGCTCATGCTCATGGTAAAGGCCGGCGAGGTGGTCGATCAGTTCATAGAGCTGGTGCTGCCCTACCTTGAGCCCGGCGACATCATCATAGACGGCGGCAACTCCCATTATCCGGACTCCACCCGCCGTACCAAGTACCTGAAGGATAAGGGCATACTCTTCGTGGGCACCGGCGTATCGGGCGGCGAGGAAGGGGCGCGCAGGGGGCCGTCCATCATGCCGGGCGGCAATCCCGAAGCCTGGCCCCAGGTAAAGGAAATCTTCCAGGCCATAGCGGCCAAGACCGACGGCGGCGAGGCCTGCTGCGAATGGGTTGGCGACCAAGGCGCTGGCCACTACGTGAAGATGGTGCACAACGGCATCGAGTACGGCGATATGCAGCTCATATGCGAGGCCTACCACGTCATGAAGATGGGGCTTGGCATGAGCGCCATGGAAATGCACGAGGTGTTCGCCCAGTGGAACGAAGGCGAGCTGGATAGCTATCTCATAGAGATTACGCGCGACATACTCGCGTTTAAGGACGAAGACGGCTCTGCCCTCGTGGAGAAGATACGCGACAGCGCGGGACAGAAGGGCACGGGCAAGTGGACGGGCATAAGCTCCCTTGAGCTTGGCGTGCCCGTTACCCTCATAGGCGAGGCCGTGTACTCGCGCTGCCTGTCGGCCATGAAGGACGAGCGCGTACTAGCCTCCACGCTCTTAGCCGGCCCGGCCCGCAAAGGCGGCTCTGGCGGCGTTGCCACCTTAGCCCTTGACGGCGCTGATAAGAAGGGCTTCCTTGAAGACCTGCGCCAGGCGCTCTTCGCATCCAAGATAGTAAGCTACGCCCAGGGCTACATGCTCATGCGCGAGGCGGCCAAGGAAATGGGCTGGAAGCTCAACTACGGCGGCATAGCCCTTATGTGGCGCGGCGGCTGCATCATACGCAGCGCCTTCTTAGGCAAGATCAAGGAAGCCTTTGAGAAGCAGCCCGAGCTGCAGAACCTGCTCCTGGACGGCTATTTCCGCGGAGTCATGGAACGCTGCCAGGGCTCATGGCGCCGCGTCATAGCCAGGGCCGTTGAGGCGGGCATTCCCGTGCCCGCCCTGTCCACGGCCTTAAGCTTCTACGACGGCTACCGCTGCGAGCGCCTGCCCGCCAACCTCTTGCAGGCCCAGCGCGACTATTTCGGCGCGCACAGTTACGAGCGCCTGGATAAGGAGCAGGGTAAGTTCTTCCACACCAACTGGACGGGCTCGGGCGGCAAGGTGTCCGCGGGCACCTATGAGGTGTAGGACTTAGTTAGTTCCGCGAAGCTTGTGTAGCGAGCCTCTCGCCCTCTATGGCCGCGAATATAAGCGCGGCCAGCCCGTAGGACCAGTTGCGTCCACGGGGCACAAGCTTATAGCCCAAATACGGAAAAAGGGGCATGGGTATGGTGGGCCCGCTTATTTCCGGCATGAACAGCCGGCCGTCCTCGCGCACGAGGGCGTCAATGACCGCCTGATAGGCGCGCCGGGCGGGTTCAAGGTAACGGCCTTCGTCCAGAACGCCTAACCGTATGCCCTGGAACCAGCCAGCGGCCACGAGGGCGGTAAAGGACAGCTCGCGATAGGTTTTACCCGGCCTATTGATGACGGTCTCGAAGGCGCCGTCGGCCCTCTGGTAGGGCAGGAGCGCGGCGGACGTGGACTGGAGTATCTTGATTATCGCCGGACGCTCGGCGTGAGCGCCTATGTTTTCCAGTATCATAGGCAGCGCCGCGACGACCCAGCCGTTGCCCCTGCCCCAGAATATCCTGTTCCGTGGGTAGTGGGTCCTGTGCCGTACCCAATAGCTGTGGTACCAGAGCCCGCTCTCCTCGTCCATCATGTACTTGGCCATTACCCGGGGCTGCCTGGCGGCTATGTCCATCATGGCATCGTCGCCCTGCTCCTTGGCGTAGAGCGAAGGGAATACGGAGAACATCATGAGGCTGTCCACCCATATCGATTGGGGATAGAGCCGGCCTTCAAGGCTGTTGCCCAGGTGGTTCACCGAATCCTCTATAAGCCGCGGCTCATGCTTTATGTAATGCACGACGCGGTCGGTAAGCGCGGCGTAGCCGGGGTTCCCCGTCTTCTTCTGCATTTGATACGTGATGAGCGCCGGCGCGCAGGTATCGCTCTGGTCCACGCGCGGCGGATGCGCCAGGTAATGGTCGCAGTAGGCGCAAAGAAAGGGCGTAGAATCCTCGGTGCCGCAAAGCTCGTCGAGCCTGGACAGCGCGTAGCCTAAGAGCGCTTCGCCCCACATCCATTTCATGGCCGGATTCCAGCTGGCGCGTATATCGGCGGCTAGCTTGAGCACCAGGTTAAGATTATCGCTTTGCATGGCTTTCGCCCTCCCCTACGCGCCGCTCGTGGCGCAATCGCTCGTCAAAATTTAACAGCAGTTCCGCGCCATCGTGCCCTATGCGGATTTCGCGGGGCTTCCTGTCGGCACGCGCAAAAGGAGTATCTAAGCGCGCATAGTCGGGGCTGCGATCCTGGCCGTCCACGCTGAAGCGCCTGCGGTAGTCCAGGCGGTAGTTCTTACCGCAATTCAAGAAAAGGCTCCTGCCTTGTAAGCTGAGCCTGGAGGCCATTAAGCGCCGCGAGAAAGCCTCGAAGCTTCCGTCTTCCCGCGCGCAGCCTAGTACCACGGCGTAGCCGGTCACGGGCCCGGTGAACAGCAACTCGTCGCCGTTTTTCTCTTCATACCGTGCGCTCGCCACGATGGCCAGGTAGCTTTCGCCGGCGCGGCACATAATAGAGCGCTCGGAACGAATCAGCTCGTCGAAGCGCTCAAGAGGAAGGTAGAAATGCACGATTTTCTGGCGCTTGCGCTCTAAAAAACCTTTACGCGGGCGCAGGTCATAGATTAAGAGAAGCACATTGCGCTCTTGCGCGGCGTGGGGGTTAATGCCGTTGCCCACCCAATACGAGGGACTGAAGTTGCGCGCGTCGTCGTCGAACATGGGGCTGCCGGGGTGGGTGGAAAACACGTTAATGCGCCCGGGCAGCGTGGCCTGCCATATATGCTGCTGGTCCCCAAAGCAGCCCGGATGATAAGCCTGCGCGCTCGACAGGAAATACTCGTCGCAACGGTAGCTCTGCGTATTGGCCCGCTCTATGGCCACGCCCCGCGTGGCGGGATTCAGTATGCGCACCAGGGCGGGCAAGAGGCCTAAGCGGCGTAACACTGGTAGATTAATCATCTTCAAATCGCGGAGGAAGGTATTGCTCTCAAGCTTCCAGGCGTTAAAGATATCCATGGTCATGGCTATGGACTCTGGATTGGTAAAGGCCTCCATGGCCCAGAGGAACATGCCCCGGTCATCGAAATCGTCGTTGGGTATCTCGCGCCGCACTTCGTCAAGGTCGAGGCCCTGAGAATCCTTGATAAGGAAGGAGCCCCTGGCGCGGGCTATGGCCTTGATGGCTTCGGGCACGCGGTAGTTCTTGCACAGGAGGAAGAGGGCCGATATGCGGCCGTAGTCGTACGCGCCGCCTTTTAGCACGCCGAAGGCATGGCGCAGTATGTCGTTTACGTCGGCGGCCGCGCCGTCCTTCTTCTGCGCCTCGTAGCAGCGGCCGCTCGCGGCCACGAAGTAGCCCTCAAAGGAATGGAGGGCCAGGTCTAGGAACAAAAGGTCCAGTACTATAGCGGCCTTATCGCAGAGCTCTTCGTCGTCGGCATGGTCGATAAGCGCGCAGAGCGGCGCTATGTCCTCTTCGTAATAGGTATTGGAGTGCCACTCGATAAAGCCGTAGAGGAATTTATAGCGGAGCCAGCGCAGGAGCTTTGCGCGCGCCTTCTGTCTGTGCTCGGTGCCGCTTAGGCCGCTATTGCTAAACGCGCGCTCAGGATAGGCCTGGCCCGCCAGGTACTCGCAGGAGGCGAAGAGCAGCTGATGGTTTTCCGACCAATAGCACATGCCGTCCTCGCCAGGCTCGTCCATCCAGTACTTGAAGCCCAGCACGGCTCCCTCTATAGCCCTAACAGCTTGAGGCGACAGGAGCGGCCGATAAGCCATGAGCGCCTTTATCAAACAGATGAGGCGAAAGTCCGCGCAGTCGTGGCGCGCGTTTACGAAATCGACGAGCGAGAATAGCTCCGTCTCGTCTATGGCCTGGCCCTTCTCCAGCTGCTCTATGCCGGGGAAGCATTTAAAATTCATCTTAACGAGCATGCCTACATCGCGTTGAACGGCCATGATCCTTCCTTCCTCTACTCGTCGCCCGTATCGAACAGGCCCAGGCGCTTGAGGCTCTCAAGGCTGTAGGCCAGGCTTTCAAAAGGCGCGTCGCTCTTCTGTTCTATGGCGGCATAGGATGCGAAAGGCGATGCGGCCGCGAATACGGCCTTGAAATCTATATCGCCCCGGCCTAGTTCAGTATCGTGGTGCAGGCTGCGCGAGCCTTTCTTTACGACGGCGTGGTCGCGCAGGTGCAGTCCCGCAAGGCGTTGGCCGAGCCAGGCCAGTACCCGGCAGGGATCGTCTCCCGCGCGCTTTACCCAGTAGGTATCGACGACGAATTTGACCGCGGGCGCGCTGTGCTCGACGAGGAACGCCAACTTGCTCTGGCCGCCAGTAGAGCCGGCCACGGAGCCGCGAAGCTTCTTGAATTCAAAATCATGGTGATGAAAGGCCAGCGTTATGCCCTCCGCCTGGTAACGGGCGGCCAGGCTATCGAGGCGCGCCGCGAAGGCGCGCAGCGCCCGCCTTCCGCCGAGTATGCAGGAAAGCGGCAGCACGGATACCACGACTATGCGGCAGTCGAGAGCCCTGCAAAAGGCTAGCATTTCGTCAAAGCCCTGGCTCAATTCCTTGTATTTTGCCTGAATCGAGCTTACGGCCAGGCCGCTCGCGCTGACGATAGCGGCGTTCTCCGGGCTGAAAGTGACGCGCGCCAGCTCGACGCCCTGCACGCCGAGCGCCTTGATTTTTGAAAGGGCGGCGGGCAGATCATTCCGGGCGGCCTTGCGTATGGTATAGGTCTGCACGCCTATCAGCACGCTAAAGACCCTCTTCCCGCAATCCGCGGGTAAAATCTAGGCTGAGCGCGGCGCCTTTATGCTCGAAGCGCAAGGTTCCCGCCTTCCTTTCGACATAGCCGCCGGGCACATAGGGGTTCTCGTAGCGGCCGTAGTCCAGGTCCTGAGTCTCACCGTCTACGCTAAAGGAAACGCCGTACTCTGCGCGCAGGCGGCTCGGCGTATCCTCTCCATCGAGAACGCTTTGATAGTCCAGCGCGTTCAGCGCAGGGTCGAAGGCTACGGGGTTGGCCGCTATGCGCGCCTTGAAGGCTTCAAAACTCTCCCTGTCGGAGCTCGATAGTTCGATGATGAAGTAATGCGCGCCGGGCCCTCTTTGCACGAGGTCGTAGTCGGCCGCCAGTATTTTGCCCGGCGAGCCGCGCTTGAGCATATCGTCGGTATCGCCTTCTTTGGCGCTTACGCTAAAAGGAGTAAAGGCTAGGCCGTGCCTCGCTTTAAGTGCTATATAGGCCCTGCCCGCCCGCCCGAAGGCGTAGCCATCGCCCAGGCGCGAAAGGTCCGTCTCATCGAAGAACTGTAGGGGGAAATACGCGTGGGTGGTATCGGGCACTACCATGGCTTCCATAAAGCCGGCCTCGCGCGGCGGCAGGTAGATGGCCAGAAGCGCGTTCTTTTCCTGTACGCTGTAGGGCTGCCTGCCGTTGCCCGTCCAATACGAGGGCGTGCCGCTCCTGCGCGCTATCTTGGCGGGCTGGCTCGTGAACACGGACAGCAGGTAACTCAAATTGGCGGACGATATGGCCTGCTGATCCGCGTACGCGCCTGCCTGGTGAGCCTGTGCGTTGTGCAGGGAATAGTAAGGCGTCTTATAGCTGTACACGTTCGCCCGCTCTATGGCCACGCCGTCCGTGGCGGGCTTTAAGGCGCTGCTCACCGCCTTAAGGAGGCCGAAGGCGCGCAGCGGCCACAGGTTTACCAGCTTAAAGTCGTTCAGGAAATCGTTCGTGAACATGCGGTGCTTAGCCAGGTAGCGCAGGGTATTATCGATGACCGGCGGGTTGGTAAAGGCTTCCATATTGAATTGCATCATAATCTGGGGATCCGCCTGGCCGAGCAGAGCCTCGCCAGCGAGCTCTTCGACGTTTAGGCCCTGGCTCGATTTTAGGCTTATGGCTTTCTCTTCGTCATTGAAGATAGAGCGTATAACGGCGGGCAGGGCATAGTACGGCCTGCCGCTCGCGTCGCGGGCCTCGAGCATCTGCTTGAAGCAAATAAAAAAGCCGTTCCTGGACTGGCTCCAGCCTTCCGCGTACGCGGCCGTCTCTTCCGGCTGCAGGGCGTAGTCGAGGAAGGGCCGCAGGCGGTTGCCCAGCTCGTCGCTTACGCGATTATCCGAATACATGCGCCCGCTGGAGGACACGAACACGTAGTAGTCGCGGTCCTTGCCCTCCTCATCGCGCCCGCGATATTTCCAGCTTTGCGTGGCCAGGTCCATCCATATAAGGTCCATGACTATTTTCATGCGGGCGCGCAGAGCGTCGTCGTCGGCGAACTGGATTATGTTCGCCATGGGCGCTATGTCCTCGGGGTAGTAGTTGTTGGAATGCCACTCGGTAAAGCCGTAGAGGAAGCGCTGCTCCATCCAGGCCTCTATGCGCGCCTTAGCCATGGCCATGTGCTCGCGGCCGCTCTTGCCGTCAACGGCAAAAATTTCATCGGGGAAGCTTTGGCCTACCAGGTATTCCTCGGAGGCGAAGAGAATCTGGTGATTCTCCGACCAATAGCACATGGAATCGGCGCCGCCCTGGTCCATCCAGTACTTAAAGCCGAGCATGGCATCCTTTATAGACGCCTGTATGCCGGCGGGCAGGCGCTGCCCATGGCCCAGGTAGAGCCGCACGAGCGAGTTCATGCGGAAGTCCGCCACGTCGTAGCGGCCGCGTATATAGCGCAGGCAGCCTTCCAACTGGCCTGCCATGAAGGCTTCGCTTAATTCTATGCCCTCGGGCAGGCTCTTGCCCGAAGCCTCTACGTCGAAATAGTACAGGAGGCGTTCGGCGCCGCCTGAGTCGAAGGCCTCGGCGGGGCGCTGAGGCAGGCTCTTTATAGTAAGGTTGAAAGCGGCCTGCCCTACTACGCTCAGTAAGAGGGCCAAGCCGGCTAGGAGGGTCCAGCGCAAAGGCCGCTTCATGGGCAGCGCACCCAACGACCGTCGCCTTCGCTGGATTCCACCACCGCGGCCACGAATTGCATACCTTTAAGCCCGTCGAAAGAATTGGGAAAATATAAGGCTAAAGGATCTGGCGCTGCGCCCGCCCTACGCGCCGCTATAGCCTCGGCGGCGTCCGCGTAGAGGTTGGCAAAGCTCGTAGGAAAGCCCTCAGGATGCCCTGCCACGATGCGCGAGGAGCGCAGGGCCAAAGGCAGGGTGCCGGAGCCCCTGGGCGTCCGCTTCTCCGCGGGCGCGCCTAAGGGCTTATAGTCTAAACGCTGCGGCGTTTCCTGCTGCCACTCAAGGCTGCCTTTGGAGCCGCTTACCCGCAGGCGCAGGCTGTTCTCGACGCCGGCTGCCGCCTGGGTAACCCAGAAGGAGCCCCGCGCGTCGTTATCCATGCGGAGGAGGGCCCCGGCGTAGTCGTCCACGCTGCGGCCGGGCACGCTGGCGCCCCTCTCGGCGGCAAGCTCGGCCACCTCGAGCCCGGTAACGAAGCGCAACAGATTATGGGCGTGCGTGCCTATGTCCCCCATGACCAGGGAGGGGCCGGACCGTGCCGGGTCGTACTTCCACATGCGCGGCTTAGTGAAGTTTATGGGCTCGACCTTCGTCGAAGCGCCGGAGCCGCCGCCGGGCGAGCCGTCGCCGGCCCTGCCGCCTTGCACGTATTCTACCTGCAGGAGCCTGAGCTCCCCAAGCAGCCCCGCCTCTACCATGGCCTTGGCCTGGCGCACCATAGGATAGCCCGTGTAGTTGTGCGTAAGGCAAAAGACCAGGCCGCTATCGAGCACCGCGCGGTGCAAGGCTTCGGCTTCTTCCAGGGTATTGGTCATGGGCTTATCGCATATGACGTCAAAGCCGGCCGCTATGGCGGCCATGGCGTAGGCGTAATGGCTGTCGTTAGGCGTCATGATAGCCACGACGTCGACGCCGTCGGCGCGCGCCCGCTCCTTTTCCAAAAGCTCGGCCACCGTGCCGTAGAGCCGGTCGGGCACGAAGCCCATGGCGCGGCCATAGGCCAGGGCTTTGTCCGGCTTCGAGGACATGACGCCCGTTACCAGTTCGTAGCGGTCGTCGAAACGGGCAGCCAGGCGGTGTATGGGCCCGATAAAGGAGCCCTCGCCCCCGCCTATGACCGCCAGGCGCAATCGCCTGCCCAGCATGGTTATGATCGGGTTCAAGCTCATGCGCCGCTCCTTGCGCCTGCCAGGTAGGCGCTCAATATATCGACGACCAGCGCGTGATCCTCTTCCTGAGGCAGGCCCGACACGGTAACCGTGCCTATGACGCCGACGCCTTGTACTATAAGGGGAAAACAGCCGCCGTGCGCCGCGTAATGCCTCTCAGACAGATAGTATTTCTCCGACATCGTAAGGCCCAGGCTCTCGAGCTTCTTGCCTATATAAAACGAGCTGTGGCCGAAGCGGTTTACCGTGCGTTTTTTTCGCCGTATCCAAGCATCGTTGTCCGGGCTCGTGCCGGCGCGGCTATGGCGGAACAGCACACGGTCCTTCATGGCTATATCGACGCTAATGGCCAAGCCATCGCGCTCTGCCCGCTCGGCGAAGAGACAGCCGAGCTGCCAGGCGTTCTCCTCGTTAAAGGAGGAAAAGCGCAGGCGTTCTTCCTGTTCCAAAAGGAGTCCGAGTATATCGTTCATGAGGCCAGTATAAGGCAGGCCGATGCGGCTGACAACGCGATACTCGTCGACGCCTGGGCATTTTTATCACGAATGGATGGGCATTTTTTGCACATTAATAAAGCAGCCTTGGTACCCCCAAGCCAGCGGGCGGAGCCCAGCTCGAGCCTTAGGCGTAATTACTTATACAAATTGAAATTAATTTTACATAATACGCATATCGATTTGGCACGCCAATTGCATAGTGGTTCTTATATATTCCGATCTTTGTTCCTTTGGAGGAAACCATGAACCGACACTTAAAAACCGGCCTTTTGCTCTCCGTCATCCTGCTCGCCGCGACGGGCGCAGCCTGGGCAGGCAGCGCCTCCTATGGCGCTGCGGCCGCCGAACTGGCCATAGCCAAGGGCTCGCCCCTGGCTATCACCGATATGCTCCGCTGGGCGGCCGAGGATGAATACCTGGCGCGGGGCGAATACGCGGCTATAATGCAGCGTTTCGGCACTATGCGCCCCTACTCAAACATCATGGCGTCAGAGGAACAGCACCTGTCATGGCTCCGCGCCGAGTACCAGAGCCGCGGCCTGCCTTTTCCAGCCGACGGTTCTGGCGCTTACCTGATTATTCCCATTGACCTTAAAGCCGCGGCTCAGGCCGGCGTAAACGCCGAAATCGGCAACATAGCCATGTACGAGGCCTTCCTCGCCCAGCCTGAACTAGCTAGAAGCCAGAACGCCAGCGTAAAAACGCTCTTTGAGCAACTTAAGCGCGCCAGCGAAAACCATCTCCGGGCCTTTCAGACCCAGCTCTCAAAGTACTAGAATAGAATCATTACGATAACCGTGGAGAAACCCATGACCATAGCGACAAAACAGATAAAGCCTAAGAAGGCCACGCCTTGGCTGCGCCGGGGCATACAGATTTTCTTTTTTCTCCTCGTGGCGCTTATAGCGACCAACGGCGCCTTGAAGGAGAGAGGAATCGCTATTTTCTCCTTCGTAGAAGGCGCTTCGCTCCACGCCATATGCCCCTTCGGCGGCGTTGTGTCCTTCTGGCAGCTTGCCTCGGCGGGTACCCTCGTCAAGAAGGTGCATGAATCATCGGTGGCCCTCGCCGTCATAGCGCTGGCGCTGAGCGTGCTCTTCGGGCCCGTCATATGCGGCTGGGTATGCCCTCTGGGCAGCGTACAGGAATGGCTCGGATCGCTTGGCAGGAAAATCTTCAAGAAGCGTTATAACGGCTTCGTGCCTGCCAGGCTTGATAAGGCTCTTCGTTATCTGCGCTATATCGTGCTTGCCTGGGTGTCCTACATGACCATAGTGAGCGGCAAGCTCATTTTCCAGGATTACGACCCCTACTACGCGCTGTTCAACTTCTGGACCGGCGAGCTGGCGCTCGCGGGCGCGGCTATACTCGTCGCCACGCTCCTGCTCTCGCTTTTCGTCGAGCGGCCCTTCTGCAAATACGCCTGCCCCTATGGCGCCTTCCAGGGCATATTCAACCTGTTCCGCATTTTCGGTATTAAGCGTAAGGCGAGCACGTGTATAGACTGCAAAGCCTGCGACCGTGCATGCCCCATGAATATAGAAGTGTCGACGAGCGGAACCGTGCGCGACCACCAGTGCATAAGCTGCCTGAAGTGCACGAGCGAGGATGCCTGCCCTGTGGAGGCGACGGTCGAATTCGCCGCCGGTAAGGCGGAGAAGCTGGGAGCAGCATCATGATACGCATAAAAACCCTGCCCTTGGGCATTATCGTCGTCGCCGGAATCTTCGGCGGTATAAGCATAGCCAAGGCCGTCGGCTACTACGAGACGACTTCAAGCAAGGAGCCGGCGCGATTCAAGACCGGGGAGCTCGCGGGCCTGCCCAACCCAGCCGATATCAGAGGCTCCTACACCTGGCTTGACCTGGAGCGCGTATTCGGCATTCCGGCGGCGGAGTCGGCCGCGGCCTTTTCTGCGCCCGGCCATGCCTTAAACCCCTCCGACCGGGTAAGCCTTTTAGAAGAAATCTACCTGGCGATACTACCGAAGGGCTATGAAATAGGCACCGGAGCGGTGAGGCTCTTCGTGTCGCTCTATACGGGACTGCCTCTCGAAGTAGAAGAAGGCAACGTGTTACCCGATGCCGCCCTCGCCTTCCTTGCCTCACGACCGGGCATGGACCTTGCAGTGCTCCAACGCTACGCCATACCCGGCGCTAGCTCCGTCCAGGATTCAGCCCAGAGCGCCAAAACCGAGGCCCCTCAAGCCCCGCAGGACAGCGCGGCTACGCAAGCGGTCTCTTCGCAAGCGCTCGCAGTCTCCGGATCGGGAACCGAAACGGCCGTGGCTACCGGCACAGGCTCCGGCACAGGAACAGGCTCCGGCACGGGCAGCGGCAGGGCCGTGGTAGGCAAGACGACCTTCGGCGACCTGTACGATTGGGGCTTAAGCGAGGCTCAGGTGGAGTCGGTACTAGGCTACAAGCCGGGGCCCCGCTCGCAGACCGTACGCGACAGCGCCGCGGCCGCGGGCAAGGAGTTCTCGGACTTCAGGACGCAATTCCAAGCTTTGGTGGACCAGGCTGCGCCCTAAGCCGACAGCCCGTGGCCTGTTCGGCCTTAGCCGCAGGCCGCGGGTCGCGAGGCAGCTTTAATCAGCCAGCACCGCGTCCAAAGAGCTAAGCACGGACAGTATGCCGGCGTCGGTCTCGGTGCGGAGGCGCCGGCTTACCACGGAGCGTATCGTGCGCGCGGGGTAGCCTTCCAGTATAACGGCCACGAAATCGGCCGCCTTGGGGTCGGCCGCCGCGTCGAGTATGATGCCGGCGGATAATTCGTCCGGATTCTGCGACACCGCCTGTATGACCCTGCGCTTAAGGGACAGCGGCAAATCGCCCCGCAAGAGCTCCGCGGCAAGCTCGGTAGCCTTAGCGGAGCCAAGATCGCCGAGGGTCTCGATGATACGCACCTTGAGCTCGTTCTCTTTCGCGTCAACAAAGGACGAGGCCAGGGCTTCAAGGGTATCCGCGTTCACGGTAGGCATGCGTTTAAGAGCGTAGGCAGCTTCTTTGCGTAACTCCAAATCGGTATCGCGAACCGCAACCCTCGAAAGGGCAAGCTCTGCCTGCGGATTGCTGGCACCCAAGTCGCCAAGGGCGCGCACCGCGTAGTAACGGAGCATGGCGTATTTATCGCCGCGCATCTGTATCGTGGTTACCAGGGTTTGCCATACGGCTAGCTGGGGCGTATCGAAGGCCATGGATCCTATGGCCCGCACGGCATTCACGCGCACTGCTATGGTTTCGTTCTCGTTGGTGACGAGCTTCTGCAGCTCTCCTACCGCCTTGGCGTTCGGCGCGGCCTTAATGCGGGACAGGGCCCATGCGGCCAAGCGTTTCACCTCAGGCTGGGGCTTTGATAACAGGGTGATGAGGCTAGGCACCGACGCTGGGTCGGCCAGAACGGATAGGAGCGACGTGCCCGCAGAGAGGAATACCTCGTCGTTGCTGGCTATAAGGGCGCGGGTAAGCGAACCGGTTACCAGTGCCTGGTTCGCGGGAAAGAGCTTGCGTAGCGCTGATGCTCCCGCCTGGCGCACCCCCTCGTCAGCGTCGCCTAAGGCTTCCACCAGCAAGGGCATGGCCTGTGCGCCGGCGCTGTTATCGCCTGCGGCGCTCAGGGCAAGAGCCTTGAGGCCGGGGTCAAGATTTTTCTCACGCAAGAGCTTTAAGAGAGCGGGCATGGCAAGGTCGCCCTTCTGGCGATTAAGCGCGCTTACCGCGGCCTTGCGTACCCAGGTATCTTTCTCCGAGCCCACCATGGCTATGAGCGTCTCGGCGGCCTGGGCTGACACGAAGGCGCCTAAGCCCGTCGCCGCGATGCGCCGTATCGAAGGGGCCTCATACACCGAGAGCTCTTTGAGCGCGGCGAAAATCTTAAGGTCGGTGTTGCCCTTCTGAGCTATGCCTGACAGCGCCTGTGCCGCCGCTTCCAGAAGCGCGGGAGGCAGGGCTTCCCTGCCCGCAGGCTTTACTAAATCCAAAATCGCGTCGAGCCCCTCAACGCCGCCTATGGCCCCGGTGGCCTGAAGCGCCGCCTTGCGCAGCTCCAGGGACTCGGAGGAGCGCAGCTGCCTCGCTATTACCGGAAGGGCGGGCTTATAGCCTATATCGCCAAGTGCCTTCATGGCTTCTACGGGATAGGCGCTGCCGGAGGCCAGCTCGAGGAGCCAGGGAGCGGCGTCTTGGGCCTTAATGAGGCCGAGCACCCGTATAGCGGTTCTTGTGCGCGCGGGGTTCGTTTTCTGCTCTTTGACGATGACGCTTATCATGGTGGTGGACAGGACGCCAGCTTCCTCGGCGGGAAGGTCGAGGGGCAAGGGATAGCCCTTCTCTATGAGGCCGAAGAGGGCGTCCCTGCCGGCCACGAAGTCAGCGTCGCTTTTCTGCCCTTCCTTTTTATACGCGTCCGCCATGGCGGCTATAATGCCGCCTATGCGCTCCATTGCTTCTTTATACGCTGAAGGCGTCAGATACAGCCCGTCGCCCATCTCCTCGCGCAGCAGCGCTACCTCGTCGAGCGCGCCCATGTAATTGATGGCTATAAGTTCGCTTATGGCGCCCGGCGAGCCTTTGAGCGCGGCGCGTACCGCGTTCAGTTTATCAAGGCTGATAAAACGCCAATTGGCTATGATGAAATCAAGGATTTCCTGTGCCTGCAGCTGCCCGTCCCGTACCCGGGAATCAGGTATGTACTCGTTTAAGTCCGAACTCTGATCTGGTTTGCCGTTGCCGGAGAAGTCGATATAGCCGAAGGCTATCTCAGGAAAGAGCCGCACGAGCTCCTGGCTGAGCGGTGTAGATACGACCGGCGTTTTCTGCTGGGCGCCGGCGGCTAGGCACGCGAACGCGAGAAGGACGGCGAGCGCGAAGCGCTTCGTGGCTATGGCGGGGATATTCATGCGAGTAATCCTATAGAATAAGCGCCCCGCTGTCAAAGCGTCGCGACTGCGCTTTCCGATAGACCAGGTCGGCCCGTTAACGCTACTATCTCTTTGCGGAGGATACATGCCATATGCAATCAGGGAGAAGGCCGTACGCTAATGAGCGAACTCTCCATAGCTACCTTCAACGCGGAAAATTTCTATATGCTCCTCGACCGGCCGTACTCCGCCCAGGAATTCTTCGCCCTATCGGACGACGAGTACAAGGCCATGAACGCCTCCATATACAACCCGAACAAAGACCGTGCAAAAATAGAGTCCATAGCCAAGACCATACTTGAAGAAGACTTCGACTTCGTGGGGCTCTGCGAAGTAGGCGGCATCGAAACCCTGGCCAACTTCAACCGCTATTACCTCGATGAGCGCTACGAATATTTTCTGCATGAGGAAAACAGCACGCGCGGCATATTCGTAGGTGCCCTTGTTAAGAAGGGACGCTTCCAAGAGGCGCGGGCAAAGAATATGCGGGGAGACTTCTCGCGCAACATGCTCAGGGTACG
This sequence comes from Spirochaetaceae bacterium UBA5200, assembly GCA_002412825.1. Taxonomy (GTDB): domain Bacteria; phylum Spirochaetota; class Spirochaetia; order Treponematales; family UBA12059; genus UBA5200. The sequence continues at coordinate 80,743 of DHVU01000024.1, forward strand.
CGTCCGCGCGGACGGCTTCGAACTGGACCTGTTCGTCGTGCACTTAAAATCTCCGCTCGGGCCCGACCTGGGCATAGAGCGGCGCGTCGAGGAAGTGCGACAGCTCTGCAGGCTCGTGAGCAGGAGCAAGTGCGTCGTGCTCGGCGACTTTAACGGCATCGTTATTCGGGGCGAGCAGCAATTCGAATTCGACCCCTTCCTAGCCCTGCCCTTCCGCGACGTGCTTGAAGAGCTGCGCATCCCCGTAAAAAGCCGTTACACCCACTTCTACTTCAACGGCGGCCCCAGCTTCAATCAGCTCGATTACATATTCTGCTCCAACGACCTTGCCATACTCGGCGGCGGCGCCATAGCCGACATCATACCGCTCAACTACGAGCAGCGTTCGCGCCTGCCCTCGGACCACCTGTTCTTGAAGGCGATAATCGGGCTGGTCTAAACCTTATATACCGGCGCTTAAGAAGCGGCGTACGGGGACGCGGCGAATAATCGTATAAAAACTGGCAGAGCCTGCGCGCTTCATTTATACTATCGCCATGGAAAGCGTCCATGCCTAGCGTAAGCGGAAAAACCATACTCCTCGTCGAGGACGAAGCAATCATCGCGCTCAGTACGAGCATGACGCTCAAGAAATTCGGCTTTGCCGTCATCGTCGCCCCGAGCGGCGAAAAAGCCGTGAGCGCCGCCGATGAGCATCCGGAAATATGCCTGATACTCATGGATATCAATCTGGGCAAAGGCATGGACGGCACTGAGGCCGCGCGCATCATTTTAAGGAAACGCGAGCTCCCCATAGTATTCCATTCTTCGCATACCGAGCCGGAGGTAGTGGAAAAAACCGAAGGCATAAGCTCCTACGGTTATATAGTCAAGAATTCAGGCGAGACGGTATTGCACGCGTCCATAAAAATGGCCTTCAGGCTCTGGGCAAGCAAGGAGAAATTCCGCGGGGCCTTTGAAAACGTGGCGGCGGGCATGGCGCTCACGGCTACCGATGGAAGCCTCTTAAAAGTCAACGAAGCATTCTGCTCCATGCTCGGCTATAGGCGCGATGAACTGCAGTCACAGACCTTTAGCGCGCTTACCCACCCGGACGATAAGGCGCTGAGCATGGACCGCATGAACGCCTTATTACATGGGGACGAGAACCAGGCGCGCTTCACGAAGCGCTATATACACAAAGACGGGCATAGCATATGGGCCGATGTAAGCGCCGTGCTGCTACACGAGTCATCGGGCGCCTCCCGGCATTTTATTACCCATGTGCAGGACGTCACCGAACGACGCGAGCACTTGGAATACCTAAATCAATTCCGCAATATCATATCCTCGACCGCCGATGGTATAGCGCTCCTCGATAAGAATTATCGCTACAGGATAGTCAATAAGGCATACGAGAGCTTCTCGGGCAAGAAGGCTCATGAATTGATCGGGCTGAGCGTAGGCGAGTACCTTGGGGAAGAATTTTTCACAAGCCAGGCAAAGCCACACTTTGACCGCTGCCTGGCAGGCGAAGCCGTGCGCTATGAAGCCTGGGTGGATTATCCTACGCTCGGCAGGCGCTGCGTGCAGGTAAGCTACTTCCCATACTATGGCGAAGGGCAAACGGTTCAAGGCATAGTCGCCAACACCCGCGACATAAGCGGCGAGCGTATCATGGCGGAGCGGCTGCGCGATAGCATGGAGCAGTACGATCTCCTTTTACGCTCCGCCCCGGTGGCCATCCTAGTCATGCAGGACGGCCGCTATGTATACTGCAACCCCTATGGAGCCCGCTTGCTCGGCTACGAAACGCCCGATGAGCTCATAGGCAGGCCGGTACTCGATACCATAGCCGAGGAGTCGCGTGAAGCGGTCAGGAACCGCGTGGCCAGGCTAAGCGAAGGCGGGGAAAATCCTCCCTTTACCATGATGCTCATGCGCAGGGATGGCAGCAAGATCAAGAGCGAGTCGAGAAGCATAGCTATAGTCTACGGCCAAAAGCCCGGAATCCTCATCATAGGACGAGAAATCGGCGAGCGCTGAGCCCATCAAGCTGTTCAAAAAAGGGTACGTTCATGCATAACTTCGTGTTTTCGTTCGTCATCATACTAGGCTCCCTCGCGGCGGGGCATATATTCAATCGCTTGATTACGCGGGCCATCGTGCCCCTGAGCGCGGAAAGCGCCGAGCGCCTGCGGCGAGCCATGCAGAAGACGGCCTTATTGGTTGTCAATCCCGTAGCCTTCTGCGGCGCTATATGGATAGCCGACCTTTCGGCCGCCGGCTTCTATGCCTTGCCCTTCATAGGGCTCGCCGCGCTGGCCACGGGCCTTGCCCTCGGCGCCGCCGGTACTCGCCTACTTAAGCTAGCGCCTGGGCAGGCAGGCGTATACACGACGAGCGCTTCCTTTACCAACATAGGCAATATAGGCGGTCTCGTGGCCTTCGTGCTGCTTGGAGAGGCCGGCTTTGCCCTCGTGCCGTTCTACAAGCTCTTCGAGGAACTCTGGTATTACTCGCTGCTCTTTCCCATCGCGCGCTCCTACGGCGAGCGGGCGAATTCGGCTGCGGCGGGCGAAGGGGCAGCGCCTCGAGCTGCGGGGAGCCTGCGGCGGCTTTTACGCGACCCCTTTCTTGTGGTAGCGTTCTTTTCCATTGCGCTCGGCCTAAGCCTTAATTTTTCGGGGCTTCACCGGCCCGCCTTCTACGCCGGGCTCAACGCCGTCCTGGTTCCCTTGAGCTCCTTCCTGCTGCTTTTCGCCATAGGCATGAATTTGCGCTTTACCATAGCCAAGCGCCACCTCAAGGCTGCCGCCCTTCTTATATGCGGCAAGGCCGTCATAGTGCCGGCCATAGCCTTCGGCCTGGCTTTGTTCCTAGGCCTCGGGAAAGCGGGCGGCGGCGTTGGGCTCAAGCTGGTGCTCGTGCTGGCAGCCATGCCTATAGGCTTCCTAGGCCTCGTTCCCCCCGCCCTCTATAAGCTTGACCAGGATTTTGCCGGCTCGTTATGGCTCGCCTCGAACGGCGCGCTCATCGTCATCGTGCCCGTCCTGGCCTTGCTGGTGTAGGGGCTCTATGCCGGCGACTTGACCCCTGCCGCTAGATGGTTAAGACTTAGCTCAGGTTCGCATGCACGAGGATAGGAGAGGCCATGTTGAATATCGCTTTGTTCGGGCCGCCGGGAGCGGGTAAGGGCACCCAGTCGGAATTCCTTATCAAGGAATTTAAGCTCTTCTACATATCCACCGGCGACCTCTTACGCAAAGAACTGGCGGCGGAAAGCAAGCTCGGCCTTGAAGCTAAAAGCATAATCGCGTCGGGCGGCCTGGTATCGGACGAGATAATCGTGCAGATCATCGAGAAGACCATAACCGAGCATCCTGACGCGGACGGCTTCCTCTTCGACGGCTTCCCGCGTACCTACATACAGTGCTACATACTCGAAGGCCTCATGATTAAGCTCGATACCTCGCTCAACTGCCTTATAAGCCTTGAAGTGGACGAGGAGGAATCGGTGGCTCGCCTCCTTAACCGCGGTAAGAGCTCGGGCAGGATGGACGACAACGAGCAAGTCATTCGGAACAGGCTCAAGGAGTACAAGGAAAAGACCCTGCCCGTCCTGGACTTCTATAAAGGCCGGGGCATATACAGGCAGGTGGACGGAGGCCAGAGCATAGAAAAGGTAACCGAGGATATCCGTTCCATAGTCAGGGAGGAACAGGCTAAGCACCTCTTCAACGTGGTTATCTTCGGCTATCCGGGCTCAGGCAGGGGATCGCAGGGCGCGGCCCTTGCCAAGAAATACGGCCTAGAGTACGTGTCCACCGGCTCCATACTCGAGAAGGAGATAAAAGCGGGCAGCGCTCTGGGCAAACGAATACAGGAACTCTATGAAAACGGCCAGCTCGTGCCCGACGAGATCGTAGTCGAACTCATCGAGCAGACCCTGGAACGGGCCAAGGACGTGAAGGGCTTCATATTCAAAGGCTTTCCGCGCACCCTCGTCCAATCCTATATACTCGATGGGCTCCTTAAGAAGCATGGCACGTCCATAAGCAGGGTAATAGAGCTTGAGCTGCCCACCCTTGAGCTTATCAAACGCCTTGATGAACGGCGCAATACCGAACGCTGCATGCCCTACGATACGACCACCGCCAAGATCGTGCAGCGTCTCCATGACCACGAGACCCTTACGGTGCCCGTCATCGAAAAATACCAACAGCTCCATGGCGTCGTAAAGGTGGACGGCATGGGCAGCTTCGACGCGGTACTCGCCCGCATGGAAGCCGCCTTCAACACCGGTGCGAAGCCGCTTTAGCGCAGCAAGCCCTTACTCGGATATGAAGCGAAGAAGCCATGCAGTACCTTTGCCATTAGGCGCTATGGTGCTCTGCGTTAGGGTTCCTTCAAGCTGTTCGGCCAGCGCCTTGGCTAAGGGCAAGCCTATACCGCCGACGGGAGGCGTCGCTGGGGGCAAGCCCACACCCTCGTCGGCTACCCTGAGTTCGATGGCGCCGGCTTCCGCCTTAAGCGATACCTGCCCTTTGCCCGGCTTATCCGGGTACGCATGGTCGCGTACGTTGGCTACGAGCTCATGGAGTAGTAAGCCAAAAGACACCGCATGATCTAGGCGTATACGCGGCTCTCCCGATACTGAAAGCTCGAAATCCACCTGCGGCAGCGATTCCTGGCTTACGCTCTGAAGCACCCGCGACACGTATACGCCAAGGTCCACGAGGTCGAGCCGGTCGGCTACATAGAGCGAATCATGCGCCATAGCGATGGCGTCGACGCGCTCTATGCCGGCATTGAACGGCCGTCGCTGCGCCGGGTCTTCAATGCGGTCCGACTCAAGACGCAAGAGGCTCGCTATCAGTTGTAGGTTATTCTTTACCCTATGGTGTATTTCCCGAAGCATGGCGGCCCGCTCATCGAGGAGCGCCTGCAGCTCCTTGGTGCGTTCCTTTACCCGCGACTCGAGCCGTTCCGCTTCCTCGCGGTGCTGCGCCCGATGCCGCACAATAACACCGCCGAAGACGGCGACGAAGAAGAACAGCCCCAGTACGCCCGCCGTCGCCTGGCTGAGGTATGCCGCGGAATATCGGCTGTAACCCCAGCCAAGGGCTAGTGGGTAGACGATAAAGGCGATAGCGGAGCAGGCTATGAGCGAGCGCCGCCCGAAATTATATTCCAGTGACAGTATTAAGCCGAGTATGAGCGGCAAGGCGCTCGTAAGGTCGCCTCCCTTGGCTGTAATGGCCGAAAAGAGTGCGGTGACAAAACAGAGAAACACCTGAATTCGCATGGATATAAGAGAGCGCCAAGCCGCCGATAGAAAAGCTAGTACTCCGGAGCTAAACAGCATAATTATACCAAGATCAGACGTGAAGTCTTCCAGGGTGGCTCGCCCTAAACGTAATAAGGTAAGAAGATTTAACGAGGCGATTATAAAAGCGCCAGCACCTGCCGCAATGCCAACCAGCTTCCTAAGCTCATCGGTATCGCTAGAGAACTTCGTAGAACTATGCATAATTTATAAATTAGCCCGACACCCAATAACTGAGCGGCATCTCCCCAGGGCTTATGATTTCGTCCATTTCGGCGCAAGGAACCTTGGCTATGGCCCAGAGGAGGCTTTCAACCGTCTCTTCGAAGGCGAAGTCTCCGGCCGCGATCGGATTGTACTTGCCGCAGGCGGCGTCTTCGGTAAGGTCGCGTTTGTAGTCGCTTACCATATTGAGGGCCAGGAGGCTCATGCCCCTTTCAAGGATATCCTTGTCGCCGCCCTTGAAGGAGGCGCCAAGCCGCAGGCGTTCCATGATAGACGATCCGTCAGCGGGCGTGGCGCAGAACCAGCCCTTGGTTTCCCTTACGGATAAAAGGTAGGTGCCCAGGTGGGCGACCGCGGTGCGGGCTGCGTCCTCGCAACCGGCAAGGAACGGAAGGGCGGCCACGAGCCGCGCTATGCGGTTTCCCCGTAGGGCTTCTGCCTCTGAGGCATCCATACGGAAAGCCGCCGCTAGGTCGCCGGCTATTTCCAGCCATAGTTCCTCGCCCAATAGCCTACGTGCGCTTTTCTTGTCTAGGGTTTGTTGCATTACCATCGCCTACTCCTCCGCAGGCAGTTTTTTCGCCGTGAATGGCTGCCATCCTCATACATAAAGGCTTAGCCTATCGATTAAGGGCGAAATCCTACGGTGTTTGTAAGCTATCATGGCTTCGCTATACGCGCAAGAAAGTTCGATAAGCTGCGCTCTGCTTACGCCAAGCGCTCCCCTTGAGCCCGGTCTCCCTATAAACCGGTCACCGTACGCTCCGTCGGGTACTCCACCAGGAAACTCAGGGGCAGTTCCCTCTTTTCACCCGGCTTGAGCTCAAGCGTCCAGCTGAGCTTGTTCTCGTCGTCAATGGAAAGCTCTTTCTGGCCGTCCCTCGCCAGCGGCGCCAAGGGTTTCACGACCAGTTCCTTGTCGCCGGTCATGGGGAACTGGTCGAAAAGCTTAATCCGCGCCGCGCGCGTCCGGTTATTGGTAACGCGCAACTGGTATTCGAATTGCTCGCTGACTTTCTTATTGACGAGTCCTTCGTTTTTCTTGAAGCGCTTTATGAAGCGGTACTCCACCTTTACGCCCTCGTCCACGCCCAGCGATACGTCGCTTTCCTGCCCCGGCATGATCAGCGGGAAGGCGGAATTAGCCACGAAGGATCCGTCAAAGAAGATATTCACGGCCCCGGGCAAGAGGGGGAACTCGGCGTCGTTCTTAAAATGGGCCGTAAGATAGGCGAGCTCGGCGAGCTTAGGCACGGCTTGGTACAGAAATTCAGCGGGAAATTCCCTGCGGGCAAGGCCCACCCGCGTATCCTTGTTGTCGCCAGATACCGTGCCGCCGCCGGCAACGGTGAATACCACGCTGGCGCCTGCATCCTCAACCGATGCTTCCTCGCTTTCCACGTCGTACGATGCGTATTCTTCCATAGGAGCGCTTGGCGACGCCATCGCGCCTGCAGCGTAATCGTCCACTTCCGCCATGACCTTGGCGGAGCGCTTGGACATTTCCGCGCGCATAGGCGCCGGCCGGGGGCGATAGAAGGAAAGGCGCCAGGGGCTGAGCTCAGGCACGACGCCGGACACGTTAACCCGCGCCGTCGACAGCTTCAATTCCGTGCCTACCCAATCCTCGCCGGTAGCCTGGCTCAAATAGGCGTCATACTCCAGCATGAGCTTGTCCGAATCGCTGGCCGCGCGGAGCGTGTACACGGGTCGCCAGCTTGGCCCGGCCACCATATACGATAGCCGCAGGGTGAGTTCACCGGCCTCCTCTTTGCGTATGCCTACCTTAACCAGGTTACGGGAGCGCTGCCCTCCGCTACCTAGCTCGTCTATGCGCGCGTCGAGCGCTTCAAGCCTGCCGCTAAGCTCTCGTGATTCGCGTTCGGCCTTTAAGCTAAGGCCGTCTATTTCCGTATGCTTATCGCGGTAAAAGCCGGTCATGCCCATCCATACCGATACGTCGAGGCCAGGCTGAGCGGAGCCTGAAGGGCCGGTCTGTACCGCGGGAGCAGCGGGCTGCGGCGTGGTTACCAGGGCGGCTATGCGTTCGAGGAAAGCCTTCTCTCCAGCGAGCTGCGCCAGCTTGAGTTCCAGGCCCTCAAGCTCGTCGGCAAGCGCTAGCCGCTCCTTTTCAAGCGTCCGCCGCCTGTCGTCCACGTCCTCCTCGAAATACTCGGTCTCGAACACGCACTCGCCGAGTACGGCTTCTCCCATGCCGCGCACCTGCAGGCTGTCGCGGTCAAGATAGGGGCTTAAGTCCGGGAATAGTACGCTATGGTCGCCCGCTTGCAGCGTGAGGGTAGCCTCGCGGCTTATCATGGCGCGGCCCTGGTATACGGTAACGGAGCGTACGACGGATGCGACTTCGGTGCTGGTCATGGCTTTTCACCTCGTGCGACGTAATGGCTACTAGTCTAGTATCCGCCCGGCAGGCGCGCAAGACTCGTATACCCAAACCGACCGTTTGAGCCATAGTGCTACCCCTGGTTTTTAATTGTTTCTATTGACAGTATCATTATTGCCTGATATGCTCGGCCTACGTTCTTACAAGGAGTAACATTAATGAGCGACTATTTTAAGTCTTATCCCGACGCCCAAGGCAATTTCGGACAGTACGGCGGCAGCTTCCTGCCTCCGGCTATACAGGCTGAAATGGAAAAAATTACCGACGCGTACTATTCCATAAGCAAATCGCACGAGTTCATATCGGAACTGCGGAGCATACGCAAGCATTTCCAGGGCAGGCCCACGCCCGTCTATTTTGCCAAACGCCTGTCCGACCAGTACGGCGGCCGTATATACCTCAAGCGCGAAGACCTCAACCATACCGGCGCGCACAAGCTTAACCACTGCATGGGCGAAGCCCTGCTTGCCAAGTATCTAGGCAAGAAGAAGCTCATAGCGGAAACAGGCGCCGGCCAGCACGGCGTTGCCTTAGCCACCGCCGCCGCCTACTTCGGCCTTGAATGCGAGATACACATGGGCGAAGTGGATATACAGAAGGAACATCCGAACGTCATACGCATGAAAATACTCGGCGCCAAGGTAGTCCCCGTATCGCGCGGCCTTAAGACGCTTAAGGAAGCGGTAGATTCCGCCTTCGAAGCCTACATGGTCGACCCCATAAGTAGCATTTACTGCATAGGCTCGGTCGTCGGGCCCCACCCCTTTCCCATGATGGTGCGCGAGTTCCAGCGAGTCGTGGGCATAGAAGCCAAGGAGCAGTTCTTCGAGATGACCGGCGAGCAGCCCGACAACGTCATGGCCTGCGTAGGCGGCGGCAGCAACGCCATGGGCATATTCTCAGCGTATTTAGGGGACGAGAACGTGAAGCTCTACGGCGTGGAGCCCATGGGCAGGGGCACCAAGACCGGCGACAACGCTGCCACCATTACCTACGGCAAACCGGGCACCATTCACGGCTTTAAATGCCTGCTGTTGCAGGACGAGAAAGGCGAGCCCTCACCCGTCTATTCCATAGCAAGCGGGCTCGATTACCCTGGCGTAGGCCCCGAGCACTCCATGCTCCACGATATAAAGAGGGTTCAATATACCTCGGTAAGCGACGACGAGAGCATAGACGCCTTCTACGAGCTTTCCAAAAAGGAGGGCATCATACCCGCCCTGGAAAGCGCGCACGCTGTAGCCTATGCGTTCAAGCACGCCAAGGCCCACCCCCGGCAGTCCATACTGGTAAACTTGAGCGGCCGCGGCGACAAGGATATTGACTTTATCTTCGACAAATACGGCGCGCGCTAATACACAGGCGGCGGGCAGTTCATTCACGCGCTGCTGCCCGCCGTACTAAGCGCTATACGCCGCCTCGAACGATGCTATGCCGTTACGATTGGGAATTTAGTAAGAAAAATACTATATTCGTAGTATGAAACAGCAAAAGCATATGATAGCCCTTATTGCCGTCTTTCTAGCGCTGAGCGCTGCAGGCACGGCTTTCGGGCAAGGACAGTTCCGTACCATCGGTTCTATAGCCTTCAGCTACTACAGCGACCAGCGCTATGGACTAGACTGGGAAGACGTATTCATCGCCCCTTTGCCCGCGGGCTTCTATCTGGTGGCAGCGGCTAGCGGCGTCAACACGAGCTTCTCCGATCAGACCGGCGGCCGCCTGGGTTTAGCCTTTGATCTGCCGGGTGCTTACTACGGCGAGAGCTCCTATGCGCTCAAGTATGACTGGCGAGAAAACTCCTTCTTACATACCGCCTACCTTTCAGCCAGTTATGAGTCGGAACCCGCCTTGGCAAGCATAAGCCTTACGGGCGAATTTTCCGCATCGAGCATGGGCGGGGTTTTATCGCCGGCCTTACGCTACACGGTAGTACCGGAGCTTACCCTCAGCACTACCCTCTTCGTAGCGTTTCATCACTATGAGCCGGACGAGCAGTTCTTCAACGTAGCCGTGCTAGGAAGCGGCGAGTACGCCTTAGCTCCCGGCATACTGCTAGCGCTTGGGGGTACCTTCAGCACGGTGTATGAACCGACGAACCAGTATGAGAAATGGTCTATACTCGGCGGCATTACGGTAAAGCCCTCAGCGTTGCTATCGCTGAAGTCCCAACTCGAATATGCCAATGCCATGAAAGCGGAAATCAACCCCCATGAAATAGTGTCCATACGTCTAGTAGCCGACGTTAAATTCCGCTCAAAGGACTAGCCGAGCAGCGATAGACTTACTTTTATAGTCCGCTTGGTACGGTCGTATAGTATACTGCTGTGAACACGGCCGGCCCCGGCTTGGCTCTGGCTATAAAAAAGGAGGGCATCCATGGCTAGCCAAACGACGAAGGGCGTGCTCGTTATCACGCCAGATATCAATCACTTGGATACCCTGAGCGCCAAGAGCTTTTCCGACGAGTACGCCCCCCTGGCCGCAGGGGCCTCAATAATAATCCTGGACCTGAGCAAGGTACACTTTGTCGACAGCACCGGCTTAGGCTCCATACTCACTCTAGTCAGGGATACGCTTGCCCGCGGAGCCAGGATAACACTGTGCGGGGCCCAACCCTCGGTAAAAGTGCTTTTCAGGATGGTGCAGTTAGGCAAACTGGTATCGATTTTAGACACGCTGGACCTAGCGCAATCATGGGCTGCGAGCTGAGAAAGCTATAATCGTGACGTCGCAAGCTATCATCGCTTTCGCCATATCCTGCGCCGCTCTAGCCCTCCTATTCGCCGTACTGCTCCGCTCGCGATGCCGCGACGCAGCCTTAGCGCTTGATAATCCGGAATTTCAGGATTTCGCCGGCTCGCTCGGTATGACCATCATGGTAATCAAAGCGGATATGAGCGCTATACTCTATGCCAGCCCGGGTTTCCGCGCCTTATTCGGCATGGACCCTGCAGAGGCATCGTACGCACGCATACGGACGCTCGTCCATGAGGATGACCTTGAAGCCCTCGACGCCGCGTTACTTGCCGGCCGACGAGCCCCCTTCGAGCTGGAATTCCGCATAGTCCGCGATGGGGAAGGCAACTGGATACACATGCGCGGCTTTCCTATAGCCAGGCGCAAAGCAGCGCGGCGCATAGTGCTTTGGATGGAGGATAGGTCACGGCGCAAGAGCGATGAACTGAAGCTAGCCCAGGCCCGCGATTACGAAGTCGCCATAGGAGCGCGTATTCAACAGGCTTTGCTCTTAGGACAGGCAGAACGCGACTATGCCAGCTTCGATCTGGCATCCATGACTCTGCCGTCTCAAAAGATAGATGGCGACTTTATCGACTTTTTCGATGGCGCCGATGAGACGCTCGACCTTATGCTCGGCGACGTCATGGGCAAGGGCATACCCGCGGCCCTCACCGGCGCGGCGGCTAGAAACGCGTTCGTTCGAGCGCGAATGTCCCTCGCCGATACGGCGGATCTGTCGGCCATGCCCATAAAGGACATAGTAGGTGCGGCCGAACAGCGTATAGCCGGCAAGCTTATAGAGTTGAAAACTTTCTTTACCCTGGTATACGGCCGCGTTGACGGAAACGCCGGGCTTTTCCGCTATGTCGACTGCGGACATACCAGCGTCATCCATTACGAGAAGCGCAGCGGCCGCTGCTGGAGGCTCAAGGGCGCTAACGCCCCCATAGGGTTCCTGCCGAAACAGGATTTCCAGGAATACGCAGTGCCCATCGCCAAGGACGACCTACTCTTTTTTTATTCCGACGGCATCACCGAGGCTACGGATTCAGAAGGAGAGCAGTTTGGCGAAGACCGGCTGATGAAATTGATCCGCTCCAGCGCGGGGCTTAGCGCCGCCAAGCTCCTTGAAAAGATCAAGCTTATCAGCTTCGCCTACGCCGCCGGGGATTTTAAGGATGATATCACCGGCATCTCCGTGAAGATAAACGCTGAAACTAAGACCGCCTCCAGCGTATCTCGAAACTTTCCGCAATCGCTTGCGTCCTTGCACGCGATAAGGGATTTCTTCGGCCAATGCATAGCCAAACATCTGAGCGGCCCATGCTCTGAGGATACGCGTGAAGCTCTGCTCTTGGCCGCCGGAGAGGCGATTTCGAATGTAGTCAAACACAATGCTCCCGATCAGAAGCATCGTTGCGCCGCATCCTTCATCCTAACGGATGCATGGGCGGCATTTACCCTGTATTACCATGGGCAGGACTACGATTGGCAAGAATGGACCCTGCCTAATGTCAAGCTTTTTCAGACCGGCGGATACGGGCTTTACATCATTGGCGAGATAATGGATTCGGTGACCGTATCGCGGGGCGAGGATGGTCTCATACGCTTAAGCATGCTGTTCCATCTGAAAGCGGGCAAGCAGCAATGAAGGGAATACGCGATCTAGGTCACGGCATATTCAGCATTGACGCGGCAGAAAAAAGCAGGCCCTTCCCCCGCTATAGCTATCTCGTGGTAGAGGGAGATCAAGGCGCCCTCATAGATCCCGGCCCCGTGGAAGATTTCGCCACAACGCAGGAACTCCTGCTTTCTCTACTCCCTGTAGAGCGAATAGCGTTCATCATACTGACTGGGGATACGCCGGACGCCTGCTCTAGCTTGCCGCTGTGGAAAGCTTCGGGCTTCGCGGGGACGATGCGCATGAACAGGAAGGCTCTCTTCTTGGCTCGATACTATGGCGAAGGTATGGCCGCGCTCAGCATAGCGGGAGAGGACGAAAGCCTTGAACTTGGCCAGGGGAGGCAGCTGCGGCTGATCAATGTGCCCGGAATACCCACCGCGGGGTCGCTCTTCTGCTTTGACGCCCAATCGGGGAGCCTCTTCACCGGCATGCTGTTCGGTTCCATGGGCAGCCAGGATGACGCGGATGACGAGCTCATCCGGGAACAATTGCGCCTGTATCATGAGCTTATGTTTCCGCGCTTGGGAGCCAGGGCGGATATACGCGAACTCATACACGGCATAGGCCCTTCGATGCTGCTTCCTCGCAATGGAGTTCCGTTAGTGAACCGGCTCGCTCTGGCAAGCGCTGTATTCACGGGCGACGATTGCGGCGGCGGCGAAGCCCTGAGCGAACTGGCCAGAATTAAGACAGAGAACCTGGAGTTGAAAAAATCCATCATACAGGCTAACGAAGATCAGCTCAAAGATCCCGTCACCGGCTTCTATAATGAATTCTTCTTTGAGGAGTACCTTGAATCCATGCTCATGAGCAGCGAGCCTGCGGACTTCCATGGCGACACGGTAGCTTTTGTACGCCTGGACGGGATCCAGAGCCTCAACCGAAAATTCGGCGCGAAGAGCGGAGACACGACGCTTAAAGGCCTCGGCCAGCTCCTGTTCGAGACTAAGCGATCCAACGCCTTGCTCTTCCGCATGAACGGGCCGCTCTTCGCGTATTATCTGCAGGGCAGCGATAAGGAAACGGCCATAGCCTACATACAGGGCATAAAAGATTACATAGAAGGCTCCGAGGATTTTGTCGATAAGGTAACCGTATCCGCGGCCATAGTCGGCCTCGGCGAACTCGGCGACACACTCCTTGATTCGGGGAAACTGTATAGCAGCGTCATGAAGGTAGGAAAGGAGCGATTGCGGCTCTTAGATAAAATGGGAGCCAATTCCATCTGCTCCGACTCCGCTATAACGCTGCGGCGCAGCAGCGGCACGGTGCTCCTCATAGAAGGCAATGCCTTTGAAGCCGACCTGCTCCGCCGCATTCTTGAGCGGCAGGGCTACGAAACCCATGTGGTGACCAAGGGAAGCGAAGCCATAGCCCAGGCCGACCTCCACCGTCCCGATGTAGTCATATCGGAAATATTTATCCCCCAAATGGACGGGTTTCAGATACGCCAACGCCTTCGGGAGTCTCCCGACTTAAAAAATATTCCCTTCATACTCATGTCCAGGGATAAAAACGAAGCATCCGTTCAAAAGGCCTTAAATCTGGGCATTAAGCATTTTTACAAGAAGCCCATACTAGCCATAGAACTTGCCGGCATCATACGCCTCCTTATCGACGAATCGGCGGAAGAACGTCATCCATGAGCACAGCGCTCCTTATCTTTAGCTTCTTCCTCTTCGCGAACCTCGTGGCTTTACTGTTCTTGTTTATCGGCAAGGCACGGGGTCGTGCCGTACATAAGCGCGTCCAGCTCATCCGGGGAGCCCTCTCTGACGCGGTTCTCCTTGGCAATATCGATCGGCTTAAAACGCTCGTCAGCCTGCACCCCGAGGAAGCATTGCTTTTATGGCGCGACATGAGGGCTTCGCTCACCTTTAACGCAGCCGCCATGGAACCGGTACAGGAAATATTCCGGGCTACCGGCATAGAACAAAGGCTTATCCGCCTCTTGCATTCGCCAAGCGCCTTCAAGCGCTACCGCGCCGCCCTGGTGATACGGCCCCTGGTTTCCCGCTCGAATATTGACGAGATAATAAAGAGCCTTGAACGCGAAAAACGGGAGTTTATACGGCTTGCCCTTGTTAAGAATCTCGTAGACTCCGGCGAGCAGAAAGCACTGGACGGCATAGCCCGCAGCCTTGATCGTTGCAGCCTGGGATACTTCAAGTCGGTGCGGGCCATGCTCGCCTCCGCGGGGCCGCGTTTCATAGGCTGGGCTCACAGCCGCGCCTTCAGCGAGGACGCCGGCGTAAAGATTGCCATACTCGCAGGCGCTAAGGCGCACGTAACCAAATGGCTTAAAGATTACGTAAAGAGCCATATAGAGCACGACGATCCGAGGATACGAAGCACGGCGCTCGAGTCGGCGGAGTCCGTGTATCCTGAACTCCTAGCCGAACTAGCGTACGAGCCCGCCACTGACACCGTATCAAGGCGGGTCGCGATCCGCTGCCTTACCCGAATTTCTTATCCGCTCGATCTGGAGGGTTTCTATCCGTTATTTATCGACCCATCGGTCCAGGACGTTGCCATAGAAGCGCTCGCTAACTATGTATCACTGCATCCTGAAGAGCTTGAGCGAACGGTGGACGGTATGCACGCGGCAGACGACCCCGATATTCGGCGCGGCCTGGCTTTAGCCCTGTCGCAGAGGCTCCCCTATCTCCTGGTTTCAAGCGAAGACCCCAGTCGCTGCAAGCCTATAGTCGAAGGCATGATAGAGGCAGGCAAGAGCGCGGTGATCATAGCCTTCCTTAACGCCAACCATAATGCGGCCACCGAGGACTTGGTACTCAAGTGGCTGAAGCCCTATCTAGAAACTCAACTAGCATTCCGCAGCGAGTGCGCGGCTTACCTAAACAAAGAACTGCGCGACACGCTGGGCATCGAAGCCCATGAGCGGCCTAAGAGCACAAGGAAGATTCCCCTTACTAAAGCTGACAGGATAGGGTTGTCGGCAGTGCTCGCGCTTATCATACTTATACCTATAGCAGGCATTGCGCTCGGCCTTTCCGGCGCTACCATAGGCAGAACGTGGATAGTAGCGCGGGAAGTATTCCGCCAATTCACTTGGTGGTTCGGTTTCTACGCGATAAGCTTGAACGGGATCTATATCCTCCTGCTCGTCTTTGCCCGGAATAAGCTCATGGCGCAAGCCGCAAACTGGCGCCTCCTCGATAAGGAATACCTATTCACGCCAGGCATACTGCCATCCATATCCATCCTGGCGCCCGCGTATAATGAGGAGAAAACCGTCGTACAGAGCGTCCATTCGCTCCTTACCCTTGAGTACCCCGACTTCCAAGTCATCGTGATTAATGATGGCTCCGCGGACAATACCATGGATATACTCATGCGGGAGTTTGAGTTGGAGCGGATAGATCCGGCCATGAGCGCCATGTTGCCAACGGCTCCCATCCGGGGAGTATACCGCTCTCCCCGCAACGCCAAGCTCCTGGTAATAGATAAGGAAAATGGCGGCAAGGCAGACGCGTTGAATACCGGCATCAACCTGGCCCGCTGCGAGTACGTATGCAGCATAGATTCCGACTCCCTGCTGGAGCCTGACGCGCTCCTGCGCATGACAGCCGAGATTATCACCTCAGATAGAGAAACGATAGCCGTAGGGGGCAACATACTTCCGGTAAACGGTTGCACCGTAGAGCGGGGCATGCTCCAGACCATAGCGCTGTCAAACAATGCCCTTGCGGGACTGCAAACCATTGAATACCTGCGTTCCTTCATAGCCGGACGCCTCGGCTGGTCAAGCGTAAACGCGCTTTTGATAATCTCTGGAGCTTTCGGTCTTTTCCGGCGCGATAGGGTGCTAGAGATAGGCGGCTATATGACCGGTCACGGCGAGTTCAACCGCGATACGGTGGGCGAGGATATGGAACTGGTAGTAAGGCTCGTCAGGCGCATGGGCGATATGGGCAGGAAATACCGCGTGTGCTACGCGTCGAGCGCCAATTGCTGGACCGAGGTTCCCGAAGATCTTCGCGGCCTCTATAAGCAGCGGGATCGATGGCACCGCGGCTTGGTGGAAATCATGACCTGGCACCGGAAGATGCTGTTCAATCCCAAGTACGGGTCGGCCGGACTTCTGGCTTTTCCTTATTTTCTTGTTTTTGAATTAATCGGGCCATTCTACGAATTCGTGGGCTATCCATTATTAATCATAGGCTTCGTTACGGGCGCCCTGCACTGGCACATTTTTGCCATCATGTTCAGCGCGGTCCTGCTATTCGGCTTGCTTATATCGATTATATCCTTAGGTCTATCCGAGCGGGGCATAGTATATTTCCGCTATAAAGAGCTGGCCTCACTCCTCGGCTATTCTATAGTCGAAAACTTTGGCTTCAGGCAATTGATGGGTTGGTCGCGGGTTTTCGCGTCCGTGGGCTTGCTCTTTAAGAATAAGGGCTGGCAAAAATTGGAGCGCAAGGGTTTCTCCCCCGTTTCGACCCTCGGCGGCGCGGCAGCGCTACCCAAGCCTTAATTATCCAGCGACGTTCCAACCCTATCAATGGCAATCAGGGGTAGCTCGGTGGTGCCGGCGGGCAGGTCAAGCACGGTAAGTCCGCCTACAAGCTTCGTATCAATGCTCTCTGAACCAAGAGCATCTCCATCGTTTAGCCTAAGCCCGAGCCCTTTAACCGGCGATGGCGCGCTTATCCGTAAATAACGCAGGCCGTCTTTGTACACGACATCGAGTTCCACGCGATCCCGCGCTTCCCACCATTGCCCGAACTCCGCAAGGGTTCCCCACCACGCACGGTCTCTTACCCGTAGGGTAAATTCCTGCAAGAAACGCAGCTTATCATCGAGTACGTTAGGGTGAATGAGGATCATGAAGAGCCCGCCGTAACGGGATAGTTTATCCGCTAGCTCTACGGCCTGGTCTACGCGCCCGTCCATCGGCTGATCCTTTTCATCCTCCACGGTAACGGGAAATTCGTAGGTCATGGTTTGAGAGGAGTACAGACGATTATAGGCCTGTCTAAACGGCAATTGGGTCATGACGTCGTTAGCCGTGACCGTGGACGAAAACTTGTAGCCAGCCGACTCGAGCGATTGCGGCAATGAAAAGGGGTTTGCCAGAAAGCCGGGCCTGAACGAAATTACGTTCGAGCGCGAGTAGCGTTCTATCAGGTATTTGCTCACGCGCAGTTCGCCCATGACCGTCGCGTTCCTGGTATAGAAGAATTCGATGATGCGCGGTTGATAGTCCGGGTAGGATTCCCGGTAGCTTCCCTGGGGCAGCTGGGCAAACACATCGGAATGGCTTACCGAATGGCTAGCCAGTTCCATGCCCAGGCTTTCCAGGCTCGCCATCAGCTGCGGTGTGCGTTCGTCGAAAAACACCTCATCAAAGAAGTCGCGAAAGTATTTGGTCTGTAAAAAGTAGGTGGCTCCGTAGCCCATGCTCCGTTCGTATTCGGCATAGACTACGCTATTGGCTAAGGATCCAGCATAGTCTACATCGTGGGATACGATTACCGAGAGCGGGTATCCCTCGGGCGCGGGATGCAGGGTCAGCGCATCGGGTTCGTAGTGACTGTATATTTGGCTTAAGAACCGGAGTATCGTGTCCAGCGACGGCTCGAAGCCATTCACATAGCCGCGATTGGCTTCCTCATCCCGGTTGCCCTGCGCCTTTTTTATGTACAGCCCAAGGTCGAAGCCAAAGGCGATGGCTGCCCCTGCGCCGATTTCGCGCCGTACTATGGCCGCCTGTCCATCATTATAGAACGCTAAGGCTTCGCTGGGCTCTAAAAAGGCGAGCGTCCGCAGCCGCCCCCGCGAACGTTGGGGATTGGCCAGGCGTATAGTCCGCTCTTCAGGATAGGTGAACCCGTCGGCAAAGTTCGACGCCGAGTATGTAAGCTCAAATCGCTTTCGGTTCGATCTCGTGCCGCCGAAGCCAAAGAAACCGGCAAGGCCACGAGGCGGGGCGGCAAGCAAGGTAGAGAGTATAACGCCTCCGGCCCTTGCATGCTCATGCAGAAGGCTTAATTTCGCCTCGTCGAGCTTGCCCTTTTTAAAGCCCGGATACACGAGCACGGCACGGTGCTCCAAGGCCCGCTCCAGCGAGTCGGTAATCATGAAGGGTATGCCGAACGACTTCATGCCATGGGCAAGTCCGAGCCAGGCGGAATCCGGATCAGTCAGCAAGATAGCCAGCCGGGAGCTCGAGCCGGAACCGTACTTGCGCCAATCTGCCTGAAATTCTTGTGGCCGCGGCGATTCGGCGACGGGGCCGCGGGCGCCGGGAAGCGCAAGGAACTCGCTGCGCGCGCTTCTCACCAAGGGCGACTCAGGCAGCACGGCCGACAGCCCGGGCACGCTATAGCCGCCGCTGGCCCCGGAACCGCAGGCGACCAGTAGAGCTAATGAGGCAAGCGGCCAAAGGCGGGCGCCGAAAAAGCGCGCCGCAGGACTAATCCGAGCAAGCATGGAGAATAGTATAGCATTACTAGGCCCCTAGCTACAGCTTGAATTCGAGCGTGATGCTCGTGCCTCCGTCTCGAGCCAGGACTATGCTGCCGCCGAGCTGATCGGTGAGCGTGCGTACGAGCATGAGGCCGAATCCGGGAGAATTTTCGAAATTTATCTCTTGCGGCACGCCTGTGCCGTCATCTGCCACTACTATCCGCGCCAGTCCATCTTTGAGCCTCGCCGATATGCGTATAGTGCCGGAACTCCTGCCTATAAACGCGTACTTCATGATATTCGTAAGGAGCTCATTGATAATGATGCCTATGGACTGCATTGCCCGCGCGCCGAGCAGGAAATCGTCTATGCTTTTTTCTACGCGTATCGATGCGGCGTTAGGGAAATTGGCGATGATTTCATCACTAAGCGCGCCAAGGTACTCCTTTATGGATAGTTCGCCGTAATCTGCTGAACGATACAGCTTGTCGTAGAGGGTCATCATGCTGAGCACGCGTCCATCGGCGTCATGGATCGCCTCTATGGCCGACGGCTCCGTCAAGCCTTCCGCATGGAGCTGCAGGAGACTGCGTAGCGTGTTCATGCTGTTTTTTATGCGGTGATGCACTTCTTTGAGTATGAGATTCTTCTCGTCCAGCATGGCTTTATTGGCGCGCTCTATCACTTTGCGAGCGCTGATATCCTCGATAGCGAGGAGGATAATCTTACGCTCTCCGGCGGCTTGAACAATCTGCCTGGCATTTAACAGCATAGTGCGCCGGCCTATAGTGGTGAAGTCATGCTCCACCTCGTAGGCTTCAAAGCTTGTCTGTCTTGGAAGGATCTTTTCTAAAAGCTCGCGCAGCTTGGGTATGTCCCACTGCTTATTGCCTAGGTCATAGATGAGCTGGCCTACGGTATCCTCGACCCGTACCTTGAAAAAATCGCAGAACGAACGGCTCGCGGTAACGACCCGAAGATCCTGGTCTAGGGATAAAAGCGGCTCCCTTATGGTGTCGATAATGCTCTGAGCGAAATGGCTGGTTTCGTCTGCCTTTGCCTGGGCCTTCTGCAGCTCAAGCCTGGTGATCTCCAAGCCCCGCTCTATCTCTCTGCGCTCCTTGAGCTCGAGCTTTAGGGCGCGGTTGGAATCGAAGAGCTTAAAGGCCATTTTTATGGAGGCGTCGAGCACGGTTATGCTTGAATTCTTGACCACGTAACCGTATGAGGTAATTTTCTCGGTCTTCTCGACCACCCCGGGCTCGGTGTGGCTGGACAGAAACAAGAGGGGTATATCGCGGTGCTTCAGTATTATTTCCGCCGCCTGGGTGCCGTCAAGGCCTTTGCCAAGGTCTATGTCCATGAGGACGAGGTCTATCTCATCATGTTTTTCAAACAGTTCGACGGCTTTTTCTGCTGAGCTGGCGGTAATCACGTGGTAGCCAAGCTTTTCAAGCGGCGTCTTCTTTAATTCCGGCAAAAGCGCTAGCTCGATCTGCGCATCTTGCTTAAGGATCTCGATGGCCTTTTCCCCGGTATTGATAGTAAGGACATTATAACCATACTTTTCCAGGAACATCTTCTGCGCCATAGCGATAAGCATCTCGTCCTCAACCAGCAGCAGCGTTTTTTTACTATGTTCGTCCATAATAGCACCTCGTTTCTCCGCGGGACAGGGTATAGGCATTGAGCGCCTGCTATCCCCTCGGACTATGCCCCGCGCTGAAACAAATACTCGTTTTTGTACACGATTGCCTTACCAGCGATTGCCCTTGCCGCTTGAGTATACTCTGCCTTCAATTTTAGAGCCCGACAGGTCGGCGTTATTGCCGTTTATATACACGTTACCGCGGACGCTCAGCTGTCGCAAAACGCTGTTATTGCCATTTATGCGTATATCCCCATCGATAAGCGTACGGCCGACTCCCTGGCCTATGAGGGTTACTGAGTTGGCGTCTATAGAGAAATTACCACTATAGTAGCCGGCATTGAGCCGTACCGTGCTGTTGTTTCGGAAAGCGCCCATAGTTTGATGCGCGCTTGACGACGCGAGCTTTAATTCTACGGACACGCAACTGAGTACGCCAAAGGACAGGATGAGCATGAGTACCAGCAGACTAAACTTCTGTTTACTATTCATAGCTATAGTATATACCTATATCCCTTATTTACCTAATCCCGCGGCCTCTATGCGGCTTGCGCGACCACTGTATTGCGCTTGAGCCGGTAAAAACGCTCGGCTGCCAGAGTTAAAGGCTCGCAGCAAGCACTAGAAAAGCACTTGACCAAACTGCGCTTCCTGCTTATCATTATGATATCATTTTGATATCTGGCCGTACAGGCCGGGAAGGAAGCGTTCCATGAGTGTAATCGAAGCTACCGCGGGAAAACCCGGGTATCTGGAGGAAAAGGCTCCATTGCACGCCAATGGCATGGCGGTATTGATACTGAATATCCTTTTGATGGGGGGAGCCCTCGCCCTCTTCATACTGTCCATACCTTATCTGGACAGCGGCGCCCTGACGGCCCCGCGAATAGCCCTCGTGGCAGGTTCGCTTTTGTATCTGGCCCTAATCGGCCCCTTCGTGTTCGCCGGCCTCAAGATACTGAACCCCAATGAGGCGCTCGTGCTCACCCTCTTTGGCACGTACCACGGCAGCCTGAAAAAGCCGGGCTTTTATTTCATTAATCCCTTCGTATCTGCTATGAATCCCGCGGCTACGCGCGATGCGGCGGCCGCGGCCGGAAACGCGGCAAAGGCCGAGGGCAACCAGGCGCAAAAGCCCAGTAGCGGCAGCATAAGCTTCAAGCCTGCCAAGACCCTGTCGCTTAAGGCCATGACCCTCAACAACGATAGGCAAAAAATCAATGACGCCTTGGGTAACCCTATCATCATAGGCATCGTGGTCATATGGAAGGTAGTAAACACGGCCAAGGCCGTGTTCAGCGTCGATAATTACATGGAATACCTATCTATCCAGTGCGATTCCGCCCTGCGTAATATCGTGCGCCTCTACCCCTATGATTCCACGGACGAGGAACAGGAAAAGTCGCTGCGCGGCAGCAGCCAGGAGCTCGCCGATAAGCTGAAGTACGAGATACAGACCAAGGCCGATATAGCCGGCATAGAGATTTTGGAAGCCCGCATAACCCATCTGTCATACGCGCCGGAGATAGCGGCGGCCATGCTGCAACGCCAGCAGGCATCGGCCGTTATTGCGGCCCGCCAGATGATCGTGGAAGGAGCGGTAGGCATGGTGCAGATGGCCTTGGAGAAATTAAACGAGCAGAATATCGTCAGCCTGGATGAGGAGCGAAAGGCGGCCATGGTGAGCAACCTGCTGGTGGTCCTCTGCTCGGGTAAGGATCCGCAGCCTATCGTCAACTCCGGCTCCATATACTGAGGCCGTCTTGGAAAAGCCCGATAAAGACAAGGACAAGAAACAGCTCTTGCTCAGGCTATCGCCGTCCCTGTGGCGCGAGCTGGCCGCTTGGGCGGAAGATGATTTCAGGTCCATAAACGGGCAGATTGAATACCTATTGAGCGAGGCCGTGCGACTACGGCGCGGAAAAGGAACAAAGGATGGAACTCATTAAGATTAGCTCGGCGAAAATACTACTGGCTGCTAGCGCGGCAATAATGGCCTTAAGCTTAGTGTCCTGCGCTACTGGGGGAGATGCGCGCATGCCCGAACAAGATAGAAGCCATACGCTTACTAGCCCCGCCGGCAAGGCGGCCGCCTATCAAAGCCTTGAAGGCAGCTGGGATGGCTTCCTTTGGTATATGGGCCAGGATATGGCTATAAAGCTGCATTTCCTCTTGGAGGATGGAGTATGGCTGGGCCAAATGGACATTCCGCCTCAAAACGCCTTCGGCATGGCGCTTGCCGATATCGCGTTCTCTTCTGGAGGGCTCAAGGCTACCCTGCCCGGCCTAACGCCGCTGGCTATGAAGGCTACGCTACTCGGTGACGAGTTGTCGGGAAGCTTCAGCCAGGGGCCTGCCAGCGGTTCTATAAGAGCCACGCGAAGCGGAGACGGTGCTAGCCTGCGCGCTGCCATGCAAGCGAAAGAGGCGGCTGACAGGGCGGCTCTCGACCCGTCCATAGTGTCGCAGGAAGTATCTATAGACATTCCAGGCGGCCGCCTCTATGGTACGCTGTCCGCGCCTCTCTCGGCCAAGCCCGCGAGCGCGGTACTCATCATACCGGGCTCAGGCCCTACGGATCGCGACGGCAATTCCATACTTCTGCCTGGCAAGAATGATTCGCTTTTGAGCCTAGGCAACGGTTTGGTAAAGTCGGGCTTCTTGGTGCTGCGCGTGGATAAGCGCGGCATAGGCAAGAGCGTATGGCCGGGCCTGCGCGAAGAGGACATGAGCATAGACCAGATGGCCGACGACGCGGCGGCCTGGCTAGCGTTCCTGCGCTCACAAAGGGGCATACGTAAAGTGGCGACGATTGGCCACAGCGAAGGCGCTCTCGTCGCCCTGCTTTCCGCTCGTCAGGCAAAGCCGGAAGCCCTGGTGCTGCTCGCGCCTATGTCGGCGGATTTCTTCGATACCCTGTTCAAGCAGCTGGCGAGCGCGCCTGAGGACTACCTGCGCCGCGCGCGCTTCATCTATGAAGAGCTGAAGGCGGGCAGATACGTAAGCGCGGTGGATGCGGACCTGCTTTCTCTCTTCCGCCCCAGCGTGCAGCCCTATATGCGCTCGCTCATCGAGCACCGGCCGACCGCCCTGCTGGCATCCCAAACCATACCCACCCTGGTGGTAGCCGGCGGCCGCGATTTGCAGATAGAGCTTTCAGACGCTAAGGCCTTGGCCGCTGCCCGGCCCGATCTGCGCTTTTTGCTCCTTGAAGACATGAACCACGTATTGAAGGCGGTAAAGCCTGACCTAGTCGACAACCAGGCTTCCTATAGCCAAGCCTCGTATCCGCTGGCCGAAGGGCTCGTGAGCGGCATAGCGGGGTTTTTACAAGAATAGCTCGGGAGTCGGGAGTCGGGAGTCGGGAGTCGGGAGTCGGAAGTCGGAAGTCAGGAATCTAGAACACAGAATCTAGAATTGTGCTAGCAAGTTCCGACTTCTAGATTCTAGATTCTAGCTTCTAATCCCAAACTTCCTTCCTCCTGTCATGGGACTCCTGACCTTCCCTACTTCCGTACGTAATTCTTTATCTTGTTCCTGATATACGCCGACAGCTTGTCCTTGTGCACGCGCGAAGCACGGATAAGGAATCCCGGCTAGCCCGGCAGATACCTTGGCGCAAGGGCTACTCCATCCAAGGTAGAATAATCAATCCACCTTGAATTTCATTACTTCAGCGAGTAGCGAGCCTATGCTCTCTTTGTTCTGCCTACTGATATCATTTACCGTATCCACCGCTACCGTTATCTCGCGCGATCCCGCGGCCATCTCGTGCATGCTTCCTGAGACCATCGTGCTAATCCGTTCCAGGTTCCCGCTTTCGCGTATTACTTCACGGCTTTCTACGAGCATTTCTTCCGCGCCGGTCTTTACCTTCTGCGTTATCTCGGTTAATTGGCCGATAGCCAGCAGTATTTCATTGCTTCCGGCGCTTTGTTCATCCATAGCATTCTTAATGCTTTGCTCACGGTCGGATAAGCCTTTGATACCCGTATCCATTTCTTCATACTGATTACGGAGCACATCGGTGGCAGCGCGTATCTTGTTCATCGAGCCCATCATCTTGGCAAGGACCATAGACACCGTTTTTGCTTGGGATCCGGACGATTCGGCCAGTTTCCGTATCTCATCCGCCACGACGGAAAACCCCCTGCCGGCATCGCCCGCGTGCGCGGCTTCTATAGCCGCGTTCATAGCCAGCAGGTTGGTCTGGCTGGCGATATCCTGGATTATACCGCTGATTTCAAGCAAGGCCTCTGATTCCTTGGCGACATCGCGTATGGTTGCCGATGCTTCATCCATATCTGATCTGCCCCTGGCGGACATGGTGGACAGATCATGCATGTCCGTGGAATTCTTTACCAGGCTCTGGGTGACCGAAGCGATATTGGCCAACATCTCCTCGACCGCCGCGGATGACTGGGTGACGCTGGACGCCTGCCGTTCAATATGGTCATTCAGTACGGATATGGTCGTGGTGATCCTTTCCATCGCCGCGCCGGTCTCCGCCACGCTTACGGATTGCTTCCCGGTTTCAAGGGTAACGTTCTGGATATTCGACTCGATCTGGCTGATCGACGCCGCCGTTTCATTCATATTGGACGCGAATTCAAGGCTTATGCCGGACAGCGTGGTGGCCTCGCTCTTGATCGCCACTATCAGGCTTCTGATCTTGTCGAGAGTCAGGTTGAAGTGCGTGGCCATTTCGCCTATTTCATCATTGGAATGCAGCTCAAGACGCTTGGTAAGGTCGCCTTCTCCGCTCGATATGTTTCGTAGCATGTCAACGGTTAGGCGAAGAGGCCGTACTATGCCGCGGATAAGGCTTACGGTTAGCCCTAGGCTCAGCAAGATCGACAGCAGAGCTAATGCGATCGATATCATGCTATTGGCTTTTTCAAGCCGCGCGGCCTCTTGCTCAAGCCGTAGATTCTTCTCAGTAGACAGCCTTACTACCGTATCAATATGCCTACGGTGCTCTTCATAGAGGCTCTTGAGCTTGCCGCTAATGATGCGATCCGCCGAAAGCCTATCCCCGGACCGGAGGGCTGGAATATATTCGTCGCTGAGCGCCGAAAAAAAATCCATCGCCGGCCGATAGCTTCCTTCAAGCATAGGAACGCGTATGGCTTCTTCTCCCATTAAGTACAGCGAGTCGCTTGCCCAGAACTCATGGCGATCGAGGTATTCGTTGCGCAGCTTATCAAGCACATAGGCGCTTAAGCGCTCGAGCTCTGCCGGATTGTCCATGCTCTCACGCAGTTCAAAGGCCACTAAATACGATTCGATAATGTAATCCGGAGGCGGCAGGATATCGGCTATAAGATCCTTGCCCAAGATAATCTCCCTATACAGTGGGCCATTGACCTTGAGCAGATTGAGCGTGTACAGGATAAAAAGCGAACTGGCTAGAAAACCTAGTATCATAACGGAGAGCGATACCAAGAGCTTACGGGCGATTTTCCTAGCTTTCATTGAGGCTCCAGCTTGACGGCTACAGATTCTACCCTACGATAGGCGACGTCAGCGCCGCTTTATGCTGCGCTCTTCGGCGGCTTTCCGCGAAGAAATAATAGCGACAGGGAAAATCTAAGCGCGAATGATACGGCTGTCAATATTTATATAGGTTATACGCAAAAAGCTGGAACTTAACGGAATCACGAGACGCCCGGCCTAAACGACCCAGGTTGAGCGGCCCGCGCGTACCCGCGCGTGTCCGCTCGAACCTGGGTCCGCTAACGCGGCGCTACAGCGTCCGCGTTAGCTACTTCCGTACGTAATTCTTTATCTTGTTCCTGATATACGACGACAGCTCGTCCTTATGCACGCGCTCTTGCTCCATGCTGTCGCGGTCGCGCACGGTAACGGTGCCGTTCTCCTTGCTGTCGTAATCGATGGTCACGCAGTAGGGCGTGCCGGCTTCGTCCTGGCGGCGGTAGCGGCGGCCTATGGCGCCGGCTTGGTCATAATCGGTGGCGTAATCCTGCTTGAGATTCTGGCGTATTTCCTGGGCAAGCTCGGCCAAGCCGTCCTTCTTCATGAGGGGCAGCACAGCCACGGTTATGGGGGCAAGCTCGGGGTGGAACTTCATCACGGTGCGCCAGTCGTCCTCGTTGCCCTTATCGGCTACCTTCTCTTCTTCGTAGGCGTCGCAGAGCAGCATGAGGAGCTGACGGGTAAGTCCCGCCGATGTCTCGATGATGTAGGGTATGTAGCGCTCGTTGCCGTTATCCTGGTCGATGTACTGCAGGTCCTTGCCAGAATACTCCTGGTGGCGCTTCAGGTCAAAGTCGGTGCGGTTATGCACGCCTTCAAGCTCGCGGAAGCCCATGGGGAATTCATACTCGATATCGTAGGCGTCCTTGGCGTAGTGGGCAAGCTCGTCGGGCCCGTGCTGGTGCCAGCGCAGTTTGTCCATGCGCACGCCGAGCTTCTGGAAATAGGCCCAGCGCTGCTCGCGCCAATAATTGAAGAAGCGCTCGTCGTCGCCGGGCTTGACGAAGTACTGCATTTCCATCTGCTCGAACTCGCAGGTGCGGAATATGAAGTTCTTCGTTACGATCTCGTTGCGGAATGCCTTGCCCACCTGGGCTATGCCGAAGGGTATCTTCATGCGGTTGGACTGGACTATGTTTTTGTAGTTCACGTATATGCCCTGGGCGGTCTCGGGGCGCAGGTATATGAGGCCAGAGCCGTCGTCCACGGCGCCTATGTTTGACTTGAACATAAGGTTGAACTTGCGGGTGTCGGTAAGCTCGCCGCCGCATTCGGGGCATACCTTCTTTGCCAGCTTGTCCTGGTCTATCTGATCGGCGCGGAAGCGGTTCTTGCATTTCTTGCAGTCGACGAGGGGGTCGGTGAAGTTCTCCACGTGGCCTGACGCTTCCCAGGTCTTGGGATGCATAAGGATAGCGGCGTCCAGGCCCACGATATCGTCGTGAAGCTGGGTCATTTCCTTCCACCAGAAGCGCTGTATGCGGTTCTTGAGCTCTATGCCTAAGGGACCGTAGTCCCAAGCGCCCGATTGGCCGCCGTAAATCTCCGAACTCTGGAAGACGAAACCGCGTCTCTTGGCTAGTGACGTGATCTTGTCCATCGTTACGTCGCGGGTCTGCTCTGCTGCTGCCATGTAATGCTCCTTGCCCCCCGTGGCGCGGAGGGACTGCCCTGTACCCTTCGCGCTTATGCCTGAAGAGCCTCGAGGCTGGGTTGGTGTCGCTAGTGGCACTACGGAAAAGAGATTCCGTGCCACCTCGAGCGCGAAGGGAGTATAGCAGGGAGATGATTGCCAGGCAAGACCGTTGCGTACTTTTATATAGAAACAATACAAGTGGCCACGGGGGCAAGCGGCTGAAATTGGCTAAGGGGTATTGCATGTTCTCCGCAAAGGCCCGGAGCTAGATGGCTGGAAGATTCACAAGCCCTTCGACATATGCGGAAATTAGCGGCATTCCTCTTTACAGGCTTCTTCTTCTCAAGACTCCTAGCCGGCGCGCCCGTTGGCGCCCAACAAGTTCTAGGGCAAGCGTAGGGGCAAAGCGCGGTGCGCCTTCAGCTAAAATGTTACCATCAGTTCCAGTTCGCCGGTTTTTAAATCGTCCTAGAGAAGGGCCGGTACGCTAAGGAAGGGCTCTCGGTGACCCTAGTCGAGGCAGATGCCTCCACGAGGGTCAATAGAGAATTGGTCGAAGGCCGCGCTGAATATGGCGTGAATGCATCGGAAATACTCGTAGGCCGCGCCGCAGGCTCGGATATTGTAGTGCTTGGCGCTATCTTTCAGCACTCTCCCCTGGTCGTCGTGGCGAGAGCGCCGGATCTAAAGGCTCCAGACAATATGCCCTAGCTAATGAACTTATTCATTCCTTTTCCTATCCAGGCTTGGCAATGACTTTAGCCGTCCATTTAGACCAGGTGCAACTGCCAATTGAACAGGCTATTCTTCTGGGACTTATCGTTGGAGAGCTCGTTTCCAACAGCATGAAACATGCGTTTTTTGGACAAGACCATGGCACCATACATATATCGCCGAGAGACAACTCGGGGATCTGCACGATTGAGGTCAAGTACGACGGATAAGGTGCAGGCGGCGCACGCGACCGAGAGCCAGGCAAGGGCATACGGGGCGGCTTGGGCCTCATCTTGGTGGAAGCCTTGGCGCAGCAATGAGGCGAATCCGCTACTCAAGGCGCAGGCGAAGGCTACAGCACTACGATCAGCTTCCCGATACAAGGGCAAGCGCGCTTTTCGGCGCCTTCAACCATAGGGATATAGCTAGCCCTGTAAATAGTTTTTTTTCGAAAGGAAGCTATACTTGGAGCTAGCTTTCCACAAGGAGCCAATATGAAACGTTTTGTAGCGTTCATCGCCGTAGCCATGAGCATAGCCGCGGCTGTCCATGCGGAGCCGCAATTCGCGCTGCCCCTGCTTACCGAGTATTTTAAGGCCCAGGAACGGGAAGCGCGGGTGGGCGGCATCGTGCTTACGTCGGTAGGCGCCGGCATCGTCGCCGCCGGAGCCGCAGGCGCGGTGTGGGCTTTCAGCGCCCAGCCTGAGGATTTCTCAGCCCCCGAGGAACTTATGGTATATCGTGCGGCGTCGGTGATAGGCGCGGGAGGCGGCGCGGTATTGGCCGTCGTGGGGCTATCTATATTGTCGAGGCCCCAGGACCGCTACCTGGAGCGCTATGGCTACCTGTATAATGAAAATGACACGGCGGCTCAGGAAGCCAGGGCTTACGCCTTGATGGCCGATATAGCCGATGAAGCGCGCCGCTCGCGCATATCGGGGGCCATTGTAAACCTCTGCGTACCGCTCGCTCATATAGGCGTAAGCGCCGCCGTAAGCGCGTACCAGGATGACTGGGAGGGCTTTGGCGACCGGCTCCTGTCAGGGGCGGCCTGGACCATACCCAGCATCATAGGCGGCATAGTAAGCCTCGTAGGCGGCAAATCGCCCGCCGAGCGCATGCTGGACAGCTACCGGGCCATGCGCGCCGCGTATTAAGTTTAGCGATCGGGACTTCGATTATGTTCATCCGACTAAGGCGGCCACGGATCGCGGCTAGCGCTCGCGGCCTAGCCGTCTATTTGGCCGCGACGACTTCAAAGCCGCGCTCGAGCAGCAGGCTCCCCCACTCGCCCTTGACCGCCAATTTGTACTTGCCCGGCGCGTCAAAGGCATAGGGAGGCAGGCTGTAGCTTGCGCCAGCGGCCAAACGAACTTTTTCCCGGTGAATTTCCCTGATCGTAAGGGTTTTCGGCTCAACTACATAAAAGAGAATGATGAAATCGCCGGCCTTGCCGGTGGTATTGGTTACGGTAAAAGCCAGGCTCGTCCCAGCCTGGGTAGGTATGGGGTCGTTGATGAGCTGCCGTGACGGAGCTATGTCAAAGCCTATATCAGCTATGCTGCGCTCGGCAGCTGGAGAAGCAGGTTTAGCGGCCGGGGCAGGTTTTGCCGGGACCGCTCCGGCTGCTGACGGCGCTGTTCCGGCCGTCGCCGGAGCCGCGGCGGCCGTCGGCCGTTCTGACGCCGCGATAACCGAGCGTACGCCGATAACGCGGCTTCCCCAGTAGCGGTCGCTTAGGGGGCTCTCGATGACGCCGGTATTCGGCCCGTCGGATACGGCGTGGATGAGCCTGCCGCCGCCGGTATAGAGGGCAACGTGGCTGGCCGCGTTACCCACCGTATTAAAGATGAATATATCGCCGGGCAAGGCGTCGCTCTGCTTGACGGCGCGTCCTACTGCCGTGTAGCTCCGAGCGCTGCGCGGTAGATCAATACCAGCCGCCTCGCGGTATACATAGCGAACGAAGCCCGAGCAATCGAAGGCATAGGGCGATTCAGCGCCGTATTTATAGGGTACGCCTTTAAATGAGGCAGCGAGCTTTAAAACGCTTGCGCGCAGTTCGTCTGGCTTGAACGAAGCTTGGGCTTCTAGGGGCACGAGAAGCCCAAGGCCGAAGAGTATAAAGGCAAGCGACGCGCGGGCTTTAGCATAAGGTCCTATCATGGCCTAACTATAGCGCGGCGCGCGCTTCCCACCAAGGCCCGGCTCAGGTTAGTATGGCCGCGTGAGCAACGAACTACTGCATGAGGGGCTTAAGCTCCTGGGCCTTGACGGTCGCGCGGGCCTTGAAGTCGGACTCCAGCGCTACCGCGCCGCTATTGAGGCATGGAATCCAGCCTACGGCCTCGTGGGGGCCAACGGCGATGAACTGGTGATTAAGCACCTCTTAGATAGCCTCGCGCCGCTAACTCTTTTAGAAGGGCTCTTCCCAGAGAGGCGCGAGGGCATAAGCCTGGCCGATCTTGGCACCGGCGCGGGTTTGCCCGGCATTCCGCTGGCCCTGGCCAAGCCCGATTGGCATATAAGCCTCGTGGACCGCATGACTCGTCGCATCAATTTTCTTAAGGAGATGCAAGGCACCTTGCCGCTGCTAAACGTGGACATAGTGGAGGAGCAGGTTGAGCGTTATCGCGGCAGCCACGATATCGTTAGCTTCAGGGCCTTCAAGCCCTTCGAGCGCAAGCTGTTTAAGAAGGTATTCGCCGCCTGCGCTCAAGACGGATTCGTCGCGGCCTATAAAGGCAAGGCCGATAAGGCTCGCGACGAACTGGCAGCCATAGAGGGGCTGTACTCGTCCGCGGATATACTGCCCCTCCGGGTGCCCTTCCTTGAGGACGAGCGCTGTATCGTGCTGCTTAGGCCGGCAAAAAAAGGGGCATAAAGCGCCAGGCTAGGCCTAGGCGAGCCGTTCGAGCAGGGACACTATCCTTGATAAGGGCTCTATATCATCGTCGTCAAACTGGGCGAGTTTCTCAGAGTCTATATCCAATACGGCAACCACCGTTCCATTTTTTATAAGCGGTATGACGATTTCGCTCTTAGAGCGAGAATCGCAGGCAATGTGGCCAGGAAAAGCCTCCACATCCGGTACCACGACGGCCGCTTTGCGCTGAGCGGCGGCTAGGCATACGCCTTTGCCCTTGAGCACCTGGCAGGCAACGGATCCCTGGTAGGGGCCAACGTGCAGTTCGTCGTCGCCGGCCATGAAGTAGAAACCCGTCCAAAAATGATGCTTTAACTTGGCATGAAGCACGGCGCATAGGGTAGCCATGCCCGCTATCAGGTTCGGAGACTTATCCCGTATAAGCGGGCCAAGTTGATCATATATTCGTTCATAGGCACCCTGCCGTCGTTCTTCAATCATGCGATACTCCCCGCTTACTGCTCTAGGCCGCCCTTCCAGTTCGGAATGCCGCCGAAGTCTGAAAGGTTCGCGTAGCCCATAGAACGGAGGGTTCTCATGGCTATGCCCGAGCGATTGCCCGAGCGGCAGTATAGCACGATGGGGCGATTTTTGTCGGCCTCTGTAAAGGTGGCGGCTAGAGCGTCGTAGGGCGCAAGGACGGCGCCGGGTATGTGACCCGCGGCGTATTCCTCAGCCGTGCGCACGTCAAGGAGCAGGACAGGGCTATCAGGAGACGCAAGCAGCGATGATAGCTGCGCGTAGGACATCGTGGCTGGCAGCGTAAGTCCCGCCTGCGCGCTGGACTCAGCCTGCATTATGGCTTGTGGCTCAGTCGGCAGGCAGGAAAACAGGGAAAGGCTCATAACGAGCGCAACGATAATTGCTTTCATGCTTACTAATCTATTAACGACAGCGTCCTAAAGTCAAACCGGGAAGGTATAGAGCGCGTAAGGCCCTTTACCATCCCGGCGTCATGCCTTTATGCCACGAGATGCGGAACAACGCCGCAAGCGCAGGCCTTAGCCCTGTTTTTTCTCAATCTTTGCCCAACTGTCCTTGAGCGACACCGAGCGGTTGAACACGGCGCGCGAATCCCTCGTATCGGGATCGCAGCTGAAATAGCCTAGGCGCTCGAACTGGAAAAAGTCGCCGGGCTTGGCTGAGGCCAGGCTCGGCTCGCCATAGGCTCCCTGCAGGACCTGGGCCGAATCGGGGTCTATGGTCGAGAGCCAGTCCGTTCCAGCCGGAACGTCCATAGGGCGCTCCGCGGGAAAGAGGCGCTCGTAGAGTCTCGCTTCTATAGGAACGGCGTGCGAGGCGCTTACCCAATGTATGGTGCCTTTAACCTTGCGATTGTCAGGCGCGTTGCCCCCCTTGGTATCGGGGTCGTAGCTGCAGTGCACCGCGCTTAGTTCTCCGGTGGCCGGATCCGTATCGTAGCCGGTGCAGGTGATGATATAGCCATAGCGCAGGCGTACAGAATTGCCGGGGAAGAGGCGGAAGTATTTAGGCGGCGGCACCGCCTGGAAATCGTCGCGCTCTATCCAAAGCTCGCCGGTAAAAGGCAATGCGCGCGTGCCCGCGCCTTCATCCTCGGGATTATTGACCGCGTCCACCCATTCAACCGCCCCGGCCGGCCAGTTATCCACGATAAGCTTTAAGGGCTTTAAGACGGCCATGACGCGGTGGGCGCGCTTATTGAGGTCCTCGCGCAAGCAATGCTCCAGAAGCTGTATATCCACCATGCTGTCGGTCTTGGCTATGCCTATGCGCGAAAGGAAGTCGCGTATGCTTTCGGGCGTGTAGCCGCGGCGGCGGAGGCCCGCCAGGGTGGGCATGCGGGGGTCGTCCCAGCCCGACACGAGCTTCTCCTGCACCAGGCGAAGGAGCCAGCGCTTACTGAGTACGGTATGGGTAATGTTGAGCCTGGCGAACTCTATCTGGCGACTGGGGAATACCTCGGCCTCCTGTATGAACCAGTCGTAGAGGGGGCGGTGTATCTCGTATTCAAGCGAGCACAAGGAATGGGTAATGCCCTCTTTAGCGTCGGACAGCGGGTGCTGGAAATCGTACATGGGGTATATGCACCAGGCGTCGCCGGTGCGGTAATGCGGTTCGCGCCGTATGCGGTACATAACCGGGTCGCGCATGACCAGGTTGGGATGCGCCATGTCAATCTTGGCCCGCAGGGTCTTGGCGCCGTCGGCGAATTCGCCCGCTTTCATGCGCGCGAAAAGGTCGAGGTTCTCATCGACCGGCCGCTCGCGCCAGGGGCTATTCTTGCCGGGGGGAGTAAGGGTTATGTTATTCTTGTCGGGCACGGCGGTGCCCCGATACTGGCGCATTTCCTCGTCGGACAGGTCGTCCACGTAGGCCTTGCCCTTTTTTATAAGCTTTATGGCCAGGTCGTACAGGTAGTCGTAGTAGTCCGAGGCGTAAAACTCGTTTGCCCCCCACTCATATCCCAGCCAGCGTATGTCGCGCTTTATGGCGTCCACGTAGGACTGGTCTTCTTTCTCGGGGTTGGTGTCGTCGAAGCGCAGATTGCATACGCCGCCAAAATCCTGGGCAACGCCGAAATCAATGGAAAAGGCCTTGGTATGGCCTATGTGCAGCCAGCCATTAGGCTCGGGAGGAAAGCGCGTGCGCACATCCTTGAAGCGTCCGCTGCTTAGGTCCGCCTTTACCGCTTCCCGTATGAAGTCGCTGCCGGGCTTGGGTTCGCTGGCGCCGGGCTCGGAAGCTCCGGTCGCCATACTTGTCGTTTCGTTCATAAAAACTCCTTACCGCGCTTCAGGGGCGCGGCAGGGTCGACTATGCTACGATAGCGGCGCTCGCGTCAAGGATAGAGCGTATACCCGCGCTTTACCAACAAGTCGATAACGTTGCCTGCGCCTACGAAATGGGCCACGCCGGCGAATACGAAAATGCTCTTGCCCTCGTCGAGCAGTTTGGACAGTTTGGCGGCCCAGGCGGCGTTGCGCTTGCCGTAAATAGAATCGTTAAACTTGCCCAGTTCGGCCGAATAGGCTTCGCTGCGGGCCAGGGATAGGTCTATGAGCGTAGATAGCTTTTTCCTATCGTCGGCGCGATAGGCGGCGTAGAGTTCATTTATCGCGTCTGGATAGCCTTTATACTCACGTATGGCGTCCTTAAGCACGAGAAGCTGCGTGCTTAGTTGCGGCCCGGTAAGCAGGTCAAGCTGGCTCTCAACGGACTCAAGCCCGCCTACCGCCTTGCCAAGCTCGGCGGCCACGCTGTAGAGCGCCATGTCCACGCCCTTGCCCACGTCGAGCCCGGCTTTGGCGGCCGCTATGCTATCCAGGTAGGAATAGGCTACCCAGGGCATGAAGAGGCTCAAGTTTCGCAGCGCCTCTTTGCCAAGGAAGGATTCGAGGTAAGCCCGTTCGTCGGCGCTTAAAAGTTCGTTCAGGGTGCGGTTCTTATCGAGCAGGGCAAAAGACATGCGTTCGAGTATGAGCGACTGGCTGCGGTCAAGGTCCGCGCTGGACAACTCGCCCAATACGATATCAGCGCTCTTCATGCTGTCCGTTACCTGGACGTTGAAGGGGAAAAGCTCATCCGAGCCTAGATGCAGCGTGCCTTGCAAGTACAGCTTCCCACCCGAGGGCGAGCCTAGAGTCCAGAACATGCGTGGAACCGCCTTGCTCGCGGCCGCTTTGGAGGACTGGCTGCCCACAGCGGCGCCAGACGATGCCTCGGCGTTCAAATCCGGCCCGCTGCCGCAAGAAGCGGCGAAGAAACAGGCGGCGCTTAAAATAGCAGTACCCGCCACGTTCTTTACGATATGGATAAAATTCCTGGACACGCTCATGACAATGCCTCCATGGCTCGGTCTATGCGGGGCAGGGCCTTATCCACGCCAAGCACCTTTATGCTTTCAAAGAGCGGCGGGCTTACCTTGGTACCCGTTACGGCAACGCGCAGGGGCATAAGAAGGTCGCCGAGCTTAAAGCCCTCGGCCTCGGCCTTGGACCTGAATGCGGCTTCCGCTTCCTCGTGGCTATCTACGCCCACGGCAGCAAGAAGCTGTTTACACAAGGCAAGCGCGGCCTTGGCGCGCGCGGCGTCGAGCTTCTTGGGTATGAACTCCTCTAGGGGAGGCAGGGGCGGTTCCGTAAACAGGAAAGCCAAGGCCGCAGGCGCATCCGACAGGTATTTAAGCCGCTCGCGCACGAGCGGGGCCGCTGCCAGAAGCAAGGCAGATTCGGCGGCGCTCGGCTTATCGCCTACGAGCCCGGCCGCCGCGAGGTACGGCGTCATGAGGCTTACGAGCTCTTCGTCGCCCTTCATGCGTATATACTGGCCGTTAAACCACTCAAGCTTTACGTAATCGAATACGGCAGGCGCTTTATTGATATGCTCTATGGTGAACAGGCGCGAAAGGTCTTCAAGGCTGAAGAGATCTCTGCCGTCCTCATAGGAGCAGCCGAGCATGGCCACGTAATTGATAAGCGCCTCTTTAAGGTAGCCCTTGGTGCGGAATTCGTCCACTGCGGTAGAGCCATGGCGCTTACTGAGCTTGTGGCCGTCCTGGCCGAGCACCATAGGCAGGTGGCAGAGCGCCGGAGGGGTCCAGCCGAAGGCGTCGTACATGATCATGTGGAGGGGGGCCGAGGGTATCCACTCCTGCGCGCGCATCACATGGCTAATGCCCATGAGGTGGTCGTCAACCACGTTGGCCAGGTGGTAGGTGGGATAGCCGTCGCTCTTAAGCAGCACGGGATCCGGGTTCACGTCGGCGTTTTTCCATTCTATGTCGCCGAGCAAGAGGTCGGTAAATTTAGTCGTGCCCTCAAGGGGTATCTTGAGGCGTATCACGTGGCTTTCGCCGGCGTCCGCCCTGCGCTTGGCCTCGGCGGGATCGAGGGCACGGCAGGTGCGCGGGTAGCCGAAACCGGCGGGAGCCTCGTCCTGGCCATCGCCTTCGGCGGGGTTTGAAGGCTCGGCCGCGGCGGCCTTATCGGAACAGAAGCAATAGTAGGCTTTACCCAAGGCAACGAGGCGCTGGGCGTGCTCGCGGTAGAGCTCGAAGCGCTCCGACTGTATGTAGGGTTTGCAGGGGCCGCCCAGGTCGGGGCCTTCGTCCCAATAGAAGCCGAGCCAGCTAAAGGTATCGTACATGTTTTGCACGTAGGCGTCAGAAAAGCGGCTGCGGTCGGTATCTTCAAGGCGCAGGATGAATTTGCCGCCCTGGGAGCGGGCAAAGAGATAATTAAAGAGCGCCGTTCTAACGCTGCCTATATGCTGGAGCCCGGTAGGCGAAGGGGCGTAACGTACTCGTACTTCCACGATGGTCTCCTGGTGATGGGGTCTAGAAGGGAGTATACAAGCCGCGGTGCTCCGGAATCAAGCGCAGGCCGTATACTATAGGCTAAGGCCGCCGAAAACGGCGCGGAGGGCGCCAGAGGCGAGTAAGAGCGTCAGGGCTAGCACGGTAGCTATAACGGAGGCCAGGAGAGTCTTAATCAATATGGGCTGCTTAAAGAAGGGCGCCGCAAGGTCCAGGGCCGCAGCGCTCAATGCGGCGCAGAGGGCCACAGCCGCGCCTATGCCTGATACCCGAAGCGCAAGATTGAGCGCGGCTTCGCCATAGTCGCGGAAGTCGGCGGCTGCATAAAAAAGGAGCGAGAAGGCGGAAAAAGCCAACGCCCCCCAGGACAGGCGCAGAGACAAGGCCCTGAGCGAGCGAGGCAGGTCACCCTTCACGCGCTGCCCTCAGGCCGCCCGAGCCCAGGCGCGGTTTTATTCTTCGCACTAGGCCGCGCATCGGGCGCTAAGAGGGCGAGAGCCTCGGCTACCGTGGAGGCGAAGCTGAACTGCGTATCCTTAGAAAGCTCGGGCGGCACGTCATCTAGATCCTTGCGGTTAGCCTCGGGCAACAATATTTTGTATACCTTGTTGCGGTGGGCGGCCAAAACCTTTTCTTTTACTCCGCCTATGGCCAGGAGGCGGCCGGTGAGCGTAATCTCGCCGGTCATGGCCCAGCCCGGCTCAAGGCTTTGAGCCCTGAGGGCGGATAGTATCGCGGCCGTAAGGGTAATGCCCGCGGAAGGCCCGTCTTTAGGTATAGCGCCTTCGGGCACGTGCACGTGGAGCGTTTTGCCCGAGAAATCCTTGGCTTCAAGGCCGAACTGCGCGCCTTGGGATCGGAGGAAGGTAAGGGCCGCGCGGGCGCTCTCCTTCATGACATCGCCAAGGTTGCCCGTCAGTATGAGTTCACCCTCCCCTTCGAAGAGAGCGGCCTCCACCGGCAATACCGTGCCGCCGAGTTCGGTCCAGGCAAGGCCGCAGGCAAGGCCGGGGCCAGGCTCCTTGAACACGAGGTCAAGCTCGTGCCGGTGCTTGCCTAAGAGCTTGCGTATGGAATCCGCCTTAAGGACGCGCTTAAAATCGGCCACGCCCTTTACCGGGCCTTCGGTAGCGCCTTCGGGCAGGTCGGCGCAGCCGGCCTCGACGGCGGCCTCGGCGGTCTTGCGTATTACCCTGGCTATCTCGCGCTCAAGGGAGCGCACGCCCGACTCCATGGTGTAGTGGCGTATAAGTTCGAGCACGGCCTCGTCGCGCAGCTTGACGCCGGAACCGGCCAAGCCGTTTTCGGCTATTTGCTTTGGCACGATGAAGTGCTTGGCGATCTCGAGTTTTTCGAATTCGCTGTAGCCGGGTATCTCTATGGTCTCCATGCGGTCCAGAAGCGGGTACGGTATGGAATGGAGGCTGTTGGCGGTGGTAACGAACACCACCTCGGACAGGTCGTAGGGCACTTCAAGGTAGTGGTCGACAAAATTGGCGTTTTGCTCAGGATCGAGCACCTCAAGGAGGGCGCTGGCGGGGTCGCCTCTGAAGTCGCTGGACATCTTGTCGATTTCATCGAGCAGGAATACGGGGTTGGACGAGCCTGCCTTGCGCATGCTCTGCAAAATCTTACCCGGCAGGGCGCCGACGTAGGTCTTCCTATGCCCCCGTATCTCGGCCTCGTCGCGCACGCCCCCGAGGCTCACGCGCACGAAGTCCTTATTTAAGGCGCGCGCTATGGAGCGGCCAAGGCTGGTCTTGCCGGTGCCAGGCGGGCCTACCAGGCAGAGTATGGGGCCTTTAATGCGCGGATTAAGCCGGCGCACGGCTATGAACTCAAGGATGCGCTCCTTGGCCTTTTTCATGCCGTAGTGGTCTTCATCCAGGATGGCGCGGGCCTCCGCAAGGCTCTTGCCCTCGGCGGCGCGCGGTGTCCAGGGCAACTCGGCCAGCCATTCGCAATACGCGCGTATGACGCCTGCCTCAGGCGACAGGGCCTGCAGCTTAGCCAGCTTGGCCAGCTCCTTGCTTGCCTTGTCCATGACCTCGGTGGGAGGGTTACGGTCGGCTATGCGCTTTTCAAGCTCGGCATTCTCATTCTGCTCCGGATCCTTGCCAAGCTCGCGATTTATTTCCTTGAGCTGTTCCTGCAGGAAGTATTCCTTCTGCGAGCGCTCGATTTTGGAACGAACCTTCTGCGCTATGCGTTTCTGGGTCGTTAAGAGTTCGCTTTCCTGGGCCAGCGCTACGGCTACGGCCTCGAGGCGGTCCCGCGAGCCTATGATGCTGAGCAGCTCCTGCTTTTTCTCAAGCTTAAAATTGACGGCGTTGGCCACGAGGTCGCAGAGCCTTTGGGCAGATTCGCTGCGCTGCACGGCCTGCACGGTATCCGCGGGCAGCTTCTTAACGAGCTCGGCGTAGCCTATAAAATCCTTGCGAATAAGTTCGATATAGGATTGGCGCTCGCTATCTCCCGCATCGCTCTCCGTCTCTTCCTGCAAAGGCTCGACCAGGGCGCCTAAGTATTCCTTGCGGAACACGGTGCGCCGCAGCCTGGCGCGCTTCTGGCCCTCGACGAGCAGGCGCACCGAGCCGTCGGCAAGGCGCACGGCCTGCACGATATGGGCTATGGTGCCCACCTCGTACAGGTCTATGTCGTTAGCGCCGTCGGCGGGCAATTTTTTAAGCAGGGCTATGAAGATGAGCTTATCGGCCTTGAGCGCCACGTCTGAGGCGCTTGAGCAGAAACGGGTGCCGGCGAGCACCGGAGCAAGGCTGCCGGGGAATACGACGGCATCACGCACATACACGAGGGGAAGTTCCATGGCATCCTTGGGACGCAAGGAATCCAGGATGCTCATGCGCTTTTCTTAAGATCCTCTACCGCGGGCGCTATGCCTTGGTTTACGGTATCTTTGCTAATGACTATCTTGCGGCTGCTGCCCTCGCTGGGCAGTTCGTACATGACTTCCATGAGCAGGGCTTCGACTATGGAGCGGAGGCCGCGGGCGCCGGTATTGCGCTTGATGGCCTTCATGGCTATGGCCTCTATGGCTTCTTCCTCGAATACGAGTTCCGCGCCGTCGAGCTTAAAGCTCTCCTGGTATTGCCTAAGTATGGAATTCTTGGGCTCCGCGATGATGCGCTTCAGGTGCTCCACGGTAAGCTCTTCAAGCCCTACCTGTATGGGAAGCCGCCCGATAAACTCCGGTATGAGGCCGAAGTGCACCAGGTCGTCGGGGTGCAGGTTCGAGTAGAGCTCGCGCAGGTCTATCTGGTTCTTGGAGCGCACGTCGGCGCCGAAGCCCAGGGGGGTCTTGGCTATGCGCGCCTCTATGGTCTTTTCGAGCCCCACGAAGGCTCCGCCGCATATAAAGAGTATATTCGTGGTGTCGATGCGTATGTATTCCTGCTGAGGGTGCTTGCGGCCGCCGCCAGGGGGAACGTTGGCTACGGTTCCCTCTATGATCTTGAGCAGGGCCTGCTGCACGCCCTCTCCCGATACATCGCGGGTAATCGACACGTTCTGGGTCTTGCGGGCTATCTTATCGATTTCGTCTATATAGATTATGCCCTTTTCGGCGGCGGACACGTTGCCGCCGGCCGACTGGATAAGCTTTAAGAGTATATTCTCCACGTCTTCGCCCACGTAGCCCGCCTCGGTAAGCGTGGTGGCGTCGGCTATGGCGAAGGGTACGTTGAGCTTGCGCGCGAGGGTGCGCGCCAAGAGGGTCTTGCCCGTGCCGGTGGGTCCTATGAGGAGCACGTTGGATTTCTCAAGCTCCACGCCCTTGGACACGCTCTTGGCGTTTACGATGCGCTTATAATGATTGTAGACGGCTACCGATAGCACGCGCTTGGAATAATCCTGGCCTATAACGTATTGATCGAGGAATTCCTTGATCTCCTTGGGCTTGGGTATGTCCACGGAGAAATCGCTTGATACGGCCTGCTCGTCATCGCCGAGTATACGGTTGCATACCTGTATGCACTCGTCGCATATGTATACGCCAGGACCCTGGATAAGGCGTTTGGCGTATTCCGCGCTCTTGCCGCAGAAGGAGCATTCGTGGCCGGCGTCGCTCTCTTTAGTGTGCTTGGACCGGGCCATGTTTCCTCCGTTCCAACACCTTGTCTACCAGGCCATAGGCCATGGCTTCCTCCGCTGACATGAACAGGTCCCGCTCCATGTCCTTGGCGATCTCTTCGGTCTTCTTGCCCGTGTGCAGGGCGAAATAATCGACCGTGAGGCGCTTCAAGCGCACGATTTCCCGCGCCTGTATGCTGATATCGGAAGCCTGTCCCGATACGCCGCCCCAGGGCTGATGTATGAGTACCCGCGAGCTGGGCAGCGCGAAGCGCTTGCCCGCCGAGCCGCCGGCAAGCAAAAGCGCGCCCATGCTAGATGCCTGGCCCACGCATATAGTCTTAATATCCGGCTTTACGTGCTGCATAGTGTCGTATATGGCAAGGCCGGCGGTAACGGAACCTCCGGGAGAATTGATATACATGTCTATGTCCTTCTCAGGATCCTGGGATTCCAGGAAGAGAAGCTGTGCTAACACCAGGTCGGCGGTAAGGTCGCTTATCTCTCCGTCCACGAAAATGATGCGGTCTTTGAGTAAGCGCGAATAAATATCGTAGGAACGCTCGCCTATGCCGGTCTGCTCTATGACGACCGGTACGAGATTGTGCATTTTCTCAGTCATTGTGTACCTCGCGTTTGAAAACTTACTCATTTTCTTTGAACAAGTCCACGAACGCGAGCTTCTTGCCCTTCTTGACCTTTACTTTTTCCTCAAGCTGAGCAAGGAGCTTGTCTTCCTTTACCCTATCCTTGAGGTACTCGACCATGCCGCGCTTTTCGTACTCGGCCTTGACGTCCTCGACGCTGAGGCTGGACTCGGCTGCCATTTTCTGGTACTCGGCTGCCAGGTCTTCGTCGCTCGCTTCGAAGGAACCGTCCGCTATGAGCTTGTCGAGCACCAAGCGGGTGCGTATGGCCTTGTCGGCCTCGGGGCGCCACTCGTCATAGAGGCTCTCAATGCTCCTGCCGCTCATCGTAATGATCTGGCCAAGCTTCTCTTCATTATCTATGCCCATGCGCTGCATGAGGTTACGCTTACGCATGTCGAGTTCGGCGTTGAGCATGCTGGCGGGCACGCTTACGGTTGATCGCTCGACCAGCGCGTCTATGATGCCCTTCTCTTTCAGGGAGCGCAGGCGCTCATCAAGGCGCTTCTGCAGCTTGTCCTTGATATCCGCCTTGAGATCGTCAAGGGTCTTGAACTTCTCGGACACATCCTGGGCAAGTTCGTCATCCAGGGCGGGAAGCTTCTTTTCCTTGAGCTTGGTAAGCTTGACCGACAGCTTTTTGGTGCTGCCTGCAAGCTCAGGATATTCAAAATCGGCGGGATAGCTCTTGTCGACAATCTTCTCGTCGCCCTTCTTCATGCCCACGATCTCATCGTCGAATTTATAGAGATTGTAGCCGCCGCCTATCTCGAACACGAAGTCCTGGCGCTCGCTGCCCTTGACGGGCTGGGAAGCGTCGTCAAGCTCGGCATAGTCCACGGTGGCTATATCGCCCTTCTTGGCCTTGGCGGAGTCTTCCTTGTCCATGACTATGGCGTTGCGCTCGCGTATCTCGTCAAGCTCGCGCTCTTCGTCCGCCTTGGCTATGGTAACGGCGGGCAGTTCAATCTCGGCGCCGCTAACGTCGCCGGGCTGTACCACGGGAAACACGTCGTAGCTGACGGAGAAGCTGAAGTCCTTGTCCATCTGCAGTTCCGGCTCGCCTTCGAGGACGGGCTGGGCATAGGCAAGGGGCACGAGGGTCTCGCCCTCAAGCGCTTCCTCCACTGCCTTGTCCATGACGCGGGCCGTCAGTTCCATCTTGAGCTCAGCGCCGAACTTGCGCTCGAGCACGGCGGGAGGCACCTTGCCCTTGCGGAAACCGTCTATGCGTACGTTCTTGGTGTAATCCTTGAGGAGCTCGCCATAGGCGGCCTTGATGGCGTCTACGCCTACGCTTATCGTGAGCCGCGCGGTGGAGTTCTCGAGTTTCTCGATGTTCTTGCTTGCTATCATGTGCGTTCCCTTTCCGGCCGCGGACCGGTTTAGGAATAACGGCCGCGGGATGGTTATATCCAAAGAAGGCGCCCACGAGCGGGCGCTAATAAAAAAGGCGATCCGGGAACTCCGGACCGCCTTGG
Source organism: Spirochaetaceae bacterium UBA5200 (assembly GCA_002412825.1). Lineage (GTDB taxonomy): Bacteria > Spirochaetota > Spirochaetia > Treponematales > UBA12059 > UBA5200. Next base: position 123,474 of record DHVU01000024.1, read on the forward strand.
TTTCGAGCGGGAAACGGGAGTCGGACCCGCGACATCCACCTTGGCAAGGTGGCGCTCTACCACTGAGCTATTCCCGCAATGTGTTCCCTTGACCGACGACGACCGAAAAAAGTCGTAGTGCGAGAGAAGGGACTTGAACCCTCACGCCGCAAGGCACCAGATCCTAAGTCTGGCGTGTCTGCCAGTTCCACCACTCTCGCCCGGAACTTCGGGGCAACCGAACGATACCGGAAAGCGGCCGATCCTGTCAAGGACCTTGCTATCCGCAAGGACTAGGAAGTTTTGTTTTAAGCAAAACTTCCTATTTGAGCCGTGCAGGGATCGAACCTGCGACCCGCAGATTAAGAGTCTGCTGCTCTACCAGCTGAGCTAACGGCCCTGGTACAAACTAAAGCGCTGCGTCCGGAGGGAGTCGAACCCCCGACCTACGGATTCGAAGTCCGTCGCTCTATCCAGCTGAGCTACGAACGCCCGCCGTCAACGAACCTCAATACGAAGCCCGGTGTAGCATATGGGTGGATGACGGGGTTCGAACCCGCGACGACCAGATCCACATTCTGGGACTCTACCTCTGAGCTACACCCACCGTGCGCTTGGCGAGACGTACAATGCCTTACGGTACTAAAAATGTCAAGACCTTTTCAGCTTATCCATTAAAAATCTGTTCATTGGCGGCGCATGCGCGGAACAGTACATGTTATAGCGAAAGCTTCCTTGACGCCGCGTAAATAGTCGGGCATGGTAGGTGGAGGAGTTGCCCATGAGCGTCTTTCAGTCACTGTTCGCTGAGGAATCTAGGCGCGGCGAGCGCATGGCCTATATCATTCGTTGGGGCATGATAGTCTTCCTATCCGCCATGGCCGTCATACAGATAGCGGATCCTATTCAGCGCAGCGCCGGTATCTGGGCCTTCGTGAGCATAGGCTGCGCGTTCTTTTACAACCTTGCCCTCTTGCCGCTCATTATCCGAAAAAAACGCATGGCATGGATGCGCTGGGCATCGGTAAGCGTTGACGTGCTCCTGGTAAGCGCTTCTATATACACCACTACCCGCTTCATGCACCCTTCGGGAGCGTCCACCACGGCTATCGTGCTGCTCTATCCTATCGTCATATTGATAGCCGCCTTCCGCCACGACCGACGCCTGGTCATATACGCCACCCTATTGGCAGTGGCCAGCTATAACCTTGTATATTTTAGTACCGCGGCGGCCATACCTCCTGAGCTCTTCATATATGCGCCTCATGCGCGCGTGAATGGGCAGTTCTATAAGAACATGTACCTGCTTCTGTTCGGCGCCACCATGCTATACATACCGCGCACTATAGAGCGCCTCCTTAAATCGCAGCAAGCGGCCTTCGACGCCGCCACCGGAAAATATCAGTCTATGGCGGGCAGGCTCATTCCTGAGGTCGAGGAGTTATCGGGTAAAGGCGGCCAGCTTGCCGGCAATGCGCGCTCCACCTACGGCTCGGTACGAGGGATACTCGCCATGCTCGAGAATTCAAGGCGGCGCGTAAGCGAGCAGGGCAAACTGTCCGGCGAAATAGCCGGGCTCATGGAGTCGCTCAACGGATTTTCCGCCAACTTGGAGCAGCTTATAGGCGATCAAGGCTCGGCAATACGCGAGAGCGCGTCAGCCACCGAGGAAATGATGGGCAACATACAGTCCATAGGAAGGCATCTCGTAGAAACCAAGAACGGCGTGGAAGCCCTTAAAGAACGCAGCGACGAAGGCCGCTCGAACCTGGACGAAGTGCTGGCCTCTATAGAAGCCATAGCCGAGAAGAGCCGCGGCATGCTCGACGCCGTTACCATCATAGCCGGCATAGCGGAGACGACGAACCTGCTCGCCATGAACGCGGCCATAGAAGCCGCCCACGCGGGAGAGGCGGGCAAGGGCTTTTCGGTGGTAGCCGACGAGATACGCAAGCTGGCGGAGGAAAGCGCCGCGCAGTCTGGCGACATAGCCGCCGAGCTCAACGCGGTGAAGGATTCTATAGACGGGGCGGTCCGATCATCGGGCAAGGCCGGATCCTCGTTCAGCCAAGTGCTCAGCGGCGTGCGGCTGTTGGCTGATCATATGACGGAGATCGAGCATGCCATGCGCGAGCAGAATGCCGGCTCAAGCCAAATATCGCAGGCCATGCGGAGCATGCACGAGGCTACGGCCAAGGTACGCGACGGCGCGCAATTCCTGCGCGAGAATACCGCGGCGCTTACCGAGTCCACGCGCGGCATGACCGAACGCAACGCGGCCCTCCTATCCGACGTCGAGGGCGTGGCCGGAGAAACGGAAGCCATAGACCGTTCAACCAAGGCCGTGCTTGAGCTGGCCGAGCTGAACGAGCGCCTCGCAGGGGACATAGGCGACGAGATACGCGCGTTTAAGCTGCTTGACGAAAGCTAGCGAGCGCCTATAGTCCGCGCGTCGTGATCGCCTTGCGTGAGGGCGTTTGCAGCCCTCGCCTAGTTCGGCTTCTTCTTGGCCGCGGCCTTGTCCAAGAGCCCGCCCTTAACTTTGCTGCCGGCATCCGCGCCGCTTTTAGGCGCGGGCTTAACCGGGGCTGGTGCCGCGGTCTTGGCTGCCCGCTTAGGAGTCCCCTTGGCGGCTGACTTGGCGGACGCTGTCGCCGTGACCTTGACTGCCGGCTTTCCTTTCGCTGTTGCCTTGGGCTTGGCCCCGGACTTAGGGGCTTTCTTCACGGCGACCTTCGGCGCAGGCGCGGGGACGCTTGAAACCCTGGGCTTAGCCGTAGGCGGGTCGAACAGGCTTGGCGCGCCGGGCGCTTCCACGCTCAGTATGGCCCGGGGCGACAGCCGTATACCCTGAGCCTTGAGCCCTTTTACGTCGAAGCTCTCCACCTTAAAGTTTTCCGTATTGATCTTGGTGCGCGGCTTTGGCGCAAAATTGGCGGTGATGAGCTTTTTAGGCTCGGCCGTAAAGTAGAGAAGCTGGGCGTCGTCGGGTATAAGGGGATAATCCTTGTTCATAATCCACTGCTCTATCTTGCAGCGCTTGATATAGCCTTGACCGTTGGGCTGGCGGTACACGGCGCTGAACACCACTTCGGCCAGCGCGTCCTTGTCCGCTATGGCGCAGTAGCGCATATCCTTGTCCACGAATAAACGCTCTGGCACTTCGACGACGGAATACATAGCGCTGCGCCGTATAACGAGAAGGCGGTCGAAGGGCGATGCGTCGAACAGGAATTCGCCGGTGGATACCGAACTGCCAAGGTAGCCCGTCTGCGCGTCGTAGCGTATGGCTATGTCGCGGCGCGCCGCTTCCTTTACGTCAACCCGGTCAAACGATAACAGCTTGGTCTTTCGCGCCCAGGCAGGCCTGAGCTTGTCCGCTATGCCTTGTAAGAAAGCTATGCCGTATTCGGTAAGATGGGCCAGGTTATATCGGGCTTCTTTCAGCTTGGCCTTAATGCGTTCCATTTCGGCCCGCGCCTTCTCTATGTCATAGAGCGATATGCGACGTATCGGTATCTTAAGGAGCCGCTCCACATCCTCATGGGTCACCTCGCGCTTAATCTCAGCGGCGAAAGGCAACAGCCCGTCTATGACGGCCTTGAGCACGGCTTCCTGGGTCCTCTTGGTCTCAATGGCCTTGTACACGCGCTCCTCAATGAATATGCGTTCAAGGGTGCGGGCGTGCAGGTCGTCGAGGAGCTCCCGTATTTCCAGTTCAAGTTCCCGCTTGAGTATGGCGAGCAGGTTCTGGGCGTGGTAGCGCACGACCTCATCTACGCTCATGAGCGTGGGCACGCTGTCCTTTATGACGAGCAGGTTGCAGGATATGGACTGCTCGCACTGCGTAAAGGCATAGAGGGCGTCGACGGTATCGCGCGCGTACTCGCCGCGGGCAAGCTTTATCTCAATTTCCACCTTGTCGGTCGTATAATCGCTTATCGACGCTATCTTGATGCGCCCCGCCTTTGCCGCCTTCTCTACGCTGGCTATAAGGCTCTCCGTGGTGACGCCATAGGGCAGGTCGCGTACGACGAGGCGCTTGGGGTCGGAGCTATCGAGGCTGGCGCGTACCCGTACCCTGCCCGCCCCATCCTCATACTCGCTAATATCCACCGAGCCGGCGGTGGGAAAGTCCGGGTAGAGCTGGAAGCTCTTGCCCTGCAGGCAGGCAATCTCGGCTTCGAGCACCTCCACCGGATTGTGGGGCAGTATCTTCGTGCTCATGCCTACGGCTATGCCCTCTACGCCGGTAAAAAGCACCACGGGCATCTTGGCGGGAAAAGCCACCGGCTCGCGGTTGCGCCCGTCGTAGCTGTCCACATATTCGGTAATCTTCGGATTGTAGAAAATCTCCTTGGCGAAGGGCGTCACGCGGCATTCTATATAGCGCGCCGCCGAGGCCTCGTCGCCGGTGTAGAGATTGCCGAAGTTGCCCTGTTTATCTATGAAGAGTTCTTTGTTCGCGAGCACCACGAGGGCGGAATAAATAGACTGGTCGCCATGGGGATGATACTTCATGCAGGAGCCGACTATGTTTGCCACCTTGTGGAACTTGCCGTCGTCGGCCTCGAAAAGCGTATGCATGATGCGCCTTTGTACCGGCTTAAGGCCGTCATCCAAGTCGGGTATGGCGCGATCCTTGATAACATAGCTCGCGTAGTAGAGGAAGTTATCCTTGAAGAGCTTCTTGACGTATGCCATGACCTATCCTCTTACAAATCGCCGATAAGATTGCTCATGATGAAATCCCTGCGCTCGGGGGTGTTCTTGCCCATGTAGAAGCTGAGTATCTCGGGTACGGTCTTGAGCGTCTGCACGTCCACGTTTACCAGGCGCATGTCATCGCCTATGAACTGCCCGAACTCCTTGGGGCTTATCTCGCCCAAGCCCTTAAAGCGCGTCATTTCAGCGTTGGCACCCAGGGAAGAGGCTGCTTCGTCCCGTTCCTTAGCGCTATAGCAATAGATGGTTTCCTTCTTGTTGCGCACCCTAAAAATAGGCGTCTCGAGTATATACACCCTGCCCTGGGTAACAAGCTCTTCGAAAAATGAGAGAAAAAAAGTGAGCAGCAGCAGCCGTATGTGAAAGCCGTCGTAATCGGCGTCCGTGGCTATGACGATGCGGCCGTAGCGCAGGCCTTCTATGGTGTTCTCTATGCCAAGGGCCATCATCATATTGTAAAGCTCGGCGTTTTTATAAATGGCCGTGCGCTTGCTGCCGTACATATTCTCGGGTTTGCCTCGCAAGCTGAATATCGCCTGGGTCATGACGTCCCGCGCGCTCACCATGGACCCCGACGCCGACTGGCCCTCGGTAAGGAAGATAGTGGAGCGCTCGCCGTCCGGCCCGTCGCCCAGATGAATCTTACAGTCCTTGAGGTTGGGTATCTTAAGCTCTATCTTCTTGGCCGCCTCGCGCGCTTCTTTCTTTACCACGTTGAGCTCGGTGCGGAGCTTCTCATTGTGGGCTATCTTCTCCTGCAGGCGCTTAGCCGCCACGGGATTGCGGCGCAGGTAGTCGTCCACGCCGCGCTTTACTTCCTGCAGTATCCAGGGCTTTATGTCGCCGTTACCCAGCTTGTTCTTCGTCTGGCTCTCGAACATGGGGTTTTTAAGCTTTACCGCCACGGCCGCCGCTATGCCCTCGCGCACGTCTTCGCCTTTGTATGAGGCTTGATAATACTCATTGACCGCCTTGAGGAAGCCTTCTCTGAAGGCGGATAGATGGGTGCCTCCATCGGAGGTGTATTGTCCGTTCACGAAGGAGAAATATTCTTCGCCGTAGTTATTGGTGTGGGTAAAGGAGAACTCTATCTTGTCGCCGCGGCAGTAGCCCGCGTCGTAGAGCACGTCCTCGCCGGTCTCATCCTTAAGCAGGTCCAAGAGGCCGTTCTCGCTCTGGAAGCCCTGGCCGTTGAGCTCAAGGGTAAGGCCGGAATTGAGGTAGGCATAATGCCGCATGCGCTTCTCGACGAACTCCATGTTATAGGCGTACTCGCCGAAGATGTCGGGGTCGGGCACGAATTCCACCAGGGTGCCGTTCTGCTCGCGCGCGGCGTTGCCTTCCTGCTGCTTCTTAAGGACGCCGCGCTCGAAGAGGGCCTCGAAGTACTTGCCTTCGCGGTAGGACACGACGCGAAAGCGGCTCGACAGCGCGTTTACCGCTTTGGTGCCTACGCCGTTAAGCCCCACGGAAAACTGGAATACGTCGTCGTTGTATTTAGCGCCGGTATTGATTATGGATACGCAGTCTATAACCTTGCCCAGGGGTATGCCCCTGCCCCGGTCCCGCACGGCAATAAGACCGTCGCGTATGGCTACGCTTACGCTCTTGCCATAGCCCATGATGTATTCGTCGACGGCGTTGTCCACCACTTCTTTAAGGAGTATATAGATACCGTCATCGGGATTAGCGCCTGAGCCTAGCCTGCCTATGTACATGCCCGTACGCAGACGTATGTGTTCAAGAGATGATAGAGTCTTTATCTTTGATTCGTCGTATTGATGAGCGTTGCTCTTTGCCATGGCAAGGACTATAGCACGTCCTTGCCGGCGTTGAAAAGTTCAAGAGGCAATGCGGTTGCGGCCGGCTTCCTTGGCTCTATAGAGGGCCGAATCAGCCATGGTCAGCAGCTCTACCGGCTTTATCCCCGGCTTGGGCTTGAGTTCCGCCGCGCCGACGCTTACCGTAACCACGGGCACTACTGTCGAGCTCTCGTGTGGCAGCTTAAGATCGGCTATGCCAGCCCGTATACGCTCGGCCACCTTTAAGGCCCCCGGCAGCTCGGTACCCGGCAGTATAACGGCGAATTCCTCGCCGCCGTAGCGCGCCACGCTGTCCTGCGGCCGCTCAAGGGCCGTCTTTATGCCCTGGGCCACGGCCATGAGGGCCTCATCGCCCAGCTGGTGGCCGTAATGGTCGTTATAGGGCTTAAAGCAATCGATATCAACCATGAGCACCGAAAGCGGTTCGCCCAAAGCCAAAGCCGCCTTGAAGCGCCGCTCAAGCTCGATATTGAGCGAGCGCCTGTTGAGGAGGCCGGTAAGCCCATCATGGGAGGCGAGCTCCTCGAGCCTTACGTTGGCTTCCTCAAGCTCGCTTTTTAGCCTGGACAATTCGTGCACCTCGCCGCGCAGTCGCGCCTTGCTGCGCAGGGTCACGAGCAGCCATACAAAGCTGCCCAGCACCAGGGCATAGAGCACTATAGCCCACCAGGATAGCCAGGGGCTCATCTCCACGCGTAAGCGCAGGGCCAGGCCCTCCTCGTTCCATACGCCTTCATTATTGGAGGCCTTTACCCTAAAAACATAACTGCGGCCTGGCGTAAGGTTCGTATAGCCGGCGTAATCGCGGGAGCCGCTGAAGGTCCAGTCTTCGTCAAGGCCCTCCAGCTTATACGCGAACTGGTTGCGGGAAGGATCGCGGTAATCGAGCGCGGCGAAGGTAAAGGCTACGCTGCCGGTATTCCAAGGCAGGCGCAATTCTTCTACTATCCAGGGACTGGTACCCGGCGAGGCTTTCTGGTTGTCTACCATGATGCTCGTAAGGCGCACGGGCGGCAGGAAATCCCTGCGCAGCACGAGGCGCGAGTCTATGCGGTACACGGCGTTTACCGCGCCGAAATAAAGCCGCCCATCCTTGCCTACGGCATTGCCTACCGTAAATTCATTGTAGCGCAGGTCGCTCGGCCCGCCGAAGGGCCGCCAACGGCTTGAAGCGGGCTCGAAAAAGGACAGGCCCGTTGCCGTGGAGGCCCATATCTGCCCGTCAGAGCCTTCCTGTATAGCAAGGACGACGTTGGACGGCAGGCCGTCGCGCTTGGTCCAGTAGCTGAAAGAATCAGTATCAGGCAGGTACTTGGCTACGCCGCCGCCGTTGGTGGCTATCCAGAGGCTGCCGTCACTCGCGCTGCGCAGGCCGCGTATTATGCGTGAAGGCAGGCTGCCACGGTCGTTTTTGTTCGGAAGGTAGGCTTTGAAGCGCCCTCCGCCCTCATGGCGGTATAGTCCGCCGTTCGTTCCTACCCAGAGCCGCCCTTGGCTGTCATAGGCAAGGTCGTATACGAGGTTGTCGCCCAACGCGCCGTCTTCTCCTTTGCGGGCGGGAAAGTGAATAAAGCGCTTCGCGGCGCGGTCCCAGTATTCAAGGCCGTGCGTATAGCTGCCTATCCAGAAATTGCCGCTTCCCGGCTCCTCCATGATGGCGTAGAGCACGTCATCGGCCAAGGAATCAGGATCATCGGCTATACGCGCATAGCGATCAAAGTCGCCGCGCCTCTCGTCATAGCTGGCCATGCCGGCGTTGGTGAGTACCCATATAACGCCTTTACTGTCTTCATACACGCGGGTAACGATATCGTTCGGGAGGCTCCTGCCATCGCCCTTAACATAGCGATAGTGGACAAAGCCCTTTGTTGAGGGATCGAGACGGGCCAAGCCCCCATTATACGAGCCGACCCAGAGACGGCCCTTGCTGTCCTCGAGCACGGAAGTAACCTTGCCAGGACCTGTGCTTGCGGGATCGGCCTCCTGATGCTCGAATATCGAAAAGCTGGCCGGATCCCTTATCATATGGGATAGGCCGCCGCCGTTGCTGCCTACCCATAGCTCGCCGGACTTATCCACCAGCATAGAATACATAGTGTCGTGGGCAAGGCTCCAGGCCTTATCGTCGCTCTTGCCAAATCGGCGCACAACGCCGCTGGATTTAATAAGCTCGAAAAGCCCGCCGCCCCAGGTACCCGCGCGCACATAGCCTTCCTCGGCCGCGTTTATGAAATACACGCGATTGTCGGCCAACGGGTAGCCCTCTATGCTGCCCGCGTCGGGATCGAAGCGAGCTATGCCGTAATACCAGAGCCCCAGCCAGAGCGAGCCCGATGCGTCCTCGCGTATATCGAATACATAGTCGGAGGGTAAACGCGGCTGGGGGCCGCTATCCTTTGCATAGCGAAGAAAGGAGTCGCTTTCGGGCTGGTAGAGGTGGAGCCCGCCGCCTGAACTGCCTATCCAGAGCCGGCCCTTGGAGTCGCGGAACAGCGAGCGTATGACGGGGGCGCCCAGAGCATCGGGCTTGTCCGGATCGGCCCTGTAATGGGCAAAGCCGCCATCTTCCATGCGGTCGAGCCCTTCCAGGGTGCCCACCCAAAGGGCGCCTGCGGCGTCGCGGGCTATGGCTACCACCACGTCGTTTACCAGCGAACGCGGGTCGGCGGGGTCGTGCGCCCAGGTTTCGAAGCGCTCGCTGCGGGTATCAAAGCGCGTGAGCCCGCCGTAGGTGCCTAGCCAGAGGGTATAGCCATCCTCGTCCATGTACATAGTCTGTATAAGATTGTGCGGCAGGCTCTGATCGTCGAAGGGCTCGTTTTCGTAAATGGCAAAGGAGTTGCCGTCCCAGCGGTGGAGGCCGCCTTGGGTCCCTATCCATATAAAGCCGGCCGCATCCTGCGCCAGGCTCGATACGCTGGCATTGGCCAAGCCTTCACGCACGCCTAGATTGACGAAACGGACGGTGAGTTCCTCAGCGCCCAAGCCTATGGAGACATGGAGAAGAACGGCGGCAAACAGCGCAAAAGAGCGGCCGAAAAGCTTCATAGCTTGGCGTACTCTAGGGCTATTTCGGCGGCGAGACGCGCGTTATTCTTTACTAAGGCAATATTTGATTCCAGGCTATCGCCGCCGGTAAGATCCTTCACCCGAGCCAGGAGAAAGGGCGTGACTTCCTTGCCCCGCACGCCGCGCTCTGCGGCCTCGGCCACGGCTCGATCTATGGCGGCGTTTATGACCGCGCTGTCCATTTCGTGCTCGGCCGGTATGGGATTGGCTATGACGGCGCCCCCTGCGAGTCCAAGCGCCCATTTGGCTTTAAGCATGGCCGCTATGGCGGAAGCCTCTTCCATGCGCGAGCCCGCGGGCACGCCTGATTTACTGGTATAAAAGGCGGGAAACTCGTCGCCCCGATATACGAGCACGGGAACGCCCTTGGTTTCCAGGTATTCGAGGGTCTTATCTATGTCCAGTATACTCTTAGCGCCGGCGCATACCACGGCGACGTCGGTCCTGCCCAGTTCGTCAAGGTCTGCCGACACGTCCATGCTCGACTCGGCGCCGCGGTGAACGCCTCCTATGCCGCCGGTAGCGAACACTTTAATGCCGGCCATGGCCGCTATGATCATGGTAGCGGCGACGGTAGTGGCCCCGTCAGCTCCCGACGCGACGATGCCGGCTATATCGCGCCGGCTTACCTTGGCCACCGCATGGCCGAGCTCGCCTAAGCGCCGTATCTGCTGCTCGGACAGGCCGGCCTTGAGCCTGCCGCCGAGTATGGCTATCGTGGCGGGCACGGCGCCGGCGTCGCGAACCACCTTCTCGACGGCCAAGGCCGTTTCAGCGTTGCGCGGATAGGGCATACCGTGGGATATGATGGTCGATTCGAGAGCAACGACCGGCTTGCCGCGTTCTAAGGCGCTCCGTACTTCGGGGCCAAGGTCAAGATAGGCGTTCAATGCGTACTCCTTGCGCGTGTAGAGCCAGGGTGCCGGCGTCCGCGCCGGCATGCACGGAGCCCATCGATGAAGAGCACAGGCTGGCCGCCGCTAGAGCGAGGCGAGCCTTACTCTCTGAGTTATAACGCTTGGCGGCGCCCCACGCAAGGGCGGCGGCGGCCGCATCGCCTGCGCCCGATACATTGCGTACCGGCAGAGGCAGAGGCCTCGCTATGCCCTCGCCTTCCGAGCCGCACCAGAGCAGCCCGCCTGCGCCTAAGCTGACGAACACCTCGTCGCAGCCCGCTTTTCTGAGGCTGCGCGCGGACTGCAGAGCCAGCGCCTCTTCTTCCGGAAGGCCGGCGCCTCCGGCGCCAACGGAGGCTAGCGTAGGCTCTAGAGCGCCTAAAGGGCCGGCAAGCGAAGCAAGCAGAGCGGCCTCCGCCCGGTTAGGCTTAATCATAGACAGGAGGGGGAGCAGCGGGAAGGCCTTAGGAGCCTTGGCAAGCGATACCGTATCGAGGAGCAGGGGTTTACCCCGCCAGCGTTCAGCCGCCAGGGCAAGGGTGTCCTCGGGCAGATTGGCGTCCAGCACTACGACGGCGGCCCTATCGCCAGGCCCGAAGCGCAGGGCAAGTTCATCCGGGCCGAAGCGCTCAAGCGCATCCATGGCCGCTACCGCCCCTATAAGGCCCCCGTCGGCGTCCAGAAGGCAGAGATAGCGCGGCGATACCGAGTCGTGCAGGAATAGCGAGGAGGCTATGCTTATGCCTACATCCCTGCATGAGGCTTGCAGGAAGGGGGAAAGTTCATCATCGCCAAAAACCGTTACCAGTTCTACCGTGGAACCCCAGCGGGCCAGATTCTCGGCTATGTTCCTACCCACGCCGCCCGGCGAGCTGGAGGAGAAGCCTGGATTCGAGTCGCCGGGCTTGAAGGGAGCGGCGCTGTGCCCCTGGATATCCACGTTTGCGGCCCCATAAACCGCTATACGTTCGGCCTGTACCGCCATCAGCTATCCCCCTCCGCGTAAAGCACCGAGGGCTAGACCCTTGCCCCCGGCACTCACATTGGGTACAGTATAACAGGTAGTTTGATTTTTAACCGCAAACGCGGCATTCTTTATCGTAGCTAAGAGGACGAAGGTGGATCAATTCTTCGACAGATTGGGAACGCTCTTGCGCTCATTTGTGTCCGGCGAGGACGACGGCGACCGGCCGTTTAGCGGCGAGAAGCCCTTTGGCGACGCGGGCAGGCCGCATTCAGCCGACCCTTTCCTCGATGACGCCATGGAAGAGCTTAATGCCTTTCTAGGCGATGACCGAGAGAAAACCGAACGCCTGCGCGCTGAGCGCGAGGCGCGCGCGAGGGCGGAGGACGAAGCGCGCGCTCGGAGGGCTTACGGTTCGCCGTCAGGCGCATCCGGCCCTCCCGCTAAGCTTAGCCAGGCCTATGCCACGTTGGGCCTCTCCTATGGAGCGCCGTTTGAGGCCGTCCGCTCATCCTATAAAAAACTCTTAAAACAGCATCACCCGGATCGTCATGGCTCTGACCCGGTATCACAGAAAAAGGCTACGGAAACCTGCGCACGTATCAATAATGCCTACCGCATTATTGAAACATGGAAAGAAACCGGTTCCCTTGGGGACGAATAGGCTTAAGTACGCTTGGTACAGGCCGAAAATCTAAAGAGACCCTGAGGGAGGGGGAAGCGCATGAACCATAACCCGCTCGCCGCGTATAAAGAAACCCGCGTCAAGACCGCCAGCCCCGGCCAGCTCGTAGTAATGCTCTACGAGGAAGCCGTCAAGCAATGCGATCGCGCCGTGGAGCTTTTATCCGCCGTCAAGACCGCAAAACCCGCCAATATCGACAAGGCCAACGCGGCTATAAGCAAGGTACAGGACATTGTCACCGAGCTCATGGCCAGCCTGGATTTCGAATTGGGCGGCGACATTGCCAAAAATTTGTTTTCCCTCTACGTGTACTTCAATCGGGAGCTCATGGAGGCGAATATCGCCAAAGACCCCGAGCGCATACGCGCCATACGCGTTATGCTCGAAGAGCTCCGCAGCGCCTGGAGCGTAGCAGCCACCCAAGCCCAGGGCAGCGGCAGCGAACGCAGCCAGGGCGTGAATATAGCCGGCTAGCGCCATGTCGGGGAATCTGTCCCGCGCCGAACTCGACGAACGGGTAGCGGTACTCAAGCGCTTCCGCGAGCTGCTCGCCAGACAGCGGGACAAGTTTCACGACTATCTGGAACTGCTCGATCGCCAGAAAAGCGATATAGAAAGCGGCGACGTAGACGCCCTGGTGGCCCATGTAGAGGCTGAGCAAGGCATAGTCGCCGAGATATTCTCCGTACAAAAGGTAATTGAGCCGCTTGAGGATCTCTACCGTATGGCCTACCAGGGTGCCGAACCCGAAGGGCTGCCTGAGTTGCGATCTACTCTGAACACCCTCAAAGAGGAAGTAGCGGACAGAAACGCGGAGAACCGTTCTTTGCTCAAGCAGCGCATGGAAATGCTCAGGCACCAGATAATGACGGTATCCAATCCCTACGCCAAGAAGAGAAGCGTGTATGCGACCCCCGCCGAGCCTACGGCCCTGGATATCAAGGGCTAATACTAAGTTTATATGAGATCGGCATAGCTGGCGCCACTGGCCTTTATAAGGTCAGAAGGCACCAGCAGCATTTGCAGGCCGCGCGCGCCAGCGCTCACCGATATCCAGTCCCAGAGCTGGGCGGTCTCATCAAGGTAAACAAGCAGCCTCTTCTTGCTGCCCACGGGGCTGCAGCCACCGCGCACATAGCCGGTGAGGCTCTCAAGTTCTTTGAGCGGCAAAAGGGAAACCGCCTTATTGCCGCTCGCTTTTGCCGCTTTCTTGAGGTCAAGCTCGGCAGAGCCGGGTATGACGCACATGAAGGCTCCGCTCTTGTCCCCCACGATGACGAGGGTCTTGAATATTCGGTCGATATCCATGCCAAGCTTAGCGGCGACCGCTTGGGCGGACAGGTCGTTCTCATCCACGGCGTATTCTACGGTCTTTACGGACAAGCCCAGGGCTTTTACCAGGCGCAGAGCATTCGTGGTCATAGCGCCCCCCTCATAGCCTGAAACTCTCGATGCGTATGCGCCGTCTGCTCACTCCCCTAGCCTTGAACGCCTTGAGCAGCGAGATACGAAGGGCCTTTGGCGCGCAGATCCAGAAGCTGGCGGCAGGGTCGGCCAGTTCCGCACCGGCCAATTCCGCGAGCGCCGCCTCGTCTATATGGCCCTTACGGCCTTCCCACATGGGGTCGTGCGATAGTATAGGCACGGTACGAATGGCGGGATTGGCCTTGGCAAGCGCGATAAGGCCGTCAAGGCCCGCTAAGTCTTCCCGCGTGCCCGCGGCCCAGAGTATAAGCAGGCGCCGCTTCTTAACATCGCGAGCCAATTCCGTGGCCATGGCCAGAAAAGGCGCTATGCCTATGCCGCCGGCTATGAACACCAAGGGCCCGCCTTCGCAGCCCCGCGGCGTGCTGGCTCGTAGCGTGAAACGGCCATAGGGCCCGGCAAGGTCGACGAACCATGCTCGATCGGAGGCCTCGGTTGAGCCGCGCTTAGCGCCAGCCAGTTTAGCGTGCGCGGGAAAGCGCGGCAGCGCGTCGTAGAGGGCCAGGCTCCAGGAGCCAGTGCCTTTTACAAGGAAGCTGAGCCGCTGATCCTCACGCTCTATTCCGGCTATGCTCAGCGTGCGCGCGCTGGGCCTTAAGCCAGGCGCGCGCAAGCTAAGAAAGACGAACTGCCCCGGAACCGCCTTAGCGAAGCGCTTCCAGGCCGCTTCGTCGCAGGCGCGCGCGTCGAGGCGCACGACGCGCGGGGCTACGGCCTCCATAGAGCTCAGGGTGAAGCGTGAATAATGGGGGAAGAGCGCAGGTCCTAGCACGCAACCCAAGGCGCGCATTTAACGCTTTCTGCGGAATATGCGGTAATTTATGTGGGGAAAGAGATTGTTGCGCTTCTCCAGTTTGGTAAGCCATTCCGTGCCTACGGTATTGGCGCAGAGCATCTCGTAAATGCGGGAGAAGTTGGTCACCGCGTCCTCTATCTGCTTGCGGGCAAAGGATCCGGACTTGCCTGAGCGCAAGAGGAAGGGCCAATCGGCCGCCTGGGACAGGAGCACTTCTCGCGCGGCTTGGTTAAGCACCCGCTCGCGCAGGCCGCTCTCGTCGGGGAAGCGGTCAGCCAGTTCCATCATGTACTCAAGCAGCTTAAAGCTGTGCCTGTACAGCCAATCGTTGGACTTTTCAAGCCAAATGCCCGCGTAACCGCCGTCTCCCCATGATGAAAACTCAGGCACGGATTCGAAATTCTCCGTATATTGCCGCTGGTATTCGGCCAGGGTGACGAAATTGAGCTCGGACGTGCCCTGGGCCTTACGGAAAAGAGCCTCCAGCCACTGAATGCCCTCGTGCCACCAATGCCCGAAAAGCTCCGCGTCATAAGGCGCTACCATAAGCGGAGGCCTATCCATGTGGGGTAGAGCCTTTTTAGCCTGCCTGGCGCGGTTATACAGGAAATTTTCTGCGTGCTCCACGGCCTTGGCGGCAGCCAGGTCTGGATCATAGGGTATCTTGTCCTGACCCTTGCCGGTTATAGCCCAGTACTTAAAGCCGGTAAAGGTGCGTATCTGCCCCTGTTCGATATAGGGGCCTATGTACTCCAGGGGCAGGTCGAAGCCTATATCGCGGTAGAAGTCGCGGTACGCGGGGTCGGCCGGATAGCCTTCCGTCTCCGACCATACGGATTCGGTGGCCGCCACATCGCGTATATAATTGGTAAAGCCGTTGGGACAGGCTACCGGGGCGTATGAGCCTTGACGCGGCGTAGGTTTGCCGAGCATGGCTCCCCGCGTGGATACCACGCTGTATTGGAGGCCGTACGCGCTTAGCAGCTCCTCGAGCCCCGGGTACCAGCCTAAATGAGGGGTCCAGAAGCCTGATGGCGAACGCCCGAATACCGAGCGGAAGGATACTACGGCGGCCTCTATCTGGCAGGCTATGGATTCGGGAAAGGCGCGATATATAGGCAGGAAGGCCTGGGTAGCCGCGCTCGTCATGAGCTCTAGGCGGCCTTTCTTATAATAAAAATCCAAGGCTGAGAGTATATTGCCCGCATGCAGCACGGTAAAATCGTCGTAGTTTTGCTGGTAGAGGTCCTTATAGAGCTGAGCCAGTGGATGAAAGACAGGATCGCCCGCGCAACGCTCTAACTCACGGTCCGCGAGCTTAAGCTGCTCGCCAAGCCAGTCCGTGTAACGGTCGCGCAATAGCGCGTCGCCGAGCATCGATACGAGCGTGGGAGAGAGAGCAAGAGTAAGCCGCCAGGGAACGCGCTCGGCTTCCAGCTTGGCGAACAGCCTGAGCAGGGGCAGATAGGTCTCGGATATAGACTCGAACAGCCAGCGTTCCTCTAAAAAGCGCGTATAATCGGGTTGACGCACAAAGGGAAGGTGGGCATTGAGGACGAGCGCGATATTTCCAGTTTCCAAGTCGGCCTCCGCCTTTATTCCAGCTAGTCGTCGAAACCGCCCATGATACGCGACGGATGCCTATCGGGCGGGTTCTGAATCTTAAGGTGATCGAGTCCTGAAAGCGCGGCGAGGGCCGCTGCGTCCGATTCCAGATCATCCAACGCGTCCGCGAGCAAGGCGCGCGGCGTGCGAATCACGTTCGAATGGGCGATCACCTTAGATTTTGATCCGCAACGCATGCACAAATCCAGTCGATAGTAAGAATCCTGTTCAGGCAAATGTATATACCAGTGGTCGTCTTCGTCGCCGACGGGTATCTCAAAGCTCATCACCGGTTTACCGTCATGCAGGGCCGAGCGAATAACGCGCAGGAAAAAGCCGCTAAAGCCTTCCGCGGCGCAGAGCGCGTCCACGTCTTCATCCTTGACGTCCCAAAAGGCAAAGGCCCATTCCGGGTCGCGGGGTATGCAGTGGATAACGGTTTCATTGTAGCGCCTGGCTATGCATGGCGCCGCGTCCAGCGACGCGTCGATCTCGTCCAATTCTGAGCCGGAGAATTTCTTCTCTTCTATATGAATGGCGGCGTCGCCCGAGGCTTTTCTGTCTTCGTTATCTTCCTCGAATGCCTCGAGTATGGCCTCCACGACGAATATGCGCTCCAGCGACGGAGGCAAATCGAGAGCCATTTTCTCGGCAAGCGCATAGAGCGCTTCGATAGATAAACCATTGAGCCGTTCGACGTTCACCCTCGCATCATCCGTAAATGGCCGCGCTCTGTCAAGCGGGAGGGATATCCTGGCTTCCGTCGCCCCGCTCGCCGGGTGCCGAGGACTCGCGGCGCCGGCGCCTGCGCTTAGCTGACCGCGATTGGCCCTGGCCAGCAGGGGGCTTAGGCCCCGAGGCCCTGCCGTTAGCCGGCGCTGTGTCCGGCGCTGCCTGCGCCGCGCGGGAGCGTTTGGGCTCGGCGCGGGCTCGTTCCAACTGCGTGTTTGGCGCGTCCGGCGCTTCCCCCGCGGGTCGCGCTGCAGGTTTTTTTCGTCCCCGCCTGCGGGATTTCTTAAGCGGCCCCTGGTCTTCAGGCGGCACGAACACCGAAGCCACGGCCTCCTCTATCTCTATGCGGGGCATGGTAAGCGGCGCAAGAAATTCCTTTGCCTGGTTCAAGGCAAGAGCGAAAGCCGTATGCGCGTCCGGCGCAGGCAGCGAGGCCGCCTTGCGAACGGGCAATTTTATGATAAAAACGAGCAGGCTCCGTAAGAGCTTATCGCCGGTATCGCTTACCATGCTGTCCAAGTCCGCAAGGTTGGCCAGCAATTCATCTTTGTCCTGCCCTCCCGCGTCAAGCACCGCAGCTAAGCCAGGCAAGAAGGCTCCGAGCAGCTTATAGGCATAGAGCGTTTCTATGATGGCCCGCGCCTTGCCCGAGCCGAAGATTTTAAGCGCTTCCTCGCCAAGGCGGCTCACCGATGCGCTGGCAAGTTCGGAGGCATGCTTGCGCATGGCTAGACGGGTGAATAGCGCTATGGTAAAGCCGGTACCGACCGAATACTTGACGGCGCGTATCATGCGCACGGGATCCTCGGTAAATATGCTCTTGAGCGGTATTACGGGCACGAGGCGTCGTGCCTGTATGTCTTTGAGTCCGTTTACATAATCGACTATGATGCCTGCAAGCGGATCATAATACAGGGCATTCAGGCTAAAATCCCTGCGCAGAGCGTCCTCGTCTATGGTACCGTATGTATTGCCTATGGTGCCATTCGTAAGAGAGCGGAAGGTGGATACTTCATATATTTTAGGGCCCGCGTACACATGAACCAGACGGAAACGCCGTCCTATAATCCTGCTCCGGTAGAAAAGCTTCTTAATACGCGGCGGTTCGGCGTCCGTGACGATATCGTAATCTTTGGGCTCTCTGCCTAAGAGCAGGTCACGCACCGCTCCGCCCACGATATAGGCGTCATGGCCGTTTTGCCTGAGTTTTTCCAGTATGCGCACGGCATCGCGATCGACGCGGTTAAGCGCTATGCCGTGTTCGCTTTGCGTATAGACTACGGCCTTTTTTACCGGCTTACCGTCGGGGCCTGTATGATAACGTGTGAGCAACGTATCCCCTGCTATAAATTGATAGTATGCGGGAGGGCGCAAAGCCATCCCGCGTACTACTATACCCCTTATACGGGGTCAGAGGTCAAGGTCATGCCCGATGCGCGTCGAGCCAGGAGCGCAGATCCTTATATACTTCTTCTTTATTTGTTTCGTTCAGCATCTCATGCCGCGCGCCTTCGTACAGCTTAAAGGAGAGGTCTTTTATACCCAGCGATGCATAACGCTTATGCAAGGCCATTAGCCCCCCGTTCGCGCCGCCTACCGGATCTTCTGAACCGGTGAGCAGGTGTACAGGCAGGTCTTTGGGTATGGCCGCCTGCGTGGCGGCGGAGGCTATCCAGCCCAAGCCATCGAGCATGTCGCGGAAATAGGCCCAGCTGCAAATAAAGCCGCAGAGCGGGTCCGCTATATAGGCGTCCACTTGGGAGGGATCCCTGCTCAGCCATTCGAATTTAGTCCTGGCAGGCTCAAAGGGCTTATTGAATGCGCCAAAGCTCATGGTATCGGCAAGGGGCGCCGGGCTTCTCCAGCCCTTGGCGCTTCCTCCTATGCCCACGATGAGCTTGCCTATGCCGGCGTTTTTAGGCGGAATGCCGGTAGTGGCCGATAAGACGCAGCCATCGATGCTTCTGCCGTAAAGGGAAATAAAGCCCTGGCCAAGAAGCGAGCCCCAGGAATGCCCGATGAAGAAAAGCTTGAGGCCGGGACGCTCAGAGCGTATGCGCGCGGCAAGTCCGCCTAAGTCGGCGACGACGCGCTTGAAGCCGTCGCGTTCGGCCAGCCAGCCCAGCTCCCCCTCGGCAGCCGTCTTGCCGTGCCCCCGGTGGTCAGGGGCCCAAAGTTCATAACCGGCAGCTGTCATAGCCGCGGCAAAGTGCTTGTAGCGTCCCGCGTGTTCCGCCATGCCATGCGCTATGAGGATACAGGCCTTGGGCTTGGATTCAGGCGCCCAGCGGTATACATGGACGCTCTTGCCATCGTCTGCTATATAAGAGAATTCTTCTGTTTTCATAAAATGCAGTATACACCCGCGAAGCAATGGCGTGGGATAAAAAAGAAATCGGCGCAAGGCGCTCAAAAAAGACTCAAGTAATGCATGAGTCTTGCCGATAAACCGGGTGGAGTGCGCTGTCCTTCGGATACGGTCATAGTACCGCTTACCGTAGGCCTACCCCACTCTACGATGATCGGCAGCTTGGCGAGCGGCATTAAGCATTTTCCAGTATGGAAATTCAGCCGCCGCGTACGCGCACTGAGGGAGGCAAGGCAAGGCGCGATACACTGTCTGTAATCGTTTTTGCATCGGGAAGCAAGGATGCGACCCGTAACGACTCAAGGAGGAAGTCATGATCATTAATCACAACCTTAGCGCTATGTACGCCAATCGCCAATTCGGCATCAACAACGGCAACATCGACAAGAACATGGAAAAGCTCAGTTCCGGCCTCAGGATAAACCGCGCCGGCGACGATGCTTCCGGTTTGGCCGTGTCCGAGAAAATGCGTTCGCAGATCAGGGGCCTGAACCAGGCTTCCAAGAACGCCGCCAACGGCATATCCTTTATACAGACAACCGAAGGTTACCTGCAGGAGAGCCAGGACATCATCCAGCGCTTGCGCGAGCTGTCCGTACAGGCCTCAAACGGCATATACACCGCTGAAGACCGCATGCAGATCCAGGTGGAAGTATCCCAGCTCATCGACGAAATCGACCGCATAGCCAGCCATGCCCAGTTTAACGGCATGAACCTGCTTACCGGCCGCTTCGCCCGCGAAGACGGAGAAAACCTGGTAACCGGCTCCATGTGGTTCCACATAGGCGCGAACATGGATCAGCGCGAACGCGTATTCATCGGCACCATGACCGCGAAGGGCTTAGGCGTAAAGGAAGTCGGCAGCGACAGTATCCTTACCCTTGAGACCCCTGAGAGCGCTAACCGCTCCATAGGCGTGCTTGACGCCGCGCTAACCAAGGTGAACAAGCAGCGCGCGGACCTCGGCGCCTATCAGAACAGGCTCGAGCACTCCATCAAGGGCATAGATATAGGAGCCGAGAACCTCCAGGCCGCAGAGAGCCGCATACGCGATTCCGACATGGCGAGCGAGATGGTACAGTATACCAAGAACCGCATACTCATGCAGGCGTCGAGCGCTATGCTCGCCCAGGCTAACCAGAAAACGGCTTCAGTATTGCAGTTGCTCCAGTAAGGGAGTATACTGTAGTGTGAACTATAGGCGGGGCGTCCCTTAAGGCGTCCCGCCTTTGCGGCTATGGCCAGCTTTGGCCGCGCATAGCCGCGTGATCTTTGACAAATACCCTCATGTGCATGCCGGCGGAGATACGCCCCTTTTTTTGAGGGGTCGGTTCCCCGCCGCGCGGGGCAAGAACGGACGGGATAGGGCGCGAACCTTATAATCCCGGCCCCTAAAGCCATGCGCACGGGACGCGCGGCACGGATTGCCGCGACGTTAGTTCCGCAAGGAGGGTTATATGATCATCAACCACAACATGAGCGCAATGTATGCTTCTAGGGCACTGGGAGTAACGCAGTCCGAGCTCACAAAGAACATGGAGAAACTCGCTTCCGGCATGCGCATTAATCGCGCTGGCGACGATGCTTCGGGCCTCGCGGTTTCCGAGAAACTTCGCGGCCAGATACGCGGCCTCAATCAGGCTACCAAGAATATAGAGAACGGCGTATCCTTCATCCAGACCACCGAAGGTTACCTCCAGGAGACGCAGGACATACTGCACCGCGTCCGCGAGCTGGCTGTGCAGTCTTCCAACGGCATTTATACCGCTGAAGACCGCATGCAGATCCAGGTTGAGGTATCTCAGCTGATAGATGAAGTGAACCGCATCGCCAGCCACGCTCAGTTCAACGGCATGAACCTCCTGACCGGGCGCTTTGCCCAGGACGGCAACCAGGTTATGCAGCTGCAAGTGGGCGCCAACATGGACCAGAACGAGCGCATCTTCATTGGCAACATGTCCGCCGGAGCACTTGGCCTCCAGGGCGCACAGGGCACCGAAGAGACCATTTCTATCGAGGATCCTGAAAAAGCAAACCAGTCTATCGGCGTTCTTGACGCGGCCCTCAGGACCGTATCAAAGCAGCGCGCCGACCTTGGCGCCTATCAGAACCGCTTCGAAATGGCCGCCAAGGGCGTGTCCATCGCAGCCGAGAACCTGCAAGCCGCGGAAAGCCGCATACGCGACACCGACATGGCCAGCGAGATGGTGAACTACGTAAAGAATTCCATCCTGTCACAGGCCGGCGGCGCTATGCTCGCTCAGGCTAATACCAGGACCCAGGGCGTAATGCAATTGTTGGGTTAACGCTTACCGTTCAAAAATTCGTCATAGAGAGCTTCCTGGACGTCGTCTTTCTGTAACGAATCGCTTCTACCGGGTACGGGAGGGGATCGCGCCCCCCTCCCTTGCCTTCTTTTTCAAGGAGGAAGGTATGTCGCTGGACATTTCCGCCGTTAATACGGCTCAATACATACATCCGGTCATAGCATCCCAGGTTAAGGAACCCATCATGTCAAAGGCCGTGCGGCCGGAAGAGGACGTGATGCAATCGGAACCGCCTATCTCAATTCAGGCAGCCCTCAGCGAATTAAGCGAGGTCAGCGCAGCGTTCAACAAGCGCCTATCGTTCAGCCTGAACGAGAAGCTCGGCATGGTGGTAGTCAAGGTGATAGACACCGAAACCGATAAGGTTATAAGGGAGATCCCGGCCGCCGAGGTGCAGCATGTGCATGAGCGCATACGCGAGGTAATAGGCATACTGTTTGACGAGCGGGCATAAATACTCCCCCTTAAGCTACTGCGGTGGCTCTATTCCGTGCTAGAATAGAGTAGAGGAGACAGGCCCCCCATGTCGGACTTCAGCATTCCAGGCGTAACGAGCAAGTACGACACGCAAAAACTCATAGAAGATCTCATGAAGGTGGAGCGCATACCGCGCGACCGCGCCGCCGAAAGGCTCAAGCAGGTCGAGTTGCAGCGCACCGTCTGGATGGATATGGGCCGTAGGCTTACATCGCTCCGTGAGAGCTCCCGCTCCCTGTTTTCCTTCCAAAACCCCTTTAATGAGCGCGTAGCCAATTCATCCGACCTATCCGTACTCAGCGCCACGGCCACACGCGCGGCCATGGAAGAGACTAAAGCACTGCAGGTCGTGCAGATCGCCTCAGCCGACCGATTCATGTCCGACCGCCTGGCTGCCGACACGCGCGTGGCCGCGGGCAATTACGTATTCACCGTAGGAGAACGCGCCGTACGCCTTAGCTACAACGGCGGCAGCTTAAGCGACTTCGTCGGCGCGCTCAACCGCAAAGGCGGCGATATCGTGCGCGCCCAGCTGGTCAATGTCACGTCCAGCGAACGCGTGCTCGTGATAGAAGCCCTCCGCACGGGCAAAGACAACCGGCTCGTGCTATCCGAGGCCGCCGAGGCCTTAGGCTTGAGCACCGGCCTCATAGAGCCGGGGAAATCCTCAAGCCGCCAATTGGCTATGGACAGGCCTGCGCGCTTTGAGAAAGCGCTGGACAGCGGCAGGCTCGTAAGCAGCGCCCAGGGGCTCAAGGTGTTGCCCGGCGGCGAGGCCGCTACCCGGCTCGACGCGCCCTTGGCAAGCGCCGGCCTCGTTATGGAAATAGAGATAGAATTGGCCGAGCGCGCTACGGCCTTACCCCCTGTCCCCGCTTTGGGCCCCTCCATCCCGCCGACAGGCGCTATAGAATATGATGGCATACGCATAGAAAGCGCTCCTTCTGCGGCCATACTGCCGGACCTCACGCCTCCCCCGCCCCCGCCCCGCGTGGACAGCGAGCGCGTGCTCTATCTTATTGACGGCTCTGGCCGTTCCATAGCCCTGCCTCCCGTGCAGGCCGGAGGGGGCTATAAAACCGTTACCGTGCCCCTATCCGTGTACGCCGACAGCGTGGCCGGCCTCGGCATACGCAACGACAATACCCACCGCGACGTTAACCTGCGCAGCGTGCGCGTATACGATCCCACCGAAGTCTCCGGGTACCGGCCCAAGAATGCCGTGGCCAGCGCAGCCGACGCTATCGTGCGCATGGACGGCATAGAAGTGATACGCGGGAGCAATAAGATAGACGACCTCATTCCCGGCGTTACCATAGACCTTGTACAGGCGTCCAAAGACACCGTGCAGCTTAAAATTGAACCGAACCGACAGGCAGCCAAGGATGCCATCATTGACTTTGTAGGACGCTACAACCGGCTTATGGCGGAAGTGAACATACTAAGCAGGAAAGACTCGGCAATACTCGAGGAAATCTCGTACTTCACCGCCGACGAGCGCAAGACTTACGAGGAGCGCCTTGGGCTCCTGCAGGGCGACTCGACGCTCTCGAGCATACGCACCAACCTGCAACGCATCATGATGGACCCGTATGAGACGAGCGACGGCATAGCGCTTTTAACTTCCTTAGGCATAAGCACCAATTCCGGCAGCGGCGGCGGCTACGACGCCACGCGCCTACGAGGCTACCTTGAAATAAATGAGGTGGCCCTCGACCGCGCCCTTAAAGACTCCTTTATCAAAAGCAAGGAAAGCTTCGGCTACGATAGCGACGGCGACCTCATCATCGATACGGGAGCTGCCTTTAAGCTCGACGCCCTTACGCGCGGCTACGTGGAAACCGGCGGCATACTAGCTCTAAAGACAAGCACGATAAACAGCCAGATAGACCGCTCTAAGAAAGAAATTGCCAACTATGACCAGCAGCTGGTGCGCAAGGAAGAGGATCTGAAGCGCAAGTACGGCATGATGGAAGGCGCTTTGGGCCAGCTAGAAAGCTCGGCAGGCGCATGGGATAATTTTAGCAACCAGAACAAATAGTATACACGGCCTCTACCCGCGCTTAAGGCCCGGACGAAAGGAAGAGCATGGACATCTATGTGAACGGAGTATCCGCGAGCCTCGCCCTAGAAGGCAGAACGTTGGCGGAACTCCTTGGGGAGCTCGACGAGAGGCTTGAAGCAGCAGGCACTATCATCATAGCCATAGCCTTGAATGGCGAGAATATAGCGCCTGAAGCGCTTCCCGGCCTCGCAGCCACGGCCGCGGATGGACCGGGCCGCCTAGACGTCCATGCGGAATCCTCCTCTTCCATGCGGGCGGGCGCCATGCGTACCCTCATAGAATTCCTCGACGCCATAGCGCAGTCGGACGGCGCTGACAGTAGCTCGATACGCGACACTTTTGAACGCTACCGCAGCGCCTTCAGCGGCCTCTATTCCGCGGAGGAGGAAAGCTTCCTCGTCGCTCTATCCGAGGACCTTGCCGTCGGTCCCGTAGCCCTGCAACTGTCGCTGCCCAAACTGCGCTCCTTCTTCAGCGAGCGGCTCGCCGAGATCGAGGATCCCGTAGCGAGCATGAAAGGCGCCGCGCGCCTTTTCCAGGCCATCAAAGGCGACCTTAAAGAGGTGCCTGTGCGCATGCAGACCGGCAAGGATGCCGAGGCCATGCGATGCATGATGCTCACCGTGGAGCTTATAAACAAGACCGTGCGCCTCCTGCCTGAGTTCACCAAGGCCCTGGGCATAGCCTCCAATATGGCCATAGCCGGCCAAAGCTGGGAACACTTTTTTAATGGCTTCAACGATATCCTGCGCGAGCTTGCAGGCGCCTTTGAGAACAAGGACGGCGTCCTTATCGGCGATCTGGCCGAATACGAGATCGTACCCAGGCTTGAGGCTCTCTTCAGCGCTACGGAAGAGGCGATAGGAAAGCCATGAACGGAGACATGTTACTAGCCCAGGTAACGTACTGGAAAGAGAGCGATCCCCGCGATACCTATATCTTCCTTGCGGTGGTTGGCGGTCTTATAGCCATAGCAATTCTATACAGTCTCATTAAAAAAGTATTGGGCGGCGAGTCTATCAGCATAGCGCGCCCTAGCCAGGGTTTCTCGCATAGCGCGTTCAAGCGCCGCGCCTACGACATCGGCTTCTCTGAAGGAGAAACCGATTTCCTTGAGCATTACGCGCGCAAGCTTGGGATAACGAGCCCTCAGGCTATCTTCTCTTCACGCGCCGGGCTCGATTCCTTTATCAAGAACTCCTTTAAGTACATAGAACGTCACGCGGATACTGAGGAAAGCGCCGAGCAGCTTAAGGGCCAACTCTTCTCGATACGCGAGGCCATGCAGCTGCGCTTTACCGCGGGCAACCCCATTCGATCAAGCCGCCAGCTCAAGGCCCGCACGCCATTGTCCCTGGTAAGCGTCAAAGAAGCGCACTATTCGTCGATACTGGCGGTAAACGAGAACAAGGCCCTGTATGTGGAGCCTGCCCTGGACGCCTTCGGCTCGCCCATTCGCTTTCCACGCGGCGCAAAAATCAAGGTATTCTTCTATGCTGGCAACCATGTGGGCTATACCTTCCCCTCCCGCTCCAAGGGCTTGGTCAACGTGGACGGCCGTCAATTCATGGCCCTCTCGCACAGCGACGCCATTAAACAGCTGCCCTCCCGCCGCCACGAGCGCCGCGAGGCCAGGCTATCCTGCCGCTTCTTCCTCATGCACGTGCACGCGGCGCGTGATCGCGGCAAGGTGGTAAAAACCGTGCAGGTGGAGAAAGCGGCCGTACCCGGCATTATCATCGACCTGTCCGCGGGAGGCCTATCCATGCAGACCATGAGCCCCGCCCATGTAGGTGATTTCGTCAAGCTGGCCTTTGACGTAGGCGTGGGCGACCGCGCCGCTTACGCGAGCGTCGTGCGCGTGAGCAGGCTCAGGAGCGGCAGCGCCATGCACCTTAAATTCGTTAAGATTAGCCGCAAGACAGTCAACGAAATACTTGCCTACGTGTACGGCTACGATTGAGGCTAGCGCATA
The DNA here is from genome assembly GCA_002412825.1 of Spirochaetaceae bacterium UBA5200. Lineage (GTDB taxonomy): Bacteria > Spirochaetota > Spirochaetia > Treponematales > UBA12059 > UBA5200. The sequence goes on from DHVU01000024.1 coordinate 149,445, forward strand.
GGCTTTTTGCCTATTCTTGACCTGAACCAGCAGGCAGACTACAATCATGGATAATGCGTCTCATTAAGCTTATAAACATTCAGCGGAAAGAAACTCCCATTTATTACCGGAAAGAGTACAGCGCCGAGGCCGTGCTTGAATTCCTAGAGAAAAATCTCGGCATTGCCGTTGAATTCGTCGTGGAACACAAGCCGGTGGGCGGCGTCGACGTACGGGTAAGCCTGCTCGACGAGCTTGACTATCCGCTTCTTCCCGTGGTGAATACCATAAAGACCCACATCCTGGACTTGCAGGACCAGGGGAAACTACCCTGATAGAGTTTATATGCGCACGAGTCGAAGACACCGAGGCCCTGGCGGAACGCATAGCGAGCTCGGTTAAGGCCGGCACGATCATAGCTTTTAAGGGCGGGCTTGGCGCGGGCAAGACCGCTTTTACGCGCGGCTTAGCGCGAGGCTTGGGCATTAGCGATCCGGTAACCAGCCCCAGCTACACCTTGGTAAACGAATACGGCGGGGGGCGCCTCACGCTCTACCACATAGACGCCTACAGGCTGGGCTCCGCCGACGAATTCGAGCTCATGGACGCTAAGCGCTACCTGTACGGCGACGGCCTGTGCGCGGTGGAATGGAGCGAACGGGTACGAGAGGCTATACCGGCCCATGCCGTAGAGCTGAATATCGAACCCCAGGACGACGGCTCGCGTCGCATACGGATAAGCGGTTACATAGAGGAGTTGCTGCGGTGAATATACTGGCCATAGATTGCTCCACCGATATCATGGCCGTGGCGCTGGGCAGAGGCTACGGCGATGCCGAGCGAGGCCCGCGCGTCGCTAAGCACCCGTATCGCGAGGAACGGGGGCACGCCACGGCGCCGGGCAGAGGCCTCGTTACGCTCTCCGTTGACGCGGGCTTCAGGCATGCTGAACGCCTGATGGGCTCTATAGAGTACTGCTTGGCCGAGGCCGGCCTAGGCAAGGACGAGCTTGACTTGATCGTGTGCGCGGAGGGCCCTGGCTCCTTCACCGGATTGCGCATAGCCATGGCTACGGCAAAAGGCTTGGCACTTGGCCTATCGCGGCCCTTCGTCGCCGTATCCACCCTTGACGCCTACGCCGCGGAGTGGGCAGGCTGCGCGCCCGTCGTCGTACCCATACTCGACGCTAAGCGATCCCGCTTTTTCTATGCGATATACGAGGGTTCGGCATTGCGCGCCGGTCCATTCGACGATACCCTTGATAGCGTGATAAGCCGCGTAAACGGCTACCCGGAAGTGCTCTTCGTGGGACCCGATACCGATATGCTTGAAGGCATAGGCGCAGACAGGTCAGGGTTCAGGCTCGCATCCGCACGAAGGCGCTCGCCTGTAGCGTCGCTCGTGGAATTGGGACTCGAACGTTTTATTCACAAGGGGCCGTCGCCTTCCGACGCTGCGCCGAACTACCTTCGGGCAAGCGACGCGGAAGAAAGCGCGGCCAAGGGGTAAGCATGGATGATTTTGCCAAGCTCGAAGAACTGGGAGAGCTGGAAGCAGTAGAAGAAGCCCCAAACGTCACGCTGGCTAAGGAACCTCGCGCCGATTCCACGCTCCTGAACTTGAGCTGCATAAAGAATATCATATCATCCTACAGCGTGCTCCCGCAGCCCGTGGCCGTCCTGGACTCCTCCTTAAGCTTTTTGTACAAAAACGATGCCTTTACTACCGTCATACGCTCGTTTGAGTACCCCCAGCGCAACTCATTCTTGAGCACCTTCTCCCGCTGTTTGGAAGAAGAGGAAACCACCGCGCTCATAAAGAGCCTCAAAGACAAGAGCAAGGGCTATTGCTGGAAGGGCAACTTAAATCACCACGCCAAATACGCGGGCAGCATGCTCACTAAGGCGCATATCATACCCTTTAAGCCCGACGATATACCCGGCCACGAGCCCATAGCCTGGGTGGTCATGCTGGATGACGTTACCGACGAGAACAAGCGCTTCCTTCGCGGCATGTTCTCTAGCCTGCTCCAGGCATCCAAACTCAAGGATAACGACACCGGCCGCCATATCGAGCGGGTGAACCTCTACAGCCACGTTATGGCAGCTGCCATGTACGGCGACGAGCGCTGGCCCGACGTCGATGTGGATTTTGTCGAGAATATTGGGTTTCTGGCCGCCATGCACGACGTGGGCAAGATAGGCACGCCGGATGACATACTGAACAAGAAGGGCCCGCTTAATGAGTTCGAGTGGACCATCATGAAGGAACACACGATAAACGGCGCCTTCATTTTATCAAGCTATCCTAATCCCATGGCTAAGCAGATAGCCCAGTCCCGCCATGAATGGTGGAACGGCACGGGCTATCCCTATAAGCTCATAGGCGACATGATACCCCTACCCGCCCGCATCGTAGCGCTTGCCGACGTGTATGACGCCCTCCGCATGAAGCGCAGCTACAAGGCGCCGTTCGACCATAAGCGCGCGGCCTTGCTCATAGCGGCGGACAAGACTACCCACTTCGACCCGGAGATCGTCAGCGTATTCGTGGAACTCCAAGCGGATTTCGAACGCATCTTTGAAGAGAACTTCGACGAGGCCTAAATACAACGGCCCGGGCAAGCCCGGGCCGCACCATGGCAGGGAGCCTTAGCGAGTCAAAGCGCCTTTATGTATACGCGCCTGCGCTTGTGCTGCCTGCGCTCGTAGTCCTTCCACAGCTGCTGTACGGCCAGGTTGGTTTCCAGCTCAGGGTTGCTCTCCGCGAACTGAACCCCGGCCTGCATGGCGCTGCGGTTAAGGTCGGTCATCAGTATGGCTATAACGCCGCGGGACTGGTATTCCGGCTTTACCGCCACCAGGTACATATCGATTACCTCGGGTTTTTTCAGCGCCTTGAGCAGGTAGTACCAGCCTACGGGAAACAGGCGCCCCTTGGACTTCATCAGCGCGTCTGATAGGCTCGGCATGGATATCCCGAAGCCTATAAGCTTCTTATTTTCGTCTATCATTACCTTGGTGAAGCGCGGGTCCACGAAACCAAGATACTGCTTGATATAGAATTTCACCTGAGCGCGGGTAAGGGGCGTGGTGCCGTAGAGCCCCGCGTATGCCTCGTCCAACAGGTCGAAGATCTCGTCGCCATAGCGTTTTACGAGCTCCTTGGGCTTCTGCCAGGAGAACAGGGTAACCCCGGTGCGCTTGGCTATGAGTTCGTTTACCCTGAGCACCTTCTCGGGTATGACCTCGGGCACGCGCACGATGAACTCTATCCAGTCGACGTCCTTGGCGTAGCCCAGGCGCTCAAGAAAGGCAGGATAGTAGGCATGATTATAATTCGTGGCCATGGTGCCGCGCTGATCGAAGCCCTCTACGAGCATGCCTTCGCGGTCAAGATCAGTAAAGCCTAAGGGGCCGTGTATGCCTTCAAGGCCCTTGCCCCGCACCCAAGCTTCCGCCGCGGACAACAGTGCCTGGGCGGCCTCGAAATCGTCCGCCACGTCGAACCAGCCGAAACGGCCCAGCTTCTTGCCCCATTTCTTGACATAGGCGTTATTCACGATGGCCGCTATCCTGCCAACGGCTTTGCCGTCGCGGTAAGCAAGCCAATAAGAGGATTCGCAGAACTCGCCGGCGGGATTCTTGGCAAGGTCGAGCGTGCCAAGGTCGTCGAGCGCCAGGGGCGGCACCCAATAGGGGCTGTCCTTGTAGAGCTCCAGTGGAAATTGGACAAAACGCTTCAGCTCGGCCTTGCTTTCGACTTTTCTCAGCTCTAATGACATTATGTAAGCTCCCGTTCCCACGCGGCTATAAAGGCCTCATGCGCGGCTATGCTCGCCTGCAGCTGCAGGTCCTGAAGCTCTCCGCGACCTCCCCAATCATTGCCGTCTTGTATATAAAGGTGGCCGAGTATACCACGGGCTCCCAAAGGAGAGAAGCCTAAATCTTCAGCCTTCTTGCGCTGGAGGTTCGTCATCGTCTCATTGAAAATATCGTCGTATACCTTGTCTTTCCAATCGGTGGATACCATGCATCATCCTTTTGTGGCTGAAAAAAAAGCCGCCCCCTAGGGGCGGCTTAGCGCTTGATAGTGGCGGCGGGGGGACTCGGACCCTCGACACAACGGATATGAGCCGTTTGCTCTGCCAGCTGAGCTACGCCGCCATTGCCTGTGCCCGGCTTTTATACAGGAAAGGGCCGTATCGTGTCAACAGCGGCCGGTAAAAGAGGCCACCTGCGGGCATGTACGGATAAGCGGCTGAACATAGGCCTAAGCCCCCGGCGCGTAGCCATTGCGTTGCGCTATCAGGGCTAGCCCTTCGAGGGCAAGGTCAGGCACGAAATGGCGGCAGCCCAAGCCATCGAGCAGCCGTCGGCCAAGCTCGTCGCCGCTTCCTATAAGAGCGGCATCTTCGGCCAGCTCTTCCCTCATGCCGGAAATGATAGCGTCGGCGAGCCCGCGATAGCCCAACACTATGCCCGAACGCACGGCTGCCGCGCTGTTCTTGCCTATAGCGCGCTCGGGCAGGTCCAAGCGCACCTGAGGCAGCTGCGCCGCGCTGCCGCGCAAGGCCAGGGCTGCGGTATCCAAGCCTGGCGCTATGGCCGCCCCCAGCAGCTCGCCGGCGCCGTTAAGGGCTATGAAGGTAAGCGCGGCCCCGAAATCCGCCACGATGCAGGCGCCTTGCACCAGGGCGTAGGCGGCCACGGCCTGGCACACGAGGTCGCTGCCAAGCTCCGAGGGTTGGTCGGTCCGTATCTTTACGCCAGTCTTAACGCCGGGAGCAAGCTGCTGCGTTTCGAGGCCAAAGGCCAGGCGCACGCCTTCAATCAGGCGCGGGCTCAAGGCGGGTACAACGCTCGATAGCCAGGCGCTTTGAACCGTAGCGCCCTGCCCCCCGCCCGCGCGCTGGAGCGCCGCCTCGAAGAGGAAGGCGTATTCGTCGGCCGTACGCTCGGAACCGAGCCTGGCAAGAGGCAGCCAGGCTCCAGAGCGCTTGAAGCCAAGGGTAAGCCCTCCGTTACGCGCATCCAGGGCCAGGAGCACCGCTAGAGCTCCTCTTTAGAGAGCTTCGATGCTCCCGCTGCATGCTCGATGCCCTTCCATGCGCTGACGATCGCGCCGGTAAAGACGGCGGCCGCGGCGGCTTCGACGAGGCCGTTTGAGAGGGCTATGCCCACGAGCAGCGCGGGTATGGCGGCGTTGTCCATGCCCAAGGTGCCCGCTATCTGGCTCGCGGCGGTAAGGCCGAGCATGCCAAGCACGAGCACGGTATTGGTAAAGCCGCCGAAGGCGCCTGCCGCCGCGGCAGCGAGGGGGGAGAGCTTGCCGCGGAAGAGTTTATACACGCTCCAGGACACCACGCCTATGAGGAGGCGGGGCAGCACGGATACCAGGGGGTTGGTAAATAGGGGGTCCAGGGGACCTATAGGCGCCACGGCGGCCTTCACCATACTGGTAACGCCGAAAATAAGGCCGACTATGGTGCCTGCTACCGGCCCCTCAAGCACGGCCGCTATGATTACCGGTATGTGCATGATGGTGAGGGACGTGCCGCCGAACCAAGGGAGGAAGCCCAGCGGGGTAACGGCCATGATTACGGATACGGCGCCAAGCGCTCCCGCGGTAACGATCTTCTTAACCGGCGAATGTTCCATTGATACGCTCCTTCAGAATCGTGCTGGCCGCGCCTAAAGGCTGGCCCGTATAGACCTACCAGGCGACGCGCCCGGCGGCGATGAGCAGAACTGCGCAGTAGGCGATAGCGCCAAGGCGCGCTACCGTATCCAAAGTCCCTGACGCGTGTACGACGTAGCGCGAGCGGCCCTTAGGCCGGTAACAGCGGGCTTCCATGGCCTCAGCCAGCATTTCCGCCCGCTCCAGGGCCCGTATGGTTACGGGCACGATAAGCGGCAGGTAGGCGCGAGCCTTTCGTATAGGGCCTCCCTTTCCCGCCCCGAAATCAGAGCCCCGCGCCGCCTGCGCCTTTACTACCGATTCGAGTTCTCCGGCGACTATGGGTATGAAACGGAAGGCCACCGCTACGGCCAGAGCCAGGGCGTGGGCGGGAAACCCCACATACGAAAGAGGCGCTAAGAGATCCTCTATACCCCTGGCCGTATCGCCTTCGGTAATGACGCTGGTAAAGAGCCCAAGGCTCAGCATCATGGCGAGGAAGCGCAGGGCCAGCGCGGCTATGGAGCCTACCTCGCGCAGCGTTACGGTTATGGGTCCGAGCGTTACAAGGACCGGGCTTTGGTCGCCTGAGGCGGTAAAAATGAGCTGAAAGGCCATGGCTATGCCCAACAGGGGCAGGACGGGCAGGAAGCCCTTTAAGAGGTAGCCAGGCTTTATACGCGCTAAAAGAGCTAAGGCTAAGGCGCTCGCGGCAATAATGGCGAGCATAAGGGCGGATCGCACGAGGCTTGCCGGCACGATAAGGGCAAGCAGCCACAGATACTTGCCAAGGGGGCTGAGCCGGTGTACCGGCGAATCGCGGTCTATATAGCGGCCTATAGAAACGCGGCGGAAGAACTCGAGATTTTTCATGGCGCAGTTCCCCTGCCCTTATCCGCGGCTGCGCCGGGCTCACTCGGCTTCGCCAAGCCGACGGCAGGGTCCGCCCCGGCGCGGAGGCCCTGCAGCGAGAACACAAGCTGATCCTCATGGAGTACATCGATAGGAATATCCATGCCGAGCGCGCGCAGCTCGGCGGCGAGCTCCGCGGCAAAGGGCCTGGCTATGCCCCAGTCGGCGCAAAAACCCTTGCCGAAGAGTTCGCTGGGAGGCCCGAAGGCTGCCAGCCTGCCCGATGACAGCACGGCCAAATAATCGGCGCGCGCCGCTTCTTCCATCGAATGGGTGGAGTATACAAAGGCCGCCCTACCCTTTGCGGCGGCAAAAAGCGTGTCCATAAGGCCCGCCCGGGAACCGGGATCCAAGGCTGAGCCCGGTTCGTCCATGACCAGAGCCTGCGGGCGCATCGATAAGACCGAGGCAAGCGCCAGCCTGCGTTTTTGACCGCCTGATAAGGCGCGGCTGGCGCGGTCGCGGAAAGCGCCGTAAGGCAAGCCTACCGCGTCCATGGCATCCAGGACGCGCTCCACGAGGGCCGCGCCTTTTAAGCCTTGATTACGGGGGCCGAAGGCCACTTCGTCTCCCGCGTAGAGCTCAAATATAGCGCTCTCGGGACGCTGTACCGAGAGGGGCGAACTCATGCGCAGCGCCCTTAGATCGGTACCGCTGGCGGAGGGGTCTATGCCAAGCACCCGTACGGAGCCGGAGCTTGGGTTTGCTAAGGCGGCAAAGAGCTGCAACAGGGTAGACTTGCCCGAGCCCGTCGCTCCTACCAGAGCCAGGCTCTTGCCTACGGGCAGGGCGAGGCTGAGGCCGCCTAAGGCTAGGCTTTCGTCGCCGCTGCCCTCAAGGTAGCGAAAGACCAGGTTTTCCGCGCTAAAGGCTAATTCGGCATCTAAGGCGGCTACCGGAACCGCTGCGGCAGGACTATCCATAGCCACCGCTGCGGCGCGCAGCTCAGGGCAAGTCGCGGAGACACCGGCTATGCGCGCTGAAAGCGCGCGCGCGCTTTCAGCCGGTATAGGCTTAAGGCCGAGAGCCGAGGCTATGCGCATGGCCTGCGGTCGCTCGAGGCCCAATTCGGCTAAATCATCGCGGGCGAAGAAGCCTTGGCTCTCGCCGTCGTACGCGATACGGCCTTCCGACAGGGCCAGGATACGTCCCGCGCGCGCGGCCTCGGCCATGTCATGCGTAATATGTATGACCGCGCAACCCCCGTGCACGAGCTCGTCGAGGAGCTCGAGTATGGATGCCCTGCCCGCCGGGTCTATCATGGACGTTGCCTCGTCGAAGACTATGCAGGCGGGCTCCATGGCCAGGGCTCCGGCAACGGCTAATCGTTGCTGCTGCCCCGCCGACAGGAAGCGCGGCGAACGCTTACGCTCCTGCCACAGCCCCGCGAACTTAAGCGCTCCCTCGACGCGCCGTTTCATCTCGGGCAAGGCCAGCCCCAGATTCTCAGGCCCGAAGGCCACGTCTTCTTCGACGACGGAGGATACGATCTGGTCGGGAGGCGATTGGAAAACAAGGGATAGGCGTTTTCGTAATTCATCGCGCTCCGCGCGAACGGAGGGATCAAAGCCCGAAACGGAAACCGCGCCCGCGGGGGCGGGCAGCAAACCGTTAAGGCAACGGGCCAGCGTGCTCTTACCCGAGCCGTTGGCGCCTACTACGGCAAGGTATTCTCCCGCCTCGACGGAAAAGCTTAGGCCGCGCAGAGCCGGCTCGCGCGCGGAAGGATAGCTGAAGTGCAAATCATGCACGGATATGAGCGGCATGGCGTTCCTCGCGTCTCGGTCCGTTAGCCGGATCCAAGCGCCTCTAGTAAGCTATGAAGAAATGGGGATCGTGTCAAGGCAAAGGCTCCTGGGCAAGGCTCTCCTGTATCGGTATAGTGGCGCCATGATATGCCGATTATGCGGGGCGCCCGCCCGTTCCCTGGCAGCCGAGAGCGACGGCTACCGCTTTAGCGAGCTTTCCTGCTACGAGCGCTGCCCGAGCTGCGGCTACATACAGCTCCTGGAAGACTATCTGCCATCGGCCCTTAACGAGCGCACGCGCTATCTGCTCCACCGCAATGACCCCGCGGACCCCGGCTATAGAAAATGGCTCGTATCCTTCATAGAAGAGGCGCTGCTTCCTTACGCGAAGAGCGCTTGCGCGGTACTTGATTTTGGCAGCGGGCCGAACCCTGCACTGCAGGGCATTTTATCCGAGCGAGGCTACGGCTATACGCCATTCGATCCGTTTTTCGCGCCGGGGGAAGCTTGGCGCGCGCGGACTTGGCCGGCCATCGTCGTGCATGAGGTGGCGGAGCACCTGCGTTTCCCCGGCGTCGCGTTATCGGAACTGGCCGGGCTGCTTGAACCGGGGGGTGTACTGGCCCTGCGCACCCGCTTTCCGCCTGAAGACCCTGCGGATTTCCTATCTTGGCATTATCGCCAGGATAGCACCCACGTAGGCTTCTTCAGCAAGGCCTGCCTTAAAGGCGCGGTCGAAGCCCTCGGCCTTAAGCTCATCCACGAAAACGACGAGGATACGCTCTGCTTTAAAAAAGAACCTTATACCTTATAACGGGTGACCGTGCCGTTAAGCGCTTCTATAGCGTTGAAGGTACCGTCAAAGGAGGCCCCGAGCTTACCGAAGAGCTCGGTGATGACGCCCATGCCGTCTATCATGTTCTCGTTTACCTCGGTCATTTGCCCCACGATGCCGGATAGTTTTTCAAGCCCCTTGGTTAGCAGGCTGCGCATATCCTCGATAGCGCCGGCATTTTGCTTCATCTGTTCGGTAAGCGCTATGAGCTGCGCTATTTCCTTAAGGCTATGCTCGGCGGCGGCCGCTTCGTCCATGGCGGATATGGCTATGCCGTCCATGCCCTGCGTCGCCTCGCCGAGCTCCTGGACGATGGCCTTGAACACCGTGGCTATGCGTTCGTTCAGGTTCTCGACGACCTCGTTCGTCTCGAGTATGTGCCGCACGTATTGATCTATATCCCGAGCGGCGACGGCCGTATTGGACGAAAGCTTGCGCACTTCGTCGGCCACCACCGCGAAGCCCTTGCCCGCCGAGCCCGCGTGGGCAGCCTCTATAGCGGCATTCATGGCTAGGAGGCTGGAACGCTCCGATATATCCATGATCATGGACGCCATCTCCCTAATCTTGGCGTTAGCTTCTATCATGGAACGGTTTGCGCTCACCAGCTCGCTTACGCCGCGCTCGCCCTCCGCTATATCTTTCGACAAACCCTTGAAGCGCTCCGCCGCTCCTACGGCCTTCGTGCTTACGCCCTTGAACGACTGGGTCATGGTACGCATAGACAGCGAGGCTTTGGCTATAAACTCGCTCTGCTCCCGCGATTTGGCGATGGTTTCGTTTATTGACGCCACGAGGGCCTCGAAATCCGCAACGACGCTGTTGATCACGTCCACTTCCACGCGCTCGCTATCCTCAAGCTTTGCTATAAGCTCGTTTATGCGCGTGGCTTCGTCGCGCGAACGTTCCACCAGGCTGCGCGTCTGCTCGCCGGTGGACGATACCTCGCTCTCGGATTTTCGTATGGTTATGAAGCTGGCGCGCAGCTGCTCGAGTATGCGGTTTACGCCCGCGGTCATGTAGCCCATGTCGTCAAAGCTTACGATAAAGATACGGCTGGACAGGTCCATAGTGCCCTTTGAAAGGGCCATGAGCTCGGTCTGCAGATGGTGTATGTGGGCCTGGTTCTCCACGAGCAAGGCAAGCACGATAGCGAGCGCTATCGCCGCTAAGATGCCGAAATTCTTGAGGAAATGCGGAATGGCCTTCGTAAGCTCGAACAAAGAACTGTCCGCGCCACCGCGGTGAGCGTAGTAGAGCACGGACGAAGCGCCGAATATCATGAGGATGACGACGAGCAGGGACAACGGCAGCCCGAGCTTGACGAGGGTGCTCGTGCGCTTGCGCTGGTCGGCGAACTCTGTTATGCCCATGCGATACTTAGCCTCTATCCAGGCCAGGTTCACCATACGCGCGGTGATTATGCCATTGATAACGCCAAAGCTGAGCGCGAGCACGATGCGGTAGAACCAGTACACCCGATCTAAACTTAAGCCCTTTGCCAGGTCTAGCGCCATATTGAGCATGACGCCGAGCAGGTACGCGCTTGCCCCTATCATAAAAAGAAAGCCTTCTATGGATTTAAAAGCGCGCTGAGCCTTGGCGCAAGCCTCCTCTTCCGGCGTCTCGCCCCTATCGAGCTGGGCGAGCACCCTGGCTACGGGCCGATAAAATAGGTATACGCAGAAGGTGGCTATGGGGCCTACGACATTAACGACTAAGAACATCTTACGCCAGAATTCCGCCGTCCCGGCGGCGTCCAACACGAATATTCCCGGCAGGAGCAAGGAATAGCCTGCTATCGTCACATAGATACTTAAAAAGGTAGACACGAGTACCCGTATGGTCATGCCGCGAACTTTCATGAACGACCCCGATTATTAAACAAGATGTAGCTCAGCATAATTGTAGCTAAAAGTATTGATTTCACAAGGAGCGCTATAAAAATTAACAAATTTATGAGTATGGATAAAATTTTCCTTTTACTTATTGACAAATTGGCCAAATCACAGAAGAATGGCGCATTCCTTCGAGCCTACGAACCTAAGGGCCTATCAAGCCTATGGATCGCAGGCCACTGGGCTGCGCGGGAAACGGCGCGACCTTCCACCCTTGAAAAGGAGGAAACGCCATGCGCGCTCTCGCGCTCGCCTTTCTGGTACTCTTCACCCGCGTAGCACCCTCCTCCGCCCAAGGCTCCGCCACAGAATTATTTTATAACGGCAAGGCGCTGGGCAAGGCCATTTCCCAGGCAAGCAGCCTAGGAGAACTCTTTGGGCCCCAGCTCGAAGCGTGGAGGCTTGAAGCGGGCGGGCGCGTCATCCTTGACGAGAACCTTGCCGAGCGCCTTTATGAACTCCAGGTGCAAAGCGGCCGCAACGGCTGGGAACTACTCCTAGAGGCGGCGGACGGCAAACCAGCCGAGCGCGTGCCCCTGGGCTCTAGGCTCGCCCTGTACGGTGAAGCCTGCTCCGAACGGGATTTGGAAGTATGGATAAGCTGGGAAGGCATACCTGAGCTGAAGGCCGAGATACAGGCCTGGGCAAAAGCGGCGGGCATACAGGTAAAAGTACTTGACGTGCCCTCGGTTAAGAGCAAGCTCATAGCCGTACAGCGCGGCGGCGGTAAGGTGCCTGACCTCGTGATGATACAATCCGATTATGTTTCGGACCTGCGCGATGCCGGCTCCCTGCAGGAACTCGATGGCCTGCGCTTGCCCGCGCGCGCAGCTAAAGGCAAAGATGCCTATACCTTAGACGGGCGGCTCTACGGCGCTCCCTTCTATTGCGATGCCCAGCTCGTTTTTTATTCTACGAAGCTCATAAAAGTCCCGCCAAAAGAAGGCTGGACGCTCGCCGATATGGAAAGACTCGCCATGGATAGCGGCGCCTCCGTGCCCGCCGCCTGGAACGCGTACTCATCCTACTGGTTCCTGCCTTTCGCCGCCGGTTTCGGCGCCGCTCCGTTCGCCCAGGGCTCAGGCAGCGCCGACTTTGACAGCCCCGGCTGGCTCAGGGCCTTGGCCTGGATGAAAGGCGCCAGCCAGCGGAAATTCCTCGTGCCTATGGAACGCGACGCCATGATGGCGTACTTCAGCTCAGGCAAAACGGCCTTCATACTCTCCGGATCGTATTCCATACCGGAATTTACCCGCCTTGGCCTGCCCTTCGCCGTAGCGCCCTTCCCGCGTACTGAAGCGGGAGCGAGCCCGCTCGCCCCCATGCTCGATTATAAAGGCTTCGCGGTAACGAGGAACTCGCGCAGCCCCATGCTGGCCCGGCGCCTGGCTCAATACTTATCGAGCCCGCGCATGCAAGCCCGGTTCTGCGCTCCCCTTGGCAAATTGCCCGCCAACGAGGATGCCTGGGAACTCATGCCAAGCGACAGCCCTTATCTTGCCGCGGTAAAGGCCAGCTACGCGAGCGGCATAGCGGTGCCCGCGCATCCCGCTTATGGGGAGCTTAAAAACACGCTCTGGAAACTTTTGCGGCTCTGGTTTGACGGTTCACTGGACGCGGCTGAGCTCATACAATCCGCTCGCACCATACTCAAGCAATAAGGCCTAGATGTAATTACGAAGGAGAACCTATGCTACAGAAACTACGGAAAACCGCGCTTATAGCGCTCCTCATCGCGCTCAGCCTGGCCTTCGCCGCCTGCGTGAGCGATGCCAGCCCCGCTCAAGCGGAGGAAGATGCCGAAGCCGTATCGGCCGTATCGGCCGTTTCGGCCGCCAGTGAGGCCGGCGAAGCTCAAGCCGCAGGCACCGGCTGGTCTATAGGCCTGAAAGGCATACGGGAGGACGCGCTCTGGGAGTCGGTCTTTGAAGATTCCAAAAAACATGCCAGCCATTACCGAGAAGTCACCGTAGAGAGCAAGGGCGTAAAGCTGAGCTATCAGGGCATGCCGCTGTGGCTCGCCGTAGCCATGATAGACGGGCCGGACGCTAAGCATGCCTATCGCTTCGATAAGGAACTTTGGGAAGCGGGCTATGACCTAACCCTTATTGCAAAAGACGGGTACTCAGCCACCTTCAACACGAAAGATGTAGCGCCCGATGCCTTGCTCATAGCGGACAGCGAGAACGGCAAGGCCATAGCGCCTATGACCGTAGGCAACGCTCCTAAAAATCTCTGGGTGCGCGACCTGGTGCGCATCGATACGACGCTTGCCCCAAGCGCCCTTGAAAAAGCGGCCGCGTCCTTCAGGCTGGAACTCGACATAAACGGCGCTGCAGCGTCCTTCAGCCTCAAGGAGCTGGAAAGCCTGGCTATCTATAAAGAGGCGCGCGGAGCGTATACCACGAGCGCCGGCACCCGCTACGAAGGCGTATACGGCGGCGTTAAGCTCCTCGATCTTCTCAAGAGCTATGCCGATCTAGCCGCCAATGACTCCATCACCTTCGTGGCCATGGACGGCTACGAGATGAGCTACCCGGGCAAGCAGCTAATGGACAATAAGGATGGCGACTGGCTCCTGGCCTTCAAGCTTGACGGCGAGTACCTGGAAAAGGATCCCGGTTATGTTCGCACCATAAAGGTTGGCCCGGGTACGCCGAACATTGAAGGCCACCTGTCCGTGCGTATGGTTAAAAAGATCGTGGTCAAGCAAAAGGACTTCGTGGATTTCAGCCTGAGCGTCAAGGGCAAAGCTAGTTTAGACCTTGACCGCGGGACCATTCAGAGTTGCGTGAGCTGCCATACGAGGACCGTCACTTTTGAGCGCAAAGACATCGTCGCGGAATACACGGGCTTTCCGCTCTGGCTACTCATGGGCTATGTGGACGACCCCGAATACATGCCCCACAGGCAGGATAAATCCATACTGCCCTATGACGACAAGGCGGCGCTTGCCGGCTATAGCATAGAGCTGAAAGCCGCTGACGGCTTTAGCATTAGCGTCGACTCTCGGTCCATACACCGCAATAACGACATTATCATAGCCATGTACAAGGCCGGCGAGAAACTGCCCGCCGACGAGGCGCCCCTCGTCCTGGTATGGGACAGGAAAGCCGCTCGGCTGCCTGAGAACCTGAAGAATATAAAGCAAATCGCCTCCGTAGAGGCCCGCTTCTGATCAAGGCCGTCCCTATTCGAGGGGCACGGACGCACGCTGACTGGCTGCGCCTCGTGCCTCTCGTCATCATCCTCAGCCTTGCTGGCATTGCGCCTTACTTTAGCGCCATAGTATCAAGCTTTTTTGGCGATGAGGCGGGGCGGAGCATCTTTATAGGCTTCGCCCATTACGCCCGGCTTTTCAACGACCGGGGTTTAGCGCTATCCGCCCTCATTAGCCTGGGCTGGGCCCTGCTGTCCGCTTCGGTAACGATACTCTGCGCCTTTCCCCTAGCTATGCTCGCGCGAAGCTCAAAGCGGGCATGGGCTCTCATCTTTCCTTCCCTGGTTATCGTGTGGGCCACGCCGGTATACATAGGCGCGCCGCTGTGGCGTTTCCTGCTCCATGGCGTGGCCGGCGATTCTCTCTTCAGGGCCCTTACCGGCATTGAAGTGAACCTGATGAACGATCCGGCGGCTTCATTCGTAGCGACCGCCCTCGTTTCCGCCTGGTTCAGGCTGCCTCAGGCCACCTTCATACTGCTGGCGGCGGCGGGACGCTCAAGACGGGCGCTGGACGAGGCTGCCGCCCTGGACGGGGCGGGCCCGGCGGCCCTGGCTTTCAGCGTACAGCTTCCCGCAATGGGGGCAGCGCTTCTGGCGGTTGGAGCCCTCGAACTGGTATCAGCCTTCCGCGAGTTTACCGTGCCCTTCCTCTTAACCGCGGGAGGGCCGCCTATGCGGGCGGGCATAACGGATAGCGGCGTCGTAGGCGCGACGACGACCCTGGAGATATACCTCTACGATATGTTCTCCGGCTACGCGGACCGCGGCGTCATGGCCGCCTACTCCGTACTCCTGTCCACCATAATCTGGCTGCTCGTAGGCGCAGGCATGACGCTACAGAAAGCGGCCGCTACGCAGGCTTTCCGGCAAGGCCGGGGGCAGCGGAACGGACGTACCGCGCGCCATGCTATTGAAAAACGATCGGACTACATTCCAGGCAGCATTGCCGACCGCTTTTTCCTCGCAGGCTCCTGGGCTCTTGCCGCGCTCGTAGCGGCCACGGTGCTCGCCCTGCTCTGGTGCATCATGTGGATGGCCTTCTCAGGGCTATCGGTAGCCTTCGTCGATTCCTTTCTGCCACGCTACCCTTCTATAGCGGCGTTCAGAGTAGCCTTCCTGCAGGACGGCGTCCTCTTGAATTTCGCCAATACGCTCTACGTATCCCTTATCGCCTCGGCAGGAGCCATAGCGCTGGTATTTCCCGCGGCGGCCTGGCTGGCCGAGCGCCCCTTAGCAAAGACGGCCCTGGCCTTCGCTCTCCTGCAGGCCCTTGCAAGCTCGGGGGGCGTGCATTCCCTCATACCCTTATACGAGCTATGGCGGCGGATGGGCCTGCTCGGCGGCTATCTGCCGGTCATACTCGTCTATATCTATCATGCCGCGCCTACGGCCCTGTTGGCCTTAAGCGCCTTCCTCCGCGACCAGCCGAAAAGCCTAAAGGAGGCGGCCTGCCTGGAGGGCATGGGGCGTTTCGCCTGGCTCATAAAGGTGCAGCTGCCCCTGGCCCTGCCTGCCCTGGGGGCGTCAGCAATGCTCGCCTTCCTGGCCGCCTGGAACGGCTTCCTGGCCCCGCTCATCTTCCTTGATGACGACACGAAGTACACCGTAGCCGTGCGCCTGCATTCCTACGTGGGATCCATAGCCTCTGGAGCCCCGAAGTGGAACCGCTTCGCCGCCGTATCACTGGTGAATGTGGCCATCGTGGCCCTGCTTTTCTGGCGCTTTAAGAAACCGTTGTCGCGCTCGGCCCTCGCCGACCACGGCGAGGATTGATAGTATAGCTGTACACGATAGTACGAGCGCTTACTCGCGCACGAGGGGACGAAGGAAGGTCTCCATGCCGTTGGCCTTTATCTCGTAGAGGGCGGCCATGAGAACGCCGAGCTCGCCCTTGGGGTAGCCGTTACGCGCGAACCAAACCACGTAGGCTTCAGGCAGGTCGATGAGCAGCCTGCCTGAGTACTTGCCGAAGGGCATGCGCGCGTTGGCCAGTCGTAGAAGCATATCCCCATCGAAGGCCGCTTCGCCGCCTTCGTTAGAGGGGCCGGCTCCGCCCCCGTTTTCCCAGCCGGGGGGCGCCGGCTCTTCCCAGGCATCCAGCGCGGCTTGAATGCGCCGGGACAGATCCCGGCTCACTGCAGGCGCACCTTAGCCGACAGGAACCGAGCCAAGGCTTTTAGCGGCCTGCCGTTCATGGCATCCAACAGGGCGCCGGCCTGCCTATAGCTGATTTTGCCGCCGCCCATGAGCACGAGGGAGCGCAGGGGCATTTCCACTACCGAGCGCGTTACCATGGCTAACAGGGCCTCGTCGCCGCTGGCGGCTATACCGCCGGAAAACGAGGAGGTAACCAGCCTGAGTACGAGGCGTCCCAGCCAATGCCCGGACAGCTGCCCGAGAGTCGTGTTCCAGCCGTAGGGCTTAAGGCCCCGGGTCTTCGGCAAGGCGCGGCCGAGCAGGGCTTCGAAGGCCTCGTCGCTTACCCGGTACGCGCCAGCTACCTGGGCCTTGAGGTAAGGCGATAAGGCCGCGTTCGCGGCTACCCGCAGGGATGGGGCGGCGGCGGCCCGTCGAGCGCCCCCGTCAGTCTGCGCGCTAGTAAAGCGGCCCGCGGCTAGCGTCATGGTGGCGCGTAGACGTATATCGCGGGAGGACGCGCCTATGCGTAGCTCGTACGCGCCTGCCTCCGCCTGCCAGGCCTTGGCGGCAGCGTCGTAAAAGGCGAAGGAACGCTCGTCAAGCGCGAACTCAGCGCGCGCCGAGCGGCCGGGCTCCAGGCTAAGCTTTACGAAGCCCTTGAGTTCCTGCTCGGGCCGGTATACGGAACTTTCGGTATCATGGATATACAGCTGTACGATCTCCGCGCCGGCTTTATCGCCCGTATTCGTTACGCGGCAAGAAACCGTAAGGCCTTCCTCGTCGACCGACGGTTCATCATAGGAAAAGCTCGTATAGGAAAGTCCGTGGCCGAAGGCAAAGAGCGGGTCGATGCCCGCGCTGTCGTAGTAACGGTAGCCCACATAGAGGCCTTCGCGATACTCCACGCGCTCGGGCGTGCCGGGAAAGTACGGAAACGAGGGGTTGTCCTCAAGGCGGCGCGGAAAGCTCTCGGCAAGCTTGCCCGAGGGCGACTCCAGGCCAAAAATGAGGCGCGCTACCGCGCCGCCGCCCGCCTGGCCGCCAAGGTAGCCTTCCAGCACGGCGTCCACCCTGTCCAGCCAGGGCATTTCCAGCGGCCCGCCGTTACTGAGCACGACGATGAGCTTGGCGCCTTCGGCATGGGCCTGCTCCGCGAGCTTTTCTATAAGGCTGACCTGCTCCTCTGGCAGGCGCAGGTCCTCGCGGTCGAAGCCCTCAGACTCCTTAATGGATGGCAAACCCGCGAACACGAGTACGGCGGCGGCTCCCTTGGCTACTGCCAGAGCTTCAGCGGCAAGGCGTTCAGCCTCGGCGGCAGCTTCCGCAGCTGCGGCTTTGTCGCACTTTAAGGCAAAGCCCGGCGCATAGGGCAGCCGACTGCCCGCAAGGCGGCATAGTTCGTCGTAGGCCTTATCCAGGCGCGTAGGGTTGATCTGCGAGCTGCCCGCCCCCTGATAGCGAGGCTCTTTTGCAAAGGAGCCTATCACCGCCACCGTATCCGCGGGGGCAAGCGGCAGGGCAGCGCCGCCGTTCTTAAGGAGCACCATGGACGAAAGGGCTATCTTAAGAGCCAGCTTGTGGTGAGCGTCCCGGTCGTAGCTGTAAGCTGGTTCAGGCACGGCTTCGCCGCGCCTAACGATGGCAAGGATGCGCCTCACGGCCTCATCGACCACGGCCTCGTCGAGCCTGCCCTCCGTTATAGCCTGCCGCAGCAGTATATCGTTCTGCCCCCCGTTGCCCGGCATCTCCAGCTCAAGGCCGGCCTTAAGGCCGGCCACGCGATCGTTTACGGCGCCCCAGTCGCTTATGACTATGCCCTCGTGTCCCCACTCGTCCCGTAAGAGCTCCGTTAAGAGCCAGGGCTGCTCGCTGGCGTGTAGGCCGTTTACGCGATTGTAGGAGCACATGAGGGTCCGGGGGCGGCCCTTCTTTACCGCGGCCTCAAAGGCGGCCAGGTAGAGCTCGCGCAAGCTGCGCTCGTCCACGACGGCGTCGACGACCAGGCGGTGGCACTCCTGATTGTTGGCGGCGAAGTGCTTAAGGCTGGTGCCCACGCCCCTGCTCTGCACGCCGTTTATAAAGGCGGCCGCCATTTCGCCCGCCAGGAAGGGATCCTCGGAAAAATATTCGAAGTTACGCCCGCAGAGCGGACTGCGCTTGATATTGATGCCCGGCCCTAAGAGTATGGCCACGCCCTCGGCGCGGCATTCGTCGCCAAGGGCGCGCCCAAGCTCGGCCGCCAGCTCCGTATCCCAGGAGCTGGCCAGGGTAACCGCGGGAGGAAAGCAGGTGGCAGGCACGCTGTTCGTGAGGCCTAAGTGGTCGGAGGCGTCCACTTGCTTGCGTAGCCCATGCGGGCCGTCGGCCATCATGACGCTCTTAATACCCAAGCGCGGAATATCCTGGGTATGCCAGAAACCCTTGCCGCTCAGCATAGACAGCTTTTCGTCAAGGCTCATGGCCTTGACGAGCTCATGCGCTGATGAGGACTGGAGCATGGCCTTTAGGCTTCGGAGCGGGGCTTGCGCTTTCGTGATAGCGCTATGCCGCCGAAGCCGCCGACTATGGCCAGGTAGAAGCCGAAATCGTACCACCAACCGCCATTGTTTAGCTCATAAATGCGTATTTCTGGCTTAAAAATACTGACGATGAGGGACAAAGGCGCCATCCAGCCGTGCCAAATGCCCGACCAGAAGCCGCCTGGCTTTTCCGCCGTAAGCTTGCCGTCGCCGGGCAGGCAGGATACGAGCAGAACCGACAAGAGTAAGAGGGCGATGAGTAAGGCGCTCGTGGCGCGACGCTTGGTTTTCATGCATGAAGGTCTAGCATGTTTTACGCCTCTTCGCAACGCGCTTTTCTCGCCGCCCTACCTTAAGGCCTCCTCTGGACAACCCAAGGCTATACATGGACAATGAGCGCACCCATGAAGATAGCCATCGACACCCACACCCATTCCATAAGTTCAGGCCATGCCTACTCCACCATAGACGAACTGGCAAAAGGAGCCCGCAGACGGGGCCTTAAGGGCTTCGTGCTCACCGACCACGGCCCTGCCATGCCCGGAGGCACCCACCCCTACCATTTCGGCAACTTGCGCATACTGCCGCGCCGCATAGGCGGCGTGCGCTTCTACCGCGGCGTAGAGGCTAACATCATGGATCAGAGCGGCCGCGTAGATATCGAGCCGCGCGTAGCCAAGCACTTGGACTTCGTGCTTGCGGGCTTTCATGAAATCTGCTATATGCCGGGCAGCGAACAGAAAAATACCGAAGCCCTGCTGGCCGCGCTGGCCAATCCCCTGGTGGACGCGATATCGCATCCGGGCAATCCCGTCTTTCCCATAGACCAGGAAGCCGTGGTTAAGAAGGCCGCCGAGCTGGGCAAGGCCCTTGAGATAAACGACAGCTCCTTCAGGATACGCGCGGGCTCCGCGGCCCCCTGCGAACGGCTGGCCCGCCTAGCCGTAGCCCATGGCTGCCCCCTGCTCTGCGGCAGCGACGCCCACTATTGGCGCGACGTGGGCCGATTCGACACGGCCCTGGCAGCGCTCAAGCGCGCCGGCGCTACGGGGGAACTGGTGCTCAACAGCTCGGTGGCGCGCTTCGAAGCCTACCTGAACGCGCGGGCGCTGGCGCGTCAGGGATAAAAAAAACTACACAGAAACGGCTACTGGCTGTACACTAGCTCCTTACCCAAGGAGGGTTCTTCGTGGCAGATTCTATCGTAGACTTTGACAAAGATTATATAGAGCGCGGCTTCCGCCGCTGCGAAGATTACGGCATAGAGCCCGACCGCGTGTTCTCCCGCCGCATACTCTGCGGCCTCGAGCTTGCCGAACGCCTATCGGCGCGACGAGAGCTCATCATCACCGCCGAACCCTTCATAAGCCAGCTCTGCGACTTTCTTAAAGGCTCGGGCTTCTTTGCCATACTCACCGACGAAGAAGGCTGCATACTTTCGGTGATAGGCGACGACGCCATACTGGAGCAGGCCTTCGAGCTTCGCATGGTGCCCGGCGCCTTCATGGACGAGAGCAGCATAGGCACCAACGCCATGGGTACGGCGCTGGCCGAAGAGCGCCCCGTGCAGGTATCCGGCGAGGAGCACTTCATACGCGCCTACCACCGCTGGACCTGCTCGGGCGCTCCTATACGCGACCCGGAAGGCAGGCTTATAGGAGCCCTGGACCTTACCGGCAGCAAGGAAGGCGTGCACCTGCATACCCTTGGCATGGTGGTAGCGGCCGTCAACGCCATAGAAAAAACCCTGGCCTTAAACGCCCGCAACGAAGCCATTACCCGTCAAGGGCGCTTCATCGAGACCCTGGTGGATTCCATCACCGCGGGCATAGCCTCGGCGGATATGGAAGGCAGGGTGCTGTCGGTTAACCACTACGCCCTAGAGATGTTCGGCTATAGCCAGGACGAGTTTAAGCGCCTGGGGCTTGAGGGGCTGCTTACCCGCTGGCCGGACATACGAGCCACCGTGCTCTCTGGCGGCGAGGTCATGAACGAGGACGTACTGGTAAACGCCCACGCGAACAAACTGTATTTCAACCTGGGCACCTATCCTATAATCGGGGATGCAGGCGCGCCCTACGCGCTCATCCTGGTGTTCAAGGACGTGAAAAAAGTACGCAAGCACGCCAACGAGATACTCGGGCGCCGCGCCCTCTATACCTTCGACAAAATATACGGGGTATCGCAGGGCCTGCGCGAGGCGGTGGACTTTGCCAAGAAGATAGCCGATTCCCGTTCTACCGTCCTTCTTTCCGGGGAGACGGGCACCGGCAAGGAAATTTTCGCCCAGTCCATACACAACGCCGGAGCGCGGCGCGAAGAGGCCTTCGTCGTGGTGAATTGCGGCGCCATACCCCGCACGCTGATAGAGTCGGAGCTCTTCGGCTACGCAGACGGCGCCTTTACAGGAGCCAAGCGGGGCGGCCAGGCGGGCAAGTTCGAGATAGCCGACGGCGGCACCATCTTCCTCGACGAGATAGGCGAAATGCCCCTGGATATGCAGACACGCCTATTACGCGTCATAGAGGAAGGCATGGTGCAGCGCATAGGCGAGGGCAGGCAAATACCCGTGGACGTGCGCATCATAGCGGCGAGCAACAAAGAACTGCTCGACGAGGTTGAGCGCGGCAATTTCAGGAGGGACCTGTTCTACCGTCTTAACGTGCTCCCTATACGCCTGCCTGCGCTTCGCGAGCGCACGGAAGACATACCCATACTCGTGCGGCTCTATATGGACAAGCTGTCCAAGAAACTCAACAAGAAGCCGGTACCCATAAGCCAGGACTACATGGACGCCCTCTCCGCCCAGCCCTGGCCGGGCAATATACGCGAACTGGAAAATATGCTTGAGCTTATTATTAATACTGAGCGGCTTCCCGACTTGACTGAAGCGGATAGGTCGGAGGCTGCTAACCATCAATACGCTATTGGCCTCGGCAAGCAGCAGCCGCGTTCTATCGAGCTATCAAGCCTAGAGGACGCCGAAGCTAGCCACATACGCAGCGTACTCAGCAGCGCCGGCAATAACGTATCCCATGCGGCAAAGCGCCTCGGCATAGGCCGTAATACGCTGTATCGCAAGATGCAGCGCTACCGAATTGCCCATTCAGATGACACGAACTGTTCCATTGTGGAACCATATCATTCCACGATCACTGTGCCATAATAGACCACTGTTCCATTATGATAGTATCTTTTCGAGCGAAAGCCATGCGATAGTTCGCAAAGATGACGATCCTCTTCGTTATTACGCATTTTATGCGCTCTTTAGGCTTTGGCATGCTTACTGCTATGTAGTAGGCAACCAGACCTAAGGAGCAAGCATGGATACTATACTTCGCATTAACGTAGCCGCCAATGGCGGACCTAAGGCAAAAGCCGAGCCCGTAGGCGCGTATGCCGGCATGGGCGGCCGCGCGCTCACTTCCCATATGATAGCACGAGAAGTGCCTCCCCTTTGCCATGCGCTCGGGCCGGAAAACAAGATAGTCATAGCGCCCGGGCTCCTCTCGGGCACGGCGGCGGGTCAATCCGGGCGCCTATCCATAGGATGCAAGAGCCCCCTTACCGGCGGCATCAAGGAAGCAAACGCGGGCGGACAGGCGGCGCAGGTGCTGGCTCGCCTTGGCTACGCTGCCGTAGTCCTTGAAGGCGAAGCGGCGGATGATCAACTCTACCTCGTATATATAAATAAGGACGGCGTTAAGATAGAGTCGGCCGCCGCGTACAAGGGCCTGGGCAACTACGAGCTTATCGACCGTATCAAGGAACGCTTCGGCGATAAGGTAGCCTGCATATCCATAGGGCCGGCCGGCGAATACCGCATGGCCGCGGCCTCTATAGCCTGTACCGATATGGAAATGCACCCCACCAGGCACGCGGGCCGCGGCGGCGTTGGTGCGGTCATGGGCTCCAAGGGCATAAAGGTCATCGTCATTGACGACGCGGGCGCCGCCATGCGCCAGCCTAAGGACCCGGAAAAATTTAAAGCGGCCAACAAAGCCTGGGTTGAAGGGCTTAAGAAGCACCCGGTAACCGGAGGAGGCCTGCCCGCCTACGGCACCAACGTGCTCACCAACATCATCAACGAGGCCGGCGGCTTCCCTACCAATAACTTCAAGACCGGCCAGTTCAAAGGCGCGTCAAAAATATCGGGCGAGAGCTTCGCCGCCACCATGACCGAGCGCGGCGGCCAGGCTACGCACGGCTGCCACCGCGGCTGCGTCATACAGTGCTCGGGCATATACAACGATAAGAACGGTAAATTCCTTACCAAGCAGCCCGAATACGAAACCGTATGGGCCCATGGCGCCAACTGCGGCATAGACGACATGGATACCATAGCCATGCTCGACCGTCTCGACGACGACTACGGCCTGGACACCATAGAGATGGGCGCTACCGTAGCCGTGGCTATGGACGCGGGCCTCCTCAAGTTCGGCGACGCCGCAGGCGCCATCGACCTTATCAAGGAAGTGGGCAAGGGCAGCCCGCTCGGCCGCATCATAGGGAACGGCGCCGCGCTAACGGCCAAGGCCTTCGGCCTGGAACGCGCCCCGGTGGTAAAGGGACAGGCCATGCCGGCCTATGACCCCCGCGCCATCATGGGCATAGGCGTCACCTACGCTACCAGCCCCATGGGCGCCGACCACACCGCCGGCTACGCCATAGCTACCAACATTCTTAAGGTTGGCGGCTTCGTGGATCCCTTAAAGCCCGAAGGCCAGATAGAGCTGTCGCGTAACCTGCAGATAGCCACCGCGGCCATTGACGCCACCGGCATGTGCCTCTTCATAGCCTTTGCCGTGCTCGATCAGCCCGAAACCTTCCAGGCCTTACTCGACCTCTTGAACTCGTTCCATGGCCTCTCGCTCACCGGCGACGACGTAACGGCGCTTGGCAAGTCCATACTGACGGCAGAACGGGACTTTAACAAAGCCGCTGGCTTTACCAAGGAGATGGACAGGCTTCCTTCCTATTTTAAGCGCGAAGCGCTGGATCCCCATAAGGTTACCTTCACGGTAAGCGACGAAGAGCTCGATCAGGTATTCAATTGGTAGATAGTTTTTCAAACGCGGGCGGAGACAAGCTCTCCGCCTCGGGCGGGCCTTCCTGGGCGAGGCTTACGGGCCTCGTGCAGGAGGGCTTCGCCCTTTATGGCCTTGAAGGCCAGAGCCTCCGCGACTTCATGCGCGAAGCCCTAGGCATGAGCGACGCGTATATAGAAGGCGCCGTAAGCACGGTATTTCTTGACTACAAGCCCGTCGATGACCTGGACGGAGCGGTCATACGGCCTGGGTGCCTCGTTTCGCTGTCCGCGGCCATGCCGGGGCTCGTCGGCGCGGTCATGCGCAGGAATAGTCCCTATGCGTCCTTCCGCGAGGCTATAAGCCACGGTGGCCATACGGAGCAGGAAGAGGCGCAGAAGGATAAGCGTTGTATCGTGCGGGTAAAACTCTTTAACGCCGTCATGCGCGAGCATGGTCCTTTGCTCTTATCCCAAGGCATAATGCTCGAGCCTGATCGCATAGCGGCAGCGATTGGAACTCCTCTGCCAGACGGCTACAGCGCCGAACATGGCGCTCCTGGCCTCGTCCTGCTGCGGTCGCTGGCCGAGCATGGCGTCCCCGGCGCAGCAGGCGCTTTCGGCGCTCCCCGCCCCTAAGGATCCATGGTATACTGGGTATATAGCCATGATGACCATTACCATTAAGCTCTTCGCTTCTTTACGACAGGGACGCTTCGAAAGCGAAAGCCGCGCCTTAGCGGAAGGCTCCTCGGTGCTCGACGCGCTTGAGCTTGTGGGCGTATCGGCAGCCGAAGCGGCGGTGCTCTTCGTAAACAGTAGGCACGCGGGCCCTAAGCATATCCTGGCAGAAGGGGACAGCCTTGCCGTATTCCCGCCCGTAGGGGGCGGCTGAACATGGGCAGCGAAACAGGAGACTACCTACGCTCAAGCCTTGAAGGCGGCTTCGTGCCCTGGGCGGCGGAACGCGAGGCGGCTAGGCGCTACTACTTGGACGCGCGCTCGGTGGAAGCGGCCGCCCTTGAACTGGGGCTGTTGCCTGCCCGCTATGCGCGCAATGCGGGCAGCCTCGGCATAGAAGGCCAAAAGGCGCTCCATAACGCCCGCGTGCTCGTCGTTGGCTGCGGCGGCCTGGGCGGCCACCTTATCGAGGGCCTAGCCAGGCTCGGCGTGGGCTACATAGTAGCCGTCGATCCGGATTGTTTCGACGAGAGCAACCTGAACCGGCAAATCCTCTGCACCACGGAAAACCTTGGCAAGCCCAAGGCCGACGAAGCAGCACGCCGCGCAGCGCTTATCAACCCCGCCTGCGTAGTTGCGCCCCAACGCGAACGCCTCGGGCCCGAAAACACGGACTCCCTGCTTTCAAGCGTACAAATCGCCATGGACGGCCTCGACAGCGTGAGCGCGCGCATAACCCTGTCGGAAGCCTGCTCCCGCGCCGGAGTAACGCTTGTGCACGCCGCCGTAGCCGGCTGGTACGGCCAGGCGTCCACTCAAGGCGGCGGCAAGGTCTCTGCGGCTAACGTTGCCAAGCTCTATGCCCTGGCAGCGGGCTCTTCCGATCGGGGCGACGAGCAGCGCCTTGGCAACCAAGCCTACGGCCCCGCCTTCGCCGCGGCTATTCAGCTTGCCGAAGCCTGCAAGATTATCTGCGGCAAAAGCCCCGCCTTGGAGAACAAGCTCTACACCTATGACCTCTTGGCCATGAGCAGCGCCAGTTTCGACCTGAGCTAAGATAGCGCGGGCACGCGCTCAGTAAGGACGAGGCGAAGCGTTCCCGCTCGCGCGGCTCAGCAAAGCCTCGAGTTCATCCCACTCGTCATCGCTAAAACCAGCCTGCAAGCGGCGCGCCCAGCTCGATGCTACAGCCTCCGCCTCATCGCGTACGCTCAAGCCTCGAGCGGTCAGTTCTATGAGCCGTTCGCGGCCGTCTCGCGCAGAAGGCAGCCTACGCACGCACGCGAGAGCCTCGAGCGCCGCGAGAGCGCGCGTAACATTGGCCTTGTCCACCTGCAAGCGCTCCGCCAGCGCGTCCTGGTTTATACATTCACCGGGCTCCAGGGCAAGGAGATAGGCCTGTTGGCCCGGGCCCAGCCCTAAGGGCTTAAGGCTTTTTGAGAAATATGCCCCAGCCGCCCGGTTGAGGAGAGATATGGATCGCCCAAAATCGTTACCGTTTTTCATGGTCCCCTCCTGCCTTCGCATTATCGGGCAGAAATAAAGGCTTATGCTCCGCTAAAAACGATGAGAGGCTACGCGCATCCCTGCCTAAAAGCCTCCGTGCGTCGTCCGTGGTACTATCGCCTTTGCCAAGCTTAACAATCGTGTATAAGGCCAGCATGACGAGGCTCATGCCTAAGGACCTGCCACGCTTAAGATGGTAGGCAAGAAAGGCTAGAGCGCCGGGATTGTCATAGCGTATTGGCCGGCCTAGGGCGACGGACAGCTCTGCGGCCACTTCGCCGTACGAATAGCTTTTCGGCCCGCAGAGGGAGTAGGCTGTGCGCGGATGGCCATCGCCGCGCAATACCAGGGCAGCCAGCTCAGCAATATCCCTCACGTCTATAAAATTAGTGCGGCCATTTCCTGCCGGCACGAAAAGCCTCCGCTCGTCGCGTATTTCGGGCAGATGCGTCGTGCTGAGGTTTTGCATAAAAAAACTCGGCCTTAAAAAGGTATAGGGAAGGTTAAACTCGGCGCAGAGCTCTTCTATCCGATGGTGCGGCACCAAGGTAGTGCTTTCGGCGCCCTGTACCGATAAAAAGACTACGCTTCGTAGGCCCCGGTCCTTAAGCCTTCGTAAAAAAGGCGCTATATCCCTATCTATTTTAGATATATGTGGCGGACGCATGAGGAAGACCCTATCCACACCTTCCAGGCAGGCTTCCCAGCTCTGCGGATCGGTAAAGTCAAAAGCCCGGTAATACAGGCGCTCTTGATCAGGCTTAAGCGAGCGGGACGATACCGCCGCTACAACGCTCTCTCCCGCGGCCAGCAGGTATTCCACCAACGGTCTTCCTACATTGCCCGATGCCCCCGTTACTAAGATCGCCTGTCCCATCGAATGCTCCTTATAGTTGCTTTCGCAACTATATTGTCATACTTATGGTTGCGATGTCAACTATACTCGTCTGCTCCTGTTTGGAATGGCACTAGAACTAAACGCAGGCGTTTCCTGAGAGCCGCTGAATCAGGCCGGCTAGTTGAGCAACGTCGCAGGGCTTATGCAAGGTGGCGCTCAAGCGCAACTCAGCGTCAAGAGACTGCAACTGCTCCCGCTCCGCGTAACCGGTGAGCACGACGAGGGGCAGCGTCGGATAGCCGGCGCGCACCTGCCGCAGAAACTCGTCGCCGTTCATGCCCGGCATGCGCCAGTCGCTTACTACGGCCGCCACGTGCCGCCCTTCCAAGGCGAGCGCTTCAAGGCAGGCAAGAGCGGACTCGCCGGACAGAGCGGTCTCGCAGCGGTAGCCGGCGCCAAGCGCGCGCGAAAGGCTATGCCGCAGCGAGAGCAGGATGAGAGCCTCATCGTCCACGCAGAGTACTACGCGTTCAGCCATAGAAGGCTACCGTAGCATCGCCGGGCTTGATAACGCCCTCAAGAGGCAGCGATACCGTAAAAACCGTACGCCCCGGACGCGATTCAAAGGAAAGCGAGCCTCGATGCGTACGAACGATCTCATGCGCGATCGACAAGCCCAGACCCGTGCCCGAACCTTCGTTCTTCGTAGTAAAAAAGGGCTCGAAAATAGAATTTGACAATTCAGGGGCAATACCACGCCCCGTATCCTCAACGCTCACGATGAGCGCGCTTTCTTTCAGTCGGCCCCGAACGGTCAGAACGCCTGCATCGCCCATGGCATCGATGGCATTGCCTACAAGGTTCATCCACACCTGCTGCAGTTGATCGGCATAACATCGGTAGAACGGCAAGTCGGCATAGTCGCGCGTAAGCTTTATGCCGGAGCCGATACGGCTGGCATAGAGAGCCAGCACGGCATCAAGCTGTATCGTTAACGGCACTGCGCTCGCCTCGCCTTTATGATCCTGGTGCGAGTATATGCGCAAGGCCTGGATAACCGTATTCATGCGCGATACCGCGTCAAGCATGACGCCGTGGAAAGCCGCGCGCGAGGATGCCGCCTTTGCCGCGGAAAGCATGGCCTCAGAGGCATCGCGAACAAGAGTCGCCGCGAGCAAGTCCGGGTCGAGGATGCCAATATCCAAACAGCGGTCGACCAGGTCCGTGCTCGCGACAAGCCCAAGCGCTTCAAGCCTGCTTTTAAGCAGCTTTCTCGTAGCCTGGGTATCAGCCTGTCCAAGATCGGCGCTGCGCCTGTCCATTATGGCGGCTAACCCCTCCTCTTCGGCGGGAGAGAGCTGAACGCGCCCCTCGTTTCCGCAAAGGTCCAGCGTGTCGTCCAGGCTTTCAGCCGAAAGGAGCAAGGCCTGGAGCGGCGAATTGAGCTCATGGGCCAGCCCGGACACCAGGGTGCCCAGAGCGGCCAATTTTTCCGCCTTCACGAGCATAGCCGAACGGGCGGCCACTTTTCGCTCAAGCTCGCTATTAGCCTCGCGAAGCTGAGAAGTGAGCATGCGTATGACTATCACAGCCGCCAGGGTAGTCAGGAGCAGGGTTATAAGGCCCGTTACCAGCCAAGCCGGTACGACGGCAGTCTCGGTTCGCTCGTGGCCGAGCCATGAACGCTGAAGTTCGTAATAGTATGATGACGGATCGTCCTTAAGCTGCCCATAACGCGCAATAATGGCGTCAAACTCCTTCGTATGCCCACTCTTTTTTGAAAGAACAGGGAAGGAGCTAAAAGGCGCGAAAATTATCGTCGTAGGCTGTACACGCTTCTCGGCGGATACGAACCAATTCGACTGCACGCCGCCGTAAATCTGGCCGCCCGCTACGGCTTCTACGAGCTCGTCGAAGCCGGCATACTCGACTATCTGGCAGGATAGAGCCAGGCTTTCCACGTAGGCGCGAAAGTTGTCGCCGTTACGGTCATCCGCCACCACGCCTATCGTCTTGTGCTGCAGGTCGAGCACGGACTCTAATCGGGCGTCCAGCGCGATGAAGAGCTGGCTCCAGCCTGCGGATACGGCCTTGTCGGGATAGACGAAGTAGCCTTCCCGCTCCGGATTGCGCACCAGCGTGGTGAAAAAATCAATCTTGCCTTCTACGAGCAGGGGGTAGAGTTCAGAAAAGGGCGCTACCTGAAAGCGGTAGGCTATGCCCAGTTCATCCATGATGCGCGAATACAGCTCTATAAAGAAGCCGGTGGGCTTGCCCGCGGCGTCGACATAGGTGGTGGGCGGGGCATTGGGTACGAGCCCCCACACCAGAGGGGCTTCCTGGCCGGCGACCGGCGAAGCAAGCGTACAGAGCGATATAGCGAATACGATTAGCGCCGTCCTGCCCCTGCGTTTCATGGCCTTCCCCTACTCGCCAATAATCTTTACCAGGACGCGCTTGCGCCGCCGGCCGTCGAATTCCCCGTAAAAGATGCGTTCCCATGGGCCGAAATGCAGTTTGGCCTCGGTAATGGCTACCACTACTTCACGGCCGAATAGTTGGCGTTTCATGTGGGCGTCGGCATTGTCTTCGCCTACGTTGTGCCTATAGGAGGATACCGATTCGTGCGGAGCAAGCTTCTCGAGCCAGTCGGCAAAATCGCGGTGCAGGCCAGCCTCTGCGTCATTGATGAATACGCTCGCGGTTATGTGCATGGCGTTCACGAGGCAAAGCCCATCGCGCACGCCGGATTCGGCGACTAGGGCTTCCACCTGCGCGCTGATATCGATGAATTCAAGGCGCTTTTTGGTTTCGAACCATAGCTCTTTAGTTAGTACTCGCATGGGTCTAAGTATAGTGCATAAGGAGCAGGCAAGCGCCAGTGCCGCGGGCTTTTTTATTCGAGCCGCTGAAGTTCCGGTTTACTTCTTCTTTATCGAAGACCGGTATTCGTCCACCGTTTTCTTGAAAGCTGCCTTATCTCCTCCATATACTTTATCTATATGCTCGATAATGAGGTCGATAGCGCCTTCGGCGTCGGTCTTGCCGTTTATGGCGCAAAGGCCTCTAAACATGCTTATGACGCTGCTCGGAATGCCTTTAACTAAGAAATCGACTTTTTCGACCATAACACCCTCCATCACGCTGGTATGACGCGCAGGGCGGACTCGCCGCCTTAGCTCGCTGTAAGCAAGTATAGCATGGAATTAAGGATAAGCACTTATCCCATATCAACCTAGCCCTAGCTATCCGTCCGCGGCCCCCGCCGTAAGGCGCACATGATCCATTGGCCCATGAAGAAGAGCCCTTCTTTAACGAGGTCGAATTCGGCGTCTAGTATACACCAGTCAAGGAATACCGCGCGCGCCGAGCGGTTAAAGAGCAAGGCCATGCGCTTTGCCTCAAGGTCGGCGCGGAATTCGCCGGCTTCCTGCCCCTCTGCTATGATAGCTGCCACGATTCGTACCCACTGCCGCTCCTGCTTGGTAATGATCTTATCGCGGCCCGGCTGTATGGTCTGGTTAGCGTACAGGATTTTTAAGTTGGCGTTGCCTATGACATCGCGCACGTAACGCATCTGCGCGCGGGTAAAGGCGAGCAATTTCTCCTCGGCGCTCTTGTAGCGACCGAGGTTCTTCTGCGCGTATTGGTGGTAGTACTCGTCTATCTTCCAAAACTCGTCCACGATGATATCGCTTTTAGTCGAAAAGTAGGTGTAAAAGCTGCCCTTGGCTACCTGCGCGTCGGTCGTGATGTCCTCGATGGTAACCGAATCGAAGCCCCGCTGCTCAAAGAGCTTAAGCGCGCTTTCCATGATAGCGTTCTTGGTACGTAACGCGGTAGGTCCTAGTTTTGCCATAGGACTGCAGGATAATACAATGGCAGGCCTAGTTCAATACCGGAGAGCATTATCGGCCCCACATGCGCGCGCGCCAGTACAAGGGCCGCTCCGCCTTCTATTCAGGCGGAACGGCCTGGGTGCTTGCAGCTAGTTCAGGTCGAATATCTTGCCGGGATTCATGATGTTGTTAGGATCCCAAGCCACCTTAATGGCCTGCATGAGCTTCAGCTCAACCGGGTCGATGATGTCTTTAAGGAAGGACTTGCGCTTGAGCCCTATGCCGTGCTCGCCTGATATCTTGCCGCCAAGCTCGCCGGTGATCCTGTACAGTTCTTTAAGGCACGCGACCTCGTTCTTCTTCCAGTCCTCCATGCTCATGTCAGGGTCCTTGACGAGGGTGGCATGGAGATTGCCGTCGCCGGCATGGCCGTAACAGGGTATCTGCACATGGTACTTGGCGCTCAGCTTGTCCAGTTCGGGGATGATCTCCGGTATCCTCGATATGGGCACGACGATATCCTCCAGGCTCTGTATGGGGCTGTACACCTTGAAAGCTTCCGCTATGTTGCGGCGCACGTTCCATATACGCTCTATGTTGTTGCGGTCCTCGGCTACGTACACCTCGATGGCGCCGTGCTCCTGGCAGAGCTGCCCGGCGGCTATGAGGTCCATTTCTATCTGCTCGGCGTTGGTGCCGTCCAGCTCTATGAGCAGCATGGCGCCGGCCTTTTCGTAAGGCAGGCTCTCGTTAAGATACTTGCAGCTCGTAATGATGGATAGCTGGTCCATGAACTCT
Source organism: Spirochaetaceae bacterium UBA5200 (assembly GCA_002412825.1). Taxonomy (GTDB): domain Bacteria; phylum Spirochaetota; class Spirochaetia; order Treponematales; family UBA12059; genus UBA5200. The sequence goes on from DHVU01000024.1 coordinate 181,064, forward strand.
ATGCTGGTAGGCGTAAGCCCCTTGGACAGTATAACCGGGACTACGTCTATGGCTTCTCGCGGCGTCTTAAAGAGCACCAGCAAATCCGCCTTGGCCGTGGGGTAGCCTATGAGCTTAATAATGGCCTTCGTGGCTATGCCGAGGGTTCCTTCGGATCCGACGACGAGCGATTTAAGGTCGTAACCCGATACGTCCTTGGACAGCTTACCGCCCAGCTGGACGATGTCGCCGGTGGGCGTCACGAGCTCTATGCCCTGGATGTAGCGGCCGGTTACCCCGTACTTGACGGCCTTGCCGCCGCCGGCGTTCTCGGCTATGTTGCCGCCTATGGCGCAGGTCTGCAGGCTCATGGGATAGCCCGCGAAGAACAGCCCGCGCTCCTGGACGGCCATCGCCAACTCGTTGGTAACCATGCCGGCTTCCACGACGGCTACCATGTTCTCCACATCAAGTTCCAGGAGCTTGTTCATCTTTTCAAGCGATATCAGGATGCCGCCGTACACGGGTATGGCGCCGCCTGAGAGTCCCGAGCCCGCGCCACGCGGCGTAACCGGTATGCGCTCGCGGTTGGCCAGCTTCACGACGCCGGCTACCTGCTCAGGGCTTGAGGGCAATACCACCACTTCGGGCATATGGCCGTATTCCTTGGCATCGGTCTCGTCGTGCGAGTAGGCTTCTATCTTTTCCAGGTCTACGAGAACGCCTCGGGAACCGACGATATCCCGCAGCTCGTCCACGATAGCCTTGGTGACTACATTGTACGCGCTAGACCTTGAGGCGCTTGCGTTGGCTACGCTCATATTGAACCTCCCTTGCGCTTGTCCATGCGGCGCTGCAGTTCGGGCACGATCTGGAACGCGTCGCCCACTATGCCAAAGTCGGCTACCTTGTGCAGGCTGGCCTCGGGATCGGAGTTTATCGAAACGATCACTTCGCTGGTCTTGATGCCGGCCAGATGCTGTATGGAACCTGATATGCCTATGCCTATGTACAGCTTAGGCGATACGGTCTTGCCTGAGAGGCCTATCTGGTGGGGATACGCTATCCAGCCCCTGTCCACCGCCTCGCGGCTCGCTCCCACCACGCCGCCAAAGCTGTCGGCTAGGGTCTTGATCATCGCAAAGTTGTCGCCCTTTTTAAGGCCCTTGCCGCCTGCGACGATTATGTCCGCTTCTTCAACGTTGACGAATTCTGTGGCGTCCTTGCGGTAGCCGAGCACCTGAACGCGGCCGTCTATCATGTCATCGGTAACGGGAACGGTGATGATCTTGCCTAAGCGGCCCGTATCTTCGGCCAAGGGCCGGCTGGACTTGGGGCGTACCGTGGCCATCTGCGGCCGGTGATCGGGCGTCTTGATGGTGGCCATGATGTTGCCGCCTATGGCCGGCCTCGTCTGCAAGAGGTTTCCCGTGCCCTCCTCTATGTCCAGTTCGGTGCAGTCGGCGGTGAGCCCGGCATTTACCTTAATAGCCAAGTAAGGCATAAGCGTACGGCCCGACGAGGTAGCGGCGGCAAGGACGATGCTGGGCTTCCAGGTCTTGATGAGCTTCGTCAGGACCCGTACATAGGATTCGCATACGAAGTTCTCAAGACGCGGGTCCTGAATGGTATACACTTCGTCCGCGCCGCGGCGTATAAGCTCCTCCATGGCCGCTTCGCTGACGCCATGTCCGATCAAAACCGAAGCGAGCTTGGTCTGAAGCTTATCAGCCAGCTTACGCCCGCGCGACAGCAGTTCAAAGGAAACGTCCTTGAGCTTGCCGTCATGTTGTTCCGCGATAGTCCATACAAAACTCATGGTATGCTTCCTCTTTACAGGATGCCCTTCGCTTCAAGGAAGGTCATCAGTTCATTGACGGCCGATACGACTGCCTCGTCGTCTCCGGCCTTTACCACCGTACCGCCCCGGGTAACCTTAGGCGTGTCGATCTTTACCACTTTCGTGGGCGAGCCCTTAAGGCCGAGCGAGGCGGGTTCCAGCTCCATGTTCTCGGTGCTGTACACGGGTATCTGCATCTGGCGCGCTCGAATCTTGCAATCCAGCGTGGGCAGGCGTGGCGAGGCTATCTCCTTGACCACGGTCATAAGGCAAGGCAGCGGCAGGGATAGTATCTGATAGCCGTCCTCGACAAGGCGCTCAAGGGATATGCGTGTATCCACTACGCCTTCTATCCTGGCTACATACGTGGCCACGGGTATATCGAGCCAGGAGGCTATGCCCGGCCCTACCTGGGCGGTATCGCCGTCGGTAGCCCGCTCGCCCGCTATGATAAGGTCGTAAGCGCCTATCTTTTTGATCGCCTGCGCCAGGGTATACGAGGTAGCCCAGGTATCCGAACCGCCGAATTTGCGATCCGATACGAGGATCGCTTCATCGCAGCCCATGGCCACCGCTTCCTTCAGGGCTTTATTTGCCTGCGGCGGCCCCATGGAAAGAACGGTAACGGTTCCGCCAAAACGCTCCTTGAGCACGATAGCCGTTTCCAGGGCGTACAGGTCTAGGGGGTTTACGACTGTCTCCACGCCCGCCCTGATGACGGTTCCGGTTTCCGGGTCCATTTTCACATTACTGGTCTCGGGCACCTGTTTTATGGGCACTATGATCTTCAAAAAAATCCTCCTTGCTCAGCGCTCAGCCTTGGCTGTTCCGCTTTAGTCCCCTGTGTTCCGGGCGGCTAGGCTCACCCGGAACGGCCTATGATGGGCGTACTAGAATAATCCGGGTACAAAGACGCCTATGATGATCAGTCCTACAACGCTGGCCAGTACCGCGTAGAGGGCCGCGGGCACGATGTTGATCCTGATGATTTTGCCCTCCTTGCCGAGTACGCCCACGGTGGTGCTGGCGGCGACCACGTTATGGACGCATATCATATTGCCTATAGCGCCGCCTACCACCTGCAATGCCACCACGATGACGCGGGACAGCGAGGCGCTGCTGGCTACCTCGTACTGGAAGCTGCTGAACAGGATATTAGAGGTAGTATTGCTGCCGGCCATGAAGGCGCCGAGCATACCGATAAAGGGGGCGATGAATATCCACACCGAGCTCAGCATGCCGGCGGCGGCGGTGGATAAGGTCTTGAGCATGTCCAGGTTGCCCGTACCGTTATTGCCTGAGTTCCTCATGATAGCCACCATGGAAACGGCGAATACCAGGGCTATCGTCGCCGGAACCATCTGCTTAAGGCTATTTGCCCAGGTCGTTCGTACGGTCTTGCCGTCCATCTTATGCAGGAATATGGTCAGCACCGCGACGAGTATAAAGGGTACCGTTCCAGGCAGATAGAGGGGCTGCAGATTGTACGCCAGGCTGGTTCCCAGTATGCCTTTCCACGCTATGGTAAGCGCGGGCATGGTCAGTAGCTGCTTTATTCCAAGAGCCGGTATGCGGGTTACGACGAGTATAAGGGCGACGAGCACATAGGGCAGCCACGCAAGCAGCGTACCCATCTGAGGGCTGTCTTCTTTGAGCGCGCCGGGCTCAACGGTACCTACCCAGTCGCTGCCCCAGTTCTTGCGCTCAGGAAAGTCCCAGGAGGTCTTAGGCTGCAGGAAACCGGCTTTAGCCGCGGGTATGACTATGAGTAATGCTATGAGTGCGCCGAGCAGGGACGGGAGCTCCGGCCCAATGAATATGGCTATGAGCAGGTACGGCACGGAGAAGCAGAGTCCCGCGAATAGAGCAAAGGGAGCGATGGCAAAGGCATCCTTAAAGCTTTTCTTCTGGCCAAAGAGCTTAGTCAGTATCATGACGATGAGGAGCGGAAGGAAGGTGCCGACGGCCGCGTGTATGATGGCCGTGTATACGCCGATCTGGTGCACGAAAACGTCAAAGGTCCAGCCATATTGATTGAGCGCCTCAATGACGTTCGGAGCGTTCAATACTCTCGCGGCGCCTCCGAGTATAGGCGTTCCTACGGCGCCGAAGCTCACCGGCATGCTATTGCCCACCAGCGCTACGATGACGGCGGCCATGGGCGGGAAACCTAAGCTTACGAGTAGCGGTCCTGCAAGGGCCGCCGGAGTTCCAAAGCCCGCCGCGCCTTCTATGAAAAAGCCGAAAAGGCCCGCTATGATGATGGCCTGAACGCGACGATCCGGACTTATGTTATAAAATGTTCCTTTAATAGCGCGTATTGCCCCTGAATTCTTAAGCGTGTTCATGAGCAGGATCGCTCCGAAAACAATGATAAGGATATTAAAGGCATCAAGCGCGCCAGACAGGGTAGCTCCCGCAAGCCACTGTGGCGGCATCTTCCAGACAAAGGCGGCAAGGGCTACGGCTACGGCCCAGCCTAAAGGCATAACGCGCTTTGCCGGCCAGTTGAACCCGGCCATGAGTATCACGACAAGCAGGATGGGAAGAGACGCGAAAACTGCGAGCATAGAGCACCCCCCTCGACAATGGCCACGCTGGAAAGACGCGTATGCGCTCGGCATAGCGTGTGCCTTAGGAGGGATCGTACGGCACTTATTGACTGCGGTCAACTTTTATTTTTGATTTTTTGACCGCAGTCATTTTTATTTACACGTATTAATATTTATTTATAGGTATTTTTAACTTTATATTTCATACGAACAAACGATACGCCCCTTGCGGGGCATAGCCGAACAAGGGCTAGAACTCCTCAAAATCCGGGTCGTTGACAGGATCGGGGCCATCCTTAGCCAAGGTAATGGCGGTTCTGCCCGCGTTCTTAACTTCGCTGGCGCTTGGGTTTGACGGCGCGCTCCGGGCCGCTCCTCCGGATGGGCCTAAGGAGCGCTGAGCCGAAGCGCTAGCCGCATGGGCTATAGCGACGCGCTTGGCCGCTTGCGGCGCCTGCCTGTCACGCATAGCTTTAGCACCCGTCTTAAGCGCTTCGCCTTCATGCGCTGCCTGGAGCTTAAAGAAGGACATAGTCTGCGCAAGCTGCTCGGCCTGGCTGGATAGCTCTTCGGCCATGCTGGCCATTTCCTCGCTTGCGCTTGCGTTCTGCTGTATGACCGTATCGAGCTGCGTAACGGCCTTAGCTATCTGGTCAACGCCGGTACTCTGCTCGCGCGACGCGCTCGCTATCTCCTGCACGAGGTCGGAGGTCTTCTTAATATCCGGCACGAGTTTTTGTATGATTTCGCCGGCTTTGGTGGCGCTGCCCACCGTATGCTTGGACAAGTCACCGATTTCGCCCGATGCCTTCTGGCTGCGTTCGGCAAGCTTGCGCACCTCGCTGGCCACGACGGCAAAGCCCTTGCCCGCCTCGCCTGCCCGCGCCGCCTCTATGGCCGCGTTGAGGGCGAGCAGATTGGTCTGCCTGGCTATCTCGTCTATGATGGATATCTTGGCCGCTATCTCGTTCATGGCCGTAACCGATTCCATGACCGAGCGGCCCCCCAATTCAGCGACGCCCGATGATTTCGAGGCGATGCTCTCGGTGGCCAAGCTGTTATCGGTATTCTGCTTAACGGTGGCGGCCATTTCCTCGACCGAGGAGGATACCTCCTCGGCGCTTGCCGCCTGCTCGGCTGCGCCTTGAGACAGCTGCTGCGCCGTAGATGCCATCTGCTCCGAGCCCGAAGACACCTGATCGGAGGCCGACAGTATGTCCTCGACTATGCGCCGCAGATCATTAGAGAGCGTATCGAGCGCCTTGGCAAGGCTGCCTATCTCGTCGGGGCGCTTTAAATACATTGCGGGTATATCGTTACGCAGGTCGCCCCGCGCCATCTCGCCCAAATGCGTAACGGCCACGCCGAGCGGCTTGGATATAGAGCGCGACAGTAACACGCCAATAATGATAGATAGCACGGTGATTATGGACATTACGGTAAGCATAAGCGCCGTGGTGGAATTAGTAAGCGCGGCATTATCCTCGGCCGTAGCCTTAGCGCCCGCCACATGTTCGGCTACCATTTCATCCATCGTATGGTTGATGGCAACAACGGTTTTTTCAAAGTCGCCCTCTGCAAGCTCGACAGCCTGCGCTAATAGCCCTCTTTCGGCGAGATCAAAAATCCTACCTAGTTCTTCGTCAAAGCTTGCTTCCTCTTTCAGCAGCTTGGCAAACAGCGCTCGGTCTTCCTCGTTAACGATGGTCTCCTCGTACACCTCCTTTGCGTGCATCATGGCCTGCTCACGCTCTGCCGCGCTTTTCTTCAAGCTTGGCACAAGCTCGGGCGAAATGATGGCGGTAAGGCCGTAAGCGCGTTGCCTATTGATCGCGGAACCGAATTCGGCCACCGCCCCTAAAGGCACCGTCATTTTCTCATACAAGAAGGTATCCGCGGCATCGACCCGCCGCAGGCTTATAATGCCGAACACGCCCATAGCCGCGCCTAATAAGGCCACGACGACGAATCCCATAACCAATTTCCCGCTAATCTTCATGCAAGGCTCCTTGCTTCATAGGCAAATCGCAGACTTAAAGCGGTCGCAATTGTTAACTTTCGTTTATGGTAATTTCGCTGTCAAGCTTATAGCGGTAAAAAGTCACACGAATCAATTAGTGATTTCCCCACGCTGCACTAGATGAAGAAAAACCCTCGACCGCATGTCCGATCGAGGGTAATAAAAGTCTTATATTTAGCGATAATTATTTATACCGGTTTAAAGCCCGTTGGCCCGATTATGCCGTATACCCCTCGAAGGATGGCAGCTGTGGGTCTATTGGAAAATAGTTCAACGCTTGAGCCGCGCACGATGACATGTATGGGATTACCATGCCAAAAAACACGGTATTTTAACGAACTCCATCGAGGAGGCAGCCAAGGATCAAAGGATGGAAGCAAGCCGCCGCCGTCGCTTGAGGCTAGGGAGTATCCCCCAAAGCCGAAGACGGCGGCTTGCCAGGCTCCCCCGGCGCTCGCGGCATGAAAGCCTAAGCCTACATTGCCCTGATTGTCGTCTAGATCGGTACGCACCGTTTTCATAAAATACTCGTAGGCACGGTCGGTTTCTCCGAGCCGTACGCCCACCATGGCGTGTATAGATGGGCTCAGGCTGGATTTATGCATCGTGCGCTTCTCGTAGAAGTCGTAGTTGCGCAACATGAATTCCCGGCTAAAGTCCTCGGGGAGCATAGCGAACACCTGGACCACATCGGGCTGCTTAAGCAACCTCGTTTCGCCTAGTCGGGATAAGTCGAGCCCCGCCGGCCATTGCGGCATGCCATGCTCGTCCCAGGAGCTAATGGGTTTATCGGGCAGCGCAAAGTATCCGGAGAATTGCTCCACGATGCCATCGCCGGCCTCCGTGAAGGGATCGACGAGCTCTTGCGCCGCCGCAGCCCAGCGCACATCCGCCCCGGGAGCGATGCCCCACGCGGCAAGGCGGCCCGCCAGGCCCCGCGGGTCGGCCGAATGCTCGCGGCCTAGCATCATCACCGCTTGCCTGAGCGTCCATGAAGCCAGGCGGTTAGTAAAGGCGTCGTCATCCACGTGCTCATGGAATTCGTCGGTGCCTATGACCTTGCGTATATGGCGCCTGCCGTCGGAAGGATCTGTGAGGGCGAGGCTCTCAAGGAATTCGGCTATAGAGTATACGAGCTCGTAACCATGGTTAATCATAAAGTCATCATCGCCTGTTGAGGCGTGATAGCTGTACACGGCGTGCGCGATATCGGCACCGATATGGACTTCTTCGTCGCCTGTATAGATGCGCACCGGATTACCCGCGTAATCCACGCCCCACTTAGGCGTGGTTTCCAAGCCATCCCGCGCGCTCTCCCATGCAAAGCGTGCTCCACGATAGCCGCTAGCTGCGGCGTTAGCGCGCGCTCCTATCAATGTATGCCACCGATAGGCAAGCAAGCGCCGAGCCGCTTCCGGGTCAGTATAGAGAAAGAAGGGAAACATAAACGTCTCCGTATCCCAGAACACATGGCCCTTATAGCCCTCGCCATGCAGGCCCTTTGCTCCTATAGATACGCGCTCATCGCTACGGGGCATCGCCTGCATAAGGTGGAAGAGGTTGAAGCGCAAGGAACGGCACGCATCCAGATCGCCTTCGATTTCTACGTCGGCATCGCCCCAGCGCTTCGCCCATTCCGCGATATGCTCTTCTAGCGCTAAGGCATAGCCGCGCGCGCATAGTTCTTTTAGCCCTTGCCGCAGTTCGGCGGCCTGGTCCCCAGTATCGTCAGCCCGGCCTTCACTGAGTTCGACAAGGCCGAAGCGGAAAAACTCGAGTTCCTGTCCCTCAGCAAGCTCCAAGGCTATGGCTTCCTCTACCTGTTCCAGGCCCTCACGCAGCGCTACGCGGGTGGATGCGCTCTCGCTTCCTGCCGGCATCGAAAAAACGCTGGCGAAGGAAGCACAGCGGCCTGATTCTAAGAGCCGCGCATCAAGCGACAGTACGGCGTCCGCGCCTGAGCAGGCGCGTACCCGATAGTGCTTTGCCGCTTCAAGCGGATGGCCCTCCGCGTTACGCAGCCTACCGTCTATAGCGGAAAGCACGATGACCCGGCGCGAGAAATTGAGGGGCCGCAGTATCCATCGCTCAGCCCATAGCCTTTCATCAACAGCGGACACGAAGCGATCACAGCGTATCTCAGCCTCAGCGCCGGAATGAGCGCGATATCTGCATAGTGAGCTTACTATACCCTGTTCCATGTCGAGGACGCGCTGATAGCAGCGCAGGCCAGGCGCGTTCAGATCTACCGCTTCGTAGTCCAGGTAGAGCCGTATCAGGGTAGGATCGGGCAGTACGGCCAACTCGCTTACCGCTGACGATACTCCGTCATACGCGCCGGCTATGAAGCAAGCAGGTGAGGCGGACGCGCCGAAGGGCGAGCGTCCCCGGAGCGAGAAGCGGCCGTTAGCCTGGGCAAAGCGCGTCTCATGGGCGGCAGCGTGATCCGCGCTCACCGCTCGCTCGACGATGAGCCAATCGCGGCGCTGGCGATATCCTGCTACGAGTGCCAGGCGCATTTCTATATCCAGCGGCGTAGTACCCTGGAAGCCGGGAATGAGGATTTCCGCCTCGGGCAGGTTTTCAGGCAGGCCGAGCCCTATCGCGCGAAAGCCGCCACCGAGGGCGGCCTCGATGCCCGCCACCGCGTCCTCGAATACGACGGAGCTAGCGGGTTCCGCGTTTATAAGCCTGGCCGCCTCCAGGAAGATATCGGGACGCGGCTTAGCTGCACAGCCGCTGTTGCCGTCCACAATGGCGTCGAAGAGCTCGCGCATGCCGAGGGCTTGTACTATGAGCGATGCGTTCCTGCTCGCGCTTGCAAGCGCGGTCTTTATGCCCGCCTCTCGCGCCGCTCGCACGAAGCCCATAGCGCCAGGTAATGCGTCGGCGGGGCCGAGCCCAGCGAGCGATTCGACGTACCAGGCGTTTTTGCGCGAGGAAAGCCGCTCGCGCTCGGCAGGGCTCGCTTCTATGCCGCCTAAGGATAAGACTATGGACAGGCTTTCGTCCCGTGATACGCCTTTTAGCCTTTCGTTGTGTTCTGCGCTAAGCTCATATCCCAGTTCATGGGCGAGCCGGCGCCAGGCGCGATAATGGAGCTCTGCGGTATCGACGAGGACGCCGTCCAGGTCGAAGATGTACGCGGTATGGCGCATGGGAATCCTTTCACCTATTGATATAAGGTCAGCCCTTTATGGCCGAGCTCATCGCATTGCCGACAAACTGACGCTGAAAAATGAGGAAGATGACGACCATAGGCAAGGTAGCGAGCAGCGAGGCTGCCATCAGGTATTGCCAATAGGTGTAGTAGCTGGATTTAAAGAATGCCAAGCCTATGGTGAGCGTATACATTTCCTTGTTCGAGGTTACGATGAGGGGCCACATAAACTCGTTCCATGCGCCTAAGAACACATATATGCCCTGGGCCGCCATCGGTGCCCTGGCATTGGGCAATACCACGCTAAAAAAGGTGCGCGGCACGGACGCTCCGTCCATACGCGCCGCTTCCTCAAGGGCCATAGGAAAATCTATGAAGAACTGGCGCATGAAGAAGAGTATGCCCACGTTCACGAACTTGGGCAGCACGAGTCCTTGATAGGTATTAACGAAACCAAGGTCGATGAGCAGAGTATACAGCGGTATCATGATAGCATTGGTCGGCACCATGAGCGTGGCTAAGAAAAGCGTGAACCAAAACTCTCGTAAAGGAAAGCGTAAGCGGGCAAAGGAATAGGCGGCGAGGGTATTGAAGAATACCGTGCCCAAGGTTACCGCGGCGGCGAAGACTATGGTATTGAGGAACCAGCGCCCAAACCAGGGTACGACCTTAAATATCTCGAGGTAATTGGAGAAGGTAGCCCCTACCCCGAACACCTTAAGCTTAAAAGGATTGATGGCCGGGGGCCAGCGCATAATATCGACGCCTGCCCGTTCACCTGCCGCGTTGAGAGCGGTAAGGGGAGCCAAGGACACGAGGAAGGCCCAGAGAAAGGGGAATACGCAGATAAGGGCATAGCCGATCAATATGGCCTTGCCTATAACCGAGGCGATGGGGGAATCGCCTAAGCCCCTGCCCGGCAGGCCCTTCATGCCGGTCGCCGCAGCGGTTTTAGTAAGCGCTTTCACGGATTACCTTCCTCTGTATCGATGTTATGACTAGGATAATTACCATGAACACAGCCGCCAGCGCTGAAGCGTAGCCCATGTTCCCGTATTGGAACGCGTTCTTGTATATGTAGAAGGCATAGGTTGCATTACGCATATTGGGTATGAGGAAATACACCTGATCGAACACCTGTAGGCAGCCTATCGTCCCCATAATGACCACGTACAGGATCTGCGGCCGCAACATAGGGAGCGTTATGCGGAAAAAAACCGTAGCAGGCGGAGCGCCTTCGATGGCGGCGCACTCGTAGAGCTCGTCGGGTATATTCTGTAGGCCGGCGAGGAAGGTAATCATAAAAAAACCCGCCGTGGTCCATATATTGAGCGCCATCACCGAAGGCAGGGCGGTGGCCGTGTTATTGAGCCAATCGACGGCTTGAAAGCCCAATAAGCCGAACAGGCGGTTTATGATGCCCGGCTTGGAGTAAAGCATCCAAAAAATCATGGAAATAGCGGCGGAAGAGGTAACCGATGGTATGAAAAACACCACTTTAAAGAAATGGGCGCTCCGGTTCTTACCGTTGGCTGCTATAGCTAGGAGCACGGATAAAAACGTCTGCAGAGTAACCACGATTATGGCGAACATGAAGGAATTGCCGAGTGTTATCCAGAAGTACTGATCGCCCAGCATCTTCTTAAAATTCCCCAGGCCTACCATAGCCGCCTTGTATTTGAACAGCGCTTGATCGCGCGGCAGATAGCGCGTGAGCAATTGCCCCAACGTTGTCTTACCCGCCAGCTTCCCTGCATAGAGATCGTCGAGCATAGCCCTCTCGTCAAAGCTTTGCAGGGCCGCCCGCTGTGCATCGCTTAAATCGATAGCAAGGCCGTACTCTACGAATTCAGTGGCGTCAAATAGCTCATCGGCCGTAGCACGGTCTTCCGTACCTGATCCTATGCCGTATTGCAGCGCCAGTTCCTCGCCTATATCAAGCGATACGGTAAATGAGGTAGAGCTTAAGGGGTTATAATCGGTAAGCCCCAGCCACAAGCCTTTTGCTATCGGATAGACGAGAAAAAGCACGGCTCCCGCTATGGCAGGGAAAGCCAATAGATAGCCCCAAGCGGCTTCTTGCGTTCTTGATTTCATTTCTGTCCCTCCGCGCGGATAACTCGCAGACGGGTTCAGTTGAACCCGTCTGCGCATGCCTTACTCTACCCAGCTCTCGTAATTATCGCTTATCTGTTTGACGGCCTGATCAATGGTGATCTTGCCGGCATACACGTCCTGCAGGCGGCTGCCGATTTCATCATTAGCTCTGCTGAACAGGCCCGAGGGGGTGCGTACGCGCCAGGCTGAGCCATAAGCGGCGCCCTTGTAGAACGGCACCTTGAGCGGGTCGGTATCCTTGGCCGCTATGGCCGCGGAGGAACCGAGAACGCCGGCCTTCTTCACGAAGATTTCCTGTCCTTCGGACACGAGGTACTTGAGCACCTTGAGCGCAGCGGCCCTATCCTTGGTCTGCTTGTTGACGACCCAGGCTACGGTGTAGATCATGGTGGCGGGCTTCTCGGACTTTGGCATCTCCACGACGCCTATGTTTTTGTATACGTTGGGGTAGTTGTCGCGTACAAAGCTTACCGACCAGGGGCCGGACATGATCATGGCCACTTTTTCCTGGCCGAAGGCCTCGCCTTCCCAGCCCGAGCCCACGTCGCTGGCACGCATAGCCACCTTGTCTTTTAGGACAAGATTAGCCGCGAAGCTAAGGCCGGCCATGGCCTTCTTCTCACTGAGCGCTATGGACAGCCTTTCATCCACCACCCTGCCGCCGAAGGCGTTAACGAAGGGTATCCAGCGGTTAAAATCAGCTTCTAAGATAGTCGGGTTTATGGCCTTCGCTTTCAGGGCCAGGGCGGTGGTCCTAAAATCATTCCAGGTCCAACCGGCCTTCGGTTCGCGGACGCCGGCTTTGCGGAAGAGCTCTTTGTTATAGATGACCGAGAGCGTGGAAAAATCCTTGGCCAAGCCGTAGAGGCGAGCATTATACGTAAAGGCTTCGCGAAGTGGCAGCGAGTAGTCGTTAAGAGGGAAATCTTTCAAGTAAGCGTCAAGCGGCAGAAGCGCGCCGGTCTTGGCGAATTCCTCAAAGAGGAATACATCGAGATAGAAGAGATCTGCGGCCGTTCCGCCGGCAAGGCGGGTTTTCATAGCCTGCATATGGTCACCGGGGCTTGGTTCCCATACGACTTTAATGTCGCTATTCTTGGCGTTGAAGTTATCGACCATTTCCTTCATCGCGCTTTCCTCGGTGGGATTCCCGGGCCAGCCGGCCAGACGAATAGTCGTCTGCGCAAACGCCGGCGCGACGAGGGCTAGGACCATAAGTATGACGAACATGCGCTTAAACATTTTTAAGCCTCCTTATATAGATGTAAACGTTTTCATTACTGCAATGTAAACGTTTTCATATCCGATGATAGCATAACCCGACAGCTTGTCAAGAAAAATAAATTAGCCATAAAGAGCGATGAATTGACAGTCTATTTATTATTGACTACAGTAGTTACGAAAACGTTTACATAGGATAGCCCCGTACATGACCAGCATTAAAGACATAGCGCTCAAGGCAAATGTATCCATAGCCACCGTTTCCAGGGCCTTGAATGGCAGTGCCAATGTAACGCCTCATACCCGAGCGCGCATACTGCAACTGGCCAAGGAGCTCGACTATCATCCCAACGCCATGGCTCGAAGCCTCGTTCAGAAGAGTAGCCGCATTTTCGGCTATATAGTATCGGGCATAAAAAAAGGAGCCAAGCATACCATAGTGCAAGATTCCCTCATGGGCGTGTACGACTATGCCCGATCTATTGGCTATGAGATACTGATGTTCGTCGTGGACTCGGATAAGCAAAATAAAAAGAGCTATCTAGACTTCGCCCGAGAGCACTCGTTAGCCGGTGTAATCATGCAGGGCTTACGCACCGACGACGCCTACTATAAAGATATCATCGACAGCCAAATACCCTGCGTACTTATAGACCTACCCGCCGACTGCGAACGCGTGGGCAGCGTATCCATAGATAATTACGCGGCTGCTCGTACGGTCATGCGTCACTTAGTAGAGAAAGGCCATCGGCACATAGCCTACCTGAGCGGCATGGACGAGGCCGCTGTGTCCACCACTCGCTTCCAGGGCTATCTGTCTATATTGAAGGAAAAGTCTATAGAACAGCGAGCCGACTATATACTCCATGGAAACTTTTCCGAAGAAGACGCGTACGCCGCCCTCCGCGGCTTCCTGCCCGGCCATCCGGAATTGAGCGCACTATTCTGCGCCTCAGACCTTATGGCCTTAGGCGCCATCAAGGCCGCCCGCGAACTAGGAGTACGCATCCCCGAGCAACTGGCCATCGTGGGCTTTGACGACATACTGCTCGCCAGCTTTGCCGACCCGCCCCTTACCACGGTACGCCAGGACTTTTCCAGGATGGGCTATGAGGCGGCAAAGATGCTCTACAAGATCATAAAGGGCCAGGCTACCCCGCACAGCAAGAATATTCCCTATGAATTCGTCGTACGCCAAAGCGGCTAGCCTAGCTTAACAACGCGCGCTCTGCGCCTACAGTTCCCTCGATGAACGGCAAATGCTACGGCTGGTTTAGGCTCTGGTAAAAAAAGGGAAGGACCGCTAGGCCCCTCCCTTCTACTAATGATGCTCAGCCTTTAGATAAGGCCCCTGCCCCGGAGCAGGGCCTTTACGTCGGGGTCGCGGCCTCGGAACTCCCGGTATGCCTCGGCGGGGTCGCGGGTGTTGCCTGCGGACAGTACGCAGCGCTTGAACGAGGCGGCGAGCGCAGGATTGAAGACGTCGCCCGATTCCTCGAAGGCCTCAAAGCCGTCGGCGTCGAGCACCTCGGCCCACATATACACGTAGTAGCCGGCCGCGTAGCCGTTGTCGCTGAAGAGATGCCTGAACTGCGGAAGCCTGTGACGCATGCCCACGGCCTCCGGCACGCCTAGGCGTGCGCACTCAGAGGCTTCGAAGGCCGACAGGGAAAGCGAACCCGGGTCGGCGTGCTGGTGGAGGGCCATATCGATGAGCGCGCACGAGGTATAGGCCACGGTGAGGAAACCCTGGTTGAAGTGCTCGCTCTTCTTGATAAGCTCTATAAGCCTGTCGCTTATGGGCTGGCCGCTCGTCGCGTGTATAGCGTGCTTCTTGAGTATCTGGGGGGTCAAGGCCCAATGCTCGTTGATCTGGCTGGGCAGCTCTACGAAGTCTTGGTACACGTTGGTGCCCGCTAGGCGGTTAAAGGTAACGTTAGACAAGAGGCCATGCAAGCCGTGGCCAAATTCATGAAAGAGCGTGCGCAGGTCATCAAGCGACAAGAGCGTAGGCTTACCCGTTGGCGCTTTAGCGAAGTTGTTATTGTTGATGACCAGAGGATAGAGCAGGCCGCCGGGGCGGTTGCGCGACTGTCCGCGGAATTCGCTCATCCATGCGCCGCCGCGCTTGGTGGGACGGGCGAAACTGTCGGCTATGAACACGCCTACGAGCTGCTTCGTCGCCGCGTCGAGCACCTCGTAGAGCCTGGCGTCGGGATGGTACAGGGGCACGCCCTTGATTTCCTTAAAGTCGACGCCGTAGAGCCTGCCCGCCGCGTCGAACATGGCGTCCGTCATGCGGTCCAGTTGGAAATAAGGCTTGAGTTCCGCCTCATCGACTGAGTAACGTTCCTGCCTGAGCTTCTCGGCGTAGAAATTCCAGTCCCAACCCATGAGGGGGCCGGTAAAGCCCTCTTTGGCCGCCAGGGCTTCCAGGTCCTTCTGTTCCTCGAGGGCGCGCGCGCGCGCGGGCGTCCACACGCGCATGAGGAGCTCGTCGACCGCCGCCGGCTTCTTAGCCATGCGGTCCACAAGGGCGTAATCGGCATAATTGGCGTAGCCCATCAGGCCGGCAAGCTCGGCGCGCAGGCGCAATATTTTTTCGGCGACGGGCCGCGTGTCCCGCTCGGGGCAGCTCTCGCCGCGAGCCTTGAACGCGCGCCATACCTTCTCGCGCAGGTCGCGTCGCGTCGCGTAGGTAAGGAAGGGGTCGACGAGCGAAGGAGAAAGGTTGATAGCATAGCCATCAATGCCCTTGTCCGCGGCCACGCTCTTAGCGGCGTCCAGCACGAACTCTGGCAGGCCCGCCCTATCCTCTTCCGTGGCCAGTATGAGCGAGAAAGCGGCCTCGTCGCCAAGCACGGCCTGGCTGAAGGTGGTGAAGAGCCCTGCCAGCTCCTCTGCTATGGCGGCATAGCGCTCGCGGGCAGCTCCTTTGAGCAGAGCGCCTTCGCGCACGTAGTCCAGGTGTATGCGCTCTAGCAGGCGCAGCTGTTCGGCGTTCAGGCCCAGCGAAGCGCGCTTCTGAAAGAGCGCGTCGACGCGGCGGAACACGCCTTCGTGTAAGCTCAGCCAGCTCTGGTGCGCCGCTATCTTGGGCATGAGCTCGCGCTCAACCGCCTGTAACTCGTCGCTCGTCTCGCTGGCGGTAAGATTATGGAACACGCCGGATACCCTGCCGTAGGCCTGGCCCGAGCGGTCGAGGGCGGCTACCGTATTCTCAAAGGTGGGCGCATCGCTGTTGGCGGCCAGGGCATCCACTTCGGCGCGATGCTCGGCCATGGATTGCTCAAAAGCGGGGGCGAAATGCTCGCTCTTGATCTTGTCGAAGGGGGGCAGCCCGTAGGGCGTATCCCAAGTGCTTAGTAGGGGGTTGGTATTCATGCCTGCGATTATGAAGCCCCGTCGAACGAAGCGTCAAGAGATTCCTTTTTTATAAGCAAGAGCAGGCCGTACGCCGCGTACACCGCGAGCATTTTGTCTATCAGATTGGTCGGTATGCGCGCCCAGAAGCTGGCGGCGATAAGCGACTGCCCCGTCTCTACAAAAGCCGATATGATGTGGTCGATCTGAACGCCTGAATTGCCTGAATAGACCACATTGGCTACTACCGATCCCAGGAGGGCGTTAGCAAGGGTTACGAGCAGGACGGTCGCAGTTACATGCCAGCCCTGCTTAAAGCCCCCGCGACGCACCATGAGCCCCATGATGAGGCCGGTTGCCATATTGCAGATGGCGAAAGGCCAATACAGCCCGGTCATGCCGTACACGGGCTCCATACCGATATTGGTCAATAATCCTATGAGCATACCGGCAAGGGGGCCGAGCAAGGCCGCTCCTATGGCGGTGAAGATAGAGTCAAGGAAGAGCGGCGACTTTATAAGGATATTGTTAAACCAGCTGAACAGCAGATTTAACGACGAACAAGCCAGCACGGCCCCGCTTATGCGCCAAACATTGCCGTTAAGGGACGACAGGTAGTATATAATTCGCTTTTTCATAGCCTCAGTATATACTCAAAGCAATGATCCGTAAAACTCGTTTTGACCTGTCCGCGTATTCAAACGGCTTACTCATAGCCGCCATCGTGCTCAGCTTTATGGTGCTGATAGCGACAACCTCCAACTCTCGCCGCGAAACCATAGGAAAAATCTTACGGCTCGAGGCTCTCTTTATACAGGAGGACCCGCGTGCCGATGATTGGTCCGAGGTACTCGGCATGATGCAGGGGCCGTATACGGGAGACACGGGAGCCGAGCTTGCCAGGCTGCTTGAACTCTATGGGCAGGAGCTGCGCAAGCTGCCAGGCTCAGGCGACCGGGGACTAAGGCGCATACTCGGCCGTATCATCATGGCGTATACCGAACTGCTTCTGCAACGCGAAGCGGCCTTCAGCACGCTGTTTTATTTTTTAATCATAGGCATACTCATACAGTCGCTTTCACTGCTCTTCAGCCTCGGCAAGATACGTATGGCTCGCTTAGAGATACGCCATCAGGACAGTATGCTGTCCATAATACAAAGCGCGCGTGAAGAAGAACGGCGCAAGCTGGCATCCTATCTCCACGATTCAGTCATACAGGACTTGGGTAGCCTTGGCCTCCATCCCGCCCTGCGCGCCGCCCCCGACGCGCTCGCCCTTCTCAACGAAGACATAAACAAGCTCAGGCGCGTAAGCTATAGCCTCGTTCCCCTGCATCTTGAACATACGGGGCTTGTAGCGGCGGTGAAGGAACTGATAAGCAAGCTCTTTAAAAAAGACGATATAAACGTGGATTTTACCGCACTTGGCTATGACGATAGGCTGATCAAGGACGACCAGCGCCTAATCTTGTACCGCGCCATACAGGAAGGATTTAATAATATTCGCAAGCACGCGTTCGCTAAACGCGTTGAACTGCGCTTGGTGGTCGCCGACCCCTACCTCCTGCTGTCGCTCCACGACGATGGCCACGGCTTTGCTTACGAGGCGACCGAACCCGGTCGCGGCCGGCCCACGGGAGGCATGGGCCTAGCCCTGCTTGCCCAGCAGGTGCGCAGCATAAGCGCTGAACTGAACGTGGAATCCACACCGGGCTCAGGCACCCTCGTGCAGATACGGCTAAAACTAGAAAACCGAGATAATCGAACGGCTTAGCCCTCCTACGCGAGGCTTGGAACTGTTTAGGCCAGCAATTCCATGTAGCGCGTCTCAATCAAGGCGCGCTGTTCTATTTATTAATGAGCGCTGTTCACCTTAACGCATGATTCCTGCTATACTGTCGGAGACGAGGGAGAAACATGTATGGCAGCTGATACCGACAAATCCAAAGCCACCAGCTTTGCCGAGCTTTTCGAGCAATCCATGGCCAAGGCAGAGAGACTCCAGCCCGGCCAATTGGTGGAAGTTACTATAGAAGCCATCACCGGAGACTGCGTTTTCCTGCAGCTCGGCGGCAAGAGCGAAGGCGTCCTGGACCGAGCCGAACTGGCCGACGAGGACGGCAAGCTGAGTGTCGCCGCCGGGGACACGATAAAAGCCTATTTCCTGGAAGCGAAAAACGGCGAAATGCGCTTTACCACCCGCCTGGCCGGAGAGAAGGCCGGGACGGCTATGCTGGAAAGCGCCTGGCAGAACCAGATACCGGTGGAAGGCACCGTTGAAAAGGAAATCAAAGGCGGGTACGAGATAAAGCTCGGCTCCGCCCGGGCCTTCTGCCCCTACTCCCAGATGGGCCTCAAACGCGCCGAAGAAGGAGTATCCTTTGTAGGCCGACGCTTAGCCTTCAGGATACAGGAATACAAGGATCGCGGCAAATCCATCATGGTGTCCAACCGGGTCCTTGAGCAGGAAGCCCAGCAGGACAAGTTGGAAGACCTGAAGCAGAGCCTCAAGGAAGGCCAGGCCATCAGGGGAACCATCACTCGGATCCAGGATTTCGGCGCCTTTGTGGACATCGGCGGCGTGCAGGCCTTGCTCCCGGTATCCGAGATATCCCTTGAGCGTATTGCGGACATCAACGCGGTCCTCTCCGTAGGCCAGGAGATAGAGGCGCAGATACTGAAGCTTGACTGGCAGGCAAACCGCATCAGCCTCAGCCTGAAAGCCCTGCTGGCCGACCCCTGGCTTACAGCGGAGACCAACTACCCGGTCAATTCCCGGCACCAAGGCGCCGTAGTCCGCACTGCCGACTATGGCATCTTTGTAGCGCTGGAACCAGGAGTGGATGGCTTGGTACATGCCTCCGAGCTGGGCGGTGAAGGCCGGCGCATCGACGCCCGCAAGGCAGCCGCCATCGGCGAAAAAATGCTGGTGCGGATCCTCGACGTGGACGCCGTCAACAGGCGTATCGCCCTTAAGCCCGCCGCCTCCGCGGAAGATGAAGAGACTCAGCAACGATACACCGCAGAGGATGGAGACGGGGAAAACTATAATCCCTTTGCGGCGCTCTTGAAAAAGAAATAGGGCAGTCGGCCATAGAGGCACCGGCGCAAGTCGTCAAGGCTCAGGAGCCGCCAATTCCGCCTTGCCGCTCCTGTTCTTGTGGCTGCCCTATGACTGCTCCTTCTCCTGAGCCGGTTCCCTCATGGCCGCCATCAGGGGCAGGCCCGGTAGCATAGGCAGCCCAGACAGCTGGTTATGCCCGGCAGAGCTCTCCAGCAGCTTCCGCAGTTTCTCCGGGTCCTGGATCAGTTTCAGCATTTCAGAACGCGTGCGGGCCAGGGTCTCAAGGTCTTTCTCCCCCACCTCTATAGGGGCAAAGTACTCGGACTGCATGAAGCGGTTCAGCTGCCCCTGTATGCCCTTGAAGATGCCGCTCTCCAGGAAACTGGACAGCCAGGGGAAGCTGTCGCTGTCCGGGTCAGGCCCCGGCTCATTGCGGTCTACCGATTCCCGCAGGGTATCCAGATCGGCATTGATGGCATTGATCGCTTCCTTCTGCCTCTCATCCAGGGACAGGGCAGCCAGCTGCTCCCGCAGACGGGCAATCAGCCGGTTCTTCTCCTGCAGGGTCTCCTGGTATTCGGCCTCCAGCTTCTCCTGCCGGCCCTTCATATACAACATATAGGAACCTATCTCGTCGGCATTACCGGTAATGCTGTTGAGTATGGACGAGAGCCTGGCCAGCACATCGTTGTCCAGGTTGTAGGGGTAGCGGACGGTATGGTCAATCTCGCCCCAAGCCTCCTCGAAGAGGGTGCGCACCTGCATCTCGATCACATAGCGCCGCCGGTTGGGACTGGTGGCCAGGGAGTAATGGACGGATCGGTACCCGAAGGCGTGGAACTCAACCCCGCACTCGTTTTCCCGGTAGAACTCCAGGATCCGCTCCGAGTCCCCTTCCCGGACATAGGCCACCGGCTGCTCCGCCAACTCCCAATTGGCCTGGAGGTAGCGATGGATCCGGATCCAGTCCTCCTTGAACAAATGCAGGGCCCGTATGCCGATCAGGTCGGTGATGCGGTCCTGGTAGTTGTCAAGATCGATGGGAACCTCGGGATTCTCCAGCCGCTTCCGCACGATCTTGGACATCAGATGCTCAGGGTCCTTTAGGCGGTAGTTGATGGAGTGGACAATCTTGTTCTTGAGGATTATGTCCACCACATACCGGGCAATGGCCTCCAGGTCAGGCAACTGCCTCTTGTAATCCTCGGCAATGGCCAGAAGCTGGTCCCAGCCCAGGCCCGAGCGTTCGAACTGTTCCCGGGAAAAACGGTAGGTCTGCAGAAAAGCGGGTAAATCCATCGGGACAAGATACAGAATCAAGCGGGCATCGTCCATGGCATGCAGTTATTTTTAGGGGCCACCCCGGCCTGTGGCCGGGGTCGGGCTCTCACTCCAAGTCCTCGCCGCCCCTCAAAGCTTGTCACAGGTGATTCCCGCCAGGTTTCTCTCCGGGGCGGCTCCGGGCTTTCTGTTCGATCCCTGGCCCGTAGGGTCTAGCCGCGTAATCTCTAGCCCGTTGGGTGCAGGTTGCTGGATCGGTGAATATAGCTACCGGACTACCTCAGACTTACGATCCTGCACCTTTGTATCCTTCTTCGCTGCTATTCGTGATGCAGTACGCGGATCCTTCGGGGCACCACGAGCATCGGAGGACTGGGTAACATAGATGACGATGCGTTCCCGCTTGATGAAGCCAGTGTCTTTCCGGAGGACTTCCAGAAAGCGGCAGGCTGACCCATTCGGAACATTGCGGCCAGCTTCCCAGGCTTCTACGGTCTTTTTGGCAACCCCGAGGACTTGAGCGAAAACAGACTGGGAAAGTCCAAGGTCTAGCCTGATAGCCTTCACTGCTCCCGCATCATAAGCTGGAAGCGGAGCAATCTTGATCGTTGTGGTTTTAAGTTTGAGTTTACCTTCGCGATGAGCCTTGACTTCACCAAGGCCCCTCATGATGCTCTCGAATGCTTCTCCCATATAAGTCTCCTTACAATCCTTTCACCCCAACGAACTGTTCCAGAGCTGTTCATTTCAACAACTGGACTTCCCCCAATATCGTAGA
>DHVU01000033.1 GCA_002412825.1 Spirochaetaceae bacterium UBA5200
GAAACGTCGCTATTTCGGGAACCTTCAATACGCCCCTTAACTCGACTCTTCGCATGACCGGTAGCCCGACCAATCTGAGCGCTACCGTAACTCTTGGAAATATTATTGCCAACGCGGGCGGTACCATAACCCTTGCCGCGAACCTGAGTCTGGGGGGTGACTTGACGATCCAGACCGGGACACTCGCCTCCGGAAATTTTACGATCACCATTGCCGGCAATTGGGATAACGCGACGGGAGTGATCACTCGCTTCGATCCCGGAACCGGGATCGTGGAATTCACCGATCCTATAGAGGCGACTGTATCCGGCCCGAACCAATGGTACAACATCCGGTACAACCAGCCAGCTGGACGGATCCGTTTCTTGCGGAATAACACCCAACGAATCATCGCGGGCGGAACGTTCCAGGCGATAGGAACAATGCTGGATCACGTGACTATCACGCGGGATAATCTGGGAGATGACGGGGCTGACCTGAACTGGCTGACCGGCATACCTCCCGATCCGATGCTAATGTGGCAACTAGACAAAACGGGAACCGGAAACTTGGATTTTCAGCATGTCGACGTCTGGTATAGCGACGCCCGGTCGAATCCTGTCGGCTATAACGGTGCGTTTGTTAATTTGAAAACCGTGGTTCCCGATGATTTGCCTGTGCCTGGCGAGCAGGGGCTGACCTGTTACGCTTGGTTTAGTGGCATGACGGTCGTGTATAGTTACACCGAAGATTCGACAGACGACGGTCGCATCGATCGGATCAGGGTTACAGCCCAAGGTGCCTTGAATATGGATTTCACGGATCTCGTGATAGCAGTCACGGGGTACGATATCGATACAACTCAGGGAGTGAATGGTTTTTCTGGTGTCGTTGGCGATCAAGAATTCTACATCCACCTGATAGAGAAGCCTTACCTGGACAGCTCAATGACACCTAGTTGGACAATCACGAATAACACGGCACTTAGGAGTAATGCGGCCTTCCCGAATGACTATACCCTTGTACTGAACCTCGCCGATCCGATGATACCAGCGGATACGATTCCCCCGCGGATCGCATATACTCTAGCTATTCCCCAATGGACCGAAGTTTTCTTTGCTTTCAATGAAACGGTGGAACGAGCCGGGGGAGGTGTCTTGACGGCCGCGGATATCACCGGATCTGCCTCACTCTTGATCCCGGGCTTAATTGGTGACGGAGATTTATACGGAGTCCTGGCCGTATACGGCGGTGACTATACTTTGGCTAACATAGTCGGAGAACTTGCTCGGACGGTGGACGTCGGCATTACCGACCAAGCAGCGCCACTGTACGATTGGTCAACCGACCCGGTGGCTTCAGCGTTTATTGCGACCGCCCCCTCCTATCCTGCCGGTAACCTGCCCAATCCAATAAGCCTGACCTCCACCACCCACCGCGTCTCCGACCTCCTTATATCCGTCCCTCCAACTCGCGTAAGCGTTGACGACGGCTCCTGGAGCTTCGCCAACCCGGATTCCTGGTTCGCCTGGCCCATTTGGGCTTGGGATCGGGGCTACTTCGAGGGCGACGCGCCTGACCTGAGCGGATTTAGCGCTACATTGCCTGGAGCCGGCGAAACCGCAACCCTTACGGTCGGCTTGGTGAGGACTTTCGACGGCACGCAGTGGCTGCGCGACCAGGATCTATGGGTACAGACGCGGACTACCGCGGCGGCAGCCGTGGGTATCCCCAATCTATACTACGATTCAAACGTAGCGGCTCCATTTAGGAGCGTCGTGCCTGGCCTATGGCTGCCTAGCTATGCCGAGACCGACTTCTCCGGCCTCGCTGGCAAACCCAATACCGGCGTATCCGGCCCCGACGCGCCTACGCTCTTGGCGCCGAATTTGTGGAATAATGACTTGCTTGCCACGGATGCTAAGATTTACGACCGCGCCGTCTTTGAGTTCTGGTATAGGCTTGGCGGAGCCCCGGCCGACCTCTATGCGGGCCGCCTTGAAATGGCATCGACTGATGCGGCTATCCCCTCCAACTGGTACCGCCTGGTGCGCCCCTTCGGCTTCTCCATACGCGACATACAGGCGCAACGCAGCGGCGTGTCCATCCTCAACAACGTGATAGATCCGACGAGGGGAGAGCGCACCCGGCTTAACTACATCATAAGCGAGGCGGGGCCGGTTACCATTACGGTGTTCACGCTTGACGGCGACGTGGTGCAGACCCTGCAGCGCGGCAGGCAGAATCCCGGCGACTATACGGTCAACTGGGACGGCCGGAACCGGGCGGGCAATTCGGTTGCTCGCGGTATGTACTTTATTCGCATCGTGGCGCCGGGCATAGACGAAATCCGCAAGGTCATGGTGGTAAAGAATTAAAGGCTCTTATAGTCCATTATGGTAATAAATTGCTGGGCTGGCTCTTTGGAGTTGGCCCGGCTTCTTTTTTCTACTATCTAGTTCCTCGAAGCTTGTGTTTCTAGGAATTTTACTACTTCATATAGCGTATATCGGCTCGCCACCCTACGAGCAGAAGCGTTGCGGCAAGCACGGACACAAGCTTCGGGGAACTACTACAGCCTCACTAGTTTATATTCCCTTATACCCAGCCCTATCTCCTGGCCGTAAGACAGCTGCAGCTCCCCCATGGTTTCGGGGTGCAGGACCTTGAACTTGTCGTCGCCTGCTCCGGCCTTGCCGTCGAGGGCGGAGCCGGGGCGCGCGGGGGCGGCGCGCACGAGGTCGAAGGCGGCCTGGTCTATGGCCACGGGGTCCGTGGAGGCCAGGTAGCCTAGGTCGGGCACGACGGGAGCGTCGCTCCAGGGGGTGCAGTCGCAGTCGGGCACCACGTTCTTGACGGCGGAAAGGTAGAGCACCTTGCCCTCCTTGCCCCGCACGGCGCCAAGGGCGTATTCGGTCATCTTCTGGGTGAATTCGGGCAGGGCCACGCTCCAGTCCATGCGTATGGCCTTGGTGGCGCAGTAGGATAGGCATTCGCCGCAGCCTATGCATAGTTCCAGGTCAATCGACGCCTTGGCGCCTTTAGCCAGGCTTATGGCGCCAGAGGGGCATACGGGCACGCAGGCGCCGCAGGATACGCATTTATCGCCTTTTACCTGGAACTTAACGCTGTGCTGCTCGCGCTTGCCCTGGTACGGGGCGCAGCCCATGGCCAGGTTCTTGATGGCGCCGCCGAAGCCGGCCATTTCGTGGCCTTTAAAGTGGGAGAGCACTATCATGCTGTCCGCGTCCAAAAAGGCGCTGGCTATCTTGGCGGCTTTGAAGTGCTTGCAGGAGGGGGGCAGGGGAGCATCGCGCCAGTCCGCGCTTATGAGGCCGTCCGCTATGATTACCGGCGCGCCGCATACCTCGGGCACGAAGCCGTGGGCAACGGCGGTGTTCAGGTGATCCACAGCGTTGGAGCGCGAGCCCGAATAGAGGGTATTGGTGTCGGCGAAGAAGGGTTTGGCGCCCTGTTCCTTTGCCAGGTTCGCGGCTGTCCTGGCGTGCACGGGGCTTATGTAGCCGTCGTTGCCCAGTTCGCCGAAATGTATCTTTATGGCGCAGAGTTCGCCGGCCTTGATAGCGTCGGGATTGTCTTCTATGAGTTTCTTAAGGAGGCCGTTCATCTTGGCCAGGGTATTGGTCCTGGTGTTGCGCGAGCGGGCGTCGACGAAATATACGGTAGCGGGCATGGAAGCTCCTCAATGTGGGCTAAGGCTTCAGTATAGAACAGAAAAAACGTTTTTGTCACCGTTAAGCGATGACTAATGCGCGCTATTAATTTATACTTATTTCTAGCATGAAAGTTTATGGCGCGGCCCTGCGTTTTATAAGCCTACTCGCGCTCACGGCCGCGCTGGCCCTGACCGGTCGGCTCTCCGCCCAGGAAGCGGCCCTGGTTTTCGGCGTTTATCCTTCCAACGATATAGGCAAGGTAAGCCAGGCCTTCGCGCCGCTGGAAGCCTATCTGCAGGCTACGCTCAAACGCCCCGTGCGCCTGATAGTCAGCAAGGATTACGACGAGCTGCTAAGGCGCTTGTCCGACGGCAGCGTCGACCTGGCCTGGCTCGGCTCGGGCGCTTATTTAAGCGCTCTCAAGGCCATGCCGGCTATCCGTTACCTGGCTACCTATGTGGAACGGGACGCTCAGGGCAGGCCCAGCGCTTTTTACCGATCCCTCATAGTAAGCGCCGCATCCTCGGGTATCACGTCGCTTAGCCAGCTTAAGGGCCGGCACTTCGGCTTCGTGGATAAAGGCTCCACCTCGGGCTATGCCTATCCCCTGATCATGCTCAAGGACGCGGGCATCGATATCGACAGCTTCTTCTCCAAACAATTCTTCCTGAAAAAGCACGATAAGGTGGCTGAGGCCCTGCTCGCCGGTTCCATAGCCGCGGGCGCCATGTCGGACGGCACCTATGCGACTATAGTGGCCGAGCGCGGCCCCGTGCTCACTATTCTGGCCGAGTCTGGTCCCATACCCCTCGACGCCCTTGTAGCCAGGCCAGGCCTTTCGGCGGATACGGCGGCCGCCCTGCGCTCCGCTTTGCTTGCCCTTAAGCCGGGGGACGAGGTTCTGGCCGCAATAGAGCGGCACCTTAACTGGCAGGCCATGGGCTTCGCCGTCATGCAGCCTGGCTTTTACGATGGGCTAAAGGCGGCTTTGAGCGCAGCCGCGTCCCGCGGCGCGGAAGGGCCTTAGCGATGAGGCTCATCAATAAGCTCTTACTGACGGCCATCGTGCCCCTCCTTATTTCCTCGGCCTTCGCTACAAGCAGGCTTTCCTCCCTCGTGCGGGCCAAGGAGCTTGAGCTTGTGCGCGCGCGCGGGCTTAGCGAAGCGGCCGTGCATGAGCGGGTCCAGATGAACCTGCGGCGCTCTCGGGAGGCGGCGCGGGTGCTGTCAGCCCCGAGCGAGACGGCCACCGCCATCTTGCAGGCCGACGCGGACTTTCTATATCGCTGGGCCGCTGCCTTTTTAGGCAGTGACCTCGATACCATACTGTTTACCGACTTAGAAGGTACGGTATTGGCTCGCGGCCACGACGAGTTCTTTTTCGGCGATTCTTATGCCGGGCATCCGGCATTCATGGCCTTGGCAAGCGGCTTGCCTTACTATGAAGGCGTGGTAAACGCCAGGGGCAGCCACTTTCTTGCCTACGGCCTGCCTGTGTATCTATACGGAGATAAACGGGTAGGCTACGTGGTAACGGGTAAAAATTTGTCAGGCGCCTTCCTCTCGGGCATGGCCCTGGAGACGGGCGTGGAGCTTTTCTTTCCTCTTTCGGAAGCCCCGGGAGAGGGTTGGATATCCGGCCCCATCATGGACCCAAGCCTAGGTTCGGCTGCTACTCTGGCGCTGCGCTTTCCGCCTAGTCCGCTCGAAACGGAGCTGCGCGCGGCCATGAATGGAGCTATAGCCATATCATTGGTTCTGCTCATCGTGTTGCCGCTCGCGCTCGTGTCGGTGCTCATTTATAGCCTCAAGCCCTACGATAGGCTTACTTCGGCCCTGGCCGCCTACGCGCGGCGGGATATGCCCCTTTCTGCCCTTCAGGAGCGCTGCGCTACCCTAGCCGCCGCCTCCGATCCTGAAATATCCCAGATGGCCGGGGCTCTGGCAGAAATGTCAAAAACCATAGCGGCCACCCTTGAACTCCTTGAGTCAAGGCAGGCTGAGCTTGAGCGTCTATCCCGTAACGACCCCCTTACCCTGCTGGCGAACCGCAGGGCGCTAGACGAGATATTGGCCCGCGAGTGCGACAGGGCGGGGCGCTACTCCTCGAGCCTGTCCCTCATCATGGCGGATATAGACCACTTTAAGGGCGTAAACGACGATTATGGGCACCAGGAAGGCGACCGCATCCTAAAGTCCGTGGCCGATACCATAGGCTCACGGCTACGCTCCATAGACAGTTGCGGGCGCTGGGGCGGCGAGGAATTCCTCATAATCTGCCCGCACACGGACGCCGAGGCAGCCCGCGGCTTAGCGGAGTCTATCCGGGGGGCGATTGAAGCCGGTATACGCGCGGGTCCAGACGGCCGCGTACTTACCATAAGCCTTGGGGTAGCTCAATTCGCCCCCGGCATGAAGCCTGCCGACTTGCTCCAACAGGCCGATCAAGCCATGTACCGCGCCAAGTCGGAAGGCCGGAATCGCGTGGCAAGGATACTCGGCTAGGCCGGTTGCGGCCTGCCCACCGGCGCGGCGTATACGGCGAATTCATTGACGCCGTCCACGCCGAGCGCCGCGTCCAGCTTGTCCTGCTCGTAGGCCGCCAAGGCGCAGGTGCCAAGGCCCAGGGCCTCGCAGGCGCCGTAGAGCGACTGGCAGGCATGTCCTGCGTCCAGGAGCACGAGCTTGGCGGCGGCCACGGTGTAGCGCCATTCGCTGCGATAGGGCAGGGCTGTCCACGCAAAGGCCACGGCGCTGTTCCATAGTTGGCCGCCCAAAGCCTCGTTAAAGGCTTCGTCAGCCGTTGTTCCTGCTTCCGCCGATACTAAAACTAGAGCGTGGTCCTTGGCCAGGTAGCGGTAGAGGCCGGGTTTAAGGCCCTCTATTCGCCGAACATAGGCGTAGAGTTCAAGCGGATGCCTGCAGCCTCCCGAGGGCACGGTCCTGAAGGCCGCCTTGGCTCCGGCTTTGTTGGCCGCTTCCTTGTCTTTTACTCCGGCTGCGGCCCATAAAAGAAAGGACAGCTCGGCCTGGCTTAACGGGGAGTCGCTAAAGCTTCTCCTACTCTTGCGGGCGGCCGTTATGTCGCGGAAGGATGCCGAGCCAAGGCCCGAGGCTAGGGGCTCGGGCAGGGCGACGACGCTCTGGCCGGCTACCGGCTCTACGAAGAGGGGCGGCGCCTGGCGGCCCAGGGCCTGGTCGCTTAAAAAGGCGTCCACGTCCTTCCAGCCGGATGACAGAAAGGCGCGGCCCTGCGCAAGGCGCTTGGATAACGCGGCTTCCTCGGCGGCTTCGCGCTCTTTTAGTCCTTTGCGGCCGGCGCGGTGGGCGATTAAGGCCGCTTCAAGGTCGACGAGGAAGCCGTCTACGTCAGCCTCGCTCGTGTCCCAACTGGCCATCCAGCGTACGATGCCGCCTTCCCAGTCGTAGAAAAAGCGTTTTGCCCGCAAAGCCTCGGCCACCTGCGCGGGTATGCGCGCGAATACGGCGTTCGTGTCCACCGGGTAGCTGGGCTCGAGCCCCAGGCGCGCTACGCCCGCGGCAAGCCTGGCGGCCATGTCGTTGGCCCTGCGCGCGTTGCGTTCCCATAGGCCGTCCCTGGCGTATTCGTGGAACTGGGCGGCTATGTAGCGCATCTTGCTGGCCAGCTGCAGCCTGGTCTTGCGTAGCCTCAGGGTGTCACGAAGCTTGTGGAGGGTTTCCGGGCTGAAGAGCACGGCCTCGCCGAACATGAGCCCGTTCTTGGTGCCGCCAAAGCATATGGCGTCGGCGCTTGCCACGGCGGCGCGGAGCAGCTCGGCGCCGGCCTTGCCTGCGCTATCGCCGGGGCCTAGGGCCACGGCCGCGTTGGAAAGCCTTGCTCCGTCTATGTGCAGGTACAGGCCATGCTCGTGGGCAAGGTCGGCAAGGGCGGCAAGTTCCTCGCGGGTATACACGGTGCCCAGTTCGGTGGGCTGGCTTAAGGAAAGGACGCGCGGCTCGGGCTTGTGCATGTTGCTATAGTCGGCTATGGCCTTGGCCACGATATACGGACTAAGCTTGCCGTTTACCGTGGCCAGGGGCACGAGTTGGGCTCCGGTTACCGCGCTGGGCGCGCCGGTCTCGTCCACCACGATGTGCGCGCAGTCGGCGCAGAATATGGCGTCGCCATGGCCGGCCAGGCAGCCCAAGGCGTACACGTTGGCCCCGGTGCCGTTGAGCACGAAGCGCACGGCGTAGCCGGGGCCGAAGAGCGAGGCCACGCTCGCCTCGGCATTCTGCGTAAGAGGGTCGTCGCCATAGCCCACCGCGTGGCCGTTATTGGCCCGCGCCAGGGCTTCCATGATAAGGGGATGCGTAGCCGCGTTGTTGTCGCTGGCGAACCAGCGCTCTACCCTGTCCATCGTGCTGTCTCCTTATCTGGTTCCCCGAAGCTTGTGTTTCCGCGCTTTAGTCGCGCTTGCCGGTTACCTTTATGACGTGGTAGCCGAACTGCGTCTGCACGACGTCTGATATCGAGCCAACGCCCAGGTTCTTGCATGCGTACTCAAAGGCCTGCACCATCTTGCCCGGGCCGAACCAGCCGAGGTCGCCGCCTGAGGACTTGGACGGGCAGCTGGAGTTCTCCCTCGCCAACGAGGCGAAATCGGCCCCCTGCTTGGCCTTGCGCGATAGCTCCTGCGCTAAGGCGCGGTCGCTTACGAGTATGTGGCTTGCTTTCCATTCCATGGGTATGCTCCTTGCTAATAAAACCTAAAAATTCAGTTTAGCGATACGACTTCTGAAAGCGCGCTATCTTTTCCACCACCGCCTCGAGCTGCCTGGTGGGAGGCAGTATGGTGGTGCGGAAATGGGCGGTGCCCGGTATT
This sequence comes from Spirochaetaceae bacterium UBA5200, assembly GCA_002412825.1. Classification (GTDB taxonomy): domain Bacteria; phylum Spirochaetota; class Spirochaetia; order Treponematales; family UBA12059; genus UBA5200. The sequence goes on from DHVU01000033.1 coordinate 8,504, forward strand.
TGGCCGAAGCCCGAGCCCGGCACGACGCATATGCCCTCGGCCTCAAGCAGGGCCATGCACCATTGGGCGTCGGTCCTTCCGGCGGGCAGCTCAACCTGCGGAAAGGCGTACATGGCGCCCGCCACTTCGTTGCAGCGTATGCCCGGTATTTTATTGAGGCCGTCCGCGAGTAGCCTCGCCCTAGCCTTAAGCTCGCCGAGTATGCCGTCGCGCTCCGCTCGATACTCGTTGTAACTGGGCTCTCCCTGCTTAGGCGGGCTCACCATGCAGTACACCGCGGCCTGGCCGGGCAGGTTGGCGCAAAGGCTTACCGATTGCAGCTTAAGGAGCTGGGCCGTAACATCGGCGGGAATGTTCCGTATCTCGAAATAACCGCCTCGGTGACCGCATTCGCCTAGAAAGCCCTTGCTGGTGGAGTGAAAGCTGAACAAGGACACCGAGTGCTCGTCTTTATCCTGCATGACCTTGGCAAAAGAAGTGAAGCGCTCGCCGCCCTTGTATACGTTATCCTGGTACACTTCGTCGGCGAGTATGGTAAGCCCGTGTTCTTTGGCAAAGTCTATGATCATGGCTATGTTGTCGGCGTCTATGACCGAACCCGTGGGGTTGCCCGGGTTTATGACGACTATGCCTTTTACCCGCACGCCGAAGCGCTTGGCCTCGGCAAGGGACTCTTCAAGCATTTGCCTGGACAGCTTCCAGTCGTTATGCTCGTCCAGGTAGTAGTTCACCTGCTTGCCCTCGTAGAGGGTAATGGTGGCCGAGTAGAGAGGATACTGGGGGATGGGCACCATAATGCCGTCGGAGGGGCAGGCTATGAGCATGCGCAGCGCGGCCTGCACGCCTTTTGACGCGCCGTCGGTAAGGAATATGGCGTCGGGGTCGGCCTGTATGCCATCGCGTTCCTGTATGAAGGCGGCCACGGCTTCGCGTATACAGCGTACGCCCTTGCTTTCCGAGTAGGCGCCAAGGCCGTGCTTGGTGCCCGCCAGTATGGCTTTGGAAGCCGCTATGGCGTCCGCGTGAAAGGCTCCGGGCGCTTTTTCGGCCAGCTCGGGATATTCGCAGAGCGCGAGCACGCTCCGCACCCAGGATAGCGGCTTCTGCTCGAGCGCCTGTGGGTTGCCGATGTTGCAGTAGGTGATTTCCCTGCCCGACTTCTCGAGCTCCACGGCGCGCGCCACGATGGGCCCGCGCACGGCGTACTCGGTATCGAGCAGGGCTTTTCCGAGGTCTTGTAGGCTAAGGGGCATGGCGTATCCCTCCTTTTGGGACGGTCTATTCTAGCACCGGCGCGGAAGGAAGGGCAATGGTAATCTTGATCAGCGCTTTACGCGCGCGTATAGTGGCCCCATGGTTTCCCCTCGAGCCGCCCTTGCCCTCTCCGAAGCCGACGCGGCTGAATTTCGCCAAGCCGTGCTTGAGCATTATCGCCTGGAAGGCCGCTCCTTTCCCTGGCGCGACACGGAGGATCCCTGGCGCGTCCTGGTGTCGGAAATCATGCTGCAGCAGACCCAAACCTTCAGGGTTCTGCCCAAATACCTTGCCTGGTTCGAGCGCTTTCCTGACGCGTTGGCCTTGGCGCAGGCGCCGCTGGCCGAAGTATACGGATTGTGGAAGGGCCTAGGCTACAACAGCAGGGCCCTGCGCCTCCGCGACGCCGCCAGGCTCCTAATCGATGAATTTGATGGCCGGGTGCCCCCGGAAGAGAAGAAGCTGCTATCGCTGCCCGGCATAGGCTCGTATACGGCACGCGCCATTCGTGCCTTCGCCTTCAATCTGCCTGGCGCGGTGCTCGAAACGAATATACGCGCCGCCCTCATCTTCCATTTCTTCGCCGACAGCGAGCGCGTAAGCGACCGCGAGCTTGAGCCCGTCGCTCTGGCTACTATGGATGCGTCAGAGCCCAGGCGCTGGTACTACGCGCTCATGGATTACGGCTCCTGGCTTAAGAAGAAGGAGTCCAACCCGAGCAGGCAAAGCTCATCCTACGCCAGGCAGAGCCGTTTTGAGGGCTCGGCGCGGCAGGCTCGCGGCGCCCTCCTCAAAGCGTTGTCAACGGCTGGTAGGCCTTTAAGCGTAGGAGAGTTGGCGGAGCTCTCTGGCCTGGAGCATGCGCGGCTAAGCAAGGCTGCGGCGTCCCTGGCGGCTGAGGGCCTGGTGAATTACGAGGCGGATAGGCTCAGTTTCGCTGAGTAAAGAGCCGCTGGAAGAAGCGCGCTATGGCGTCGCGCAGTCGGGTAAAAAGCGAGCCAAGCTCGCCGTCTTCTGCCGCCACTATGTCTATGCGCCTTAATACGCGGTCGCCGCTCGTGTACACGATGCGGCCTACGACGGCTCCTTTCGTGATCGGCGCATCAAGTTCGTCAGGCAGCTCTACCCGAGACTGTATGCCGGTAGATAAGCTTACAGGCACGGTGAAATCGGCGCTCTCCGAGGCCTCAAGGCTCAGTCGGCCCTTAGCACCGCCCCAGAGCCTTAAGCTTGGCAGCTCCGGCAGGGCCGGCCGTACCGTCTTCCAATTGGCGAAGGCCCAATCGAGCATGGCCGCGGCGGCCCGTTGGCGAGAGGATGCGCTGCGGCTGCCGCCTAGGGTTACCAGTATGAAGCGCGTGCCATCGCGTTCGGCGCTGGCTATCAGGTTATAGCCCGATTCCTCTATAAAGCCCGTCTTAAGGCCGTCGCAGCCCTTATAGCTAAAGAGCAGGCTGTTTCGGTTCCGTAGGAGTATTTTTATAGGCGGCGGAGCCACGCCTTCGGGCATGACTTCTGCGCGGGGAAATTCCATGGTGGTGCGCGCGTGGTATGCCATGATTGCCTCTGGATGCCGTTGCAGGTAGCTGCGGCTGAACAAGGCCATCTCGCGCGCGCTCGTCGTATTGAATTCCGATAAGCCTGAAGGCTCCACGAAACTCGTCATGCCTAAGCCCATACCGCGCGCCTCTTCGTTCATGAGCTCGGCAAAGGCCTCGCTGGAGCCCGCGAGCACGCGCGCCACGGTTAAGGCGGCGTCGTTGCCCGATATCACGGCCATGCCGCGCAAGAGGTCGTCGAAGGGTACCCTCATGCCCGGCCGCAGGTACATGAGCGAAGAGCCATAGGGCAGGGCGGTGTCTTCCCTCAGTATCGGAATGATGTCGTAAAGCCCCACGCGCCCCTCGTCCACGGCCTTGAGCGCCACGTGCATGGTCATGAGCTTGGCTAAGCTGGCGGGGGGTATGGCTTCGTCGGGATTGAGCGAAAAGAGCATATCGCCCTTTGCAAAATCGATGAGGGCTATGGCGCGCGCGTCGCCTGAAGGCGGCGGCGGCAGTTCGAAGCGCGGCGCTTCGGCGAGCGCGTGGCTTGCCGCGCTCAGCGTAAGCGCGGCGCATACGAGAGCAGTGCGCGCACGGTAAAAAAGCGCGGCCGCGCGAAGGCGGCCGCGCCTAGCTCGGTTCTTTGAATCAAGGCCGGGCATAAGGCTCGTACCCTAGAAGTCCGCCTGTTTGGGAGCGCGGGGAAAGGGTATGACGTCCCGTATGTTCTCCATGCCCGTCACGTAGCGCATGAGCCGCTCGAAGCCCAGGCCGAAGCCTGAGTGCGGCGCAGATCCGTAGCGGCGCAGATCCAGGTACCACCAGTAATCCTCGGGCTTGAGCTTCTTGTCCAGCATGGCCTTGACGAGCAGGTCGTAGCGGTATTCGCGCTCCGAGCCGCCTATAATCTCGCCTATCCTGGGCACGAGCACGTCCATGGCGCGCACGGTCTTGCCGTCGTCGTTCTGGCGCATGTAGAAGGCCTTAAGGTCCTTGGGATAGTCGGTGACTATGAGCGGGCCCTTGATAACGGTCTCGGTAAGGTAGCGCTCGTGCTCGGTCTGCAAGTCGCAGCCCCAGTATGGCTTGAACTCGAAGGCGTCGGCGTGTTTCTCGAGTTCTTTTACCGCATCAGTGTAGCTCATGTGGGCAAAGGGCGACGAACGCACCGCCTCGAGCATAGCCATAAGGCCGGGCTGTACGCGCTTGTCGAAGAAGGCAAGATCCTCTCCGCATTTGTCCAAGGCCCAGCCAAGAAGGTGCTTAATGAAGTCTTCGGCCAGGGCCATATCCTCGGGCAGCTCGGCAAAGGCCATTTCGGGCTCTATCATCCAGAACTCCGCCAGGTGGCGCGGGGTGTTGGAGTTCTCGGCGCGGAAGGTTGGCCCGAAGGTGTATACCTTGCCTAAGGCCATGCAGTAGGTCTCCACGTTGAGCTGGCCGGACACCGACAGGTAGGCTGGCTTACCGAAGAAGTCCTTGCCGTAGTCCACGGCCTCGCCGCGCTTGGCTATGCCGTCAAGGTCAAGCGTGGTAACCTGGAACATCTCGCCCGCGCCTTCGCAGTCGCTGGCGGTAATGAGGGGCGTATGGACGTAATTGAAGCCGCGCTCCTCGAAGAAGCTGTGCACGGCAAAGGCCATCTGGTGGCGCACGCGGGCCACGGCGCCGAAGGTGTTGGTGCGCGGGCGCAGGTGGGCTATCTCCCGCAGGAACTCAAAGGAGTGGGATTTTTTCTGCAGCGGGTAAGCGTCCGCGGGGCTCTCGCCGTATATTTCCAGGCCTGAGGCTTTAAGCTCCACGGGCTGGCCGGCGGCGGGTGAGTCCACGAGGCTGCCGCTTACGGCCACGGCCGCGCCGGTGCTCACGCTCTCCATGGCCTGGCGGAGGGCGTCGTCCATGGCGTTATTGTCGAACACGCACTGGAGATTGGCAAAGCAGGACCCGTCGTTCAACTCAAGGAATATGGCGTTTTTGGTATCGCGCTTGGTGCGCACCCAGCCCTTTACCGTGAGCGACGCGCCAACGGCACGCTCTTTAAGAATCGCCTTGATGTCTTGCATGATAGTCTCCTTGTGTAAATAGCTGTTCGACCCTCCATTCATACCATTTTAACGGTTAAAAGGTCAAAGGGCGGCGCATAAAAGGCTTTTTTATATGGAGCTCTTTGTAGTATTATAATGACAGTCAATACTGAACCGGAGATTGCGATGTATTATAACACGGCAGTGGCTTACGTACTCTGGGCCCTTGGCGGCTTCGGCGTGCTTGGGCTCCATCGTTTCTACCTGCGTAAGATTCCCACCGGCATACTGTGGATATGCACCGGAGGCCTTGGCTTCTTAGGCGCCGCTTATGATTTCTTTACCCTGCCCGGCCAGGTGCGCGAGGCTAATATCAAGGCCGGCTACCGCGACGCAATAAGCGGCCGAGGGCAAACAGTAATTATACGCGAGCGCTACGAGGATTCCTCCCGGAGGGCACAGCCGCAGGCAAAGGACAGCATAGAGAAGGTGGCGCTCAGGGTGGCTAAGAAGAACGGCGGCGTGGTAAGCCCGGGCGAAGTAGCCCTCGATAGCGACTATACGAGCGACCAGGCCAGGGAGGCCCTGGAGAAACTTGCCGGCAAGGGCCTCTGCGAACTGCGCGTGCGCCCCAGCGGCGTCGTGGTATTCCGCTTTCTTGAGTTTGCCAGCGACGAGCAGGGCTTCGAGATATAATCGTAGGGGCCGATCGCAAGCGCCATGAGCTTTATAAGCATATGAGGGGTAGGAAGCGGATGCTTCCTAGCTTTTTTGCGTAAGGAGCGAATTATGGATAATCGCGGCGACACGATCGAATTTCACATCGACAGGCACATAGCCCTGCTGGGCGACTCTAGGGGCGGATGGAAGACTGAACTCAATCTGGTTAGCTGGAACGGTCGAGAGCCCAAATACGATATACGCGCCTGGGATCCTGAGCATAAGAAGATGGGCAAGGGCATAACGTTAAGCGTAGAGGAAGCCAGCCGGCTTAAGGATTCGCTCGTTAACCACTTTGACGCATAAGCTGATTTTGTCTTATTGATAAGTTCGCATTTTTGCTATATATTAACTACTACGGCGTTGCCGTGAATGTTCATTCATTTATTATTCATGTGTTTAAAGAAGCTTACTGACTGGCCCTTCAGAGGCCGCCGTCATAGCCTGGCAGCCCATAGCGCAGTATTCTAGGCGGATACATAGGAAGGGCAGTCCGCTCAACGAGGGAAGCCCGGATGCGTACAAGCGCGCTTGTTCTATTCGTCTTCTTATTCTTCACGCCTATGTACAACTACGCCCAGCTTGCGCCTTCGGTTCTGCTCCGTTTAAGCATACTGCCCATATCCGGTAATCCGGAACCCAAACTGGAGAGCCTTTTACGCGATACCATAGCGCTGGCGCTTACGCAAGGCCCTTTTATAGCAATCAATGCCGATGCCCGCGGCGCAGAGGCGCAGGAACTCGGCCTTGAGCTTAAAGTCCTGTACGCCCTGAGAGCCAATCGCGTAAGCCTGCGCCTTTCCTTTAGGGACCAAAGCGCCTCCCTCCCGTCCCGAGACGACGCTATGGAACTGGAGCTTGACCCCCAATTCGACCAAACCCTTTCCGCCTTGGTATTATCCTTACTCAGTGAGAGCGCGGCTCTTGTAGCCGCGCGCCCGGCTTCTCCAGCAACGGCACTAAAATCGGCTTTGCCTAAGACTGCTACGGCGGTCCAGGAAATGCCTTCCCCGGCTGCTGTAGAGAACGATACTGAGTTTCAATCCATGCCGCAGGCAGGTTCTGCGCCGCCGCTTCGAGCGCCGGGGCCGCCCGCAAGCTTCGAGACAGGCTTAGGGGCCTTCGTGCCCTTGGGAGAGGCCGGCGTTTACTTTGACGCCGCGCTGCGCCTGCACGCTCTCTATGGCCGTTACTTGAATGAAGGCAAAAACTGGCGATTGGCCCTGGCGGGCTCCTTTATGGGCTTCTCGGTAAGCGGGGAGAGCCAGGAGAAGGCCCTCAATTTCTTCGCGCTGCTGGGAGGCGAACTGGGCTACAGTATTAGGCCAGGCGCGGGTATCGACCCCTGGCTGGCGGCGGGGCTCGGCCCCGCCCTCGTCGTCGTTGGCGCGGAAGGCGTCAGCCCCTTAGCAAAGATACTGCCCTATCTTTCCATTGGTCTTGGTTCCAATTTCATGCTGTCCCGTAGCCTAAGCCTTGGGCTCGGGCTTTCATGGTCCCTTTTCCTCGACTACGGCCGCGGTTCATCCTACCTGCTTATGGGCCTAAACCCCAGCCTAGCCGCCCGATTGGAGCTTTAACATGCGTAAACGCCGCAATCTGCGCCTTCGCGCTGCCTTCGTCACCATACTTGCTGTAGCAGCTGCTCTCTTCGTATCGCTTGCCGGCTGCGACCTGCCGCCTATATACGAATACTGGGATTCCGTCGTTCTTAATCAGCTTGAGATAAGCCCCTCCTTCATGGCCCTGCAGCAAGGCCAGAAGGCCACTTTTTCCATACTCGGCGGAAAGGTGCCCTACAGCTTTGAATATTCGGGAGACGGCTTTTTTGAGCTGCTGCCGAGCCATAAAGTCGAATATACGGCGCCTGCAGGTGCCGCGGAGGCAAGGATAGGGGTGCGCGACATGTACGGCGCGAACTCTCTAGCACGCGTGATGGTGGTGTCTAGTATAAGCCAATTGACCATCGCGCCGGGTAATGCTTCCCTTACGTACGGGGAAACGGTCGATTTTACGTTCAGCGGCGGCATAGAACCCTATACCTTCAAGCTTGAGGAAGGTTCTGGGACGGTAGAGCTGCTCCCTCCGCTCCCTTATACGAAGGGACGGTATAACGCTCCTCCCACGGGCCCTGCCGTCGGCCCTCCCGCCGTTGTTCGCCTCGAGGATAGCTCCGGCCAATTTGCTGATGCCATGATTTACGTGCAAGCAGGCGCGCCGCCGCTCATCATCGATCCTGTAACTGTAGAGCTACTAGAAGGCGTATCCATTACCTTTAGCGCTGTGGGTGGAACGGCTCCTTATGTCTTTAGTGTTCTTCCTGGCGGCGTAGGAAGTATAAACCCGGGCACTGGAGCATATTCTTCTGCAATATCAGGTAACGCAACAGTAAGAGTTACAGATGCCAGTCCCGTCATCGCAGATGCAACCGTAACCGTAGTACCGGCAACGGCTACCCCTCTCATCATCATACCCCGCTCAATAGACATCACGATGGGCACGAGCTTCCAGTTCAGCGCAGATGGCGGCGATCCTCCGTACAGCTATGCCGTGGAAGGATATGGCGGAACTATAAGCGCAAGCGGCGTCTATACCGCGCCGAATACGAGGCAGGGCGTTGAGAAAGTCCGCGTAACTGATGCTTTTGGACGGAGTGACACGGCTACGGTTAAGGTTAAGAAAAAGTAGAGTAATTGTGTCTATTTCATCAGCGCCTGCAGCTTTTCCATGAAGCGCTTAAGCTCGGCGTCGCCCGCGCTTAAGCCGCGCGGATCGCGGCGCGCTATAAGGCTGTCTATGATTTCTGCCGCCTCGCTAAGCGCGGCCGCTCGGCCCTGCCTACGGTACTCATCCTCGTAATCCTCAAAATAGCGGTCTAAGCGCTCGGCCAGGCCTGGATTGGCGCTCTTTACCGGTTCTGAAGCCAGTAGGGCTCTCGTATCCACCTTGGCCTGCAGGAGCTCGAGCATGCTTGCCTGCGCTCTGGCGGAAGGCGCGGAGCTCGGGGCGGCCGCGTAGCGCCGCAGCAGTGCGGTCAAGCGTTCCATTTGCGCCTTGCGGGCGCTCTCCTGGGCCTGGAGGCGCTCGGCTAGGGCCTTGCTATCCTGCAATTCCCTGCGCAGGGCCGCCGCCTCGGCGGATCGCTCGGCCTGGGCTTTTTCCAGCTCACGGCGCAGTGCTTCGTTGCGTACTGCCAGGCTCTGCTGCTCAGACGCTTGAGCGTTGCCTAAGGCCGTTAGCCGGTCTATTTCCGCCTTGAGCGGATCGGTGCGCTGCTTAAGTTCGTCGTTGTAGCGGGACTGTGCCTCGGCAAGGCTACGGTCTTTTTCCGCGGTTTCCGCCTGGAGGCGGGCGCTGAAGGCGGCGAGCTCGCTCTGCCGCTGCGCCTGCAGCCTGGCTTCAAGTTCGCGCAGGCGGGCGTCAGCGCTAGCCTCGGTCACGCCGGAAGCGCTTAAGCGCTGGCGCTCGGTATCGAGGGCGGCGCGCAGTTCGCTTTCCAGTACTCCGGCCCTGGCGCTGAGCCTTTGCTCGAAATCCCTTTGCAGGCTTTCCCGCTCGCTCCGTACCTGGAAGTACTGGAATTGAAGGCTTTCTATGGTTTCTTCGCGTTCCAGGATTTGCTCGTCGGCTTCGCGCCTTAAGGCGCGGAATAATTCGCTCGCGCCGGCGGAATTAGGCCCGCCGTCGCCTACCAGTCGCCGCTCGTCTATATCGTAGAGGCCTGGCACAAAAAGTACGGCTAGCGCGATAAGAAGCAGGGCGCCTGCGTTTACCGCGATGGGCAAAGCCGTCCCCTTTGTTCCGCTGCTCGTAGCCGGTTCAAGCATGGCTCGGTTTACGTGGACGCTCTTCTCAATGTCTTTGAGTATCTCTTCACGTTCATCGTCACTGATCATGCCGCTAGCGGCATTCAGTTCGTTACCTGCAATTGCTGCCACGTTTTGTATCCTCTTTTTAGCCCGATATCTACTATAAGCTAATAAGAGATTAAGCTCCATGTAAATAAAGAATTTGACCACGCACGGCTTTTAAACGTATTCTTATCTCAAAAGTATGAACATACGCACGAAAATTCTTCTGCTTGTCTTGCCCCTCCTCATAACGCCGTTACTTATATCAGGTCTTGTCTCTTCCTACGCGGCGCGCAACGGCATTAGTCAAATAGCCGTGGAATTCCTTCGCTATAAGGCTGAAGAGCTGCAAAAGTACGCGAACGGTCAGTGGGATATACTCCGCGAGAACGGTCTGAGCGAAGACCCGTATTTTATCGATATAGCAAAACAGGCGGTAGCCGGTTTTGCCGCCGGTAGCGTACGGGGGCCGACCGAACTCATAGCCGCCTTCAATGGCGCGGGTACGCTGGAAATGAGCAGCGCCGCTTTCGAGCTGCAGGCATCCGAGGCGGACAAGGTATACGCGTTGGTTGCCTCAAAGAGCGAAGGGTGGCAACGCCTTTTTCTAGGAGGATCAGAACGCGTGGCCATGGCCGCGTATATAGAGCCCTTCGACTGGTACCTGCTGGTAAGCGAGCGTGAAGACCGCTTCTACGCCGCGGTGGATCAGATAGTGGCCCGCACGGTGCTCCTCATAGCTATATCGGCAGCGCTTTCCACCCTGCTCCTCATTATTTTCTCCCACTACCTTACCGAGCCCCTTAAGCGTCTTACGAGCACCATGACCAAGGTAATGGAGACGAACGACCTGAGCCTGCGCGCCGAAGTCTTGTATTCCGACGAGATAGGCAGACTTTCCTCAAGCTTCAACGGCATGGCGGCTGCCCTAGACGAGGCCTATGGCCAGATAAAGAACTTTGCCCTTGAAGCCGCGCTTTCTCAGAGGCGCGAGCGCAAGGTGCGCAACATATTCCAGAAATACGTGCCCGTAAACGTCATAGAGCAGTTCTTCAGCCGCCCCGAGGCTCAGTTGATAGGAGACGAACGCGTCTTAAGCGTGCTGTTCAGCGACATAGTCGGCTTTACCGGCATATCGGAGCGGCTTAAGCCGGCCGAGGTGGTGGAGTCCCTGAACCACTATTTTGATCGCATGGTGGACATAATCATGGGCAATGCCGGCATAGTCGACAAATACATAGGCGATGCCATCATGGCTTTTTTCGGCGCGCCGAGTTCCACGGGCAGGGACGCGCTTAATAGCGTTACGGCAGGGCTTGAGATGCGCGAAGCCCTGGACGAGTTTAACGCCTGGCAGCAGTCCCGCGGCCGTCCGCCTTTCTTTAGCGGCGTAGGCATAAACCACGGCAAGGTTACTATAGGCAACATAGGCTCAGATAAAAAGATGGACTACACCGTCATAGGCGATATGGTGAACATAGCATCGCGGGTGGAAGGCCTTACACGCTACTACAACGAGCCTTTGCTGGTAACCGGCTCTGTATACAAAGAGATACATAGCACGTTTCCCTGCCGCTTTATAGACAAGGTGGCGGTAAAGGGCAGGCATAACGCCATATCCGTGTTCAGCGTGCAGAGAGACCTGGACTTAAGTCTTGAGAAAGCCTGGAAATATTACCACGCGGGCATAAAGCGCTATTACGACAGGCAATTCGACGAGGCGCTTAAATACTTCAAGGCTGCCGACAAGCTGAAGTCCGCCGACCCCGCCACCGAGCGCTTTATAGCGCGCTGCCAGGGCCTTATCAAGGAGCCTCCGGCTAAGGACTGGACGGGCATTGTGATTATGAGGGAAAAATAGGACAGCGATGTTTGCGTAGCTATCCCGCGCTGTATACTACAGCTATGACCGTTCAGCCTCGCCTCGTAGCGCTAAGTCTATCGTTACTCATGGCCGTGCTCCCGCTCCGGGCGGAGGAACCTAAGCGAAGCCCCGGAGGACCAGGCTACGAGCTGTCCATGGCTACTGGCCTTGGCCTTCTCTATGGAGCGGCTCTTGAGCTCGTCTATAAAGATTCCTTAAGCGACAGCCTCTTAAGCGAGCTCTACTGGCCCATGCAGCCCCTGGCGTATTGGAGTACAGCCCTCTTTTTAGAGCGCATAAGCCATGGGCCCCGCTTCTTCGCGCGCCTCGGCCTCGATTCCGGTTTTTATAGCTACACCGGTACCATGACCGACAAGGACTGGACGACCAGCAGCAGCGACTATACCCATTTTTCCGCCCATGATTGCTACACGGAACGCTCGCTCTTTATTGACCTGACGCTTGGCATGAAGAACTCCCTCAACGCTAATCTGAACTTTAGCTATATGGCCTCGCTAAGCGCGATGAGCTTCTTGTGGACGGCCAGGGACGGCTATCTGGTCTATCCTGGTTTAGAAACGGAAGTATGGGGAACCGGCATATCCTATGAGCAGTTCTGGTTCACCATATCCTTCGGCCTGGGCCTTGACTGGTCTATTAGTGAGCGCCTAAAGCTGAACGGAACTATCCTCTTTACGCCCTTGGTATATGCTGTCGATCAGGATAATCACTATTTCCGCCTTGAGCAGTTTAATGAGCGGCTTTACGGCGCTTTCGGCGTAGACCCAAGCCTGTCGCTTCAGCTATCCTTGACCGATAGGCTCGGCGTTCTGCTTGACCTATCCTATAAGGGCTTGTGGGGCGCCCGGGGCGACACGGTGCATTCGGAAATGGGTAGCGGAGCGCTGACTATCATAGGGGTGTATGAAAACGGGGCTGGCGCCGCTTATAACGCCGTCGATATAAGCCTGAGCCTGGTATCGAAGCTCTAACGATAATCGTAAAGGATTCTTATGGTGAGTAAGCTGCGATTAGTATTAACCCTGTGCCTCGCTTGCTTCGTATTGGCGGCCTGCGCCCGTAACGATGGAGTTACGGTAAGCCTTGAACCCACGCCCCTCGTATCGGGCGGCATAGGCTGGGGCGTCGTTACGATAGCGTATGCTCGTTTGTTGGAGGAACCCAGCTTGAACGCCGCGGAGGCGGGCTTCGCGCGGCGGGGGCAGGTGTTTGAGCTTACGGCGCGCAGGCGAGTCACCCACGCTAACGCCACGAGTCTCTGGTACTTGCTAAAGGGGCAGGAGAGCGGAGGCTGGATACAGGAGTCGAGCCTCCGCGTGCACGCTACCATGGAGCAGGCCCAAAACTCGCCCGAGGCGCGTCCATGATCAGTCCTTCACTACTGTTTTTCCTCTTGCCCCCGCTCATAGGCGCCGTCATTGGCTTGTTTACCAACTGGCTCGCTATAAAGATGCTCTTCCGCCCTCTGAAGGCCTATTCCCTGCTTGGTGTAAGGGTACCCTTTACGCCGGGCATACTACCGCGCGAGCGTTCGGGCATAGCCCAGTCTCTCGGCGCCACGGTGTCGGAAGATCTGCTTACCCGAGACGCCGTTGAGGCCCGGCTATCGTCGCCCGGCTTCAGGGCAGCGCTTGAGGAGGCTTTGGCTCAAGGCGGCGCGCGCGTCCTTGAGCTTAAGGCTGGCGGCCTAGGCCGGAGTTTGAATCCAGAATTAGCCGCTGCCCTCAAGCAGAGCGCCTCGCATGCCTTAGGCTCCCTGGCGGCTTCCGAGCCGTTTAAGGCCGGCGCTGACGCGGCCGTAAGGCTCATCGTGCACGAATTGGGTCCCCTGCGCCTATCTGAACTAGGTGGGGCCGACGCTGGCTTGGCGTTTAAAGAGCGGCTGGAGGATCCCGCCTTTAAGGACGCGCTTGCCCGCCTGGCCTGCGATGCCATATATAACTGCGTGCAGAGCGCCCTCGCTTCCGGCTCAGGTTTCTCAGCCTTCGTAGCCAGGGAAGCAGTGGAGGATTTTATCCGCCTGTCGGCCAAGGCGGCTTATCCGGCTCTTTCTAAAGGCCTTTCAGAGCTTATGGCGGACGCCACGGTCAAGGCATCGCTGGAAAAGATAGGCGCCAAGCTCATACGAAAGACCCTGGACCGCTTTAATGCCGTGCAGCGTTTCTTCATAGGCCTTGGACAGTACGACAAGGCCATACTGGACAATATGCCCGCCACCATAGCTGACTTCTCCGAGGCTATGAACGGCCTGCTCGGCGACGAGAAGACGAAGGCCGCACTCATTGATCGCCTCACTACCCTGCTTGGCGCGGCGCTGGAGCGCCCTTTAAGCTCGTATAGCGCCTTCTCGTCCGACGAAGCCGTCGCAGCTTCCCGCGAGCGGCTGTACCTATCACTGCGCGCGGCGCTGGACAAGCCGCGGCCTCCCGACGCTCCGGGCCTCTTTAAGCTAGCCTTGGGAGGCCTCCGGGTCGAACGGCTGCTCGACGCCCTGCCTGGCATACAGAAAGCGCTCAGTACGTCTACGGCCGACTGGCTGGTCTCGCTCTTAGCCCCGCGCCAGGAAAAATCCGGAGCAGCCAAGGCTCTCGGCACTATCATCGGGAGTTTCGCGAGCGCCTTCTCTGAGAGCGCTCAGTCCTATACCCTAGGCCAATTATCCGGCCTCGACGACGATACGCTCTCCCGGCTGGCGCATGCCTCAAGCGCCGGCTTAGCCGAGCTTGCCGCGCGGGAAAGCGGAGCCCTCCTTGCCTCTCTGGACGTGCGCAGCCTTGTCGTAGAAAAAATCGATTCGCTGCAGATGATAGAAGTGGAGCGCATGCTGCTGCGGGTAATAGACCGCGAACTTAAGGCTGTTACCTGGTTCGGCGGCATTTTAGGCTTTTTAATAGGGATTATGCAAAGCATAGTATTCTTATTTCGCTAAAAAATGGAATATCGCTCATATTTTTGTTATAATTACCTCAACGATTCCGATCGTTAATATAGGTGATATTATGGAAAGTTTAGTACGCATTCTCGTCGTCGATGACAGCCCTACCGTGCTTGAGTCTATAGCGGGCATGGTAAATGGCCAGTTCGAGCTGCAAAAGGCGACCAGCCTGGCAGCCGCTATCGAATGCGCAGAGCGAATAAGTTACTCTATCGTCTTCATGGGGCTTGCCTTGCCCGACGGAGAAGGCTCGGCGCTCTGTACGAAATTACGCAAGCTGTACAACATGCGACCCTTGCAGATTGTAGCCATGTCCGGCTCTTCCGATCATGCCCGCGTACAAAAGGTACTGAGCTCAGGCGCCGATGACTTCATAAAGAAACCCTTTGAGGAACTCGAGTTTAAATTACGCCTCAAAGCCGCCCTCATGCGCCTTGCCGAGCAGAAAAAGCTCATATCCGAGCGCGAATTTTACCGGCAGGCGGTGCATCAGGAAGAAAACCTTTCGGCCAAGCTCCTCGACAGGCAGATGAACCTCAAAGAGGACCTTGCGGCCATGACGGAGAAGAGGAAAGGCTTTGATAGCGACGATAAGAAGCTTGCCGCGTCTGCGCGCTATGATGTGCTCTCCGGGCTGCTATCCAGGCAGAGCCTCGCATCGCGCATAGAACTCGAGGCGCGCAGGGCAAGCGAGGAAAGTTCGCATCTCTCCGGGCTCATGATAGACCTTGACCGCTTCAAGTCGATAAACGACAGCTACGGCAATCTTTCGGGCGACGAGGCCATACGGGCCGCGGGCGATGCCATACGGTCGTGCCTGCGCAGGGAGGACTACGCGGGGCGCTATGGCGGCGAGGAATTCTTCGTGCTCCTGCCCGGCGCGGAACTCAGCGTAGCCCTATCCATAGCCGAGCGTATACGCGAGTTTATAGCCACGACCCCCGTCAAGCATGACGGTAAAACCTTCAGCGTGGCCGCCTCGGTGGGCGTAGCCGAATACCGCAGGGGCGAAGCCCCAGGCGAATGGGTGGCGCGCTCGGACAGCGCCATGTATCGCGCTAAGCAACTCGGGCGCAACCGGGTCGAGGCCTAATTTAAAAGCGATACGGAGCCTTCCCGGCCCCTCTCGGCGAGCAGCCTGGCAGCTTCCGCGCAGAGATAGAACGATCCGGTAACGAGCAAGGGCTTCCCGGCCTGTCTCGCCGTTTCAAGGGCAAGCAGTATGGCCTTTACCGTGTCCTCCACTATACATACTCTATAGCCCTGTTTCTCGAACGCTTCCGCAATTTGCGCGGGCTCGCTTTCCTTGAAGCTGCCCGGCTTGGTTACTATGAGGCTGTCGGCCACGTCCCTGAGAGCCAGGGCCATGGCGCCGGGGTCCTTGTCCTTGGCGCAGCCGAAGAGCAGTACGCCGCCGCCTTTAAAGATCGTCATGAAGTCGCGGGCGCAGGCGGCCGCGGAATCGGGCGTGTGGGCGCCGTCCAGCACTACTACCGGGTCCCCTTGCATCACTTCAAAACGCGCCCGTAGCCGGGCTCTGGCAATGCCTTCCCGCACGCGCTCAGGGCTTAGCCCTAGGTCCAGGGCTGCCAGGGCTGCCAGGGCGGCGTTTCGCGCCTGCACTTCGCCTATGAGCGGCGTACTCAGTTCCAGCTTTCCGTTGTACAGGGTATCGTCTTTGAAGCTCAGGCTGAAGGCCGTGCCTGCCTCCGTTATGCGCAGCTCGTTTATGCGCGTTTCTTCGTCCAGTATGCGCAGCGGAGCGCTAAGGCGCTTGGCCGTATCCCGAATAACGGCCAGGGCGTCCTCGCGCTGCGCGCTCGTGTATACGGGCACGCCCGGCTTTATAATGCCGGCCTTCTCGGAGGCTATCTTGGCTATGGTGTCGCCTAAGAGTTCCGTATGCTCAAGCTCTATAGGCGTTATGAGGCAGGCTATGGGCTTTACTACATTGGTGGAGTCGAGCCTGCCGCCTAAGCCTACCTCTATGACGGCCCGCGAGCAGCCCGCGCGCTTGAAGCAGAGGAAGCCGAGCATGGTGAGGAGCTCAAAATAGGTAGGCGTCTCGCCGCCGGGAAAGTCCTCGGGCGCTTTGCCTTCCATGCCCGCCCTCAGCTCTTCGGCGGCCGCGAGCAGTAGGTCCGTGGCGATGGGTATGCGGTTCACGGCTATGCGCTCGGTAAAGTGCAGGAGGTGAGGAGAAGTGTAGAGCCCTACCGGCGCCTTGCCGTCCTCGAGTATGGCCGCCAGCATGGTGGCGGTAGAGCCCTTGCCCTTGGACCCGGCTACATGGGCTATGGCGTAGGCTTCGTCGGGCTTGCCGTACAAAGCTTTTAAGGCTTCCATGCGGTCCAGCCTGTAGGCCGTTGGAACTATGGCGCGCTCGAAATTCAGGAAACGGTTTAGGAAGGCGTATACCTCGTCCTCATTCGCGAAAGCTTGCATAGTACTATCCTTTCACCGAAACTAGTTCCCCGAAGCTTGTGGCTTCATGCCCATGCTCCATGCCCTAGCGTAGGCAGCGTGGCCGTACCCCACGATATAGCGTCCCCGAGGCCTCGGACACAAGCTTCGGGGAACTAGGCTCAAGAGTCAAAGAACTATGCGCGTTTCGCGCCTGCCTGGCCCGTCGCCGCCTTAAGTATGGCTGCGGCGGCATCTAGCCCGCAGGCCCGCTCAAGCTCCTCAAAGCCCGGGCAGGCGTTTACCTCACCGATAAGAAATGACGAGCCTGCACCATCGGCGAAAAGGAAGTCTACGCTGCCGTAGGATAGGCCCGATGCGGCAAAGGCGCGCTCGGCTTCGGCCACGAGCCCGGCCGGCGGCTCGTATAGGCTCATCCTGCCTCCGGCATGCGCGTTGGATAAAAATCCTAAGCCCTGCCTTTGCACGCAGAGCCAAGGCTTGCCGCCTGGCCAGGCGGCGAAAAAGAAGCGAATATCCCTGCCAAACGAACTGGCTATGTAATCCTGGGCTATAAATTCGCCCTCGTGCGCCTGTGCGTAGGCTTGCCAGGCCTGCGGCGACTCAATAAGGGCCACGCCCCTGCCCATCTTGCCGCAGCGGGGCTTGGCCACGAAGGGTAGGGGCAGGGGCAGGGCCGGAGGCGCGGGAGGGGCGCCAGGCTCATCACGAGGCTCCGCTGCCCGGTTCACGGCCGCCGGCAGGCTAAAGCATAGGGTGCGCGGATGGGCGAGGCCGAGATACTTAAAAAAGGATGCCGAACGGTATTTATCCCGAGCCAGGGCAGTGCTGGCGGCGCTGTTGACTACCCGTAGGCCGGAGCTTTCCAGTGTCTCGTAGAGGGCCATGGGCAGTTCGCCGCGAAACAAAGCCAGATGGCCTTGGCAGGCAGACAGTATGGGTGTAAAGGGGCTGCCTGGAGGATAGAGCAGCTCTCCATAGTCCAGGCTTAAGGACGCTGCCGCCTCGGCTAGTCGTCGGGACGGGTAGAATTCCTTTAGATAGCTGAGGTCATTGGTTTTTAGTCCGTATACGAGGCGTATGCCCATGGGAGCCGGATTATATACCGCCGGTAGGCTCCGCGGCAACGATAATCCACGACCAGGGCCAGTCGACCGGCCCCGCCTTGAATATGGTTTTCAGCGCTTCAAGCAGGGTAAGCCTGCCCTCTGCGCCTAGAGCCTTCTCCATAGCGGCGCCGTAGGCGGAATCGATAGTGAGCCAGGCTTCCGCGTCGCGCTCTGCAAGGCGGCGCTCGCCGCTGCCCTTAAGCTCTTTTAGCGAGCGCAGCGTTAGGCCGGCGGCCCTAATCAGAGCCTCTAGCGAGTCCGGCGTAAAGCCGCCGGCCGCTCCGCCCTCATAGAAATGGGCGTCCGCCGCGGCGAAGCCTTCGTAAAGCTTGGCGCTTAAGCGCGGCGCCGCCAGAGCCGGCAAGAGGCCTCGTGCCGCCGCGCTGCGTTCGGCCAGAGCGAAGCGGGAGGAGCGGAAGGCTTCCGTGAGCGACGATAGCACGACGCCTGCGTTTGTTCCCGCGTATTCTAAGAGCCTCGTCGCTGCTATGGCCTCGAAGGAATTATGGCCAGCCGCCGTCTTTGCGCAGGCCGCTAGCTCGGTCAGTTCGGCGCAGCGCGCCATGGCGGGACGCAGGAGCTCTTCCGTGTCTCTGAAGGCATAGCCCAGTCGCGCCAGGGCCGCCTCTTCGCGCACGAGCAGGGTAAGCGAGCCGTCGGTGCACATGCGTCCTGCCTCGCGGGCAAGGAGCCCGTCGTCGCCATTGAGTATGAGCAGGTTTTCGTGGCGCTTAAGGCTTAAAGCGGCCATCAGCTCGTCGCGGACGAGGGCAAAGGAGGCGCCGGCGCTTACGCGGGCCTTCCAGGCGCTCTCGCTGCGCCCGCCGCCGGCCTCCTGCCCATCCTCGCCGGCTAGGTAAGCGGCAAGCTGGGCGTCCCTGCGGCGCAGCACCTCGTCGCGTATGCCCGCCTCATAGCCCTGAGCGCCGGGGCGGTAGAACACGGCGCCGCGCAGCGCGTCGGGCAGGTATTGCTGGGCAGTCCAGTGGCCGCGGTAGGCATGGGGGTACTGGTATCCTTCTCCGTGGCCGAAGCCGTCGGCGTCGCGGCTGGCGTCTTTGAGGTGATTGGGCACTTCTGCCCGCTCCTTCTCTATGGCGGCCAGGGCGTCGAAGTAGGCCATGCTGGAATTAGATTTTGGCGCAGTGGCCAGGTAGAGCGCCGCCTGGGCCAGGTGGAACTGACCCTCGGGCAGGCCTATGCGCTCGTAGGCGGCCGCGCAGGCTTCCACCACGCCTATGGCGGCGGGGTCGGCAAGGCCTACGTCCTCTGCCGCCGATATAAGGAGGCGCCTGAATATGAAGCGCGGCTCCTCGCCTGCGTATACCATGCGGGACAGCCAATAGAGCGCTGCGTCGGGGTCGGAGCCGCGCAGGCTCTTGATAAGCGCGCTGGCCGCGTCGTAGTGATAGTCGCCGTCGCGGTCGTAGAGCACGGCGCGGCGCTGTATGCTTTCCTCAGCCGCGGCCATGCTCACGAACACCGCCTCACCGTCGGCCGGAGGCCAGGGCTCGGTGCTGGTCTCCACCGCCAGCTCAAGCGCGTTTAAGAGGGAGCGCGCGTCGCCGTCGGCCACCCGCACCAGGTGCTCAAGCGCCCCTTCCTCGAAGCCGAGCCGCCAGCGGCCGTAGCCCCGCTCCTTATCGCCTATGGCCATGGCGGCGGCCTTAGCCAGGTCCTCGTCGCCAAGGGCGTTAAGCTGGAATACCCGCGAGCGGCTCACGAGGGCGCGGTTCACCTCAAAGAAGGGGTTTTCCGTTGTCGCGCCTATGAGCAATATGGTGCCGTTCTCCACCCAGGGCAACAGGCCGTCCTGCTGGGCCTTGTTCCAGCGGTGCACCTCGTCCACGAAGAGTATGGTCTTGCGGTCGTAGAGGTCGCGCTCGCGCTTGGCCGATTCTATGGCGTCGCGTATGGCCTGCACGCCCGACAGCACGGCGTTGATGGACAGGAAGCGGCTCTTGGTGGTGTTGGCAATTATGCGCGCCAGGGTGGTCTTGCCGGTGCCAGGAGGCCCCGACAGTATGATGGACGATAGCCTGTCCCTCTGTATGGCGCGCCTTAAAAGCCTGCCCGGGCCTACGATATGCTCCTGGCCTATGAACTCGTCCATGGTACGGGGGCGCATGCGGTCCGCCAGGGGCACCCCTCCGTCGCTAGAAACTAAAGCGCCGCCCCGGGGGGCGGCGGAAAAGAGCTCGTCGCTCATGCCTAGTAGCGCTACTCCCTGCGCCAGCCGGACCAGGATGTTCCGTTAAACTGGTTAGACCACAGCCCGTCGCCGTTCGTAAGTGCGAAGAGGCGGTATTTGCCCGCCGTTTCCGTAAACGAAACGATCTGCTTTACCGATTTGGCGTCCAGGGTAATGAAGTAATTATTTATGCTTGCGGCCAGGCCGTAGTCGGTGAGTTTAGTGTTAGCGTTAGCCGTAGTGAAGCCGCCCGCGTTGAATTCCAGATAGCCGCCAGTGGCGGGCTTTTTATTGTCTGCCGTGGGATAGTTCTCTCCCGGTACGAGCAGGATATCATTCACGCTATCATTTATGAACGCGGGTATGCCGAAGGAGTAAGTCAGTTCGCGCGGGTTTTTGAAGGCGGAGCTTGCTAACCATGTTCCGCCATTGCGATCATAGATTATGCCATTTCTACCGGTAAATAAGATCTGAGTTCCAATCGCAATGACGCCGCCAAAGGGTACGGTAGTAGGTTGGTCGGTTTCGGTTACGCTAGCGATGGTTCCTACTGGACCGCGAAGAACCTGCTTTCCGGCGCTGAACCAATAATTAGGTGTGACGAAGGCTACAGAGTTTGGGAGGCCAATAGCGGCATTCTGCACGCCTGCGTCAATGAAATCCGTGAGATTGTGATAATAGAGCGAATGTTTGGTATCCGTTATAACGCCATCCACTACCGTTTCAAGAGCGGTAACCGCAAATAGTGTGTCGTTTGCTGTCATGACCCTACGAAGCTTCTCTCCGGCTACAGGGAACCCTGGTTCGAAGGCGCTCCATGTTTCACCGTCTGCGCTTGCGTACACGCCTAAGTTTGTGGCGGTGGCGCTGTCTACGAAGGTTACGTAAATCGCATTCACCACCACCGCCCCGCTCGTGGCGAAGTAGGGGCCGGTTCCGGGTAAACCAGCGGTTTTGGCTTTAGACCAACTGATGCTTCCTTCATCCCGGGTGTAGAGCTCCCCTATGCCCGCGAAGTAGCTAGTGCCTAGCCTTGCGACGAAGGCCGGGCTCGAGCCTTTGAAGGCTTTGGTGGCGTATTGGTTTATGTCGGTCTCGGCGGCTATGCTGGCGAATATGCCCACGGGGCCTTCGGTACAGGAAATAAGGGCCGAAAGGAGGAGAAGGACGAGGGCGGCCAGGCCAAAGTGTCGGGTGCGTTTGTTCATTGCTGCCTCCGCTTAAAGGTGATAGGCGATGGAGAGGGTCGCCTCGAGGAAGAATCCCACGCGGTTCTGGCTGCTGTCGGCGTAGAACTGGGGAATGATGTTGGTAAAGAGGTTAAAGCCGTAGCTCATGTCGCCGCTTACGCGCCAATAGAAGGAGGAGCCCAGCTTTATGAAAGGGTCCACGTGCTTATAGTCGCCTAAGGAGCTTATGGCCATGCCTATGCCCGCGCTGGGGGCTATGGCGAAGGGGCTCAGGTTGAACATGTAGGCGGCCCTGAAGCTTAGCGGCGCCAGGAAGAGCCTGCGCTCGGCAAGGGTGCCTATGAAGCTGCCGGCCAGGTCGCCGCCTATGGCCCAATGCTCGTCCAGCATGCCCAGGTAGGACAGGCTGAAGGCGAAGCCCATGTTGGCGTTCGGGGCGGTAAAGCCGGGCTTGGTGGGGTCGTAAAAGCTAAGGGGAATGCTGGTGCCCAGGGTAATGGCGAAAATGCCGTCGCCTTTTTCAAATTCTTTGAATTCGACGAACGATAGGCCGCCTTCGGTTCCCTGCGCCTCGTCTTGGGCAAAGGGGGTTACGAGGCAGGCAAGGGCAAGGAATGCCGGTAATAATCGGGAGCGCATCGGTCCTCCGTTCAGGTTGGAAACTGCCGGCTATCTTGCCTTTCATACGGGCTTTGGGATAGTCGGCGAAGCATTTTCACTATAGCATAGGCTTCTGCACGTGAAAAGGCGCGAGGAGCGTAAGCGTTACGCGATTGCGCCGGCCTTGCCCCTTTTTTCGCCCGCCCGCGCCGAGGCAAGGGTGGCCCACGATGATCCGCCGCCCTCTCCCTGATAGCGAACCAGTTCTATAGCGGCAATCAGATAGGTCGATGCGTTAAAATCGCCGCGTTTGAGCTGTTCATCGGCTAGTGCCCTGGCTTCCGCGGCACGTTCGGGCCCTATGGCGGTCTCAGGAGCTAGGTAGAGTCCCCTGCCGGCCGCGAAGGGAGCTTCGATCGCAGTGCCGTCCGCCTGTCCCTCGGGAAAGGCGCTGTCAAAAAGCCCGAGATCGAGCATAGAAAGCGCCGCTAGGAAGTCTTCGTCAAAGCCCAGAAACCAGGCCCCGCGGTATAGTTCCATGCTTTTGAAGCGCAAGGGCTCCTGTAGGCTTGAGGCAAGCGAGGCTATATCCGCGCCATGGGGAGCCTTAGCCAGCCATGCCAGCACTGGAAAGTCAAAATAAGCGCGCGCCTGCGCGGCTTGCAAGCGCCCGAAGAGTTCGCGCCTAAGCTCGTTTATGGAGGCGAGTATATTCCCCGGCGGTACCAGTGCCAGCGCGATGGATGAAATAGCCTTCGAGGTTCCCAAAACCATGCAGTCATAGTATACTGAGCCTCAGCTCCTGTAAAGGAAAGATAGTAATATGAAGCATGCAGTAGAACGTTTGGCCGAGCGCCTTACCTCGATCATTTCCTCCTGGCCCGGCGTCGAATGCGTATTGTCCTGCGAGGCGGCGGAAACCGATGTCCTCGATCCGTATTTCGCCTTGGTGCTGGACGTATATTGCGGCGGCGATATACCCGACGACGATACGCGGCAGGCGGCCTTCGGAGATCCGGGCGCCTTCGAAAGCTCGCGTAGCAGGGAGAAGGACCGCTTCTTTCTTGACGGCCTGCCCATACGCATCGAGTACAAGAGCGTAGCGAGCGTCGATGAAATTCAGGATAAGCGCTTCGACATCATGTGGGTGTACAGAAGCTCGGGCACCTATCTGTTCTACCGGCTCGCCGAGGGCAAGGTGCTGTTTAAGCGCTCGGAATGGATAGACCAGGTACGGCAGGGCTTAGCCCAGCCGCCCGAAGAATTCTGGGAGCGCATAAAGGAAACCCATCTCTTTAAGATGGAGCATAGCCTTGCCGATTTGGGCGGCGCCGCCCTCAAAGACGACCGCTATTTCTTCCTGGTATCCCTGGCCGGCTTCATGCGCGCCTGCGTGTCCGTGCTCTTTTCCCATAATAAGCGCTACGAGCCTTCGGATCGCCACCTCACTGAATCCCTGATGATACTGCCCGAGTTGCCCGAAGACTTTAGCGGCCGCTGGGCCATACTGCTCAGGACCGACGGCTCGTCCGACCCGGAGCGCAAATACCAGGTGGCCGGGCTCATAGCGCGTAGTATTTTCTCGCTCTAAGCCATGAAGAGCATACGGCTACTGCTTTTGCTGCTCCTAGGCGCCGGCATGGCGTCCTGCGGCCCCGTCCCCGTGGACGGGCTCTCTCTCTCGCTTCGGGACGGCGGCGAGTTGCCCGTGCTTGCCCGCAAAGCCGACGCCGTAAAGCGCCTCGATAGCCAAAAAAACCCTCTCGTACGTTTTGTGCTTCAAAAGGCCCTGGTAGCCGATGCCGGCTTTGACCTTGCGCTGCGCGTCGATACGGACGCAAAGCTTACGCTGAGGCTCTACGCGGACGCTAAGGAGCTCTATGCCAAGGACGCGGCGCCTGCGCTGAGCGCGGGCCTAGCCGCGCCTCTGATCGGCCCCCGCGAATACCGCGTGCCCCTGGCCGCGGGACAGAGCCTTCAGTATCTATCGCTTGAGCTGAGCGGGGGCAGCTATGCCGAGCTTTTAGGCTTCGCGCTTCTGCCTCGCTTCGATGGCTATTCGGCCAAGGGGCCGCAGGGCTATCCGGTGCTCGGCGCGGGGCTGGAACTCATCGAGCTTAGCGATGCCGGCGTAGTTTCGCTGTCTATGGCTAGGCCCGCGGGCGAGGACGCCTCCTTGCTGCTCAGCTTGAATGCCTCCGGTGAACTGCGCCTGCAGGGCGGCGCCCTCTATACGGCCTTAGTAGACGCTGACGCTTCCCTAGCCATACCGGCCAAGCTCTTCTCCGGCGCCAGGATCACGATTTCGAGTACTGTAGCCCTTGCAGGCGCGACTATCGATTCGGGCAACGGAGCGCCGCTGTCGGATTTGCATGCCATACTGCTTAGCCCGGCATTTAGCGGCAATTATGCGCTCTTCCGCTGGGACCTCCTGCCTTACACCCTGGTATTCGACTTCAAGGATTATGGCGTCCAAGACCGCTATCTCAAGCGCCTTGCCTTCTTCGCGGAGAAGCCCGGCTTCCGCGGGCGCCTTGCTCCGGACCGTGAAATCGCGGCCCTGCACGCATGGAACGCGCACGACTATCCCCCGGCTACGCTGGCCGCTTTTTACGAGCTGGCTAGGACAAGCGCCTTTCCTTTAAACGCCGAGGAGACCGAGCTGCTCGCGCTCTTGCTCCGCTACGGGGTCCTGGAACGCCGGGGCGATGGTTCGCTGCTCGAGGGCAGGGGGGCTATTATTTCGGTGGCGCGGGAATCGCCGGATTGGCAACGTCGCACCTTCATGGACCATGAGGCCGCCCATGCCCTGTTTTTCCAGGACGACGCATACCGGAGCCTGGCTGAACGCCTATGGGACGCTCTTGGTCAGGCTTCGCGGCAATTCTGGCTTGAGCACCTTGCCTGGCGCAATTACGATATAAGCCATAAGTATCTTAATTACAACGAATTACAGGCCTATTTAGTGCAGCAGTCAGTGTCGAGGGTAGAAGCCTACCTTGGAGACAATGTGCTGCCCCGCCTGGCCGCGGCCTATCCCCAGCGAGCGCCTCGCTATGCCGCCGATAAGGGGCGAATATTGACCGACGCGCTGGCTGACGCCACGAGCCTAGACGGCTATCTGCGAGCGCGTTGGGGCCTCCGCGCGGGAGCCTTCGGCAGGCTCAGGAAGTCTCCTTAAGTTCTTCGTCTATAAGTGCGACGCTCCAGGCCAATACTTCCGCCAGCACGCCGCGCATGCGTTGCATATCCGAGCCTGCTTCGCGCCTGAAAGCCGCCACGCTGGGCAGCAGGGTGGTCCATATATCCCTATCGCGGCCCTGCAGGGCCTGTATGTACTGCGCCGCCTGGGCAGGGCTGGGGTCAGCTGGCGGTTTGGGCAGTGCCAATAGCTGAGCGCGGTAGGATCGCAGGAATTCTGACGGCGTCATGAAGAGCTTTCCCGCGGCGAATACCCTGCCGAATCCGCGCTGCGGTGCCGGTTTCGTTTCGTCGTAATCAGCGAGCGATGCCGCGCCTCTGCCGCGGTGCCGCCTTAACAGGGCTTTGGAGCTGGCTGCCAGGCCTTCCATGCGGCGCAGGTAAGCGCCTAAAGGCTTGGTAAGGTAGCGATACTCTCCATCGGCGTCGCATTGGCGCTCTAGGCTCTGGTTTCTATAGAGGAAGTCCTGAAAAAGCCCTTCCTGCGGGCGCAGCCGCGATTGGCGCAGGTCAAAATACGGATAAATGTAGGTACCCCGTGCGTAGCTCTTGCCTAGAGGATAGGAAAAGTCCGCGCCGTACACGTCTATGACGCTGGCGCTCAGATACTCTGCAAGTGATATGGCGGCATGGGTGACATTGCCTCCGGAAGTGTCGAGCTGGGGATAGGCGCGCATCCTTGAGGCCACGTAGCGCGCCAGGGGATGGCCTGAGCTGAAAAAATAGGGGCGCTCGGACAGCTTGGCAAGGGTGGTGGGAGAGGCCAGGTCCAAGAAAAGCGGCAGGCCCTTGGGGATGCCGTCCATGAAGTGATAATAGCTTATATGCTGGCAGTCTATGGAGAGCACCGCGTCGGGCATGATGCCGCGCTTGAGCAGGGCGTGCATGCTCGTGTCGGTAGCTATAAGAAAGCGCCGCTTAGGCCTGTCTGAGAGCTCGGCTATGGCATCCTCAAGCGAGGGGCCAGCCGCGGTTATAATAGCCTCGCGCACCGGCCCCACGGGGGGCGTATTGCCCGCGGCGTAGCGAAGGTTGCGCACGATGTTGGCGAACCAGCGCTTGCCGAAGAAAGCCTGCACCGAGTAGTCGTCGGATACCTTGTCCAATATCGCGCGCAGCGCGCGGTTAGCTCCCTGGTAGCGTTCCGGTTCGGCGTCGATGCGGCTGGCCAGGGGCACGGTAACGATATCGCCGCTGACGGCGGGCATGTAGCGCTCCACCATGGCCTGTTCCAGCTCCTCGTCGCTGGGGTCTACGAGCAAGAGCAGGCGTTTGTCGGCCAGTACCTTGGTAAGGTCTATGCGCTCCAGTATGGCGCGCAGGGTGCCCGCGCGGTACTCGATTATTATGCCTGACGAAAGCCTGCCTGACTCAAGCAAGGCTTTGGCAAGGAAGCCCGGGCCGAGTCCCAGGAATACGAAAAATCCGGATTGGGTATATTCTGCCGCAAGCCGCTCTGCTTCCCTCAGCGGATGCATACGAGAACTCATGTAGGCGCGCCTGCCCGCGTAATCTAAGTAGGCTAGGGGCGAGCCGTCCCTGGCCTCGTCCATGCCAACGCGCATATCGGAACTAGCGTTGCGCACACGGTCGGCGCTGCTTACCGGATGGTGCGAGGCTATGGCGAGCATGTTGCGCTCGAAGAGCAGTGGGTCATGCATTGCAGAACTCCAGTAAGGCGGCCAGGCCCTGCTTAAGGCCGAGGCTCGCCGAGTGTACGCTGCCGGATTCTACCCGTCCTCGCGCGGCTTCGGCTATGAAGGGCGCGGCGGCTTTGCCCGCAAAGGCTAAAAGGGATGAAGCATCGGCCGTGCTTAAAGGACCGGCCCCGGATAATGAGGATAGCTGTACCAAGGAAGCGAGCCGAGCGCCTTCGCGCTCCAGGGAGGCGGCCATCCTGTCGGCGCGTTCGCGCAGGCCGAAGGGGGGCGCATATTCTTCAAAGCGCGGGCCGGACTGCGTAGCGGCTTGGGGCGCTTGGGCGTTTGGCAGGCTGATGCCGGGAAGCGCGCCGCCAGGCGCTACTTTTGTCAATTCGTTGTCCACCGGCGAGTCGCTTAGCCGTAAGCAGCGCTTACGGTCCGCTTGAGAAAGAAAGGCGTCCTTAGCGTAGGCGTTAAAGGCCCGAGAAAGGCGCCACGCTCCTTGGCGCGAGCCGTAGCGCTCAAAGATAAGCGCGCTTCTCTGCTGTGATTCGGGAGCCAGCCTTGCTGGCGTCGAAAAATCTATCCTATCGAGCGCATAAGGCCTGGCATGGGCCGATAGGCTCCGCGCGGCAAGGTCCTGGCCAAGCATATAGACGGTACCGTCACAGGCGGCCAGCGCCAGGCTCAGGGCCGTTCCCGCTGCCGTGCCCGAACTTCGAGCGGATAGCGGCTCGGCTCCCGCGGCGTTAAGGGCCATGGCCTCAAAGGCCATGCCCGTATCAAGGGCCACGATGGACGCGCCGCCTTCGAGCAGGGCCGCAGGCAGGGCGGCGCTCGGCGGTAGAGCCAGGGGGCAAGCGCCTGCCAAGGCCGCGCGCAGGTGGAACGCGGCCCAATGACCCGGGTCGCTGGACAGCACGAGGCTTGGCTTAAAGCCGCGCCACTCCAGGGCTTCCTGCGCGGACGCCAAGGCCCAGATGGGCAGCCCGGCTTTTTGGCAGGTATCAAGCGCGTATTCCAGGCTTGGGCCCGCGCAGGCCAGAGCTAAGGAACCTGCGCCCTGCCGTATGCGGGCGAAGCGCCTGGCTTTTAAGGCAAAGCGCACGCTATTGCGCAGCCAGCGCCTAGCCCAGTAGGAGCGCGTGGCGGCTGCAGAAGAATAATGCTCAAGGGCCATGCTTAGCGCGCTGCGCATATACTCCGCCTCGCGCGGATAGGCGCTGAGAAGCGGCTGCCATTCCAGCAGGGCTATGCCGCCCGCGGCCTTGCCGTCATCCAGGCAGGAGGTAAGGAAATCAGCAAGGGACTCGTCGCCGCCGGGACACCAGCTGGCATCGGGCATATCGATGAGTTCAGCTTCGAAGCTCCCGTCCGGCTGAACGACGACTATACGGGCGCCTGGCGAAAGCTGCCTGCAGGCCTTGCCCAGGTAGTTCCTGCCCGAGCCGAGTATGAAGATAAGCGATGGCTTCTTATCCGCGAGCATAGCCCGGGCAAAGCGCTCCGCTTCTTTATCGGGAGCGTAGCGCGAGTAAAAGGCGGCTGGCGCGCTCATGGCTTGCCTGGGCATGGGCGCACGGCCTTAATGGCTTTCCGCGAGGAAGTCCCTTAAGGCTTGAGCCGATTCAGGCTCGCGCAGGTCTATGGCAAGGAAGGACTTTACCCTTGGGCCCTGTTCGACGGCGAAGGCGCGGCGCATGGACCCGGCCAGCTGAGAGCCAAGCAACTCGGCGTCGCTCGGTCTTGGCGCAAATTGTGCAACAAGCGCGGTATGGTCGGAAATAGAACGGACCGTGCCTGTGTCTTTTAAGGCGCGCGTTAAGAAGCGCAGGCAATCGGAGGAAAAGACCCGAAAATCGATGTTCGGGCAGGCCTTTCCGAAACAGGCTAAGAGCGGGGCCAAGTCAAGGATATAGAGAGAGCAGAACGGAGCGGTGCGCGCCGCCGGATCGGCCTTAAGTTCAGAAAAAAGGCCGCTAGGGGATAGGGTGGGGGGCAACGGCCCGTCTAAACGGCGTTTCCTGAACTCGTAAGCGCTATCGGCCAGGCTGCTCGAGAAATACGCATCCCGGGAGCCCGGATAGCGTACAAGCATGAGGTCCGGTTTTAGGATAGGCGTAATGCGTACGGAACCCTCGCCTATGCCTTTAAGGAAGGATCGCGGTTCAATTTCCTTGGAATCAGACAGAGACGAGAGCATGCTGTCTTTATCCAGACAGCTATGGGTCATGTCGGGAGTGCAGGCCCCAAAGCAGGCAACGGGGTCGTAGGCCCCTCCCTCGAGGGCATAAAGTATAAGCCATTGATCGCCTGCTCCCTGGGCTATGGCCTGACTTAAGAAGTAGGGATAGAGATACGGGCTTTCTATGTCCTTGAGCATTTCGTGCATGGAAAGGGCGGGAAGGGCTGAAGCGCGCGCCGCCTGAGGCGCGGCGCGCGTTTTAACGGCGCTTACGGGCGCGAGGGCTTTTTTTTTTCGCTAAGGGCTAAGAGTCCCTGGCCTGGGCCTTGGCGGCTTTTAGCGGCTTTGTCGAGCAATCCCATATCAGAGTAACCCCAATTCATCGAACAATTTTTTGTAGGTATCATAGTATTCGGAAGAAGCGAATTCTTCGATCTTCTCTTCCGGCAAGGAGGCCAGAAGCTGGTCGAGGTAGACGAGTACGGATTTTATATCGCTCTTAAGCTTGTCGGGCGTATGTGCGGGCGCGGGAGCGACAGGCGCGGGAGCGGGAGCGGGAGCGGCAGGCGCTGGGGCCGCCTTCGGCTGAGCAGCGGTAGGGAAAGGCTCTTCTTCATCGCTGAGCTCAACGTTCTCGTCTTTTTCCTCGTCGAAACCATACACAGCCTCATCATCCTGCGTGCCGAATGCCGGCATCTTTATCTCGGTGGGAGAAGAGAGGTCAAGCTTCTTTTCTTCGGGTTCTACGAAGAAAGAATCATCGAGTGACATGCTTATTTCGTCAGGATGCACGTCCACGGGAACGGCGGGCTTAACGGTGGCCTGGTCCATGGTGCTAAAGTCTTCGTCTGCCAGGTTAAATTCTTCAAGCTCTTCCAATTCTTCAAGTTCGACTATGCCATCGTCGCCTTCGAGCGACGAAAAATCGTCAGAGCCCGCTAGGTTTTCTTCCGTATGCAGCTCCATATTAAAGTCGCTGTCTTCCGTGGGAAGCTCTTCAAGAGCGCCAAGCTCGTCTTCTATCTCCGGCAAGGATTCGCTTGCGAAATCGTCGGTGGCCTTTCCCGGGCTCTCATCGCCCTCAAAGGAGAGAACGATCTCGTCATCCTCGCTAAATTCCTCAATTTCAAGCTCGTCATCCTCAAAGTCGAGTATATCTTCGTCGGATAGATCAAGGGGAGGTTCTTCCAATCCATCGCCTGCTGCGTCTAGTTCAATGGACAGAGCGGTTGGATCGGGTAATTCCTCTTCAAAGGCCTCAAGGGTTTCGTCGGTAAAATCAGCAAGCTCCATGCTCTCATCGCCGGGGCCTTCCACGATGAGTTCGTCCTCGTCGGGCTCGGTAAGTGGCGATTCGTCGAGGAGCAGGTCGGCATCCTCAGCTTCCAGGTAACTGGTGTCTTCTGTAATGACCGTAAGCGGGGTTACTTCCACGTTTTCTGCGCCGATATTCAGTTCATCAGCCCCGAATGCTTCTATGCCTATATCGTCATCGAAGGATACGGATTCAGGAAGGCTGTAATCGCCGCTCTCGGGCAATATGTCCAGCGCGCTCTCGTCAAGGCCGGGCTCGTGCTCAGACGGCACGGGCTCTTCGGTGAAGTCGGCGGTATTGAGGATGTTATCGAGTTCGTCGCCCGTTAGGGCTATGGTATCGTCTTCTTCCTCGTCAAAGAAGCCGCCTGCGGCCGTTTCCTCATCCAGTCCGCCTTCTTCGGCGGGAGTAGAGCCGGACTGAGCCTGGGCCGCTTTCATACTGCCGAGCTGGCCGCGGAGCGTGACCAGTTCGTCTTTAATAGCGGCCAGCTCGCTGGCTATGGTCTTAAGCAGATCCGAGGAGGGGCCTGCTTCGGCTGCGGCGCTAGCGCGGCCGTAGCTCAGTTCGCTTTCTAAGGCCTGCACATCATCGAAGCGCACGTTCTCTTCATGCAGGTCAGGCAGTATACCCTTTTCGTCTCTGTCTTCGTCATCTATGAAGGAATCGAGGCTCTTGCCCGGAACCTTGCGTTCTGGGGCGGGCTTGGCCGCGCTATAGCCGCTCGTGGATAGGCTCTCAAAGTCCGCGGTAACGTCTTCCATGGCTTCAGCGGAACTGGGCAGCTCAGGTATACTTTCACCCGCGAGCACGCTATCGAACTCGCTGGCGGACACTGAGCTTGGCGCACTTGAAAAATCCTCCACATCGTCCAGAGAAAAGTCAGCGCTGTCTTCTTCTTCGCTTTCCGAGGGGCTGGGTATAGTGTCGTCGAACTGAAGATCCATCTCTATGGCGTCGAAGTCGTCCGATTCAAGCGTCGACTCCGCCGAGGCGTCTTCATCCTCAAGCCCGAATTCGGAAAGATCCACCAATTCAGGCGTCGAGTTATCCTCGGCTACGGGTTTAGTACCGGTATCCTCGGTTTCCTCGTCAAGGCTAAAGCCGAAGTCATCTAGGCTTATGTCCGTGGTTTCAAGATCGTCGGTCGCTGGGAGTGCATCTTCCGTGCTTTCGCTATCGTCAAGGTCAAAGCTAATGCTTGAGCCGGAATCGCTCTCCATAGGGGTCGGTTCGAATTCGTCAAGATCGTCAAGGGGTATATCAATTACCGAATCGTCAACAATGCCTTCGTCGATATTCTCTTCAAAACCATCCATAGAGAGCTCCATATCGTCTTCGCCTATGGTCTCTATATCCAGTATGGATGTTTCTTCATCAGCGTCGGGCAGGCTAAAGCTGTCCAGTCCGTCCGTCGCGACGCTGTCGTCCGACTCAAGGGACAGTTCGGCATCGAGTCCGAGTATTTCGTGCTCGGTTTCGGGCTCCTCGATTATATCCTGAGGTTCGGCTTTTACCCATACGCCATATTTCTCGAGTTCCTGATCGGCGGCGGGTTGTGGCATGTCGTTCCCTCGCTGGTTCTTAGTCTGCATGGCCTGTATGCT
Organism: Spirochaetaceae bacterium UBA5200; assembly: GCA_002412825.1. Classification (GTDB taxonomy): domain Bacteria; phylum Spirochaetota; class Spirochaetia; order Treponematales; family UBA12059; genus UBA5200. The sequence continues at coordinate 40,182 of DHVU01000033.1, forward strand.
CCGTCTACGGGATGGTTCTTGCTTCAGTATCGGCTAAAACCGTATCAAAGAATAGCAGAACAGCCTCAAATCACTCTAATCGCGCTTAGGTGCATTGTCAACATGAGTATTCCGATTAAGCTCTTCGGCTATGCCGCCGTTAATGATATCGATGAAACGATCCATTTTCTTCGGCGCGTGGGTAACTGTGCTCTCGTACTGCCTTATGACCCTACTCTGGGGGCCGCGCGGAATCGCCGCTACGGCCTATGCGCGCGCAAGCACCGAGGCCATGTCAGAAAACCTCATCTATTTAGAAGAGATGAACGCCGCGTATAGCCAACGATGGCAGGCCCTCCGTGCCGATCCAGCCAGCATAGCGCTCGAAGGCCGCAGCCTCGGATACTTAGCTCGGAATGAAGTAGCCCTGCGTCTGTCCATTAAGCCTTCGCTTGCCGTGCCATCCGGCCCCGGAGAACGCATCGTATACATGCCCAGGGAGTCTATGGCTGATCTGGACGCCAAGATATTAGCCCTAAGCCTAGGCTTCATAGCCTGCGCTGCCTATGGCATCGTGGCGCTGCTTCGCAGGGAGCAACGCGAGAGCGGGCCGCGGGCAAGCATGGGCAAGGAAGCTTAAGAGTAAAGGCCTAGCGGGAAATACGTTCCCAGCGGGCATCCCTTACATAACCGTTATCCACGCTGCGCGCAAGGCCGTCATAGGCCACGGATTCCTTAATGCCGAACAGAGCCTGCCCGTCCTCGCTGAGCGAGAAGTACCAGCGCATGGGGCGCGCTTCCTTTGCTATCGACTGAGCGGTTTCGTAGCCCCAATTTGGGCTGCGGTACATGGCCGGGTCGTTAGCCTGATCCTGCCATACTTCTATCGCCGAGCCCTCTATGCGTAATCGCACGCGCATAGTGCCGCCGCCGCTTAAAAACGCTATGCCCGTGCCGTTAGGATAGAGGCGTATGGTTTCAAGGCCCTTGTCTCCGCGCCAGGTAGCCGCGAGCATAGCCAGGCTAGGCCGGTCGTGAGCCCGCTCTTCTGCGAGCGACGGCCCTTTTTCTTTAGCGGGTTCGGCCGAATCGGAGCCGCCGCCCGGGCTGGAGCTTACCGAAGCAGTTCCGCCGTCCGCGGATAGCGCGTCCCGTTGTGCATCGCTAAAGAGACTGCGGGTAAGGGCCCTGCTCCTAGCAGCGATCTCGTTTATTGAAGGCGCGCTGTCGCTAACGACGAGTTTCTCTCCGTCCCGCACCCTCGTATTGGACAGGCTGAATACCACGAGTTCGCCCACCCGGGACAAAGAGCCCGTGAGGACATACTCCGCGCTTAGGGGAGCGGCGGCAAAGGCCGTGGAGCCGACGGCTAGGGCCTGTTCCGTCTCGCTTAAGGCAAGGTCTCGGCCGGCATCGTCGGTAAGCCTGAACGCGCGAAGCTCTACTATCTGAGCCGCCACAAGGTTCTGCAGGCCGTTTAGCTCGGAAGCTATAAAGCCCTCGCCGCTAAAGGGCACGATTTTGACCACGGCTTGCCTGCTCTGGGCTTGAGCCGCTATGGCTAGGCTCAGGCAGACGGAAAGCGCCGCGCTTCGTAGCAGGAGTGCTGGGACACGGGCCTTCCCTGTGCTTGGCATCAGTCTATCCTGCCGAAAAGCCGCGCAAAAAAGTCGCGGATAGCGTTCCATATGCGGGCAAAGAAACCGGGGTTTCTCAAGCGGTCCAGCTTGGCAAGGCCTTCTTCCAGTTCGTCCCGCGTAAGCGCCGAGCGGTATACGTTTTCGTCTATCTCAAGCTCGAGGAGTTGGGCCTTGCTGCGGCCTTCCAGCATAATAGCCTCTATCGTGGACCAGCCAAGGGATTTAGCTGCCTCCAGGCGGCGCCTGCCCGATACGAGTACATACCGTTTGGTTAGAACGAGGGGGTGAAGCTGTCCGAAGCGCGCCATGCTGTCGGCGAGACCTTCTATCTCGCCTAAGTCTTTGCGCAGCCGCTTCTTGAGCTTGATCCTGCTGATATCTACTTGCACGCTATGCTCCTAACCATGAGGGTAGCGCTCGTTTAGCCCTTAATCAAGGACGTTCGATGAATTATCTGTTCCCGCATTGCTGCCCGACCCCGCGGCGGGAGCGCCTGTGGAACCCGTGCCGCCCGGCGTATTGGCCGGCAGGAAGGGATTAAAAGGCGCTGGCCCCAACTGGTAATTCTCGGATTCAAGGCTCCGCAGCAGGGCGTCTAAATCGAGACCGCCAAGATCGAGGGCGGAATCCACCCTGCCTCCGCCTAGAACCTCGCCCTGGCTCGAAAGCCTGCGTATGACCGTTTCTGCCTGTTCGCTCTTGAATTGGTGCAGGTCGCAATAGCTCTTAGGCTGGGTGCCTTCGTAATAGGTGAGGGTAACGCTGCCTTCGTCGCAATACTCGGTGGGCAAGAGGCCGGATACCGCGCATACCCGCACGTCTATAAGGCCTGTTTGCGGGCGTACGAAATCCTTATAGGGCAGGCCCTTATGTATTTCGGCCATGTAATTAGCCCATGCCGTACCGGCGATAACCGCGCCCGACTGGTTTACGCCTAAGGAATTGCCCGGCTGGTCGAAGCCGAACCAGATCGCGGTGGTCAAATAGGGCGTATAGCCAACGGTCCACGCGTCCGCCCAGTTCTGGGTAGTGCCGGTCTTGCCTGCCGACGGTATGGTAAAGCGTTTGCCTTCTGTATCGGTGTAGGTAAATATGGCGCCTTGGTTAGTCTGGTAGCGCAGGGTGCCGTCGCTGACGACGCGCTTGAGCATATCGGTCATTACATAGGCGTTTTGCGGCGACACCACCTGTATGGCCGTGCCTTTTTTACGCTGTTCCGCGCGCAGCTGCTTTTCCGGCTCAAGGATGATCTTGCCGTTCCTATCCTCTATGCTCCGTATGGCTATGGGCGTCACTTCCTTGCCCTGATTGGCGAATACGGAGAAGGCTCGGGCCATTTTTAAGGGCGTTACGCCTATGACGCCGAGGGCCAGCGGATATACCCGCGGAAAGGTACGGCGTATCTCAAGGGGATCCTTGATGTCGAGCAGGGCGGCGGCGCGGTTTATTGCGGCGTCGAAGCCTATGCCGTCCAGGACCTTGATGGCCGGCACGTTCATTGATTTGGCCAGCGCTACCCAGGTGAGCACCTGGCCCATCCATTCGCCCTTAAAGTTGAGCGGTATGTAGGGCGTGCCGTCCTCATTGTAGAACACGATAGGCGCGTCGTAGATAAGGGTGCCCGGCGTGAAGGTCCTTGAGTCTATGGCAGCCGAATAGAAGAGGGGCTTAAACGAAGAGCCTGGCATGAGCCGCGACTGGGTAGCCCGTATAAGCTGGTTGGCTTGCTCGAATTTGGAGCCGCCCACGATGGCGGTTATGTAGCCGCCTTCGTTGTCCAGGGTTATAAGCGCGCCTTCAACCGTATTCTTGGCCATGACGCTGCGTTGTGCGCCGTAGCTGGAGTTGGATGCTATCTTGAGGGATTCGATGCCAAAGAGCATAGCCAGGGCGTCTACCGTGGGGTTCACGTGCTTGCGGTAGTAGTCCATAGCCTGGGCTTCTACCTTGCTTTCCTGGAAGAATACGCCTTCAAGATTGAAAGCAAGGCCGAGGAGCTCGGTCATGGGGGCATAGAGCCGCTCGGCCTCCCGCAGGCGCTTCGAGCTTGAAGCCGCGTACTCCTTGTTCACCTGTTCGAGATAGCGGCTCATATATTTATCAGCTACAATTTGATGGTCCAGGTTGAGGGTAGTGTTGATGACCAAGCCGTCCCGGTATAGGTCTACAGAACCGTAGAGCATATCCTGCAGCTGCCTGCGCACGTACTCGCTGAACCAAGGCGCCTTGTCGTCGCGCGGGCTGTAGGCGGCGGTGGCTATCCGCGTATAGTCGAAGTTATCCCAGTAGAGGTCAAACGAGTCGTCCGCTTCTTTTTTGCTGGTGTAGCCTAGGCTTACCATATCGTCGAGCACCGCGCGCGAGCGGTCGCGCGCCACGTTGGGGTTGCGTAAGGGGTTATAGTGAGTAGGGGCCGATAGCTGCACCACGAGTACGGCCGCCTCGGCCAGGGTAAGCTCGCGCGCGGAATGGCCGAAGTAGTACTTGCTGGACGCCTCTATGCCGTAGGTGCCCGGGCCCATGATCATGCGGTTGAGGTACATCTCCAATATCTCTTGCTTGGAGAAGCGCCGCTCCAGCTGTATGGCGTACCAGAGTTCCACCAATTTGCGGCGATAGCTTATGTCCCGGCGGTCCGCGTACAGGGTGCCCGAAAGCTGTAGGGTAATGGTAGAGCCGCCGCCTGAGCGCCTGCCGGTGATCACGCCCACCAAGGCCCTGAAATACGCCCTGAGGGTAAAGCCCGGGTGGGTCCAGAAGGTGCGGTCCTCGCGCGTGATGAGGGCGTCTATGACGTGCTGCGGCAGGTCCTTTATGGAAACGATCTCTCGCTTAATGTCCGCGGAGAACTCCGTTATCAGCCTTCCGTTTATGTCGACGATCTTGGAGGGTATCTCGGGGTCGAACTGGCTGAAGTTTTCTATAGACATCAGGTTCCGCGTGGACGCCAAGGCTATGCCGAATGCTATGCCTATGCCGAGCGCTATGAGTACGGCGGCAATGGCCGCGACGCGAACGAGGGTAATAAGAAGGTTTTTACGAGCCATACGTGACTGAGCCTACGCGAAAGGCTCGCATAAGGTCAAGCTTATTAAAAAGGCCGGTCTTTACGACCGGCCCGCCCTGACAGGCTGTCGGTTGGGCCATAGCAAACTGGGAGGGGAACTATGATCCTGCCCGACATTCACAATATCGGAAGGCCTTTCCGGCTAATTGAATAAATACGTAGCGCATAGAGGTTTTTCCACAATTCAGACGAGTTTTGATATCTTCCGTATAACTATGGATTATTAAAAGAAAAAATGCACCATTTATGCATTATTTAATTATAGGCGCATTGACGCATGATTCTATTTACCGGTATCCTTCTATTACTAAAATAAGTCTGGCACTATGGTTTAACCTAAAAAAACCCTATGCTTAGACGGATAGCTATGCTTTTCTTAGGAGGATACCCATGAAAGTAGCGATAAACGGTTTTGGCCGTATCGGCAGGCTCGTGTTTCAGTCTCTGGTAGAGCGCGGACTCTTGGGCAAGGATAAGGTAGACGTGGTAGCCGTAGTGGATATTTCCACCGACGCGAAATATTTTGCCTACCAGCTTAAGTACGATTCCGTCCATGGCCGCATGAAGGCGCAAATAGGCTCCAAGAAGAGCGACGCCTCGCTTGCCGAGGATGACACGCTCGTGGTTAATGGGCACGAGATCAAGTGCGTTATGGCCGAAAAAGAGCTTAAGAACCTACCCTGGGCCAAGCTCGGCGTCGAGTACGTGATCGAATCCACCGGCCTCTTTAACGACGAGAAGGCTTATGGCCACCTGGACGCCGGCGCCAAGAAAGTCATCGTAACCGCCCCCGCCAAGAGCAAGGCCGACGACAAGCCCATAAAGACCTTCGTCATAGGCGTAAACGAGAAGGATTATGACGCTTCCAAGAACCACGTCATTTCCAACGCTTCCTGCACCACCAACTGCCTGGCTCCCGTCGTGCATGTCCTTCTTAAGGAAGGCATAGGCATAGAGACCGGCCTTATGACCACCATACACAGCTACACCGCTACCCAGAAGACGGTGGACGGCGTGTCCAAGAAAGACTGGCGCGGCGGCCGCGCCGCTGCCATGAACATCATCCCCTCGACCACCGGCGCCGCCAAGGCCGTAGGCGAGGTGCTTCCGAGCACCAAGGGCAAGCTTACCGGCATGTCTTTCCGCGTGCCCACCCCCGACGTATCCGTGGTGGACCTTACCTTCCGCTCCGAGAAGGACAGCTCAATCGAAGAGATTGACGGCCTCTTAAAGAAAGCCAGCGAGACCTACCTCAAAGACATACTGGGCTACGGACACGAAGAACTGGTATCCAGCGACTTCATCCACGATGCGCGCTCGTCCATATACGACAGCCTTGCCACGCTGCAGAACAACCTGCCCGGCGAGAAGCGCTTCTTCAAGATCGTGTCCTGGTACGATAACGAGTGGGGCTATTCCAGCCGCGTCATCGATTTGCTTATGCACATGTCCGGCTCCAAGAAATAACGGAGGCCCGTTTTACGCTCTGCGTGTTAAGGCTGTCCGGGCTCGTCTCGGGCGGCCTTTTTTAACGAGGCGCCCTGCGCCTCGATGCGGCGAATCTTTATTCCCGGGGGTAAATCCATGATCAAGAGCATTAAGAACCTGGAACTGAAGGGCAAGCGCGTCATTATGCGCGTCGATTTTAACGTGCCCATGAAAGACGGCGTGGTACAGGACGATACCCGTATCCTCGCCGCCATACCCACGATCAAGTACATTATAGAAAAGGGCGCTAAGAGCGTCGTGCTTATGAGCCACCTAGGCGACCCTTCTAAGGACGCGAAAAAGGCCAAGGAAAAAGCCGAGAAAGCGGGCAAAGCCTGGGATGAGGCCTCGTACATAGCGGGCAAACACCGCATGAGGCCCATAGCCGAATACCTTGCGGCCAAGCTATCGCTTCCCGTGATATTCGCGGGCGAGGACGGCTGCTACGGTAAAAAGGCCTTTATAGAAGGCCAGGCCGACGGAGCGCTTATCATGCTCGAGAATACCCGTTTTCATAAAGAAGAGACCAGCGATGACCCCGCGGCCCGCGATAAGCTGGCCAAGGAGCTTGCCGGTTATGGCGAAATATTCGTAAACGATGCTTTTGGTACGGCTCACCGCGACCATGCGTCCACCGCCAGCATAGCCAAGTTCGTCAGTGTGGCGGCCGCGGGCTTCCTTATGGAAAAAGAGGTGCAGTACCTCGAGCCCATGGTAACAAATCCGCCCAAGCCCATGGTGGCGATAATTGGCGGCGCCAAGGTTAGTTCCAAGATAGCGGTGCTCGAAAGCCTGCTGAAAAACGCCTCAGCCCTCGTCATAGGCGGCGGTATGGCTTACACCTTCCTCAAGGCTCAGGGCCATGACGTGGGCAAGTCTCTCGTAGAGGACGACCAGTTGGATACCGCCAAGCAGATATTGTCCGTGGCCAAGACTAAGGGCGTCAATATCGTGCTGCCCTTGGATCATATTGGGGCTGAGGCTTTTGACGCCGCCGCCGCCCCCGTGGCTATAGACGGAGCGGCTCTGCCAGCGAACCTTATGGGCCTTGACGTGGGCCCTAAGACCCTGGAACTGTACCGCTCAGTACTGGCCGGCGCTAAGAGTATCGTATGGAACGGCCCCGTAGGCGTGTTTGAGTTTGAAGCCTTTGCCCGGGGTACCGGTGAAGTGGCAAAGATGGTAGCCGAGGCCACGGGCAGGGGCGCTATAACCGTCGTGGGCGGCGGCGATTCCGTGGCGGCGGTGAACAAATTCAAGTTAGCCGATAGGATGAGCCACGTATCCACCGGCGGCGGAGCGTCTCTAGAGCTACTGGAAGGCAAGAAGCTGCCCGGTATAGAAGTCTGCAAATAGAGCGATTTTTGGGGTCTTTCGGCTCGTAAAATCGCCCCTGATTTAGGAAGGATACGCAATGAAACGCTATTACATGGCCGGTAACTGGAAAATGCATAAGACCATAGCCGAATCCGTGGCCATGGCCACGGAATTAGTGGAAAAGCTGAAGGGCGGCAGCGAAAAAGTGATGATAGCCCCCGCTTTTACCGCGCTTTCCGCGGTAGCCCAGGCAATAAAAGGTTCCTCTATTATTTTAGGCGCCCAGAATATGGGCCCTGAGAATCAAGGCGCGCATACCGGCGAGGTGTCTCCGCTCATGCTTAAGGATATAGGCGTACAGGCCGTTATTCTGGGTCATTCCGAGCGTAGGCATTCGTATTTCGAGACCGACGAGCTTATAAACCGCAAACTGCTCCTGGCTTTGGAGCACGGCATTGAGCCCATACTCTGCGTTGGAGAGACTCTTGCCGAGCGTGAGGCGGGCAAACTTGAGGCCGTAGTAGGCGCGCAGCTGCGAGAAGGACTCAAGGGCGTTTTCAAGGAAGAGCTTGCCAAGGTAGTCATAGCCTACGAGCCCGTTTGGGCCATAGGCACCGGCAAGACCGCTACGCCTGAGGATGCCGACGCGGTACACGCCTATATACGAACGGTTGTGGCGTCGCTTTATGATGAAGCCTCCGCAAAGGCGCTCGTCATACAGTACGGCGGTTCGGTAAAGCCCGATAATGTGGTCGAATTGATGGCTAAGCCTAATATTGACGGCGCTCTGGTGGGCGGCGCGGCCCTTAAGGCGGAAAGCTTCGTTCCCATAGCCCGCTTCCGCTAATGCGAGGAAGAGCGGTCGGGGTATTGCGCCGACCGCCCTTTCCGGGTATTATCCCACGGTATCTCCCCGTACTCGGGGCTATCCAGAAGCAATACACTCGGAGTAATTAAGATGGGTTTTTTCGGTATTGTTCTCCTCGTACTCTTCGCCATAGTGTGCGCCTTGCTTATTTTCCTGGTGATTATACAGGATCAGGAAGGCGAGGGCTTAGGCGGTCTCTTTTCGGGAGCAGGCAGCGCCGCTTTCGGTTCACGCTCCTCCAACGTAATCGTTAAGTTCACCTATGTGTTAGGCGGGCTTTTCTTCGTTATCGCCTTCAGTCTGGCCCTTATAAACCGTGGCGATTCCATAGGCGACGTTGAGGCCGCGGCCCGCGGGCAGGAAGCCCAGTCTACCGAATGGTGGAATTCCGAAAGCCAGGCGCCTGCGCAAGGACTTGAGAGCACCGAGCCCAGCCTTACCGTTCCTCAAGAGAGCCCCCTCCCTTCCGGCAGCGGCCAGTAGCCTACAAGCCTCCCGGGCAAGGTCCATGCTCCACGAGCTGTTCTCCCAGGACAGAATACTCATGGACATGGCGTGCCTGGATAGGTATGAGCTGTTCGATGCCCTCGTGGCTAGCGCCGCTCAGGGTTTTGGCGATAGCTTCCCGCGCAAAGAGGCCCTCCAGGGCCTGCTCGCGCGCGAGGCCCTCATGCCCACCGCTATACGCCCGGGCATAGCCATACCGCACGCAAAACTCGCGTTGCCTATTGAACTCTGCGGCGCCGTTGCTTTTCTGCCCGCGGGGCTTTCCTTTGCGTCCCCGGAGGCGGATCCCGTACGCGTGGTATTTATGCTGCTCTCGCCCAAAGCAGAGCCCGGCCTTCATCTTGACGCCCTTAAGCGTCTGGCCCAGCTCATAGACGCTCCCGGCTTCATCGAGGCTTTCTCCCAGGCGCGGGACCCTCGCGAAGCTAATGCCCTCGTACGGCGCTTCGAGTGTCAACTTAAACCCGTCAAGGGGAGCCATACGTGACCGACCACTACCTGTCGCTGGGCGTCCATCCCGAGGCCAGCCTTAAGGAAATAAAAAGCGCCTTCCGCAGGCGCGCCAAATCATCTCATCCGGATATGGACGGCGGCGCGGACGAGGGTATGCGCTCGCTGCTGGAGGCCTATAAGGTGCTCTCCGACGCCGAGGCCAGGCGCGAATACGACCGAGGGCGCCTGCGTATCGTGCGCAACGACGGGCCGGGCTCCTTCGACTACCGCAGCTGGCTCATGGAGCGGCTCAATGATCCTGAATACATAGCCAAACTCGTGTTCTACGACTTGCTGCATGATTACGAGGACGAGGCCCTCGAGCTCTATGAACGTATACGCGACCGGGACGACGGCAGGCTCGAGCGCTTCTTCGAGCGGCCCGAGGCTATGGACGCGGAATTTTGCATAGCCGAGGAGTACATTGACCGCGGACGCTTCATGGACGCCTACCGCGTCATGAAAAAGCTTATAAGCATGGAGCAGAGACAATCCGGCTTTGGCTACTTCTACGAAGTGGTTCTGTCCCGCTTCAGGCGCCTTGTGCTGGAAGAGCTTGGGCGTTCCCTCGCGCCGGCTGAAGAGCTTGCTTTGCTCGAGGAGGCCATAGCCTTGAAAAGCTCAGCGGATAACGACGCCCAGTTCTATCGTCGCGCGGCCGAGCTTTGCCTGCGCATGAAGGATAGCTCTCGAGCCGCCCATTATATCGATAAGGCCGCTTCCTTGAAGCCCAAGCTGCCTGGCTTAAAGGCCTTAGGCGTGCGCATAGCCGGCGCTCGAGCGCATGGCTCTTAAGCTACGGTAATCAGGGGTGTGCCTTAGTTCTGCCATCTGGGTCCCCGTAAGGCGCTTGTCATAGAGGTCGTTTTTCTTTTAACCTAGTGCGCCTTGGCTTGTTTAGAAATAAAGCATCCACCGGGAACCGGCCCGGACGACATGCTATACGAACCGGATGGAGTAATGCATGAAGAAGCAGCTAGCAGCCCTTTTGATACTTGCCCTTGTAGGCGCGCCCCTGTTTGCTCAGGGTCTCAGCACGCCCATGGCCACCGTTAAGCTTACTAAAACGCAAATTATCGCGGAGAAAGCCTTTAGGGACGACGTGGCGAAAGTAGAAGCCATGCGCAAGAAGGCCTTGACGGCCGACGAGCGCAAGGCCTTCCTGGACGACCTTATAGACGACATACTCTTCGACCAGATGTGCGAGCGCGACGGCATTAAAACCAGCGACGCCGAAGTGAATTCCGCCATAGCCCAGAGCAAGGCACAGGTATCCTCTCAGCTCGGCAAAGCCGTGAGCGACGCGGAGTACGAATCGCTCCTTGCTAGCCAGGGTACCTCGTTAGCGGATCTTCGCTCCTACTACCGCAAGCAGATACTGTTGCAGCGCTGGATATCCACGGCCAAGGCCGCCGAGATCAAGGCCATCCCCCCCATTACGAGCGACGAGATACTGCGCAACTATGATCTGCTGAAGTCTAAGCTCGTGCGGCCCGAGACCGCCCGCGTAGCCTTCATATACTATCCCTTCCAGAATTCCACCCAGGCCGAGCGCGACAAGGGCGCTAAGATCATCAAGGACCTGTCCGAGCGCCTGGCAAAGGGCGAGAGCTTCGATTCTCTGCGCCTTCGAGCCGCCGACGGCAGCTACGGCGCTACCAGGGACTATGTGTACGTGCCCAAGGTGGTGGAAGCTTCCAGCCAGTACGGCAAGGAACTGTTCGACTCCGTATTCAGCCTCAAGGATGGCACGGTATCAGCGCCTTTCGAGAATGATAAAGGCTGGTGGCTCGTGCGCAAGGCCGAGACCTTCCCGCAGAAGCAGCTTGAGCTATCCGACCCTTACCAGCTTGGCCAGCAGCTGTCGGTTCAGGATTTCATAGCGCAGAGCCTTGCGCAGCAGCGCCAGAACGATTTTCTCGCCAAGACCCTGCAGGAGCTTAAGACGAAGCTGCGCTCGCAGGCCGAGGTAAAGATCATAGGTAAGCCCTAATGGCTTCGCGCAGGAAAGCGCGCATCCTGGCCTTCCAGGCCATGTACGCCTGGGACGCCTCGGCGGTGCCCAGTTCCGAGCTCCTAAGCTTCTCCTGGCTGGCGGAGGATTCCGCCGCCAGCGCCGACGAGGAGCTCAAGGCCTTCGCCGGGCTCATCGTGGCCGGTACCCTTGAGAAGCTGCCCGAAGTGGACGCTCTTATAGCCAAACACCTGCAGCACTGGAGCTTCGAGCGCCTCAAGAAAGTGGATTTGGCTATACTACGTATAGCCGTTTACTCCCTCGTGTTCCAGCGCGACATAGCGGCGCAGATAACGATAGACGAAGCGATAGAGATAGCCAAGGAATTCGGTGCCGAGGATTCCTACCGCTTCATAAACGGCGTGCTGGATGCCGTATGGAAAGAGCTCGGAGCCTAGCCATCGGGCAAGCCTTATACCGGGGCGTTCGCCGAGACGGCGTTCGCTGGGCCGGTATTCTCCGCCCGTTAGTTCTGGTAGGCATCGTTGCGGCCTTAGCCGCGGCTTTCGCCTCCTGTTCTCCCTCTCCCCGCTCCCTTAACGCCATGCTTGCCCTTATGGATTCCGCATCGCCGGCCGTCGACGCGGCCCTCTTTCCGCGTGCCGCCGGCCTTGCCCGCAACACGGAGGAGCGCCTGCGCGTACTCAAGCGAGCCCGGGCGTTCAGCCTTGAAGCTTATGCGGCCACGGCCCGCGAGTTTAGCGCTTTAACGCTCCTAAGCGAACCCGTGGCCCTGGCTTCCTTTGATGCCTTCATGGGCGCGGGCTTCTACGGCGAAGCGCTTGCTCTCTTTGAACGCTCCCTGCGTATAGAGCAGCGGCCGCTCTTGTTCGCGGAAGCTTACGCTGCCCAGCGTAAAGCCGGCGTCAGCCCGGATATACCTACTGGAGCCTACGCCCTGCTGGCCGACGCGCTGAACGCGCCGGGCTTTCTTATTGAAGGAGCCTTGGCCGAAATGAGGCGGGGGCGGCTGAGCTTTGCGCGGGAATTAGCGCGGCAGGCTTATGAGCGGGGAGCAGCGCTCCCCCCTGGGCTCCTTTGGGACGCGGGGCTATTCGAGCTCCTCTCTTATGCGCCTCTAGAACGCCAAGAAGGCGACGAGGCGGCCGATGCCGAGCGCCTCGAACTTGCCGCTTCAGCGGCCTATCTGAGCGCTGTGCCTGCCTTGGCCGCCGAGGCGTACGCTGCCCTTATTGAGCGCTATCCGGAGCGCTCATGGCGGCCTTATGCCGCCATGGCAAGGCTCGAAGCTGCGCAGCCTCCCGTCGAAGAACGTAAATCTTTGCTGCCCCGCGATATTGCGGGAGAGCCTGAGCCCGGCGTAGCCGCGTTCTGGTACGAGCGCATGGCTAGCCTCTTTCCCCGGAACGCTGGAGCGGCCTTGGAATACTCCGCCTGGCTCTTAAGCCAGGCCCGTGACCGGGAAGCGCTCAGCATGCTTAAAGGCCTCACGCCACGTAGCACTATAGAAGCCTCGCTCCTGGCCTCGCTTCTGGCGCGCGCCGAACCATCCCGCGCGCGGGCCATAGCCCTGGGCCTGCTGGCGCGCCACCCTGAGAGCCCCCAGGCCGTGGATACCGCCCTGTCCATTTGTCATGCCGCAGGCCTATGGAAAGAGTACGGAACCATACGCGTAGACTATGCGAAATTAGCGCCGGCTTTGCCTCGGGCCTGGTTCTGGGACGGCCTGGATGCCTTCAGCCTAGGCGATTACGCCAAGGCTGAAACGATTTTCGCTCAGGCTGACCTTGAGTATGAGGGCTACAGCGCGTCTTACAATATGGGGCTGTCTCAACTGGCCCAGGCGCGCTACGGCGACGCGGCGCGCAGCTTCTCGGTAGCAGCCAGTAAAGCGGCCGACACCACAAGAAAGTCCGTGGCCTACCTCTGGGAAGCTAAAGCCCATGAGGCGGGAGCTAAACCCGACGCCGCGCGCGCAGCATACCGGGCCGCGCTGCAGGCCTATCCCTTATCGCTCGAGGCTAAGCGCGGCCTGACCGCGCTTGATGCTATGCGGCCCTGAGCGTTATGCTGTCCGTTGACGACACCATGATAGGGGAAGGATACTATACTAATGATCAAGCTAAAAAATCCCGAACAGCTGGACGGCATACGCCGTTCCTGCGCGCTACTTTCGGAAATGTATGCGCATATAAAGCCCTTAATCGTGCCCGGCGTAAGCACGGGCGAGCTAGATAGAGAAGCCCAGGCCTTCATAGCGGCGCATGGAGCGCTGCCCGCCTTTCTTGGTTACTACGACTATCCCGCCGCCCTCTGCGTATCGGTTAATGAGGAAGTTATCCATGGCATACCGGGTAAGCGCGTACTCAAGCCTGGAGACCTCGTAGGCATAGACTGCGGCATCAATTTAGGGGGCTACTTTAGCGACGCGGCGTTCAGCGTGGCCCTGCCTCCGGTCGCGCCGGACACCGCACGGCTGGTATCGGTTACCAAAGAATGCCTGGCGCGTGCCATAGCGGCGGCTAAGCCCGGCGGGCGCGTACACGACCTGTCCCGTGCCGTGTTCAGCCATGCCAGCGCCGCGGGCTTCGGCGTCGTGCGGCAGTACTGCGGGCATGGCGTGGGCTTCGCCGTGCATGAAGACCCCCAGGTGCCCAATTACGTCAGCTCAGGACCGAATCCCCGCCTGTCACCCGGCCTCGTCCTCGCCATTGAGCCCATGATCAATAGTGGCGGCGACGCCATAGAAGAGCTGGATGACGGCTGGACGGTAGTGACGCGGGATCGCTCGCTGTCGGCGCATTTCGAGCATACCATAGCCGTTACGCAGGACGGCATAGAAGTACTTACCGCGTGGTAGCCAAGATTAAGGCTACTGGGGTAACCGTTTTGCCCGTCAAGTATTATATTAATCGCATACAGCAATGATGAGGAGCGTGAAATGTCACTGACAAAAGCATTGTTCTCCAAGAAGATATTTTTAGTGAACCTGGTGCTCATAGGCATCATGATAGGTTTCGTGGCGGCTTTCTCCATATTCGCCGGCGGCGGTTCCGGCAACGGTAGGGCTTTGGCCTATGCGCAGTCGGCCCCCCCAAGCCCCAGCGTATCGCAGGCTATAGAGCAGGCCGGCGCCTTGCAGACCGCCTTTAACTACGTGGCCGAGACCGTGTTGCCGTCCGTGGTGGAGCTTTCCGTAATCGGCAGTTCCTCGGTGCCGCAGTCGGGCGAGTTTCCCTGGCGCTTTTTCTTCGGCGACCCGGAGCTAGCGCCCGAGGAACGGCAGGTTCCGCCTCAACGGCAGGAGCAGGGCCTAGGATCGGGCGTGATCGTGCGCCGCGCCGGCGACAAGGTATACGTGCTAACGAATAACCATGTAATAGCGGGTGCTACCAGTATAACGCTCAAGCTCTATGACGAGCGCGAGTTTAAGGCCTCTGTCGTAGGAACTGACGAGCGCAAGGACCTTGCTATAGTCGTCTTTGATACCAAGGACCAGGATATACGCGTGGCTACCCTGGGCAATTCAGACGCCCTCAAGGTGGGCGACTGGGCGATCGCCATTGGCAGCCCCTTCGGCCTCTTTTCCTCGGTAACCACCGGCATAGTCAGCGCCATAGGCCGCGACGGGGGCCCCCAGGGCAATATAAACGACTTTATACAGACCGACGCGGCCATAAACCGCGGCAATTCAGGCGGCGCCCTGGCCAATATACGCGGGGAGATTATCGGCATTAATACGTGGATAGCCAGCAATACCGGCGGGAGCATCGGCCTAGGCTTTTCCATACCCATCAACAACGCCAAGCGCGTCATAGATGATCTCATAAGCAGGGGAAGCGTGCGCTACGGCTGGCTGGGCGTGCTGCTGGGAACGCTCGAACGGACGAGCCTGAGCGAATTGGGCATAAGCGACAGGCGCGGCGCCTTCATAGGCCATGTGTTTACCGACGGCCCGGCGGGCAAGGCCGGACTGCGCTCCGGCGATTTTGTTCTATCCATAGATGGCAGGAGCGTGGCCAACGTGGATCAGCTCGTGCGCATCGTCGGCGACTTAGCGCCCGGTAGCCGTCCCGTGTTCTCCATTATTCGGGAGGCCAAGAAGCTTGATGTGCAGGTGCGCATAGAAGAGCGCGATGAAAGCTCGGCCGCCGATTATAGTAAGCTCTGGCCCGGCCTGGAAGTGCTTGCGCTTACGCCGGAGCACATAGAGGCGCAAAAGCTGGCTAAGAATCAAAAAGGCGTTACCATAGGCTCGATCATAGCGCGCAGTCCCTCTGCCTTCCTGTCTCTGCGGGCGGGCGACGTGATCACCGCCGTCAACGGCGCAAAGGTTAGCAGCGTGGGCGACTTCTACCGCCTGATCAATGATCCAAAGGCTACCAAGATACAGTTTGAGGTATACCGGGCCGGGCAAAAACTCGACACGCTTGCTTTGGTGCGTAAGTAATGCTAAAGTAAGGGTTAGCGAGGTGCCGATGAGCAAGGAATTCATTTCTTATAACCAGGTGCGCAATAATGCGCTGAAGATAGCGCATAAGATACACCTGGATGGCTTCATGCCGGACGTTATCTACGTGTCCTTGCGCGGCGGCGCCTATCTGGGCAATGTCATATCCGAGTACTTCAAGGCCGTACGCAAGGATTCAAGGCCGGTATTCTACGCCGCCGTCGTGGCCCGTTCCTATACCGACGTGCGCCAGTGCGAACAGGTGCGCGTGGACGGCTGGACCTACAGCCCCGAGTACTTGCGAAACGGCGATAAGGTGCTGCTTATCGACGATATATACGATTCTGGCAGGACGATAAACCATCTTGCCACCATTATCCTTGAGAAGGGCGTGCCCCGTAAGGACTTAAAGATAGCGGTACACGATTACAAGATCGTGCGCTATCGCGGGGCCTCCCTGCCCATCGTGCCCGATTACTGGTGCAGGCTGCACGACGTGGCCACGCCGGAGGATGAGCGCTGGATACATTACATGAGCCACGAACTCGTGGGCCTCACCGAGAATGAGCTCAAGACCCATTACTACCCCGAGGATCCGGAGCTTCAGGACATACTTTCCGTATTGAAGCAGTGATGAAAAGCCGCGGGCAGCCTATAGCCTTTACCCTGTTCCTGCTTCTGGCCCTGCCGCCTTTCGCGGCCTGGGCCCAGGAAGCGCTTACGGCCTTTCCCGGCCTGCCTGCGGAAGGTTCCTACGCATCGGCTATATATATACCCGCGCTTGCCCCAGTGTATCAGCGTTATGAGTACGCCTTTTCGCCCGAGGGCCCCTGGCTCAGCGCGCATGGCGCCATAGTGCTCGACGCCTTTCCCGGCGAAGAGCGCGCCTATGCATTGCGTTTGCGCGTAGCCGGCGTAGAGCGCGTGCTGCGTTATGTGATAGATCGGCGGCCGCCCGCAGCGCCTACGCTGGAGCCGGTATCGGGCTTTGTAGGCGCGAGCGTGAGCCCCGTGTTAAGCGGCCGCGGCGCTTTATTTATGAGCGTTGACGGCGCGCCTTTCAAGGCATGGCCGGGCGATATGCCGCGCTCGTTTTTTGCGTCTGAGGATGCTACGCGGTACCTGAGCGTAGCGGCCTACGCTGTGGACGCGGCAGGAAACGCAAGCGCCCCGATTTCGGCACAATGGCTGCTCAGTCCTGCCCACTATAAGCCGTCTTCACTTCCTGCGCCTCTCCCGTCCGGCAAGCCTCCCGCCGCCCGACTGAGCAGCGCCTCGGCCTACGACTTCGCCTCGCGCGTGGAGCAGGACGGGGCTAACGCGCTCCTCGTAAGCTTTACTGTGCCTTCAGGAGCCCGCGCCCTGCTTGCGGTTAATCCGGGCGACCCCCTTGCCGCAGCGGAAGCCTATGCGCTCGTGGAGGCGGAGAACGGCCGGGCGAGCGCTCGCATACCGTTAAGCCCCGGCGACGGACGCGAGTATCTTGTATACCCGGCCTATAGCGACGCTACGGGCATCCGCGTGGCCGTGACGCCCGCTCGCATCCGGCCCAGCTTTACGGACTATGCAGCCTCATCTGCCTTGAATCTTAGCGCAGAGCCACGCGTCGATGAGCTGGGGCCATTCGCTATACTCAGCTGGCCCTCGATCGACGCGTGCATCTTTCTTTCGGTGGACGGTTCCAGTTTCGACCCCTACAGCCAACCCATAGTCCTGGACCGCAGCGCCGGCAAGCGCACGGTGTCGTATTATGCCGAATCGGCAGAAGGCGCGCGCGGCGAGCTTTTAAGCATAGAATTGCCGGCCCGAGCCTTGCCTAAGGCACCGCTCGTAAGAGGCGCTGAGAATGGCGCCAGTTATGGTAGGCCCGTAGCCTTGAGCGTAGAGCGGGAATTGCGTTATGAACTGAGCTATGGCGACGACTATCCGAAGGCCATTACGCTTGCTAGCCCGCGCATAAGCTCGAGCGGCATACGGCTTGAAGGCAAAGACGGGCAGGTACTGCGCTACAGGCTGCGGGCGGCGGAAATCGACGCAAGCGGCCGAACAGGCGATGAGCGTTTTCTTGAATTCACCGTAGACCGCGAAGCGCCGCCCGTACCCGTATTGCAGAGCGCGCTTGCATCGTTTGCCGAGGCTGACGCTATCATAGAGTTCGCCCCATCGGACGGAACGATTTACGTATCGGCGAGCAGGGACGGCAGCGCGCTTTTTACGCCTTATCTGTCGCCCATAGCCTTAGGAGCCGAGGAGGGCGAGATCGGCAGGCGTAGCTATATCGTGCGCGCCTACGCTGAAGATCAGTTTGGAAACCGCTCGGCGGAAATGAAGCCCTCCGTGGTGGTTGTGGACCGTAATTCCATCTACCTAGCCGATAACGGCAAGGCCGGCGCGCGCGGCACTCCTGACGATCCGCTTTCCAGCCTGGAAGAGGCTCTCGCGCGCGCTAAGGCGAGCGGTAAAGGCTCCATAAACCTGCGAGGCACTATAAGGCTTTCCGCACCCGTGGATTTGAATAGCGATATAGTCCTTTTGGGGGGCTTCGGCCCCTCATGGGAGGACAAGCCCGAAGCCAGAGCCCGGCTTGACTTCTCGGCGGCGAAGTCCCGTCCGTATTATCTCCGCGTCAGCGGAGCGCAACTCTCGCTTATCGGCATAGAACTCTACGCACAGGGTTCGGGCAGCTATGACCTAATTCAGGGCTCCGGCAGTCAGATAATCATGCGCGATAGTTCCATCGCTATAAGCGGGGGCTTGGATGCCTGCGTCCTGCGCCTTGAGCGCTCGAGCCTCGATATGAGCGCCAGTACGGCGGAAAGCGCTTCCGCGTTCACTTCGCGCTTTATCGACGCCAGCGACAGCGCCGTATCCCTGCGTGACAGCGGACTGCGCGTGGCTTCAAGCGTTTCCTTTCACGAAGGCTTCCGTGTAAGGGGCGGTAGCCTCAACCTGCATACGGTACGCATAGACGCAAATCCGAGCCAAGCCTATGTGGGCATGGCCCTCCTGGGCGTACAAGCATCCGTACAGGGGCTCGCCCTCTTCGCTAAGGGCGGTTCGAGCTCATTCCGGGTGGCAAGCCTTGATAATGCCGAGTTGGATTTGTCGAGCGCTTATATGGAACTATCCTGGAAGGGCGAGGTGGCCGCCTATACGCTACAGAATGGTTCGCGCCTCCGCCTCGGCCACAACACGGCGTTTATACAAGCAGGCGGCATAAGCTTCCTGGAGAACAACGATTCGCGCGCGCTCATAGCCGCGTCGATTATCCACGCTGACGCGCCACGTTCCCTCTTTATGAAGACAAACCAGCCTGCCGTTTCTGACACGCTCCTGGCTAACAGCTTGTGGGGTTTCGGTTCTTATCTTGAGCAGAAGTCCGGCGTAGGCCCGGCTAGCCGCGCCTTTCCTCTGGCTGCGCTGTCGGCTTATTCCTCCGCCTCCTACCCTAATTTTTCTGAGGAACCGGGCCGCAGCTTCTCAGGCAGGCAGAAAGAATTCTACGCCCTCTCCCGAACTTCCGCCTGCGTGGGCTCCGCTCCGTACCTCTCCTGGGCGGCCGGACAAGATATTCACGGCCAGAGCCTGCCGCTTCCTGAAGACGGGCGGAGACCAAATATAGGAGCAGAGCAATAAGAAACGCCTACAACGGGCCGCCTGTAAGCCGGACGGTCATAGCCCTACTAAGTTTTGCCTTTTTAGCTCTGGATCTTACCGCCCAGCAGTCTTACTTAAGCGCTACGGGGCTAACCCTTGATGCCGTTGGACCCGGTTTTCTCTCTTCATCGTTCTCCGTTGCCGCGGCCGGCTTGGAAGCGCCGCTGCTTGCCCTGATAGCCGCCAAGGACAAAAAAACCGCAGAGGCCACGCTCGCGCTTTTACAGGCGGAACGGCGCACGGCTATGGAACTGGAACTGGCCCTGACATCCAGCTGGTCAGCCTGGACGGGTGGCTTAAGCGCTGCCAGTATACCGGCCCATGGATCGCCTTATCCGCTTGCCGCCTATGACCGCTACGCCCATACGGCCGAGCTTTCTAAGCTGCGTATGGCAGAAAACGCGGCCCTAGCCGAAGCCCGGCGCTTTATCGCCAAGGCGGCCCTGGCAAAGAACTTCAACGCCGTCGCCCTTCGCCTCCTTAGTGACTTCGAGCGAGGGCTGGACTTTCCTCCAAGCCTACTCGCAGGCGGAACGGCCCTAGCCACCCTTAAAATCGATCAGCTAAGGAATCTGCTCGCGGCCGCCCTGAGCGCTCGCCCGCGGCTCTATATCGAAGCCCTGGCCCTTGCCCTGCCAGAAAACGGCAGAGCCGAGGCCGTGGCCGCGGCTGAAGCCCTCCGCTTCGCAATATTTGAAGTATCAGAGAAGGCGCTTGCCGGCAACGCGTCAACGGTCGCGTCCGCACATGCGGTTTCTGCGAATTCGGAGCACGAGTCCCAGCTAGCCTCGCTTAAAGCCGCGCTTTCGGCGGTATACGCCGTAGGATCCGCCGCGGGAGCAGGCGCGCGTACGCTGGCTCTGCACTATAGCTGCGCGGATGTATACGGCTTCATGTCCTTACTGATTCTGGCTCGGCCTGAAACGGAACGCGCCTTTCTGCTTGTAAACGGCATTGCTCCGGGCCGGAGCTATAGCGCGTTAGACTCTGCGTCGCGCTATAAACCCTGGCCTAAGCCCGCGTTAAACGAGGAGCACAGGCAGCAGGCCTCGCTCCTTTACTCAGACTGGCTGTCCGCTTACCTGCGGAAAGACCGGACAGAAGCCTACAGCTTCGCCCTCTTGACCGCCGCTCCCGGGGTCAACGAAGTGCTGGCAACGCGCGTGACGGCGTCGCACAAGGCCGCGCTTGAACTGAGCTTCGAGCGCTATTGGCTTGAGGCTAAGAATGCCCTTAGCCTCGACCTGCGCGCCGATACCCTTCTGTGGCTCCGCAGTATAGGCTTAAGGCCGGCGCCTGATACGCTGAGTCTGGACGTACGCCTTACGCGTTGGCCGAAGCTGCCGTTTACGGCGGGCATAGAGCTTGTGCTCAAGGCGGAGGGCAAGGATTTCGCTCTTCCCTATAGCGCTATAGCGGCATCGCTGCAAGCTTCGTTACGGTCCGTATTCGGCGCAACCCTGCCTGCCTTTGTGTACCTAGAGGCGCGGGGTCAGGCGTATGAGAGCTTTACTGGGCCTCCTGAGTTAAGCCAATTAGCCTTGCTAGGCTTGGGCGAGGAGCTGACCATGCGTTATGGTAGCGCTGTGGCCTGGTCGCTCGAAGCATGGATGGAACCGCGGCTAAGCCAATCGAGGCATATACGCACGCTTGCGCGCCTGTATGCGCAGACGGCTCAGGCCGCTCTTCTAGCGTCCGATGCTTGGTACGCCAGCATAGCCCAACGGACAGTTCTGGACGGCCAGCCATGAACGCTCGATTTTTACCCTCAGGCATGCTCGCCCTAAGCTTAGCCATGTTTAGCCTGTTCGCTTGTTCAGCATCCCGCGAGACTACAGCCTCCGGCGGGGCCCAGGCTTTGCCTGAGAGCCCTCAAGCGCTGAACCTTGGCCTTCCGCTCGGCGGCTCCGCATCGGGTTTCTGGCCGCAGAACGCGGCAAGCTTCGGCGCTCTTTTCGCTCGCGTAGGCTACCTGGGGCAAACGCCGCTGCCTTACGGCGACGGAACGTGGATAAGCCACGCCGCCCTGGCTACACTGGCGCGTAATGGGCAGTCTCTGGCCCCTGAGCTCAGCTTTAAAGGACTAGCCGGGGACAAGCGCGCATCGGAGCTCGGCGACGGCATCGCAGCCGCATATCATGGCGGAACAGGCGCCTTGCTTACGCTTAAGACCGATGGCGTACTACGCTACCATGATGAAAGCGGGCGGTCTTTTCATGTCCAAGCCATAGCGCCGGATAAGCTTTTGCCTGGCGGTTATGCGCTGGCTCTGTCCGGCCGCTTTGCGGCCCTCCAGAGCTTTGACGGCGCTATCGCCGTGTATGCGCTGCCCGATATGCGGCTGCTTTGGCAAAGCCAAGCAGCGCGCGGCAGCCTACGCCTTACGGAAGAGTCCGCGCTTTACCTTTCTGCCGAAGGCTCGCTTCTCATACGGGCCCTAGATACCGGCTCTCTGCTAACGGAACTTCGCCTGGGCTTGAGCCCCGGCCACATAGCTCCGGTGTTCGACGGTACGCTCATTTACATAGCAGGCGCGGACGGTAGCGTACTGGCTCTTGATGCCCGCTCCTTAAGTCTACAGTGGCGCGTGAACGCGGATTACGCCGTGGAACAGCTTATATGCGACCGAGGCATGGTGTACGCCTTCGGCCCGCGCGAGGCAATAGCCATAGCCTCGGATCAGGGCAGAATACTTGCGCGCGTAGCCTTGCCTGTGCGCGCGCTCCTTCTTCCGCAGCTCTTCGGCGGCAGCATGGTATATACCGGCGTGGACGGCTACCTATACGCCAATGATTTAAGCCTATCGTCAAGCCCACCTGCATCTTCCGCCGAGGAAGAGCGCCTGGCGCAGGCCATACGCTTCCGCCTGGATAAGTACCTCGTGGATCATAGCATAGCCGAGTTGGCAGGTCCCTTCCTGTCTTACGTGGACCTGGCGCCGCACGACGGCGTATTGCCCTTCACCGTGTTTGCGTACCCGGCTCCCGAACAATCGGGAGAGATGGTGCTTGAGCTCTTTGAAGCCGACGGGAAGACGCAACCCAACGACGGCATAGTATCCGTCTTCGATGAAGGCGGGGAGGAAATCAAGGCGAATGTGGACGAGTTCGGCTCCCATCCCTCGTTCAATCACTGGTTCGACGCGGGCAAGCGCTACTACCTGGCGGTAGGCAGGCGGGTGCCGGGCATGCCCCCCCTGTTCCTGCGCGTCCGGAAGCTCTAAGCCGCCCCTGCCGCGCCGTTTGCGTAGCCGCGCCGCTAGCGTAGTTCGAGCGCGCGCTGAGGTTTTTCCGCTAGCCAGGCTGCCGTATGTATGTTGCCCCCGCACACTCCTTGCGACGCGTAGAGCGCGCTCTCATGAAAGTCTGCGCTATAGTCGGCCAGGCAATCCTCCGCGAATACTATGCTGTAGCCGCGATCCGAACCGTCTCTGGCTGTGGTATCCACGCACTGGCTTGTAGCCAGGCCCGTCATGACCAGGGTGCCCACGCCCCTGACGCGGAGGAGCGTATCCAACGCGCCGTCGGTAAAGCCCGAATAGCCAGTCTTCCGTACGATTTCGTCGCCCGCATCCGGCGCTAGCGCGGGAACGATCGCCGCCATAGGGTCATCGGCAAGCGGATAGGCGCCAGCGTAACCCGCCCGCTCGGCCTTCCTATGATAGTCCCTGAAAAAGCGATGCAGGTCAGAACGGTCCTCTTCAAGGCCGCAGAGCCGCAGGTACACGACCGGCCAGGCCAGCCGGCGAAAAGCCTCTTTGAGCAGGCGTATGCCGGGCACGAGGCTTTGCTCATAGCGCTCCGTTATATAGTCCATGGATCCGGGCCAGAGGCCCGCCGAGTATGCATAGAAGGCGGACCGGCTCTCCAGGTAGTAGCGCTGCAGATCCACGACCAGCAGCGCTGCCTTGGTGCTACGCTCCATGCTCCTACACGATCGTGCCGCTGGGTATGATAGCGTTCTTGGGTATGACGATAACCCCGTCGACTATGTAATAGTTGCCGAATTCGCCGTCGCTTCGCGGCCTCTCGTCTATGCCTATGCGGCAATTCGAACCTAAGCGCGCATTCTTGTCTATAATGGCGCCTTTTATTATGGAGCCGCTGCCTATGCCGATATTAGGCCTGCCTGCCGCCTCGTTGGCGAGCTTTTGCTCTTCCGTCTCGTAATAGTCGGCGCCCATGCACACCACGCCGTCAAGGCTCGCTCCGGTCTCTATGATCGTGCGTATGCCCACGATGGAATTGGATATGGAAGCGTTGGTTATGATGCAGCCGTCCGCGCTCAAGGCCTTGTTTAGGGTGCAGTAATTAAGTTTGGAAGCAGGCAGGTTGCGCCGGTGGGTATAGATAGGCATGTGCTCATCGTAAAAATTGAATTCCGGAGCTATGTCGCAGAGGTTGAGGTTGGCTTCATAGAAGCTCCGTATCGTGCCTATGTCTTCCCAGTAGCCATCAAAGGTATAGGCGTTTACTTGTTGCTTAGCCAGTATGCTAGGGATAACTTCCTTGCCGAAATCGTTCTCGTCGCCATCCAAGGCGGATTCCATGAGCGCGGCATCGAATATATAAATGCCCATGGATGCCAGGAAATCCTTGCCTCCGGAGCGCCTGTCCTTACGCAGTTCCTTGGGTATCTTAAAGTCGCTTATGTCCTTTACGGGACCCGGCTTTTCCATGAACTCGAGTATTTTACTGGCTGAGTCTATTTTCGTTATGCCAAAATCGCTTGCGTCTTCCCTGCTAACGGTGGTACAAGCAATGGTAAGGGCGCAACCGGATTCTTTATGCTTCTGCAGCATGTCGGCCAAGTCCATGCGGTAGAGCTGGTCGCCCGATACGATGAGGTAATGGCTGGGATGCTGCGGGCGGAAATGCATAAGGTTCTTGCGCACGGCGTCGGCGGTGCCTTCGTACCAGCCCGTATGGGTAAGGGTCTGCTCCGCGGCAAGCACCTCGACGAAGCCGTCGGAAAAGTTGTCGAAGATATAGGTTCTGGCCACGTGCAAATGCAGCGAGGCCGAGTTGAACTGGGTAAGGATGTAAATTTGCTTAAAACCGGAGTTTATGCAGTTGGATATGGGTATATCCACGATGCGATAGCGGCCGCCGAAGGGAACGGCAGGCTTCGCCCTGTCTTTAGTCAGGGGATAGAGCCTGGTACCCTTGCCTCCGCCTAGTACGATGGATAACACCTTGTCCATTGAGTTCCTCCTTTATTTTGTCATAGGATAGTATAGTCATGAGTAGCAAAGCTGTCACCGATTTCTTATCAGAAATCCTCGCCGATCCGGAAATAGCCCCTGGGGTCCGCCATATTGAGCGCGTGGAAGCGCAAAGCGCGCATTGGGCGGACTTGCCCGGCGGCTTGCGGCCCGAACTCAAGGACGCCCTGGCCAGCCGGGGCTTAGGAAGGCTCTATACGCATCAGGCGAGGGCCTACGAATTGGCCAGGGCTGGCAGGGACTTCGTGGTGGTAACGCCCACGGCCAGCGGCAAGACGCTTTGCTACAACCTTCCGGTGGCGCAGGCGCTGCTTGAGGACCCCGGCGCCCGAGCCCTCTATCTGTTTCCCACCAAGGCCTTATCGCAGGATCAGCAGGCCGAGCTCAACGAGCTCATACTCGCCGGCGGCCTGCCGCTCAAGGCCGCCACCTACGACGGCGACACGCCCCAGAGCGTGCGGGCGTCGGCGCGGAGCGACGGGCGCATCGTGATTACCAATCCTGATATGCTGCATTCGGGGGTGCTGCCCAACCACGCCAAGTGGATACAGTTCTTCGCCGGCCTCCGCTACATAGTCATAGACGAAATGCATGCATACCGGGGCGTGTTCGGCAGCCACGTGGCCAACGTGCTGCGCCGCCTGCTCCGCGTGGCCGCCTTTTACGGCTCGAAGCCGCAGTTTATACTATGCTCGGCCACCATAGGAAACCCCGGCGAGCTGGCGGAGCGCCTCGTAGGCCGGAGCGTTGAGGCCATTACCGAGAACGGCGCGCCACGCTCTGCCAAGGCGGTGGTATTCTACAATCCTCCCCTCGTAGATCCCGTGCAGGGCATACGCAAGAGCTCGGCCTTAGAGTCGCGCACCATAGCGGCGAAGTTCCTCGAGCGCGGCGTACGCACCATACTCTTCGCCCGCTCGCGCGTGCGCGTGGAGCTCATCGCCGGCTACTTAAACGAGTATTTCGCCAATCACTTTACCGAAAATTCGCGCGTGCGCGTGGAGCCCTACCGCTCCGGCCTCCTGCCCAACGAGAGGCGAGATATAGAGCGCGGCCTGCGCGACGGCTCTATACAGGGCGTCGTGTCCACCAACGCGCTCGAGCTGGGCATAGACATAGGCGGCCTAGACGCCGCGGTGCTTGCCGGCTGGCCGGGTAGCCTGGCCTCGTTCTGGCAGCAGTCTGGCAGGGCAGGCAGGCGCCAGGGCATGTCAGCCGCGGTATACGTGGCTTCAAGCGCGCCGATAGACCAGTACCTTATGGCCCATCCTGAGCGCTTCTTCGGTAAGGGTGCTGAGAATGCGCGCATAGACCCGGAAAATCCCTACATATACCTGGATCACCTCAAGTGCGCGGCCTTCGAGCTGCCCTTCGCCGAGGGCGAGGCCTTTGGCGTTGACCCTGAAGAGGGGCTGTCCTTCCTGGAGGAGGAGGGGATAGTGCGCAGGACTGGCGGGCGCTGGTACTGGGCAAGCCAGGGCTATCCGGCCGAGAAGATATCCCTGCGCTCGGCTACCGCCGATAACGTGGTAATCATAGACGCTACGGCCGGACGCAACGCGGTCATAGGCGAGATGGACAGGCCGAGCGCCAAGGAGCTCATTTACGACGACGCGGTGTACCTGCACCGGGGCAGGCAGTTCATCGTCCTCAAGCTTGACCTAGAAAACCGTATATGCCGGGTAGAAGAGCGCGACGTCAATTACTATACCGATGCGGTGGTAAAGGTAGACATCAAGCTTCTATCCGACGACCAGCGCTTCGGCTCGGCCGTGCTGCCCGCCGCCTTTGGCGATATACTGGTACGTTCGGAGGCGGAAAAGTTTAAGAAGCTGCGCTTCCATACGCACGAGAACATTGGCTACGGCGAGATATACCTGCCGCCCGAGGAGATGCAGACCCGCGCGCTCGCGCTGCTCATAAAGCCGGAAGGGGCGGCGGGAGCCGTGCTCGCCTCCGAGCCGAACGAGCTGAAAAAGGGCTCCTTGCTGGCGGGCCTCTGCTACCTCATGCGCAGCCTCGCCCCCGTTCGCCTGCTCTGCGACGCAAGCGATCTTGGAGCTACCTGGCGCCTGCGAGACGACCACTTTGACCTGCCCGCCGTCTATATATGGGACCGCTACCCTGGCGGCACGGGCCTCGTGGAGGCCTTGGGCCCTCTCCTGCCTGAGCTGTTCTCCGCGGCTCTAGAGCGCGCCAGCGCCTGCGATTGCGAGGATGGCTGCCCCTCCTGCCTGGGCGTGTACGACGGCCCCGCCGCCTTGGCTCAGGGCCGTAAGCGTACCCTGGCCCGGCTCCTCGCCGCCGCGCTCCAGGACTTAAAAGCCTAGGGCCATGGCTTCGTCGCTTAAATCACGCCTTGCGCGTATACGCGAACGAGCTTCCGATACACCCTCAGCCAATGGCGCTTCAGGCCAGGCGGTACAGGGCAGCGCACAGCGCAAGGTACAGGCTAGCGCCGGAGCCCCCTCTAGCGCCCAGGCCCTGACCGAGCGCGGCTGGTCGGAGCTCTTCCCCGGATTGTGGCAGAGAGAAATTATTTTTCCTCTGCCTGATGCCGGCACAGCCCCTGCCATGGTACGCCTCCATCGTTGGCGCCTTTCAAGCGCCGGCGGAGCCGCGCGTCAAGGCGCTGCCCCGGAGGAAGGCGCTGCGTTACATGCAGAACCGACGGATATTCCCTTAAGCGCGCTTTCCTCGTTCGACCTGGAAACCACGGGACTATCGGGCGGCGCAGGCACAGTAGCCTTTCTTGCCGCCTTTGGCAGGATTATAGAGGGCACGTTCAAAGTACGGCAGTATTTCATGGACGATTACCCGGCCGAGCCTGCCTTTTTGGATTGCATAGGCGCTGAGATGGAAGCAAGCGGCCTGGTGTTAAGCTACAATGGCGCCAGCTTCGACCTGCCGCTGTACCGCACGCGCTGCGTGCTCAACGGCATGAAGCCGAGCGCTCCGCCCTATGCCTTGGACCTTCTGCACCCGGCTCGCAGGCTATGGCGCAGAACGCTCGCTGACTGCTCTTTAGGCAGCATCGAGCGCAGCGTGCTGGGCATAGAGCGAGCCGAGGATCTGCCGGGGGCCCTCGTGCCCGAGGCCTATTTCCGCTTCCTTAAGGAAGGCTTCCACCGCGAGCTTGGGCTGGCCATGGACCATAACGCCGGCGACGTATACGCGCTTGCGCGGCTTTTTTTGGCCATGGAGCGGGCCTTGGACGGATCGCCTCCGCCTTACGGCGATACGCTCGGGCTCGCCGTCCTGATATCGCGCTTTGATCGCGCTCGCGCCGATAGCCTGCTGGAAGGGCTGCTGGCTGCGGCTGATGCCGGAGGCGATGCAGGAAGCAGGGCCGATGCGGCCGCGAGCCTCATGCGCTCGTACTGGCGACAGGGGCGCAAGCGCGAACGCCTAGCGCTGGCTCCGTGCCTCAAGGACGACGCCCGCGGGCTTTTATTAAAATCCTTGTATGAAGAGCGGCTGAGCGAGAATCTGGAGGCATCGTTATCCTACGCTCGGCGCGCTCTAGCCGAGGCAAGCCTTATAGCCGGCAAGCGGGGCGAGGCGCTCGCCCTCCGCGCAGCTAAGCGGGTGCTGCGTTTACAGCTATGCTTACGCCGCGTTACGGGGGAGCCGGACGGGAACGAAGCTAGGTAAGGGTATCTCCCAGTTGGCCGCAGGCGCCGCCTACGCCGCGGCCGCGCTTAGCGCGGCGCACGGCGTTAAGCCCTAGGCGCTCAAGCTCGTCCTCAAAGGCCCGCACCTCGTTTCGGCTCGGCTCGCGGTAAGGCAGGCCCTCCACGGGATTCCAGGGTATGACGTTTACCTGTACTTTTAGCCCCTCGGTCCATGCCGCCATGGCGCGCGCGCTTTGCATACTGGAATTTTCTCCGCCCATGATGGCCGCTTCAAGGGTTATGCGGTCGCCGCTTTTAGCCTGGTAGGCCAGCAAGGCCGCCTTTAAGGAGGCGAGGTCGTAGCGCTTGTTCACCGGCATAAGGGCGCTGCGCAGCTCGTCCTCCGCAGCGGTAAGCGATATGGCAAGCCGCACATAGGGCCCGTGCTCCGCTAGATCGAGTATGCCCGGCACGATACCGCAGGTGGATATGGTTATCTTCCTGGAGGACAGCTGAAAACCCTCGGGATGCTCAAGTAGGGCTATGGCCTTGCGCAGTTCGGGCAGATTGAGCAGGGGCTCGCCCATGCCCATGAACACAACATTGGATATCCTGCCGCGCAGCGAGGCTAGGTGCAGGTACTGCTCCATAATCTCGTGCGCTTCAAGGTTGCGTAAGAAGCCTAGCGTGCCCGTCTTGCAGAACGCGCACGCCATAGGGCAGCCTACCTGGGTGGATAGGCAAGCCGTCATACGGCCTTCAGGGTCGACGAGCAGCACGGCTTCGATAGCTGAGCGGTCATTGAGCCGAATTTTGAGCTTTACCGAACCGTCCGCGTCGTCCAGAGCGCTTTCCACCGTACTCGAATAGAATTTCGGCGCCAAGGCGGCGAGGCGTTCGCGCTCCGCCGCCGGGAAATCGCTCATATCATGGAAGGATTTTGCTCCCTTTACGATCCATTTAAAAGCCTGCAGCCCTCTGAACGATCTATCCATGCCATAGGCTTCGGACAGTTCGCGCGGCAGGAGGCCTGCGGGAAAGGGAACGGGGCTCATCGGCTGGCTAGCTCTGTATTCTAGCGAGCAGTTCTAGGATGTGCGCGTTACGTATGCCCAGGCGCTGGAAATCGGTAAGGGTTTCCTCCGCCTTGCGTTTGTCTCCGCTCGCCAGGTAGCACTGCGCCAGTTCCAGGTACAGCCGATAATTCTTGCCGTCGTTCTGTATAAGGCGCTTGAGCGACTCTATGGCGTCCTGCACCTTGCCTTGCATCCTTGATATGGTAGCGAGGCCGAGCACCGCGTATACGTCAAATTCAATATTGAGAGCGCGCTCGTAATAATCAAGGGCGGTTTCGTAATCTTCCATGCAGCGGTAGGCGTCGCCGGCCCTGGTTAGGATTACCTTGTTCTTCGGGTCGCGCGCGAGTATGCGGTTCCAGTAGTCCAGGGACTGTTTGGGTTCGCTAGTGCCGCGGTAGCAGTCGGCCAGGCCGAAGAGCGCATAGAAGTTGTCCGGCTCCTTGATAAGTGCCTTCTCAAAATAGGGTATGCCCTGGTCGAATTGCTTGAGCTTACGGTAGCAATTGCCAATGGAGGTAAGTACCCGTATGTCTACGGCGTCGCCTTGGGCTTCCACCATGCGCTGCCAGTAATGGAGCGCATCGCGGTATTCCTTGAAGTCATAGTGCAGATGCCCAAGCCCGATAAGGGCGTAGGGATTATCAAGCTCCATCTCAAGGACGCGCAGGTAAATGGCCTTTGATTTACGGAAGTCCCGCACTTTGCGGTAGGCGTCGGCTATGCGCGTGAGTACGGTTATGTTCTTGTTGTCATGGAGCAGGTATTGCTCCCATATCTCTATTGCTTTCTGGTACTGGTTAAGAGCCTTATAGCAGTCGGCAAGGCCAAAGAGCGCATAGTTGTTACCAGGATGGTAAATTAAGCACTTTTTATAGTGGTCTACGGCGTCTCGGTACGCGCCGCGCTTACGCGCCGCGTCGCCCAGACCCACTAGGGCGTAATTGTTCTCCTGGTCGTGCTCAAGTATGGTGCGGAAATTTTTCTCCGCCTCAGACACTCGGTTTTCCTTAAGGAATTGGTATCCCTTCTTGGAAAGGTCGGCGATCTCCAGGAGTTCAGAATTCTGCTGGGGGGCCGTCCCGGCGTTGAACTCGTGCTCCTGTTCGTTGTTGGTAAAGTCGCTCATGGTTTTTCCTCTTCTAGCAGCATTTTTCGTATAGCAAGAGCTGCCCGTTGGATCAGCTCGTTACTCCTACCATCTTCGTGCGCAAGCTTGAACATCTTTAAGGCGTCTATGGGCTTATCGGCCTCAAGGTAGCGTTCGCCGACGCGTATGAGCCCGTCCGAATAGCCGGTGGTCTGGAAAATTCTCCTGGCCGTCTCGGTATCGCCCTGATTGAAAAGAGCGTTCGCCCTGCGGTTAAGCTGTACCTTTTGTTCGGGTTTGAGATCGGTATTCGGCTCGTCGACGGTCTTGATAAGGCCGCCTTCCGGAAAATTTTCGAATAGCGTTTCATCCATTTTGTAAACCGCCCATGAACTGGCTTGCCGCCTTTCATTACTTGGCCGCGCTCTAGTGTACTCGAATAGCCTCTATAAAACTATACGAAACATTTTTAAAATAATCAATTCGCCTAAATGTTACAAATGAGAGCTTTTATGCATAATTGATTGTCTCTTTCCGTGTGTTTTTGGTTAAGGCTGTGCTACATTTTGATGGACACACAGAACGGAGTACGGAATGGAACGTAACCAAAATCAAAGCCTAGGCTTGAGCGTACGCTGTTTTAAGCAGTGCGGAACGGAAGAGCGTCACGAAAGCGTCGCGTATGCCTCTGATAGTAGCGTTCAGCCCAGCGATACCGCCGACGATAGCGGCTTAAACATACGTATCGGGCGCTTGCTCAATATGCTCGATAAGTGACGAAGCGCTTCTCGTATAGAAACGCACTAAGGATCGTCCATACTCCCGCTGATCAGTCTTCTTTAAGTCTCCCGCGCTTTCTGGCAGCACGTTTTCAGAAGGATAATGAATAAGCAATAGTCCGCCTTCCTCCACCAGCCCTTTAGCGGCTATAGACGCTATGAGCTCCGCCTTATGGGCATAGGGAAAGGGGGGGTCGCAAAAAACTACAGAGAAACTACGCTCCGCGCGCAGCACATAGCGTTCTACCGGCATGCAATGGCATTCTATCCTGGTATCAACGATGCCCACATTGCGCAGGAGCGCGGGGAATTTGGGCCGGTCGCGCTCAACGCACTCGACGGGGAAGGCGCCCCTGCTGGCCGCCTCTATGGCCAGTATGCCCGAACCGCTGAACAAGTCAAGGAATGACTTGCCGTTAAGGTCGCCGAGTATGGAAAAAAGCGATTCGCGCATACGATCCATAGCCGGCCGTATCTCATAGGGGCCATGGGGTACTTCCACCGAACGCCCCTTGTAGCGTCCGCCGGTTATGCGCAGTTTTTGCACGCTCAGTTCTGCCTATCTCTAAAGGCTCGGGCCATTTCGCGCTTTACGTCCCGCTCTTTCATGGCGTCGCGCTTGTCCGCCTGTTTTTTGCCTTTGCAGAGGCCCAGTTCTACCTTTACCCGCCCCTTGGTAAAGTGAAAATCCAGGGGTATAAGCGTAAAGCCCTTTTCTTCCACGCGCCTATGCAGGCGCTTAAGCTCATGGGCGTGGGCAAGAAGCTTGCGCGGCCGGTCAGGGTCGTGATTGAAGATTGAGCTAAAGCTGTATTCGGATATGTGCACATTTTTGAGCCACAGCTCGCCGTTTTCGAACATGGCGTAGCCGTCCGGAAACGACACCTTGCCCATTCGCAGCGATTTCACTTCCGAGCCCTCAAGGACGATGCCGCATTCTATGCTCTCGTCTATGCTGTAGTCGAAGCGAGCACGGCGGTTGAGCGCTATGATCTTGCGGCCTTCCATGGCTCATTCACCTATGGGCACGAGCGCTACCCTAAAGCCCAAGAAGGCTGAAGCCGTATCAGGCCGCATGGGGCCTCGCGAGCCTAAGTCTACGCTGCCGGGCTGGTTCGCCCAGGAGCCGCCCCGCACGACGCCCTCGGCTGAGGGCCAGTTAGCCCTGCTCTGGGCTCCGGCGGCCGGGAAGAAGGCATAGGAATCGGAACACCACTCCCATACATTGCCTAGGAGGCCCTTAAATCCGGCCGCGTCGGGAGCCAAGCTACTCACGCCTTCGGGGCCGTTCCTGCCTTGCCCGAGGAACACGCCCTCGCGCGCCGCGCCGGCGGCGGCCGCATAGGACCACTGCGCCTCGCTGGGCAGGGTAAAGCGGTAACCCGCCGGGGCTTTCGCCGTTAGCCATTCGCAGTAAGCCAAGGCGGCGGCCCGCGATACGTAGCGTACGGGCATATCGTCGCCGTCGCTGGCCATGCCGCTTAAGTGATTCTTATCGCTGAGCCCGCGGGCTGCGAGCTTGGCCGCCTCAGCCTGCGCCCAGGAGGGTTCGGCGGCGATAAATGCCTTGAACTGTGCCACGGTGGTTTCGGCGCGGGCCAAGCCGAAGGCCTTGAGCCGAATCTGGGCGCCGCCGATGGACGATAGCCCGGCGGGCAACATAATGAACTCATGGCCCGCGGCGCTGAGCAGCCCGGAAGGAAGGGGTGCCCGGGCCAGAGTGCCGAACGTCGTACGGTAGCTCTGGTACAAGGAGCTTGCCTCAAGGGCTTTTTTTGCCTCCGCGGGCAGGTAGGGCAGCAGGGCCCCAAGCAAGGCTGGCTCGGCCGACAGTTCTTCAGCCAGCGCGCCTACGAGCCTACCGAGGCTAAACGGCGTAAGGGCAGCGGAGCCGGATAGCGCAATGGAGGACGCGCGCAGCGCGTCGCGCAGGGCGGCGGCGTTCGATGCATAGGAGAGAGCGGCGCCGGCGAAGCCCGTAGGCAGGGCGTCTTTTTCTGCCGCGCTCGCCGCGCCGCTCCATGCGCGGGCCGCGTCGGATAGTATCATCGGGTGCTGATAGGCTTCGCTCGGCGCTCCGGCCATAGACCAGGCGCTATAGTCCCTCATGCCCGCCTGCAGTATAGCGAGGGGGCTAGGGCTTTTTAGGCGCAGGGTAAGGCTTTCCCTGCGCGGGAAGAAGAGGCTGCCAACGAGGCGTCCTTCTACTTCAAGATTGAGGGAGCTGTCCGTAAAACCCTCGCGCTTAAGCTCAAGCGTATGGCTGCCCCTGGAGATGAAGGTAGGAGCTGAACCGGATACCCGATAGGCGCCGTCTATATAGACCGCCGCGTCAGAAGGATCAAGCTTAAAGCTGTAGTACGCTCCATCGCGCCGTATGCCGGGCAGGACGAGCAGGGCAAAGAGTATGCATATAAGCGCAAGGGCGTAGCCTATGGCCAGGTAGCGGCCCGGACTGAGTCCGAACAGGGGCTTAAGCCGTACTGCGGCCTCGTCTACGTCCTTCTGGGTGATACGTTTGTCGTCTTTCATCGCCTGGGGATTATAGGAGCCGCCGTCGAGGCTTGTCAACGCGACGTAAAGATGGTAGTTTTTGCAGACCAATGGATGAGAATAATGGTTTTTATAGCGCCCTGCAGCTCTTTACCGAGCGGGCGTTAAGCGCCCGTAAGAAAAAACACCTAGCCGCCCGCCTAAAGCAGCAGTCAAAACATTGGCTGCGCGATTGGCTCGAAGCCATACTCTGGGCCGTATGCATGGTGCTCCTCATCAATCAGTACCTCTTTCAGATGTACCGCATACCCTCGGGCTCAATGTCGGGCACGCTTGAGGTAGGCGATATGATATTCGTCAATAAATTGGTGTATGGACCCGAGTTGCTTCCCGGCATCACTAAGCTGCCCGGTTTCAGAAAACCCGAGCGCGGCGAGGTCGTGGTGTTCGAGAATCCCGCCTATTTGGGCAAAGGCCCGGTATTTACCATACTGCAGCAGTTTATCTATATGGCCACCCTTACCATGGTGGACATAGACCGCGACGAGAATGGCGATCCGCGCGTGCACTACCTGATCAAGAGGGCGGTGGGCGTGGGCGGCGACACGATGCGCATAATCGATGGCAATATGGAGTTCCGTTTCCGCGGCAGCGGCGAATGGCTGCCAGAGGCCTCTTTTTTAGCCTCCGGAGGCGGCGCCTACCCCATACGTAGGCTGGTGGCCCAAGCCGACTACGCGGGCATAGAGCAGGCTGGCGTCAACGCGGCATACCTCGATATGGGCATAAGCCCTATCGGCGCGTCGGCAAACACGGCCATCTATGACGAATTCGCCTTTAGCGGCGCGCGGCTGGGGACGCTCGCGGCTGCTTATCCCCATCAGTTGCGCTTCGTGCATGAGGAGCGCAAGCTACGGCAGGGCTGGTACATACCCGAAGAACGCGTGTTCACCCTGGGAGACAACCGCGACAATTCACGCGATGCGCGCTGGTATGGCGCGGTATCGCACAAGAAAGTGCTCGGGCACGCCCTCTTCATCTATTGGCCGCTCAGCCGCATGGGAAGCATACGTTAAGCCTATGAAACGGCTGGAATCGTACCAAGCGGCGCGCTATCGCCGCCAGCGCTTCCTTAAGTATCTTCGCTGGTTCGTGCTCGTACTGGTCGTCTATGAGATCCTGACGATTTACGCGGCCAAGGCTCTGGTCGTGCGTTCTACGGCTATGGAACCAACGCTGCGGCCAGGCGATCACCTGGTGGTCTTTCCTTCTGCCTATAGCTTTGATACGGTCATAACCAAGGATCAGTTTGCCTATAGGACGCCGCAACGGGGAGATCTGGTGCTTGTACGCCTGCCTTCTGCTCATGCGCGCAGTTGGATCGAGCGGGCCGGATGGTCTATCATCGATTTCTTTACCCTGAACAAGCTGCCTTCGAGTCTACGCCTTTCGTCCGATGCTGTCATAAAGCGCGTAGTCGCCCTGCCCGGCGACAGCCTGTTCATGGAAAATTTCATCATTAAGGTACGGCAGCAAGGCTCCGAGCATTTCCTTACCGAATACGAATTATCGGGACGCTCCTACGATATAAACACGCAGGGCCTGCCGGAAGGCTGGCACAGCGGCCTGCCCCTGTCCGGGTTCTTTGAGGAGAGGCAACTCGGCCCCGATGAGTACTTCATCGTGGGAGACAACCGCCTGAGCTATTCCGATTCCCGCCTGTTCGGCCCCGTATCGTCGAAGGCCTTCCTGGGAAAACTGGGCTTTCGATACTGGCCATTCAACAAAAAAAACCTCGAGTAGGCCGCGGCGTTGAGCCTTTCGCCTGCCAATCCCGCGCTTTATCTGCACGTGCCCTTCTGCGCCAGCCGCTGCTCGTACTGCGATTTCCATAGCCGCGTAGCGTCCGCTGAACACTACGAGCGCTGGTTCGCCGCCGTAGGCTTGCATTTAAGCGCCCTGGACGAGCGCCACCGCGCGCCATCCTTCTCCTCGATTTATATAGGCGGCGGCACGCCGAGCATCGTGCCCGGCACTATGCTCAGCGCGGCTCTCGCTCGCCTTATGCCCCGCTTAGCGCCAGCCGACGTCGGAGCATTTCCAGAGGCGACTTTAGAGGCAAATCCTGAGGATATCGACGAAGAGCTACTCGCTATACTAGCCGACGGGGGGCTTACGAGGCTGAGCGTGGGCGTACAGAGCCTTGAGGATACGGCTAGGCGTCGCGTGCAACGCAGGGGTTCGGCTACGAGCACGCGCGCGGGCCTTGAGCGTATACGGAAGCGGTGGAAGGGCAGAAGCTCTGCTGATTTCATCTATGGCCTGCCCGGCCAAAGCGCGCGCGGCTTGCAGGAAGACCTTTCCTATGCGGCCGATCTGGGCTTCGGCCACCTATCGCTCTATGAGCTTACCATAGCGGAAGATAGCCCCTTAGGCCTTAGGATAAAGCGCGGGGAAGAGCGCTTGCCTGAGCCCGATGAGGCTTTCGAGCATTACGCCGCCGCGCGCGAACTGCTCCTGTCGCGTGGCTACCGGCGCTATGAAATATCCAATTGGTGCCTGCCAGGGCAGGAAAGCGCTCACAATCTTAACTACTGGCGTATGGGCGACTGGCTGGCCCTTGGCCCTTCTGCCTCGGGCAACCTGCGCCAGGAGGGCGGAGCCTTCCTGCGCGCTGATAATTCGAGCGATGATGAGGCATATTACGCCGATCCTATGGCTTCCGTATCGGAATATCGCATAGAAGGTTCGGACGCGCGTTTTGAATACCTCATGATGGGCCTCCGCTGCGCCGAGGGAGTACGGCGGGAGGCATACCGTTCTTTGTTCGGCGAGCCCATAGAACGCTGTTTCGGCGCCGTACTGTCTTCCTTTCCCGGGCTTATCGAGGAAGACGAGGCAGGCTATAGACCGAGCGACCGCGGCATGGATACACTCAATCAGGTGCTCCTGGCCTGCTTAAGCGCCAAGGACGCGAAGAAAGCGAGCGCATGACCGTTTTATCCATACAGTCGCACGTAGTGTGCGGTCACGTAGGCAACCGATCAGCCGTGTTTCCCCTGGAACGCATGGGCCATGAAGTATGGCCTCTGAATACCGTGCAATTCTCCAGCCATACCGGCAAGCCAGGCTGGCGCGGGGCGAGCTTCGGCGCGGATCACCTTGGGGAGATACTCACGGCTCTGCAGGCGTCGGGCAAGCTCAAGCAGTGCTCCGCCGTGCTCTCAGGCTATATAGGCGACGCCGCCACGGGAAGGGCTATACTGGAGGCGGTAGCGGCCGTTAAGGAAGCAAATCCCGACGCTTTATACTGTTGCGATCCGGTAATGGGCGACGCGCCTGACGGTTTTTACGTGCGGCCGGATGTACCCGGTTTTTTTGCGCGCGAAGCCTGCGCCCTGGCTGACATCGTCACCCCAAACCAGTTCGAAGCCGAGGTGTTGAGCGGCATAGTCTTCGCGGGCGGGGACGACGCGGCGCGCATAGCGGCGGCCATCCATGAACTTGGGCCGAAGATAGTCCTGATAACCAGCTTCAGCCACGGCCAGGCTGACGGAAGCCTGGGATTCTACCTCAGTTGCCCCGCCGGCCGCTACCAGCTCTTAACCCCGCGGCTGCCCTTCCCAAAGCCGCCCAAGGGCTCGGGCGATCTCTTAAGCGCCTTATTCCTGGGCAATTTTTTAGGCAAAGGCGACGCGGTTGACGCCCTAGAGCGGGCATCTTCTTCTCTCTATACGGTACTGGAAGCCACGCTGGCCTCCGGCGACGATAACCTTGCCATCATAGGGGCTCAGGCCGCCATAGCCGAGCCCCCGGCGCGCTTTAAAGCCAGCGAGCCTACTTTTTCTTAGGAATCACCGGAACGAAGCTTGATGGATTAGGCAAGGCGAGTCCTGGAGGCAGATCCGCGGAGCCTGAACTGAGCCAGGTCTGATTTCTGCCGAGCAGTCCGCCCGTTCCCTTCAGCGAGCCGCGCACGATGAGCTTTGAGCCGTCCTGCTTGATGGTGCAGTCATATACCTTGCCGTCCTCAGGGTCGATGATCGAGCCCTTCCAGTCTTTGCCCTTGGCCTGCAGTTCGTACACGAAGTCAAGGCCGCAGAAGGGCGGGTCACCGGCAAGGGCATCGGCTTTGTCCTTACGCACGGCTATGGTATCCTTAATCGCGCCGGTGTTTTTGTCTATGGTGGCCATCATGCGGCCGTAGAGCTTGCCCCCGTTCATGTAGAGCATGACGATGGCGGTAGGCGTATTGGTCTTGTCGTCGATGATTTTCCAAAGGCCTTCTATGCTTTGGGCAAAGGCCGACGTGACGCCTAGGGCTAGGATTAAGAGGCAGGCTAAGGCTACGGTTTTCGTGTTTCTCATTCGAACTCCTTGCAAAGCGATTTCCGCATTAGTATAGGCGAGCTATTGAAAAAAGCCAGGGGAAATCGAGTATTGCGGCGATCGATCCGAGGCCTTATACGAAGAAATCGTAGCGCGATGTGCGCGTGTCGGCTTTGGTCTTTTTAAACCCGATATTGAAACGCTTTTCGGCCGCTACCGAGCTTGGCGGGCCGTGGGCTGGCAGCACGATGCAGTCGTCCGCCTGGGTGAGCACTTTCTGGCTGAGCTGGCTGCGCAGGAGACTGTTGCTGTATTGGCTCATGGTACTGCCAATAAGCCCCGAGTAGAGCGTATCCCCGGTAAAAAGAAGTTTGTCCAGCACGAAGACTATGGAATCCGCGCTGTGTCCGGGTACCGATATAACGCGCAAATCCATGCCGCAGGTGCTAAACTCATCGCCGTCATGCACGACCGTGCAGGCCACGCCCGCTATCGTCGTATTGCTGGAATATACCTCAGCGTTATAGATCTTGAGCAGGGTGGGCAGCCCCGCTATATGGTGGGCATGGTTGTGGGTAATCAGTACCGATTTGATGTCATAGCCCTTGGCTTCGATAAACTGCAGGAGCCCTATCGTAAATACCGCTGGATCCACAAGGAGGGCTTCCCCGGTTTCGTCGTTTCCAACCAGATAGACATTGGCAAAGCCATAGAGCGAGTAGTGGAAAAAAACCGTCATGACTCGGATACCCCCGCATCCCGTATCGCTTCCTGTATGTTTGAGTATTTCCAGGATACGTTTTTTTCCTTGATGCGCAGGAAGTAGGCGTTCTTCATATTGCAGTCCACGAAGTCGGTGCCGTCGAATTCAGCCAGGATGAAGCGGCTGTTGTAGAGGTTGGAGAAATTGAAGGTGCAGGAGCGGGCCTTGATGCCGTCGAAGTTATTGTGGATAAGCTCCGAGTTTTCAAACGAGGCATTGAGGAACTTCGTACCCGCGAAGGAGCAGAATTGGGCGTCTATGCCGGAAAAATCGCAGGAATCGGCATCGCAGAAATTAAAAAAACTCATCCTGAAGGTGCTGCCCGCAAAGGTAACGTTCTTAAGCGTCGCGCCGGAGAATGAGCACGCGAAGAAGCGTTTTGACGACAAGTCTACGCCTTCGAGGCGCAGGCCGGCCATATTGAGGCTCTTAATGCTTTCTTCGCCCGCCAAACGCTTAAGCAGCGCTTCGGTATAGGCCGGAAGGGCCTGATGATGCTGCGCGCAAAACGAGGCGTCGCTCAGGGCCGTAGCCAGACAACCCGGACTCTCGCATGGCTTGAAAATAAACACCCGCCTGCCTCCACCGCACTAACTGTAATGATAAGCTTGGAAGCTTACAAGCCTAGCGCCTTGTAAGGAAAATACAATTCTAGCCGCTTTGTAGCCGTCGCCACAGCTTGCTAAAAACGCCGGCGCGGCGTACACTGATTTTATGTGCCTGTTTTGCGCTTCCTCCTTGCCACAGGG
Organism: Spirochaetaceae bacterium UBA5200; assembly: GCA_002412825.1. Taxonomy (GTDB): domain Bacteria; phylum Spirochaetota; class Spirochaetia; order Treponematales; family UBA12059; genus UBA5200. Next base: position 79,739 of record DHVU01000033.1, read on the forward strand.
TAAAATTCATTTTAGGGATCTGTGCCCGGACTGCGGCAGGGAACTGCATATATGCAGGCACTGCCGGTTCTACAAGCCTGGCGTATACAGAGATTGCGCGGAAACCGTGCCTGAAGAGGTAACGGACAAGGAGCGCCGTAATTTCTGCGAATACTTTTCCGCCTTGGCCAGCCTGCCGCCGAAGGGCGAGGCTAAGGCCAAGGACGCGCGCGGCGACTTTGAGGGACTCTTCGGCTGAAGCGCGAATGGAGCCTATACGCATACGTTTCTATACAGACGCTGAACCATGAATAGCAGGACGACGCACGCTATCGCGTTTTTCGACTCAGGCGTAGGGGGCTTACCCTATCTCGAAGTGGCTAAGCGACTGCTGCCCGCCGAACGCTTTATATACCTGGCCGACAGGGCAGGCTTTCCCTACGGTTCGAAGAGCGGCGCTGAGGTGATAGCGCTTGCCCTGCGCGCGGTAGGCGCCCTTATAGATCACTTTGAGCCAAAGGCCGTCGTCGTCGCCTGTAACACGGCGTCCGCGCTGGCTTTGTCAGAGCTACGCAAGCGCTACCACCCTACGCCCATAGTCGGCACGGTGCCGGCGGTTAAGCCGGCCGCCTTAAGTTCCCGCGCTAAGAGCATAGGCGTCGTAGCCACGGCGCGCATGGCCGGCGACGCCTATCTGTCCGAGCTTATAGCCCGCTGGGCTCCCGATTGCCAGGTGCTGCGAAGGGGAGACCAGGCTCTGGTCGATTTTGTGGAGAATAGGCTGTTCTCTTCTACGAGAGAAGAGCGCCTGGCAGCCGTGCGGCCGAGCGTGGACGCCATGATGGAAGCCGGGGTCGATGCCATCGTGCTCGGCTGCACCCATTTTTTGTATCTGGCGGCTGAGTTCGCCGAACTCGCCGGACCGTCCGTGCGCATCGTGGATTCCCGCGATGGCGTGGCCGCTCAGCTACGCCGCGTCGTAGGCGCCGGTGCTTTAAGCGCCAACGCAGCGGCTGCGGCCGCCGGCGATAATCAGGAAGGGCTCGACGCTCCTGACATCATGCTGCTTAGCGGAGCGGAACCGTTCGACGAGAAGTATGCGTCGTTCGCCGCCCGTTTCGGCCTCAGGCCAGAAGGATCTTTGTACGCATGATAGGCACGGTAATATCGGGCGCTAATAACGCCTTTTCCGTACTCGCGGAAAACGGGGAGCTCGTGCGCTGCACCCTCAAGAGTAAGCGCCTCAAAGGCGCCGAAGGCTTCTATAATCCGCTTGCCGCAGGCGATCTCGTCGCCTATGAGGCGGCTTCATCGGGCTACGGCAGCATAACGGCCCTTATACCCCGTAAGTCCCTGTTCTGGCGCTATAACGAGAAGGGCAGGGCTACCCAGGCCATAGCGGCCAACATGGACCTGCTCGTGTGCGTATCGAGCGCGGCCATGCCCCCCTTTAGGCCGCGCTTCGTCGACCGCGTGTCGCTGGAGCCCGCGAGCGAAGGGCTGCCCTTTCTCATCGTGCTTAACAAAACCGACCTTGGCCTTGACGATGATACCGCGGAACGGCTCGCCGATTACCGGAGCATGGGCTTTGAAACCCTCGAGACCAGCGTGGAAAAAGGCGTCGGCGTAGACGAGCTTATGGAGCGCATACGGGGCAAGACCGCCGCCTTCGTGGGGCAGTCCGGCGTAGGCAAGAGCTCCCTCTTAAACGCGCTTGAGCCAGGCCTTGGCCTGCGCGTGGGCGAGGTATGCGAGAAATACGCCCGAGGCAGGCATACGACCGTAGCCGCCATACTCGTGCAGCTCGAGGATGGGCTTAGCCGCGTCATAGACACCCCGGGCTTCAGGCGCCTTGCCGTGCGCGGCATAGACCCGGTAAGCCTTGGCGCCTGCTTCCCCGACATACGGGCCGTGCAGGGCCGCTGCGCCTTAGGCGCGCGCTGCAGCCACGTGGACGAGCCTAATTGCGCCGTGAGAGCGGCCGCGCAGTCGGGCGCCATACATGAGGACCGTTACGAGAGTTACCTGCGCATCTTTGAAGAGTTGCAGGACACGAAAAGCTACGCCAAGAAATCGGGCCGTCCGCGGCGTGACCCTAAGGATGAAGAGATAGACGACTATGAATGAACATGCCCTTAATTTATTGGATTTTCCGCGCATACGCGAGAGCGTGGCCGGCTATGCCCTCTGCGACGAAGGCGCCGCCGAGCTGCGGGCCTCGCTGCCCTTGAGCGACCCGCTTGCTTTGGCCGAGCTCAAGGGCCGAGCGGAGGCGCTCAGGCGCCTCTTCCGCGACGCCAAGAACCTGCCTCAATCCTCCTTTGCTCCTATACACGACGCCATTCGGGTAATCGCCAAACAGGGCGGCTGCCTGGCCATTGAGGAGCTCTGGGCACTGGGCATGTGGGCTGACGCCTACGGTTCGCTGCGGCGCTGGATGGCCGAAACCGAGCATAAAGCCTTAAAGGACGAAGTGCTCTCAGCCCCCGACTTGGCGCCCATGGCCGCCATCGCCTTTCGCATCGTGGGCAAGGACGGCCAAATAAAGGACCTGCCCGAACTCATCGATATACGCAAGCGCATACAGCGCATAAACCTTGAAATAGAGCGCACTACCTCGTCCTTTTTCCAGGATGAGGCCATGCGGGGCTACCTGCAGAGCGACCTGCCCACCCAACGCGACGGGCGCACCGTATTGGCCGTGCGCTCGGGATCCAAGTCCAAGGTGCGGGGCATAGTCCACGAGGTGTCCAGCACCGGCCAGACCGTGTTCGTAGAACCCGAAGCCCTCGTGCAGAAGAATAACGAGCTGGTAGAAGAAGAGGCCCGCTACCTGCGCGAGCTCACGCGCATACTGCGCGAAGCCACCGCCAAGCTCTTCAACCACCATGAAGCGCTCGTAGAAGCGCGTCAGCGCTGCGCCGGCTTCGACGCGCTCTACGCGCGGGCACGCTATTCGCACATGAACGACGGCGTGTTTGCCGAAGAGAGGCAGGCGGGCATAGACCTTATCAAGGCGCGGCACCCCATACTCGGCTCCCAGGCCGTGCCCATAGACCTGCGCATGCCCGAGGACGCCCGCGTGCTCATCGTCACCGGACCCAACACCGGCGGCAAGACCGTGTCGCTCAAGACCGCGGGGCTCTTCGCGCTCATGAATCAGTTCGGCCTGGCCCTGCCGGCCGCTTATGGCACGGCCATGCAGGTGTTCGACGGCGTATGGGCCGACATAGGCGACGAGCAGAGCATGGACCAGAGCCTGTCCACCTTCTCGGGCCACATGCGCTCGGTATCGGCCATCGTGGAAGGGGCAACGGAGCGCAGCCTGGTGCTGCTCGACGAACTGGGCTCGGGCACGGACCCTGAAGAAGGCTGCGCCATAGCCATGGCCCTGCTCGACCACTTCATAGCCAGGGGCGCGCTCACCCTGGTCACTACGCACCACGGCATACTCAAGAACTTCGGCTACACCAAAGAAGCGGTGCTTAACGCCAGCGTGGACTTCGACAAGGATACCCTCTCGCCCACCTACCGCATAGTCATGGGCGTGCCTGGCGAGAGCCGCGCGCTGGACATAGCGGGCAAGAACGGGCTGCCCTCTCGCCTGGTGGATGGCGCACGAGCCTATCTCAAGGACGAGCGCAGCGATATTTCGTCCCTCATACGCGGGCTGTCTGCCAAGCACCGCGAGCTTGAGCTTATGAAGGACGAGGAGAAGAAGCGCCTGCGCGAAGCCATGGAGGATCAGCGCAATGCCGACCTCAAGGAGCTTAAGCTTAAGCAGCGCGAGGCCGAACTGCGCTCCCAGGGCGTGTCGGAGCTTAAAAACCTGCTGCAGGAAAGCCGCAAGACCCTGGAGAACCTGGTGCGCCAACTGCGCGAGGGAGAACTTAGCCGGGAGAAGACCCAGGAAGTAAAGGATTTTCTGGCTGATCTCGAAGAGAAGGTAGCGGGCGCTGACCGCGAGCTTAAGCTGCAAGTACGCGAGTTAAAAACCGGCGGCAGGCCTCCTTCCGCCATCGAGGAGGGCTGCGCCGTGCTCGTGCTACCTGGCAGGCGGCGGGGCAAGGTGCTCAGGCAGGCGAAAAAGGGCAGCTGGGTGGTGGAGACCGATTCCTTGCGGCTTACCGTGGATGAGGCCGACCTGGAACCCACCTTCGAGCTGGCCGCGCAAGCGCCGGTGATAAGCCTTGAATCCTCAGGCGAGCGCGGCCCGCGCGCGGTGCTGGAACTGGACCTGCGGGGCTATAGGTTAAGCGAAGCCGTACAGGCCCTTGAGCGACAGCTAGACGCGGCCATGCTGGGCAATCTGCACGGCTTCTCCATCATACACGGCACCGGAGAGGGCGTGCTGCAGCAGGGCGTGCGCGAGACCCTGTCCCGCTACCCGGGCGTGGCGGCCTTCCACTACGCAAGGCCCGAGGACGGCGGCCACGGCAAGACCGTGGTTAGCCTAGGCTAGGTCGTCCCACTCTACGCCCTCGCCGCTGGGTATGTCGCGGGCGGCGCGGCGGCCAATGGCCAGGGCCATGAAGGCGGGGGCAAGGCCGGGCCTGAGCACCTTCTCGGTACGGAGCAGTGCCAGCATGCCTTGGCTAAGGGTTTCTCCGGCCTTTATGTATCGCAGCGCGTGGAGCGAGCGATTGGTGCGCCCATAGTTGGCTTCTTCGCTGGGAGCCAGGCGCTTTTCGCCGCTGCCGAGCACGGCTTGTACGCGATGTACCCCGAATTCCCTCGACAGCTCCTCGATCGCCAGGGCCGGGTCCATGGCCGCTATAGAGCGCAGCGCCTGGCACATGCGGGCGAACGCCGCTGGCTCAAGCGCTATGGGGTCGTCCAGGCCCGGGTCGCCGCGCGATAGGCAGAAATGCTTCTCTATGGCGCAGGAGCCTACGGCGGTCGCCAAGGCTGGCACGAGCACGGGGTCCATGCTATGGTCCGACACGCCTACGGCAAGGCCGAAGAGGGTAGACAGGGGCTTAAGCACGCGGAGTCCGTAGTCCTCCTCGGGCGCCGGGTAGGCCGTTACGCAATGGAGCAGGGCCAATGCCTCCGAGCCGCTTCCATAGCGCTCAGGGTGGCCGCGCCTGAAGGCCAGGATGGCCGCCTCTATGTCGGCCAGGGTCGATACCCCGCTCGATAGCAGGGTGGGCAGGCCATAGGATGCTAGTTCCGCGAGCAAAGGCAGATGATTGAGTTCGGGACTAGCCAGCTTCATGGCGCTTACTCCCAGCGCGCGCAGCTCCTGAGCGCTCCTTAAGCCGAAGGGCGTGCAGAGGAAGATAGCGCCGCGGCGTTCCACCTCCGCCTTTATAGAAGCCAGGAAATCAGGACTGGTCTCGAGCTCCTGGAAGCGCTTATAGAGGGGTATAGGCCCCCCCGGCAATGGCACGAGCCCGGTATTGGGATGGATGATCTCGTCGGCATAGACATGCTGGAATTTCACGCAGTCCGCGCCTGCCTCCACCGCGGCATGGATAAGCTCGCCGGCTTTTGCCGCGCTGCCGCCGTGTCCGGTGCCCAGTTCCGCGATTATAAGCGGCCTATGGCTGTCAAAGCGTTCTCTGCCTATGCTAAAACCGTATTCCCGCATGATACTGGCCTCGATTCCCTCGGTAAGCTCATAGCCTTACGTGCCCGCGCCTGCCCATAGTAAAAAGGCTCGACAATCGAACGGCTATACGCTAGTATTATCGGCAACGTATCCTATCGAGGAGAAGCGCTATGAAGCAGCTGTTTTGCGATATTTGCAAGAAGGAAGTCGTCGATCCCGTACCGGGAAGGACCTTCTTCCATATTCGCGAGTTCGACCTGTGCGAGCCCTGCAGGGACGACCTCGATGCCGCCGTCAAGATGACGGTACGCACTAAGAAGCCTTTTGATTTTGCCTGGTACGAGAAGCTCAGGTATGATTTGCTCCAGACCGGCGCAAAATCAAACAGGATTCCCGTAAGCAAGCAATCACGCTAAATCAGGTGATAAGGCGCCGCGGCTATGCCGTAGGCGCCTTTTCATTCCTGTCGGTATGCTGTCCTTTTTCGCAGGCCTTCCCGTTTCTTCCATATCGTTGACAGATAAACGCGCCTCGTGCTATGTTCAGTTGTCTAAAATTCACGAACGGCGGCATGAGCCAGGCATGGTTCCATCGCGAGATTCCCCTGGAATCGCCTTTGAAAGCCCAGTGCCACGATAGAGGCGGGCTAGCCAGCCGATCGACCCCGTATACACCGCACCGTAAGGAGTCAATATGTCAGGGCACAGTAAATGGGCAACCATAAAGCACAAGAAGGGCGCGGCCGACGCTAAGCGCGGCCAGATCTTCACCAAGCTCATCAAGGAAATTTCCATAGCCGCGCGCATGGGCGGCGGCGATTCCGATTCCAATGCCCGCCTGCGCACCGCCATGCTTAAGGCTAGGGCCGCCAACATGCCCAAGGATAACGTAGAGCGCGCTATCAAGAAGGGTACCGGCGAGCTCGGCGGAGCCATATACGAAGAACTTACCTACGAAGCTTACGCTCCCGGCGGCATAGCCATACTGATAGAAGTCCTTACCGATAACAAGAACCGCGCGGCGGCCGAAGTGCGCAACATACTGAACCGCGCCGGCGGCTCCCTGGCGACTTCCAACGCGGTGGCCAGGCTTTTTAACCGCAAGGGCGTTATATCCCTCGACGGCGAAAAGTACACCGAAGATCAGGTGATGGAAGTAGCCCTTGAAGCCGGCGCCGACGATATAGTCAACGAAGGCGGCGAGCTCGTCGTGTATACCACGCCCGAGGCCTTTGAGGCCGTGCTTAACGCCATTAATGAGAAGGGCATGGAAACCGACGGCGCCGAAGTATCCATGATACCCGAAAGCTATGTAGACATGGATAAAGACGCGGGCTCCAAGGTGAGCAAGCTCGTCGACAAGCTCGAAGAGAACGACGACGTGCAGAGCGTATACCATAACGCCAATCTTCCTGAGGAAGACGAGGAATAAGCATGGCTCATGGCCTGGTCCGCGTCCTTGGCGTGGATCCCGGCCTGGCTTCCGTAGGATGGGGCGTCGTCGACACGGACGGCGCCCGTCTTTTTTATCGGGGCCATGGCTGCATAGCCACACCCTCCACCATGGAAATCGTCGAACGCCTTGCGCTCATACGCGACGGGCTCTTGGCGGTTGCCGACGAGTATAAGCCCGCAGAACTGGCCGTTGAGGGCCTGTTTTTCTCGCGCAACGTGACGAGCGCCATGTCCGTGGCCGAGGTGCGGGGCGTCATACGCCTCGCCTTCCGCGACCGGGGCATAGCACAGACCGAATACCTGCCCAACGCGGTTAAACTGGCCGCGGCCGGCTCGGCTAACGCGGGCAAGGCGGACGTGCAAAACTTCATCAAGATGGTACTGGGGCTAGCAGCCGTACCCAAGCCCGACCATGCCGCCGACGCCTTGGCCGTGGCCGTATGCCATTGCCAGCATAGGCAGTGGCTCAAGCTCTGAGCAACTGCCAAGCCGCGGAAAGCCCATGACAGCCGGGCTTTATTCCTGCTATACTGATCCCCATGATTAACGCCATAAGCGGCATATTATGCCATAAGGGGCTCGACTCCATACGCATAGACAATCACGGCGTGGAGTGGGAGTTTCCCGTGCCCGCGCGCTCGGTAGAGGGTTTCGGGCGCTTGGGCGACAGCGTACGGGTGCTTACCTGGCTCCTGCACCGGGAAGACCAGATGAAGCTCTACGGCTTTCCCAGCGAGGCCGAGCGCACGGTTTTCCTTGAATTACTCACGGTGGACGGCATAGGCCCTAAGCAGGCCTTGAAGATATTGGGCGGCATAGGGGCCGACGAGCTTGAGCGCGCGCTTGAAGGCGAGGACCTTGCGCGCCTTGAGGCTATTCCGGGCCTGGGCAAGAAGACCGCGCAGAAGCTGGTGTTCTCGCTCAAGGGCAAGCTGCCTTCCTCTCTATCATCCCGCTCGCGGCCGGAGAGCGAGGGCCCCCATGAGGATATCGTGCGCGCCCTTGCAGACCTTGGCTACGACCGAAAGCGAGCCGCTGAAGCCGTGCGCGCCATAGCCTCCGAGTCCTCCTCGCTGCCCGCCGATAGCGCGGACCGCGAGCGCGAGCTGTTCCGCAGGGCCATGGTGGCCCTGAGCGGCGCTTAGGCCATGAACGAAGCCGGCATAGTAACGGGCAGCTTTCTGCCCGGCGAGGACGAGCGCGAGAACGTCCTCCGACCGCGCCTCCTATCCGAATTCCTGGGGCAAGCGGGCATAAAGGAAAACCTTTCCATATTCATACGCGCCGCCCGCGAGCGCGGCGAGCCCTTGGATCACGTCTTTCTTATAGGCCCGCCTGGGCTCGGCAAGACGACGCTCGCCGGCATAGTCAGCAGGGAGCTGGAGGCTGATTTTAAGGTAACAAGCGCCCCGGCTCTTGAGAAGCCCAAAGACCTTGCCGGCATACTGACCACCTTAGCGCCGCGCAGCGTGTTCTTCATAGACGAAATACACCGGCTTAAGCCGGCCATAGAGGAAATGCTCTATATGGCCATGGAGGACGGTGAACTTGACTTTATCATAGGCCAGGGCCCGAGCGCGCGCACCCTGCGCATACCGCTGCCGCCTTTTACCCTCGTGGGGGCCACCACGCGCGCTGGCATGGTGGGCAGCCCCCTCGTGAGCCGCTTCGGCATAAGCGTGCGCCTCGGCTTCTACGAGAAGACCGATGTCATGGCCATACTCAGGCGTTCCGCGGGCATACTCGATATACGGCTCGAAGAGCCCGCCGCCATCCTGCTGGCCGACGCGAGCAGGGGCACGCCCCGCGTAGCCAACAGGCTGCTGCGGCGCATGCGAGACTTTGCCCAGGTGGACGGCGGCGGCGTCATAAACCAGGCGGTGGTCAAGCGCGGACTGTCTATGCTCGAGGTGGACGGCTACGGGCTCGAGCGCCATGACCGCGACGTGCTCAAGAGCATCATCGAAAAATTCGGCGGCGGCCCCGTAGGCGCCGATACCCTGGCCGTATCGACGAACGAGAGCGTGGAGACCCTTGAAGACTACGTGGAGCCTTATCTTATACAGGCGGGTTTCCTCATGCGCACCCCCCGCGGTCGCGTTGCCACCCCCCTTGCATACCAACATTTAGGATACCAGCACAAGCATGAAGACGCAGGATTTCAGTTTTAAGCTTCCGCCTGAGCTTATTGCCCAGGAGCCCAGCGCCGAGCGCGGCGCCTCCCGGCTTTTGCTCCTCGACCGGAATAATGGGAGCGTGGCGCATTCTATGGTGGCGGCCCTGCCTGAGCTTATCGCCCCTGGCACGGTCATGGTATTTAACGACTCGAAGGTACGCCGCGCCAGGCTCTTCGCCACGAACGCCACGGGCGGCGCGGTGGAGCTACTACTCCTTCGCCGAGAAGGCGATAGGCGCTGGGCCGCCATGACCACGCGCATGGCAAAGCAGAAGCCGGGCAAGCGCCTCCTCCTGCCCGAGGGCCTTGAGGCCGAGGTGCTGGAGGCCAGGCCGGACGAGAGGCTCTTTCTTTTCTCCAAGGAAATCGACGACGAGTACCTGGAGCGCAATGGCCACCTGCCCCTGCCGCCCTACATACGCCGCGGCGACCGGCTAGAGGACGCCGAGCGCTATCAGACCGTATACGCGCGCCAGGACGGCTCGGCGGCCGCCCCCACGGCGGGCCTGCACTTTACGCCGGCTATCTTGGAGGCGCTGCGCGCCCGCGGCGTTGAGCTGCGCTTCATAACCCTGCACGTGGGCTTAGGCACCTTCATGCCCGTGAGGGTAGAGAGCGTTGAAGATCACCTGATGCACCAGGAGGATTACAGCATACCCGAGGATACTGCGCTGGCGGTGAACCGCGCCAAGGCCGAGGGCAGGCCCGTGCTTGCCGTGGGAACGACCAGCGTGCGCAGCATGGAGAGCGCCTGGACGGATGAAGGGCTTAAGGCCGGCCCCGGCTCTACGCGCATATTTATCTATCCTGGTTATGCCTTCAAATCCATCGACGCGCTCTTCACGAATTTCCATACGCCCGAATCGACCCTGCTCATGCTGGTATCAGCCTTCGCGGGCAAGGAGCGCATCCTGGCGGCTTACGAGGAGGCGGTGCGGCAGCGCTACCGCTTCTTCAGCTATGGCGACGCCATGCTTATACGCTAATCGAGGGGCACGACCTTGCCTATGTAGGGCAGGTTGCGGTGGTGCTGGGCGTAGTCTATGCCGCAGCCCACGACGAATTCGTCGGGTATGGGGAAGCCCACCCATTCCACCGGCACCGGCACTTCGCGGCGGCTGGGCTTATCGAGCAGGGTGCATATTGCCAGGCTTTTAGGCTCGCGCAGGGATAGGATCTGGCGCACCTTCTCCAGGGTATAGCCGGTGTCGATGATGTCTTCGACTATGAGCACGTCCTTGCCCTGTATATCGTCGTCCAGATCCTTTAATATGCGCACGTCCCGGCTTGAGCTCATGGCCGAGCCGTAGCTTGACGCGGTCATGAAGTCGAGGTTCACCGGCAGCTTGATCTGCCTGCAGAGGTCGGATAGGAACACGCAGGAGCCGCGCAGGAGCCCTACCATGATGAGGCAGGGCGTGTCGCGGTAGTGCTCGCTTATGGCCGCGCCCAGTTCGCGTATGCGAAGGGCAAGGCGCTCCTCCGATATCATTTCGTCTATGCGATAGTTCATGCGTTCTCTCCCTGGTTAATAGCCGTTTGCGTCCATAGCCTCGAAACTCGCGCGTACCCGCCCGATACGCTCGAGCTGCCGCCCGATTATGCGCTGATAATCCAAGTCGCCTGTCTCTATACGATAGGCTTCGTCTATCCAGTACTGCACTTCAGGCAGCAAAGTCCAGCGTAGCGTATTGGCCTTACGGGCCCAATCCTTGGCGCTTTCCCAATAGGCTAGCGCCGCGCGGTACGCGCTCTCCGCGATTTTTAAGCTCTCAAGGTTTTCTTCTTTCCATGGCGCGTTGTAGAAGTAGGCTACCTGCTTGTCGAATTTTGAGCCGAGGTAGAGATGCTGCTCGATGAGCTTGAGCTCTATATGCATATTAAAGAGATAGCGGTAGCGTTCCCAGAATTTCTGGTCCTGTATTTTGGCCATGGCGTAGAGCGGATTGGCGAAGTCGGCCTTACGGGCCTGCTCGAGCCAGTATATATTCTCTATACTGTCGTCCGGATACTGTATGTAGTGCTGATGATAGAGGCGATAGTACTGCTCCTTAAAGTACACGGGGTAGGCGGGCAGGGCTATGGCTGCCGCCGCAAGGAGCAGGCAGAGCAGGGCTATCCTCTTCATGCTTTGTATATCGGAGAGGCACGGCCTATTATTGAGGCCTCGGGCGCGATTATACGCGCCTGTCTTTAAGCATAGGCAGCAGCGCTTGCCAAACGGCTTCATGCACCGCGTCTACGCTCTGCGACGCGTCTATCACGGCTATGCGCATACCCCTTCCCTGATAGGCGGCGATGACGCCGCGATAGGCTTGGTCCACCCTCGCCTGGAAGGACGCGTTTTCGTATATGTCCCGTTCGCCGCGGCCCGCGAGCCGCGCCAGGGACAGTTCAGGCCGTATGTCGAAGAAGAGCAGGAGTTCAGGCAGGGGAAACGGCGCGTTGAGGGCCGCCGGCAACTCGTCGCCGCAGGTGATACCCTGGTAGGCAAGCGATGAAAAGATATAACGGTCGCTTATGGCCAAGCCGCCCGCCTCAAGGGTTTCGCGTATGCCGCCTTTGCCGTACAGGTGTTCGCCGCGGTCGGCGGCGAAGAGCCTTGCCACGCTTTCGGCTTCAAGAGGCGTCCTGCCCGCTATCGCCTCCCGTATGAGCCGGCCTATGGGGCCCTGAGTCGGCTCCGCCGAAAGGCTAGCGCGTACGCCCGCTTCGCGCAGCCGCTGGCCGAGCAGTTCTAGTTGCGTGCTCGTGCCTGAGCCGTCCACCCCCTCGAAGACGATGAAATTGTTCAATATAGCGTTAGCCGTGCTCATGGTTTTTGGAGCATACCGTCGCGGGAGGGCCCTGCGCAAGAGCGTAAAGAGCCGCTCTGTATGGCGTAAGGCGCTCCGCTGTGCTACTGTTAATCCGTGAAGCCCCAAGAAAAGCCGCTGTTTCCGCTCCTACTCGCTCTAGCGCTCCTGGCCTGCGGCGGGTGGGCCTTCGCCGCCGCGCGCATAGCCGACCTGGCGCGCTCGTCGATGAAGGATTACGTGGAGCGCGTGCTTCGGCCGCCTTTAGAGGAACTGGGCCTTAGCTTATCCTTCGAGGACGCTTCGCCCGCGATTATGAACGGGGCTCAAATCAGGGAAATACGCCTAAGCCATGGCGGTCGTCAGCTTGTCTACCTTAAGTCCCTTAGGCTGGGCTATACGCTGCCGGAACTCATCTTCGCGCGCGGCAGCGTCAGTCTCCTACGCCTTGAAGGCCTGCGGGCGGATATAGACGCGGAGCTGGACCTGCCGCTCATCGCGCGGATACGGGAACTTATCGAGCAAGGCTCAACCCCGCAGGGCGTGCCTGATAGCGCCGCTGCCGGCGCAGGGCCGCTCTCCGGCCGCATGGAACTTGAACTACGCGATGCGGCTATACGGATTTTTTCAGAGGAACTGCCGACGCTGAAGGCCAGCCTGCGAAGGGCTGACCTTCTACTCGCCGAAGATGGTTCGCTGGCGCTCAGCCTCGCAGGCATTATAGAGGCAAGCGATAGCGAAGGCCGCTTTCCTCTGCGGAGGCTTGAGCTTCCCTTGGCCCTGAGCGCGACCATAGCTAGCGGCGGCCAGCGCGCGCTTATTTCGGCCTCCTTATCCGCTGATTCGGAGCTAGGCACGCTCAGCCCCGTAAGGCTGGCAGCCAGCTATGGCGGCCGCGCGATAGAAGTCACCCTGTCGGGGGTACGCGGGCTTGATCGCTTTAACGCCAGCTTTGACCTCGATAAAGCCCGCCTCGATATCGACGCCGCGCTACGGGGCTTCAGCCCTCAAAGCCTCGTGCGGCTCCGCGATAGCCCTGCCGAGGCGCAGGCCTGGCTGAGCAACAGCTACAGCGGTACCCTGACGGTATCCACCGATTTCAGCCTTGACGGCAGCCTGGCCGCCGTAGACTTAAGCGCGGCGCTGCCCCTTGCCATGCCCGGCGGCACGGCCCGCATGCGCCTTAAGGCATCGGGCGGCGCCCGGCGTATACGCGTAGAAGAGGCGTCGCTACGGAATAGCGCTACGAGCCTGCGCTTTAAGGGTGATGTCTTTCCGCAGAGCATGGGAGCTTCGGGCAGCTTCTCCCTTAGCCAGGCACTCGGCGGCGAGCTTAGCGCCGAGCTTGATCTGGAGTTGGAGGGGCAGGGCGGCTCATGGTTCGCGTACGCGACAGGAGTGGATCTGGTCATGGCCCGGGGGCGCGAGCGGCTCATTCAGGATTTAGGACTCTCCATCGATATAGCCGGATCCGAGCTGGCCTTTTTTCTTGACGCGGCCCTGCCCGACAGGCAGGACGCGGCGGAATACGGCTCAAGCATGAATGAAGAGTATACCGAAGCCCGTGAGATAGTAGGCGAATTCGCGCTGCCGCGGCTGGTACTCGAGGGGCAGGCGAGCATAGGCGACAATCCTTACATGGAGGCGAGCGTTCATGTGGATCCTAGCTATCTAGGCCGTTTCGCCGCGCTTGCCCTTGGCGCGGGCTCGCACGCTTTCGCGGATCTTTTCGACGGTCTGCGCGTAAGCGCCGACCTGAACCTCTTCAGCGATTTCACCACGTTTTCCTACAGTTCGTCTAACATAGTCTTCACCCATGACGCTTTGAGTCCCGCCTTCGGTATCGTGTCGCTGGCGGGCAATACGCAGCGGCTGGAAATCAGGAGCATAGAGGCATCCATAGCCTCCTACGCCCTATCCGCCAGCGCATCGCTGGATTTTTCTTCTGGCAGCGAAGTCTCCTTCCTGTCGGACATGAGCGTACAGGGCATACCCTACACCCTGCGCGGCGAGTTCGATGCCGATAGCTGGACTATAGAAGGTTCGTATGGCCTTCTGCTCCTGGCTAGCAGACGCGACTCGTTTACCCAGCTTCGCTTAGAGCTCTTGAACATGCCGCTGCCCGTGGGCGAAGAACGCCTGCTGCTCAGCGCCGAGGCTTCCGGGTTCTATGCGTCGGCAAGCGCCTGGAGCGCGGATCTGATAGGGCTTAGCCTTGAGCCGGCCGCACGCGCCTCATCGCGCTGGCCCCGCCTAAGCCTAAGCGGAACTTTTAATCAGGCCGGAGGCGATGTGCGCGCGTTGAGCCTGAGCGACCGCGTGTCTGCGGTTGAGGGTTCAGCCACGCTATCCTGGCCCTCGGCCGATAGCGCCGGTATAGGGCTCAGCGCGCTTATAGGCAATGACCAGGGTGAACGGTACGAATTGACCGGTACGGCCGGTGCCGATAGCTTTAAGCTGGAGGCGACGATAAGCGCGGCCCCCCTGGCGCGCTTTGATATGCCGCTCAAGGCCAGCAGGCTTGACCTGCGCTTGCTCGCGCAGGGACGCTATAGCGATCCGGAAGCCGGCTTCGCCTTCTCGCTTAATCCGGGCAAGCGCGACGATGGACTGCCCTACGCCGTGGGATCGGGCAGCTATAAGAACGCTCGGCTCGAGCTGAGCGACACCACGCTCATCTTTGCGTCCCAGGAACTGAGCGGCCTTCGCGCTAGCCTGGATACCCAGAGCCTTGCCTTGGAGCTGGAGGGCCGTTTCCGCCTAGCCTTGGGCATGGCGGATGCGCGCGGCCGCCTGTATGCCCGCGGCCTGGGCGAACGCCCCCCGCTATCGGGAGGAAGGTCCGCGGAGTCGGCCGGGCTACAGTACAGCATAAGCGGAGCTATTGACGATTTCTATTGGGACGAAGCTGTGCAGGCCGATTGGCCTTTTACCCTGGCCCTTAAGGATGGAGGCGTTCAGGCGCGCATGGGTTCGCTGAGCCAAATCAGCGTGGATTACGCGGCTACGGGGGAATTCCGGGCAAGCCTCGCAAAAAGCCTGCCGCTTTCGCTGCTGGTGCAGGGCAGCCTACGGGAAGACCAGATAAGCCTAGATGCCAGCGATGTCGTCCTCGATATGAACTTTCTCTTTAACGCCCTCGATACCGGCGTCGTGCAGGCCCCGTCGGGCAAGGGCTTTGGCGAGCTCAAGATACGCGGCAATCCAGCGGACCCTGAGCTTGAAGGCAGCTTTAACTTCGAGAAGCTCTTCTTGACGGTGCCCGACTTCGTAAGCGAGCCTATAGGCCCCCTGGAAGCGCCGCTCTATTTTACCGGCAGGGGTATGGAAACCAATCAGACGGCAGTGCGCTGCGCCGGAGCCACGCTGAACGCCAGCCTCAATTCCACCATACGCGGCTGGATACCATCGGAAATGCGCATAGACGTCACTACCGTAGGCAAGGGCCTCGTGCCCTTGCGCACGAAACTGCTCGGCCTCGATATAGAGGGCGGCGCCCAGCCTACGCTCTCCATAGCGCTGAGCGAACAGGCCGTCGATATAAGCGGCAGCGTTGCCATTCAAGAGGGCGACATCGTGCTGACCACCGAGCTCGCCTCCGAACAGGAAGTGGAGGGCGACCCCTACGGCTTTAGCATTAACCTCGACCTAAGCTTCGGCAAAGGCGTCAGGGTGTACTTTCCCGATAAGCGCTTGCCGCTGGTATATGGGCAGACCGACCCTTCAAGCAGGCTCTCTGTGGCATTTTCAGGCTCATCGGGCGACTTCTCGCTTAAGGGCAGGGCAAAGCTGCGCGGCGGCTCGGTATTCTATATACAGCGTAATTTTTACCTGAAGAATGCCGTCATAGACTTCAATGAGAACAGGGATTCCTTCGATCCTCTCATGAGCCTGGAAGCGGAGACCCGCAGCAGGAACGAAAGCGGGCCCGTGCTTATCATAGTACGGGCCGATGAGCTGCGCATGTCGCGACTGGCCTTCCGGCTGGAATCGGTACCGGGGCTTACGGAAGCCGAGATCATACAGCTTTTAGGCCGCGAGTTATTGGCGCTTGACGAGGAGGGTAGGCCTAATTTCGCGCGCGCGGTCGTTGAAAACAGCGATCTTCTGCCCCAGCTCAATTTCGTATCGCTGTTCGAACGCAACGTCCAGCAGCTTTTAGGGCTCGATCTGTTCTTCATACGCACCCAACTGCTCCAGCGCTGGCTGTATGACCTGTCGGGCCTGGCGGGCGGGGCGGGAAGCCCCGGCTTAGCCGATTATTTGGATAACAGCGCCATTACCGCGGGTAAATACTTCGGCGAATCCCTCTACTTGCAGTTTCTGCTGCGGCTCCAACAGGAAGCTATTGCTAGCGAGCCGACTTTGGGGTTAGACTCCGAAATCAGCCTGGAGTGGAAAACTCCGCACTTTTTGTTCAATTGGAGCTTTAAACCGGAGAATCCGGATGACTTGTTTGTAACCGATCATCGGTTCTCTTTTTATTGGAGAATCCCCCTTAAGTGAGGAAGGCAATTAGAATGAAACGCATAGTAACCCTAGGAATGCTCCTGCTCGTGGCCATGACCGCCGCGCTCGCCCAGCCGGCGGATGATTGGTATAGGGGCAAGACTATCAAAGATATACGCTTTGAAGGCCTGACGGTCGTTTCGAGCACCGATCTTGAAGGCATAATCAAGGAATTCAAGGGCAAGGCATTCAGCGACGAGCTCTATGACAGCCTGCTTGCGCGCGTGTACGGGCTGGATTACTTTGCGGAGATACAGCCCGAGGCCATACCTGGAGACGCTGCCTACGGCACACTCATCGTGCTGTTCAAGGTAAAAGAGCGGCCTGCCGTGGCATCAGTCACGGTGAGCGGCAATCAGGGGCTCAGGTCCTCAGAAATACTCGAGGCCGCCTCGATCAAGCCTAAGACAATTTTCAATGAATCGCGCATACGCCTCGACGAGATAGCCATACGGCAACTGTACCAGCGCAAGGGCTACAGCGATATACAGGTCAGCGCTTCATTTTCCCGGCGCTCCGACGGCAGCGTGGATATTAGCTACAGCGTGGAAGAGGGCTTCCAGAACATAGTCGAACGCATAGAATTCCAGGGAGTAAGCGCTTTTTCGGCCGCGGCCCTCAAGGGCGACATAAGCCTTAAAGAAAAAGCGCTGTTCCAGTCAGGCGAATTCAGCGAAGCCAAATTGGCCAATAGCATTAGCTCGCTCGAGCTGTATTATAAAAAGAGGGGCTATATAGACGCCAAGGTCACCGACGTACAGCGGACGGCAGATATGGCGGACGGACGCACGCGTAAGCTGAGCTTGAGCTTCATCGTTGCCGAGGGCTCGCGCTACAATTACGGCGGCATGAGCTTCCAGGGCAATACCCTCTATAGTTCCGAGGAACTGTCCAAGCAAATACGCCAGAGGGTAGGCGCCGTGCTCAACTATCAGCGTCTCATGGAAGACCAGGCTCGAGCGGCGGATCTGTATTACGACAACGGCTATATCTTTAACGCCTTTGATCTCGTGCCTTCGCGGGACGAGGAGCGCGGCGCCATATCCTATGTGCTGCAGATACGTGAAGGCCCGCAGGCCCTCATCGAGCGCGTCGTGTTCCGGGGCAACGTGAAGACCAAGGAACCCGTGCTGCGCCGCGAGATACCCATACGAGACGGCGATATTTTCTCCAAAGCCAAGATCATGGAAGGGCTTAGGAACCTTAGCAACCTGCAATATTTTTCAGCGTTGAACCCCGAGTACGAGCAGGGCAGCGTGGAACCCTATGTCGTGCTGGTCATCAATGTGGAAGAGCAGAGCACCGCGGATATTCAGTTCGGCGTATCCTACGTACCGGGCACCGACAAGGATAAATTCCCCCTGGTCGGCCTGGTAAAATGGAACGACAGGAATTTTATGGGCAACGGCCAGACCGTATCCGTGGGCCTTAATATCTCCCCCGATACCCAGGATATAACCCTGGGCTTCAGGGAAAACTGGCTCATGAACCAGCGCTGGTCAGGCGGCGTGGATTTTTCGTTTAAGCACTCAGCGTTGAGCACCGCCACCGATAACGACTTTAACGGGGTGCCCGACCCCTATGCCACCTGGGAGGACTACGTGGCGGCGGGCCGCTCCATACCCGGCGAAAGCCTTATGTCCTACGACACCTGGTCCTTCAGCCTCGGTTTTTCCTCAGGCTATACCTTTAAGCTGGGCTTCGCCGACCTTGGCGTGGGCGGCGGCTATATCATAGGGCTCAACAACAAGACCTATGAAAATGAACTGAGCAACCCCTTCGATAGTAAAATCAGCGACAACCTGAATACCTGGCTGCCTTCGAACACCCTCTATGCCCGCGCCTTCTTAAACGGGCTTGACCTGTGGTACGACCCCTCCAGCGGCTATTACGCGAGCCAGCGCTTGAGCCTTACCGGCTTCTTCCCCTCGGAGCAGTCTAAATACTTCCGATCCGACACCAAACTTGAAGGCTACGTAACCCTCGTAGACCGGATACTCTTCGACGTCCTGCCCCTTAAGGCCGTCTTCGGCGCGCACAGCGGCTTTTCCGCTCTCCTGCCCTGGTTCGGCATGACGGATGTGCAGGCCACCGATACCCAGAAACTGCGCGTAGACGGCACCTTCATAGGCCGCGGCTGGAACCGGCTCTACAATTTTAACGGCATAGGGCTCTGGGAGAACTGGCTTGAGATACGCGTACCCGTCGTTAAGAGCGTGCTGTCCTTCGACGCGTTCTTCGACGCGGCGGCCCTGCTGCAGGAAAACGGCCTATTGAATATCAGAAAGTTTATCGAGAAACAGGGCGATACGGACGCGGGCACCAATTGGAGCGACCTGGGTGCGGAAAACTTCGCCTTCAGCTTCGGGCTGGGCCTTCGTTTCGCCATACCGCAGTTCCCCTTCAGGCTCTACTTTGCCAAATCGTTCTATGCCGGTTCGGACGGCCTATCCTGGGCCAACCCCAACGGCGCCTGGGACTTCGTGCTGAGCATTACCCAGCCCTTAAACTAAGATGCAAAAGAGGCGGCCGCGACAGCGGGCCGCCCGTGGAGGATGCGTATGAAGAGATTGAGCGCCCTTATCCTGGTTTTACTGTTCTCCGCGGGGGCCCTATTCGCCCAGCAGATAACCCGCGTAGCGGTTATCGATATGCAGAAGGTATACCTTACCTATTACAAAGATTCGCAGGCGGTACGCGCTTTTGAGGACGAGAAGCAGCGGGTTCAGAACGAGATTAGCCGCCTGCAGGACGAGATTAAAGCGCTCCAAAACCGCAGGCTTGAATTGCAGCGCGCCGGAGACACGGAAGGTCTGCGCCTGCTCGACGACTCCCTTAAGAAGAAGCTGCAGTACCTGCAGGATTACATACGCATCAAGCAGACGGAACTTGACGACAAGGCGAATACGCTTTCGCAGTCGGAGGGCTTTGCCCAGCTCTTATTCAGGACTATACAGAGTACCGCCGAGTTCGAAGGCTATTCGTTGGTGCTATCCGTACGGAACGTGGATGCCGTGGGCAGTTCGGTGCTGTGGTTCAGCCCCATGGTTGACATAACCGATAAGGTTATACAGGCCCTGGTCGGTAATCGCTAGCGATTGCGCTAGCGCTAGCGATCCTGGTCTTCGGGGCGCTTTTCCAGTTCTTTCGCCAATACGGTGCGAAGGGCGGAGAAGCGCTTTTCGTTTTCTTCCGACAGCTCGATAAGATCCTCATGGGCGGCAAGCAGGAAGCTCGCATCGGCTTTTGCCCCGCCCACCGCTTCCATGCGCTCGGGATAGGCCACCATTTCGTCGCTCATCACCACCATACGCGCTATGCCTATGGTTTTGAGTAGTTTGGCGCAGGTATCGGTGGCGCCGAGTATGGTAATGGGACGCTCTGCCACGCGGAGAAAACGTTTATTAAAGCCTACGAGCAGGCCCATAAAAGTCGAGTCCATATAGTTGCAGGATGATAAATCCACATACAGATTGCCTATGATGGGCTCTGCTTCAATACGCTCAAAAACGCGAGCCTTAAGGTCTGCGCAACTGTTAGCCGTAATATGGCCTACAGCCCGTATGTAAATAACGTTGTTCTGTTCAGAAAGGAGTAGAGCTTCTTCCACGACCGCCTCGCTCGATAAATCGCTGTGCCCGCGACAGGCATAGATTGTATCCTAATCCAAGTTACCCTATAATGCAACCGCAATGCCGGAACAGCTAGCGCTACTCGAACAATATGAACGCATAAAGGCCGGCCACCGGGACGACATACTCTTCTTTCGCCTTGGCGATTTTTATGAGATGTTTTACCAGGATGCCATAGAGGTAAGCGCTCTCTTAAACCTTACCCTTACCCACAGGCAGGACGCGCCTATGTGCGGCGTGCCCCATCATGCCGCCCGCGGCTACATAGCCAGGCTTCTGCGGGCAGGCAAAAAAGTGGCGGTGTGCGAGCAGTTAAACGCGCCAGGCAAGGGCAAAGGCGTCCTCGAGCGGGGCGTGGTGGAACTGATTACGCCCGGTTCCGCGCTTGATGAGGAATTCCTTGAATCGCGCGCCAATAATTACCTCGTGGCCTTCGGAC
The DNA here is from genome assembly GCA_002412825.1 of Spirochaetaceae bacterium UBA5200. GTDB lineage: Bacteria > Spirochaetota > Spirochaetia > Treponematales > UBA12059 > UBA5200. Next base: position 100,277 of record DHVU01000033.1, read on the forward strand.
TGCTCGGCGATCGCATATCCTTAGCATGGGCGGACGCCTCCACCGGCGAATTCAGGGCGGCGTCCTTTCCTTCCGCAGACCTTGAGCGCCTCAGGCGAGAGCTGTACAGGCTGGCCGCGCGAGAGCTTTTAGTGCGGCAGTCCGCCCTGGACGAGCCGCGCATAGCCGCGCTGCTCAAGGAAAATGCCGCGCCGGTGGTGAATAAGCTGCCCGACTGGTGCTTTACCGCCGATCTGGGCAGGGCTTCGCTCTGCAAGCATTTCGGCACCGCGTCGCTTAAGGGCTTTGGCTTCGACGACGATGATCCTGCGCTGGCCGCGGCCGGCGCCGTCCTCGATTATCTGCGCGAGTCCACGCGCAGTTCCCTTGCCCAATTTACCGCGCTCAAGGCGGCCGGCGACGCGGAGCACCTAGCCATAGACGAGGCCAGCCAGAAGAACCTTGAGATAGACAGGAACCTCCGCGACGGCAGCCGGTCGTATAGCCTCCTGGATACCGTAGACTATAGCAAAACGGCAATGGGCGCTCGCGCGCTGCGCCGCAGGCTCCTGCAGCCCCTCGTATCCATCGAGGGCATAAACGAAAGGCTCGACGCGGTCGAGGCTTTATACAGAGACCAGCGCTCGCTTGAGCGCACGCGGCGCCTGCTCGCGTCCTGCCTTGACCTGGAGCGCCTGTCGGTACGCCTGTCCCTGGACAGAGCCAATGCCCGCGATATCATAGGCGCCGCCGATACGCTTACTGCGGCCCTGGCTTTGGATGACGGGCTGCCCGCCGCGGGCAGGGCGGTACTCGCCATCATGAAAGACGAGGGCGGCAAGGCAAGAGCCGGCGCCTTTATAGAGCTTACGCGCCAGGCCATAGACCCTGAACCCTCGGCGCAGCTCAACGAGGGCAAGCTTATACGCGAGGGCTGGCACGGAGAACTTGACCGTCTGCGCGGCATAAAGGCGCACGCCCACGAACTGCTGGAGGCTTACCTCGCCGAGGAGCGCGCCGCCACCGGCCTTACGGGCTTAAGGGTTAAGTATAATAGAATACTCGGCTATTACCTTGAGCTGTCAAAGAACGCGTCGCAGGGCGCCCCTGTTCATTTTATACGGCGCCAGAGCCTGGCCAACGGCGAACGCTATACGACCGAGCGCCTAGCAAGCCTGGAATCCGATATAAACGGCGCGTCCGAGCGCATCGTGGAGCTTGAACACGAGCTGTTCCTGGGCCTGCGCGCCCGTTTTCGCGAGGACGCGGGTTTCCTAAAGAGCGCGGCAGAGGCCATAGCCGAACTTGATTGCGCGGCCAGCCTGGCCTGGGCGGCCACCGTGCGCGGTTATACGCGCCCCTCCGTGGATGAGTCAAGCTCGCTCGATATACGGGGAGGCCGGCATCCGGTGGTGGAGGCGAACCTGGCGGCCGGCGAGTTCGTGCCCAATGACCTTAGCCTCGATACCGCGGGCACGAGCTTCGCCCTGATAACCGGCCCCAATATGGCCGGTAAGTCCACCTACCTACGGCAGAATGCCCTCATCGTGCTTTTGGCGCAGGCGGGATCCTTCGTGCCCGCGCAAAGCGCGCGTATAGGCGTGGCGGACCGCATATTCTGCCGCGTGGGCGCCCAGGACAACCTGGCGCGAGGCGAATCCACCTTTCTCCTGGAAATGCACGAGACGGCGAGCATACTCAATAACGCCGGCCCGAAGAGCCTGGTAATCATGGACGAAGTAGGGCGCGGCACCGGTACCCTCGACGGCTTGTCCATAGCCTGGGCCGTAAGCGAGCATATGCTTCAAGTCGTGGGCTGCAGAACCTTGTTCGCCACGCATTACCACGAGCTTACCGCTCTGCGCCACCCCCGGCTTAGGGATCTGTCCATGGCCGTGCAGGAGCGCGAGGGCGAAGTAGTCTTTCTTAAGCGCGTCGTCGACGGAGCGGCCACCGGTTCCTACGGCATCCATGTCGCCGGCATAGCGGGCATACCCAAGACCGTATTGCTGCGCGCCCAGGAGCTGCGTGAACAGCTGGAGGCGCAGGAGCGTTCTCTGCCAGCCGAGCTGGGGTCGCAGCCGGACGACGGCTCGGGAAACGTGTCCGGACCAGCGCTTGCCTCGCCTGTCAGGGCTAGGCAAGCGGACCAGGATTCGCTGTTCTCGGCCGAGGAACTGGTGCTTGAGGAGCTGCGGGCCATGGATATAGACCGCTTAAGCCCGCTGGACGCCCTGAACAGGCTTGCCTCCCTCCAGAAGGCCATAAAGTAAGGCAAGCGCTGCCTCTCTCTCGCGCGTAGATACTCGTATGCTCAGGTTTATGCCCTTGGCGGCGCGACGTATACTCGACCTCGTTCTGCCCCGTGCCTGCGCCCTGTGCGGTAGCGTACTTGCGCCATGCCGCGCGTATCCCCTCTGCGAGGCCTGCGATGCCAAGTTGCCGCGCATAAGCGCCCGCTCGGAGCGGCGCTGCGAGCGTTGCGGCAAGGAGCTCATTTCTGAGCGTGCCCTCTGCCTGCGCTGCAGGTCGAGCGGCTATCATTTTGATAGCGCTTACCCCCTCTATGCGTACCGCGGTATAGCCAAGGAGCTCATCGTCGGCTATAAGCTACGCAATAGGCGCAGCCTGGACGTTTTTCTGGCGGAGGAAGCGGCCAAGGCAGCCATTGAGTATTTTCCCGGCGCGCTGCTCGTGCCCGTGCCGCCCCGCCCGGGCAAGCTCAGGCGCAAAGGCTGGGATCAGGTGGAAGCCATAGCGCGCATCATGGAAAGGCGCTACGGCATACGGGTGCGGCGTATCCTTGCGCGGCGGGGCAGGGCGCTCGAGCAAAAAAACCTGGATTTTAGCGCCCGGGCCGCCAATATGCGCGCTTGCATGCGCGTGTGCGGCAAGGTGGAAGCCTCGGCGCGCTATCTCGTGCTCGATGACGTGTTTACTACGGGCGCAACGCTGAGCGCGTGCGCCCTTGCCCTCAAGACCGCGGGAGCGGCGCGGGTGGACGCTCTTGTGCTGGCGGCCGATTAGCCTCCTACGTATTGACGAAGACCGAAGGCGCGGCTATTATGCTACGAGACATGGTTTTTCTTATTGGAGTTAAGAAGAGTCGTTCCCACGGCTCTTTTTTTGTAGGTATATGACAGAGTCACAGCAACTCTATAACGATATTGCCGAACTCATAGCGGGTATCGGCGTGCGACTGGTCGATTTAACGGTCAGCCGCCTAAAGAATTCGGTGCAGGTACGCGCCGTTGTATACAGCCCGTCGGGCACGGGCATCAATGAATGCGCGCGCGCCCATAGGCTTATGCAGCCGCGTCTGGCCGAGCTCCTCGGCACTGAAGACTTCCAGCTGGAAGTGGCCTCTCCGGGCTTGGACCGGATTATCCACGATCAGAGGGAGTACGAGATATTTACGGGCAGAGGCGTAGCCATAGTGCTTGAGGATGGTAGCCAAGAGCAGGGCATCATCGCGTCAAGCGATAGTGAAGCGCTTGTACTGGACAAGCATGGCGAGCGTTGCGTCCTTCCCATGAGCACAATTCGTAAGGCAAAACTCGATTTTTCCCAGGAGGGTAGGTAATCCATGGCTTCAGATATGTCAGAGGCTATTCGCCAACTTATATACGAGAAGGGCATCTCCGAGGATTTGGTGCTCAAGACCATAGAGGACGCCCTCGTGGCCGCGTATAAAAAGCGCTTCGGCACCGCTGAGAACGCGGTCGTCCGTTTTAAGGACGATTACGAAGGCGTGGAGATACTGTCCAAGAAGACCATAGTCGAGGAAGTCGACGACCCCGTGCTCGAGATAGAACTCGACGAGGCCAAGGAATTGGTCGAAGGTGCGGAAATCGGCGACATGCTCGAGATACCCATAGACCCCCGGGAATTCGACCTGCACGAGGTTATGCTTGCCAAGCAGACCACCAGGCAGTCGCTGCGCGAGATATCCAGGGATACGCTCTACGCCGAATTTAAGGCCAAACAGGGCGAGATTATCATCGGGTACTACCAGCGCGAGAAGAACGGCAACATTTTCGTCGATCTTGGCAAGGTGGAGGGCTTCTTCCCCAAGAAGTTCCAGTCGCCACGCGAAAATTACCAGCCCGGCGAGCGCATAAAGGCGCTCATAGCCGAGGTGAGCAAGGCCGGCCCCCAGATCGTGCTGTCGCGCACCCATCCTGAGTTCGTGCAAAAAATACTCGAGCTTGAAGTGCCCGAGATTTACGATAAAACGGTGGAAGTGTTTAAGATAGTGCGCGAGCCCGGCTACCGCACCAAGATCGCGGTGTTTTCGCACCGCGAGGACGTCGACCCCGTAGGCGCCTGCGTAGGGCTCAAAGGCATACGCATACAGAGCATAATACGCGAGCTTGAAGGCGAGAAGATCGACGTGCTTAAGTACGAAATAGATCCGCGCCGCTTCATACGCAACGCCCTATCGCCCGCCGACGTCAAAGAAGTATATGTGCTGGACGAAGGCAAGAAAAGCGCGCTTGCCGTGGTGGACGAGAGCCAGCTGTCGGTCGCCATAGGCAAGCAGGGCATGAATGTGCGCCTGGCCAACCGTATGTGCGACTGGAATATAGACGTTAAAACCGACGAACAGTTCCGCGACCTTGACCTTGGCTCCGAAGCCAGGCGCGCGGCTTCCAGCCTCTTTGGCGAAGAGGAAGAAGAACTACTGCGGCTTGAGGAGCTTCCTGGCATAGATGAGCGCGTGTGCGCCCTCCTAGCTAACGCGGGCATAGAAATGATCGAGGATTTCCTGGCTAAGCCGGACGAAGATCTTTTAGCGGTCGAAGGCCTGTCCCTTGAGGATATCGATGCTCTACGCGCTGTTATCGAGGAGAACGTAGAGGTAATCGAGGAAGAGGCCGAGGCCGAAGAGGAAACCGAGGAAGAAGCGCAAGAGCCGGAAGAAGAAGAAGTCGAGCTCGAGCAGTACGAATGCCCGGACTGCAGCGCTTTGGTTACCCCGGATATGACCCATTGCCCGCAATGCGGGGTCGCCCTGTCCTTCGAATACGAGGACGAGGACGCGACCGACCAGGAATCTTGAAGGTGAGCTATGTCGGATACGAATGAAAATAAACCCAAGCCCGTTCTCATTAAGCAGGCTAAACCCAAACCCCAGGAAGAGGCGCCCGCTTCTGCCGCGCCCGCTGAGAGCGCTGAAAAGCGTAAGGTGGTCGTGGTAAAGAAGAAGCCGGCCGCCCCTGCCCCCAGCGCGGCTTCCGCTGGAGCTCCGCCATCGGCGGAGCCTTCAGCCTCAGCGCCCGCTAGCGCCGCGCGTAAGCTGGCTGCCCGCGTCGTTGCCCACCATGCCGATAAGGCAGGCGGGCATGCTGCTGACGCTGAGCATAAACCGGCAGCTTCTGCTGAAGGCTCGGATTCCGGCGCTGCTCAATCCGCCGATACCCATAAACCTGCCGCTGAACGCGGCGAAGGCGCGGCTGCCGCCGGCCACGCTAAGCCAGCGGCCCCCGGCCTACGCACGACGCGGCCCGCCGGTACCGGCCCTCGCGTCGTTGGGCGAGTCGGAGGCTATCGCGCTCCCAGCGGACCCGGCGGCCCCGGTTCTTCCAGCGGCCCCGGCGCTCCCGGCTCCGGGACGGGTTCAGGCGGCCCCGCAGGCTCATATGGCGACCGCAGGCCCAGTTCGGGCGGTTACGGCGGAAGCCAGGGCAGTCAGGGCAGCTATGGCGGCCAGGGCGGTCAAGGTAGCCAGGGCGGCGGCTATCAGGGTTCGCGCCCCGCAGGCTCCGGCGGCTACCAGGGCGGCGGCGGCTATCAAGGGTCTCGTCCCGCCGGTCAAGGCGGTTACCAGGGCGGCGGCGGCTATCAGGGTTCGCGTCCTGCGGGCGCTGGCGGCTATCAGGGCCAGGGCGGCGGCTATCAGGGTTCGCGTCCCGCGGGCACCGGCGGTTATCAGGGTCAAGGGGGCGGCTACGGCGGTCCTCGCCCCGCCGGCCAAGGCGGCTATGGCCCGCGTCCCGCGGGTCAGGGCGGTTATGGCGGCAGGCCGAGCGGCCCCGGCGGCCCCGGCGGTCCCGGCGGTTCACGCCCCGGCTATGGCGGCCAGAGGCCCGGCGGCCCCGGCAGAGGCGGCCCGCCTGGTTCGGCGCCTTCTCCCGCCGGCGATAAAAAGCCCATGTCCAAACGCTTCGTCAAGGCAAAGAAGCCGTCCTATCAGAAGAAGGAAGAGAGCCTTGAACAGAAGCTGAACCTTCAACGGAAAAAGGCTAACGCGCCAAAAGCCAATCCCATACCCAAGTCCATAGACATCATGGAAACGGTATCCGTGGCCGAACTGGCTAAGAAAATGAACCTCAAGCCCAGCGAGCTCATAGGCAAACTCATGAGCCTTGGCATGATGGCCACGATTAACCAGCAGATAGACTCGGATACCGCCACCATACTCGCCAACGAGTACAACTGCGAGGTCCATATCGTCTCGCTCTATGATGAAACCATCATAGAGCGCTGCGCGGATAATCCTGAAGATCTCGAGTTCAGGCCTCCCATCGTTACGGTCATGGGCCATGTTGACCACGGCAAGACCAAGCTCCTCGACGCTATACGCAAGACCAATGTCATAGCCAGCGAGTTCGGCGGCATTACGCAGCATATAGGCGCGTACCAGGTAGAAACCCAGAAGGGTAAAATTACCTTCTTAGATACGCCCGGCCATGAGGCCTTCGCAAAGATGCGCGCACGCGGCTCCCAGATTACCGATATTATCGTGCTGGTGGTTGCCGCCAATGACGGCGTCATGCCCCAGACCCAGGAAGCCATAGACCACGCCAAGGCCGCTAAGGTGCCTGTGGTCGTAGCCATTAACAAGGTGGATCTTCCTGAGGCTAATGTGGATCGCGTCAAGACGCAGCTCTCCGAACTCGGGCTCCAGCCCGAAGAGTGGGGCGGCGATACCATGTTCTTCGAAATATCCGCCCTGCAGAAAAAAGGCATACAGGAGTTGCTCGACGGCATACTCCTGGCTGCTGAAGTCCTAGAGCTTACAGCCAACTACGGCTGTTTCGCCGAAGGCAAGGTACTGGAATCAAGGATTGACCATGGCCGAGGCATAGTAGCCACCGTAATCATCGAGCGCGGTACCCTGCGCGTTGGCGACCCCTTCGTCGCGGGCGTTTATCCGGGCAAGGTACGCGCCATGTTCGACGACAAGGGCCAGAAGCTCGCCGAGGCTATTCCATCCACGCCCGTGGAGGTCATAGGCTTCGAGGGCATGCCTAACTCAGGCGACCCCTTCGAGAAGGTAGAAGACGAGAAGACCGCACGAGCCTTCAGTTCAAAACGCCAGGAACTCATGCGCTTCGAGCAGTCCAAGACTGTCAAGAAGGTAACGCTTGATAACCTCTACGATACCCTCCATGACGGCGCCGTACAGGAATTGAAGGTTATCATCAAGGGCGACGTGCACGGCTCGGTAGAGGCTCTCAAGGCTTCACTTGAGAAGCTGTCCACGCCGGAAGTGCGCTTAGTGGCGGTACGCGCCGCCGCGGGCGCCATCAACGAGACCGACGTTGACCTTGCGAGCGCATCGGACGCCCTCATCATTGGCTTCAACGTGCGGCCCACGCCAAAGGCCAAGCTGCTCGCCGACCAGGAGAAGGTGGAAATACGCAAGTACAACATCATCTACAAGGCCGTCGAGGAAATACAGCTGGCTATGGAAGGCATGCTAGCTCCAGAAATCAAGGAGCAGGACATAGCCGAGGCCGAGGTGCGCAGCGTATTCAAGGTGCCCAAGATAGGCGCCATTGCGGGCTGTTACGTGCTTACGGGCACGGTAAAGCGCAACGCCGGCGTGCGGATCATACGCGACGGCGTGGAAATCCACGCGGGCAAGATCTTCAGCCTCAAGCGTTTCAAGGATGATGCCAAGGAAGTCGCTGCCGGCTACGAGTGCGGTATAGGCATAGACGGTTATAGCGACGTAAAAGAGAACGATATACTCGAAATATTCGAGCAGGTGCAAGTAAGCAGAAAGCTGAGCGACACGAAAAGTGGAAGGAATAAGGCTTAAGCGGGTAGAGGAGCAGATACGCAGCGAAGTATCCCAGCTCCTCCTCCGCAACGAAATAAAGGATCCCCGCGTGGACAGTTTTCTGTCCATAACCAGGGCCGAGGTGGCTCGGGACGGTTCCCATGCCAAGCTCTACGTGTCTACCTTCCGTGAGGGTACGGCGCTTGAGGAAGGCGTGGCTGGCCTGAACCGGGCTGCCGGCTTTATACAAAGCGCCATAGCCAAGCGCATACGCATACGCCTCACGCCCAAGCTCGTCTTTTATCCCGATGTGGGCATAAAGGAAGGCTTCGAGATGGGCGAGAAGATCAAGGGCCTCTTTACATGAGCATTCGAGACATCGCGGCCCCCGCGGCCGCGATGCTCGAAGGCTTCTACGTTATCAACAAGCCTTCGGGTATTACCTCGTACAAGCTTATTGCCTCACTGAAAAAGCGGCTGGAAAAAGGCCTGCGTATAGGCCATGCGGGCACGCTGGACTCTTTTGCCTGCGGCGTGCTCATCGTGCTTATAGGCCGTTACACACGGCTTTCAGACTACTTCATGGCCGCGGGCAAGGGCTATGAGGCCGTTGTGCGCTTCGGCTACGAAACAGACACGCTGGATCCCGAGGGCAAGCCGGTGGCACAGGCCCCCCTTCCTTCACGGGAAGCTCTTGAAGCGGTACTTCCTTCTTTTACGGGCGATATCCTGCAGGCGCCTCCTGCGTATTCTGCCGTGCACATAGACGGAGAGCGGGCCTATGAACGCGTGCGCCGCGGCGAGGACGTGACGCCTGAGCTTCGGCCGGTATGCGTGCGCAGGCTTGAGCTTCAGTCCTTTGATGGGACGGAAGCGGGCCTTCTCGTCCATTGCTCCAAGGGCACCTATATACGGAGCTTGGCCAGGGATATAGCCTTAGCCTGCGGATCGCGGGCGCATCTCGTCGCCTTGAAAAGGACTTTTTCCGGCCCCTTCCTCTTGGAAGACGCCTTGGAGCCCGATGCCGCAGAACCCTCGCTGCTTCAAACCCTCGACGTTTCGCTGGCGAGCGCCCTCGGACTGCAAACCTGCGTGCTTAATGACGCGGATGCCCATGCCTTTGCCAACGGCCTGCCCTTAGCCCGCATAGCCGCCATAGCCGAGCTTGGCCGGATAGATGCTGACGGAGCGCTAGCCGTTTTCAGCCAGGCGGGCAGGCTGCTCGGCATAGCGCAGCCGTCTGCCGGCTCGTGGCGCTATGCCATGGTATTCGAGGGCAGCGCATGACTATAACGCGTTGGGATGAACTGAGTTTGAAAACGCCCTCTCTGCGGCCAAGCGCCGCCACGATAGGCGTATTCGACGGCGTGCACAAAGGGCACCAGGAACTCATACGTCGCGTGCTAGCCCATGCGCCGGCCCTTATGCCGGTGGCCGTTACCTTCAGCGATAATCCTAAGCACATTACGGCCCCGGAGCGCTCCATGGGCATGCTCCAGAGCCTTGAGCAGAAGCTTTCTACCTTAGAGACCCTTGGTATCGAGCTCTGCGTGCTGATTGACTTTTCCGGAAATTTCAGTAAACTGGGCGGGAATGAATTCGTCTCGACCCTGATACGGTCTTGCGGCGTGCGCTACTTTGCCGTCGGAAACGATTTCAAGTGCGGCCACCGTTTATCGACCAATGCGTTCGGCGTACGGGACATCGCCCGTAGTCTTGACGCGGACGTCGATATCGTCGATCCCGTCCTCGTAGAGGGCGAAAGGGTGAGCTCTAGCTTGATACGATCCGAACTGGCTAAGGGACGCACGGATCGGGCATACGCCATGCTCGGTCGCCCCTACACGCTGGACCTAAGGGCCGTCGAGAGGGAATATTCTGGATCGACCGTCAAGCTGCTGCCCCGTGTCCGCGGTTACGTCCTCCCGCGGAATGGTCAATACGCAGCGCGGATCCTGACTGCTCAAAGCAGTCGCGATACGACCGTGGTCGTGTGCTCGAACGGCATAAAGCTTGATCGGGCAGGCGATATGGCCGATGCGCAATTCTTGGAATTCATTGCGAATACAGGTTATACGGAATAAGGAGTATAGAGACATGGCAGTTACCAAAGAGCAGAAGGCCAGCATCGTAAAAGAATACGGCGCCGGCGAGAAGAATACCGGCAGCATCGAAGTGCAGATAGCTCTGATCACTGAGCGCATCGTGCAGCTCACCGAGCACTTCAAGACCCATAAGAAGGATACCAACGGCCGCCGCGGCCTTCTCATGCTCGTAGGCCAGCGCAGGAGGTTGCTTAAGTACCTTATGCGCACCGATCTGGACAAGTACCGCTCGCTTATCGAGAAGCTAGGCATCCGCAAGTAAGATTTTCTTGGTGAGCCCGGGCCGTTCAAGGTTCGGGCTTCATTGCTTTTTGGGCGTATAGGCCCGTATGGAGAATGACGATTATATGGCACATATCAGCACATTTAAGATTAACAATGAGGACATGATCCTTGAAACCGGACGCCTGGCTAAACAAGCCAACGGCTCCGTTTTTGCCCGCTTCGGCGGCTCCGCGGTCATAGCGACCGTATGCTGTTCCTCTAAGGTCACCGAGGGTCTCGATTTCGTACCCCTCACCGTGGAATACAACGAGAAGTATTACGCCGCCGGCAGGATACCCGGCGGCTTCATTAAGCGCGAGTCGCGGCCCAAGGACAAGGAAATTCTCGTGTCCCGCCTTATAGACCGCCCCATGCGCCCCCTCTTCGATAAGGCCTTCGGGCGTGAAATCCAGGTGGTGCCCACGGTTATTTCCGCCGATCAGGTCAACCCCCCCGACATACTGGCTATGAACGCGGCGAGCGCCGCCGTACATATATCCGATGTGCCTTTCAACGGCCCCATAGCCGCCGTGCGCGTAAGCCACGTAGACGGCGCCTACGTTATCAACCCCACCTTTGAGCAGATAGCGCGCTCTGCCCTTGAGATCGTGGTGGCGGGTACCGAGAAGGGCATAACCATGGTAGAGGGCGGCGCGGACGAGGTGAGCGAAGAGCTCATGCTCGGCGCCATAGAAGCCGCGCGCAAGCCTATCACGGATATCTGTACCCTCATACGGGGCATGCGCGACGCCATAGGCAAGGAAAAGCTGCCCATGGCGCCGCTTAAAGCCGAGCTTGGCCGCAAGTCAGAGATTGCCGCCTTCGCCCGCGAGCGCCTAGCCAAAGCGCTCTTCACCAAGGTTAAGCAGGAGCGCTACGCCGCCGTAGCCGCCGCCATCAAAGAGACTTCCGCCGCCTTCGCCGACGTCCTCGTCGACGATATACAGCAGAAGCTCTTTAGCGCGCTTATGGAAGAGCTGCAGTACGATATACTGCGCTCGGGCATACTCGACAAGGGCCTCCGCGTAGACGGCCGCGGCCTTGAGGACATACGCGCCATCAGCTGCGAGATAGGCATACTGCCCCGCACCCATGGCTCGGCGCTCTTTACCCGCGGCGAGACCCAGGCCCTTGCGGTGACCACGCTTGGCACGGTGTTCGATGAGCAGATCCTCGACGACATAGAAGGGGACCGCAGGGACCGCTTCATGCTCCACTATAACTTCCCGCCCTTCTCGGTAGGAGAGACCGGCCGCCTAGGCACCGGCCGCCGCGAGATAGGCCACGGCCACCTCGCGCGCCGCGCCCTTGAGCGCGTTCTGCCCATGAAGGAAAAATTCCCTTACACCGTACGCGTCGTATCCGAGGTGCTTGAGTCCAACGGCTCTTCTTCCATGGCCAGCGTATGCGGCGGAACCTTGGCGCTTTTAGCGGCCGGCGTGCCCTTAAAGAGCCCGGTAGCCGGCATAGCCATGGGCCTTATCACCGATGGGGACCGCTTCGCCGTGCTCTCCGACATACTCGGCGACGAGGATCACCTCGGCGACATGGACTTTAAGGTAGCGGGCACCGAGGCGGGCATTACCGCCTTCCAGATGGACATAAAGATAGACGGCGTGTCCGCCCAGATCATGACCAAGGCTCTCGATCAGGCCAAGCGCGGCCGCATGCATATCTTAGGCATTATGAACCAGACTATATCCGTGCCCGCGGCCGATATTTCGATATTCGCGCCTAAGATAGTCACCGTCAAGATTGATACCGATAAGATCGGCGCCATCATCGGGCCGGGCGGCAAGAACATAAAGGCGCTTTGCGAGCAGTTCGGCGTCAAGATAAACGTCGACGAAGACGGCAGCGTTACCATATACGGCTCAAACCAGCAGGCCGCGTACGACGCCAAGGACGCGGTGCTCGGCATAGCTGAAGACCCGGAAGTGGGCCGCATCTATCAGGGCACCGTCAAGCGCATCATGGACTTCGGCGCCTTCGTGGAGATACTGCCTGGCAAGGAAGGCCTTGTGCATATATCGCGCTTGTCAAAGACCAGGGTCGCCTCGGTTTCCGAGATCGTTAAAGAAGGCCAGGTCATACCGGTACGCCTCCTTGAGGTCGACAAGCTCGGCAGGCTTAACCTCTCCTACATTGACGCGCTCGAAGGCGACGACCAGAAGAGCTAAGGCCTTTAGCCCGCGATCTTTCCCGCTACGAGGCCGGCCTTAAGGGACGGCCTCTTGTTTTCATCGGAGACATGCCATGCCGCTCGACACAGAGCTCTTCATACAACAAGCCGCGCCCGGCGCCACGCTCATAATAGACGCGATGCCCGGCAGCGCCGCGGTCGCCTTAGGTATCTGGTTCCCCGCCGGCTCGGCCTACGAGAGCGAGGACGAACAAGGCCTCTCGCACTTCGTCGAGCATATGCTCTTCAAAGGCGCAGGAGAACGCAACGCTGAGGCCCTGTCGCGGGTAATAGACCGCGAGGGGGGCAGCCTCAACGCCTTTACCGAGCGCGAGGCGGTATGCATACATTGCACCCTGCCCGCGGATAAAGCGGAGCTCGCCGCCCAGCTGCTCCTCGACATGGCGTACCGTCCCCGGTTCTCCCGCGCGGATTTTGAGCTCGAGAAGGATATCATCGTAAGCGAGATACTCGCGGCAGAGGACGATCTTGAAGAAGCGGGGCAGGACGTCTTTTACGCCATGAGCTATCCGGAGCAGCCTATAGGCAGGAGCATAGCGGGCAAGGCCGATATCGTGCAGTCCCATGCCTTCGAGAGCCTGGTATCCTTTCATGAACGTCGCATACAGAACGCTCCCGTGCTCATGACCATAGCCGGCGACGTAGATTGCCAGGCAATGGCGGCCCTCTTTTCAAAAGCCTTGGAACAGCGCAGCCGCGGTACCAAGGCTCCCTTGACGGCACCTGCCGTATATCCTGGCCGCTTTACCAAGGCGCGCGCCATGGTAAGCGCCACGGGAAGCCAGGTGTACTTTTTTACGGGCCTGCCCCTTGCTGAGCCCCTGCGCGAGGACGATTACTGGATGCTGTCGCTCGTAAGCTCCGCCTATGGCGAGAGCATGAGCTCAAGGCTCTTTATGCGCTTGCGCGAGCGCGAGGGCCTATGCTACAGCATAGGCACCAGTTTCAGCTTTTCGCGCCTTGCCGGGCTCTGGGGCGTAGCATCCGCCTGCTCGGCGAGCCAGTTCCCGCGCTTCGCCGACGCCTATCGCCGCGAGGCTCAAAGCCTTTTCGAATCGGGCCTACATGCCGAAGAGATAAGGGAGGCCCTTTCCAGGATACGCGGCATGCTGCGCGTCGCTTCCGACGACGTGGAGTTCCGCATGAACCGCCTGGCAAGGCAGTATCTCTTCGATGGGCAGGCTGAAAACCTGGCCGTAAGCCTTGAGCGCCTTAATCAGCCGCGCTTTTCCGACGAGACCACCGTTGGCCTTTACATACGGACGCGGCTTGATCCTGAACGCGAAAACGTACTGCTCTACGGCACCATAAGCAAGCGCGTGCTCAAGGCAGGCGCCGATGCTTTTAAGGCCGTGAAGGCTTAGGAGGAATGAGTATGCATGACCTTATCGTGCCTGTAGTTATAGAGGAAGGCGCAAGCGCGCCGCATTACCAGACGCAGGGGGCGGCAGGAGCGGATTTGCGCGCATTTCTCGATAAGCCCCTGCTCCTGAGCCAGGGTGAGCGTTCTGTCGTGCCCACGGGAGTACGCATACAGCTGCCTCCCGGCTATGAGGCTCAGGTACGGCCTCGTTCCGGCCTGGCGGCTACGCATGGTATCACCTGCCTTAACAGCCCGGGTACGATCGATTCCGACTACCGGGGAGAGATACGCGTCATCCTGATTAACTTAGGCTCGGATTCATTCACCCTGAACCCCGGCGAACGTATAGCGCAGCTCGTGGTAAGCCCGGTAGCCAGAGCGCAGTTCCTTGAACGCGCAGAACTCGACACGAGCCATAGGGGAGAAGGCGGCTTCGGTTCTACCGGACGCTCCTAGCCTATAATGAAGAGGCGCTACGGAACCATTTGGGTATACATAGCCAAGGAATTCCTCCTGTCATTTTTCGTGGCCTTCCTCTTCTTCTTTATCATCTTCTTCATAAATCAGCTTTTACTTATGGCAGAGGATATCCTTACACGGAAAGCGCCTTTGGGCGCCGTTGTTCGCCTCGTGGTCTATGCCATGCCTGCCATCGTGGCTATGTCCTTTCCCTTCGGCTCGCTTGTTGGCGCGCTTATGTGCTCGGGCAGGCTGGCAAGCGACAATGAACTCTTAGTACTCAGGGCCTCCGGCGTGCCCCGCCGCGCCGTCTTTGTGCCGTTTATCGTCCTTGGCCTGGCGTTTAGCCTCGTATCGTTCGTCATGAACGATTATTTCCTGCCCCTTGGTACGATTAATTACGCCAAGCTGTATAGGAAATTAGTAAGCAGTTCTCCCGCGCTTGAACTCAAGCCCTACGCGGTAAAGCGCTATAGGGATACGGTTATCGTTACGGGCAAGGTGAGCGGTTCAATCATAGAGGATATCGTCATACTCGATACGGCCAATGGCGGGACGAGCAGGCTTATAAGCGCGGCATCCGCAGAGCTTCGCGACGGCGGCGAGGCTTCAGGCATTATACAACTCGTGCTTGAGGGCGTGTTCATGCAGGAAAGCGACCCTGCCAAGCCCACGCGCTTTGAATATTCAAGCGCCCAGCGTATGGAATACAATATCGTGCTGTCCAGCTTCAGCGACTTTAACCCCGGCATAGGTCCGCGCGAGATGAGTTCGCGCGATGTGCTTGGCGAAATACGGAAAAAAGAATTAGCCCTGGCACAGCGTATTCTCGCAAGAAGCAACGAGCTTTCCACGAAGGAAGCTGAGCTTATGGCGGCGTACAAAGAGGCGGCGCTGCGACCAGGCCAGCTCGATGCAAGCGTGCAGCGTCTGCACGCTTTGTTTGAGTCTATGGCCTCGTTGCGCGAGCGGCCCTTACGGGACAGGGCGCTTGATATTTATCGGCTCGAATATTATAAGAAGTTTTCGATTCCGACAGGCGCGCTGGTATTCGTGTTCCTGGCCTTTCCTCTGGGCTCACGCGCGCGTAAAAGCGGTAAATCCTTAGGCTTTGGACTCGGGCTCTTGGTTTCCGTGCTGTATTGGGGCTTGCTCGTGGGGGGGCAGACCCTAGGACTCCGCTCCGAACTGTCGCCTTTTATAGCCATGTGGGCGCCGAACCTGCTGGTCGTAGGCCTGTCCCTGCCCTTGCTCTTGTCAAGGAGAGACAGTTGAACGCCTCCGCAAGCGCTCGGAAAACTCTTGCAAGCCCACTTGGCCGGCGCTCTCTGACGCTCGACCTCTATGTGCTCAAGTCCTTTCTGCCGGTATTCCTGGTGTCTCTGTTTTTTTTCGTGCTCGTGCTGCAGCTGGCTGATATACTGCTCAATATAGTGCAGTATGTACAGAATGGTGTAGGCGGCACCGGAATATTGCGCGCCGCTTTGCTCTATATGCCTAAATGCCTAAGCTGGGCCCTGCCCATAGCCATGCTCTTCTCCGTTTCCTTTACCCTGGGCGGCTTTTTTGCCCACAATGAATTGATCGTGGTATACGGTTCGGGCATACAGCTCTATTCCTTTATGCTGCCTGTATTCGCCGCAGCTGCGCTTATATCCCTGGGTTTTATGGTGTTCGACGATCAGGTGGTTATACCCAGCTATAGCGCAAAGAAGCAGTATACGAGAGCCCTGCTTCGCAGCGGCGATGCGCCTTTTAGCGGCAATGATATAACCATACTGGGAGAAGGCGGCCGTTTTATCTGGAATATACGCTACTTTGACGCCGCGGGCCTGAGCATGGCCGGGCTTACGCTTATCGAGCGCGACACAGAGGGTTTATTCGTATCGCGCATAAATGCCCAGTCGGCCTCATGGACAGGCGAACGTTGGCGTTTTACCGGCGTACGGAGGTTTTTCCGCTCCGGCGACGACCTGCTTGAAGAGAGCCTGGCCAGCTATGAGGATCCTCTGCTTGCCGAACCGCCCGATTCGTTTAAAGGCGGCTCCCGCACGATAGAGGAGATGCCGCTCAAAGACGCAGCCGTATATATCGCCTTCCTGAAGCGGGCGGGATTGCCTCGTGCCGCCCAGGAGACCGAATACTATAGGCGCTTCTCCTATGCGCTCACGCCGCTGCTCGTGAGCATCCTCTCCGCTTCCCTGGCCGGCATGTTCAGAAAAAACATATTGCTTATGAGCCTGCTCGTCAGCCTGATAGGGGCCACGGTTTATTACGTGAGCCAGATGATCAGCGTACTCTTGGCCAAGAGCGAGAGCATAAGCCCTCTTGCCGGGGCCTCCATACCGCTCTTTCTTTTTCTTCTTGCCGCCTTGGCTCTGTTCAGGTTGAGGCGCGTGTGATTCCTACGCCCAGCACTATTCAAATCCCGCCTTTAGGCGGGGGGAAGCGAGCCCTTCATGGCAGGCACTA
The DNA here is from genome assembly GCA_002412825.1 of Spirochaetaceae bacterium UBA5200. Taxonomy (GTDB): domain Bacteria; phylum Spirochaetota; class Spirochaetia; order Treponematales; family UBA12059; genus UBA5200. Next base: position 117,133 of record DHVU01000033.1, read on the forward strand.
CTATTTTTACCCTCTTGAGCAAAGACGCCGATACCCGCGCCAGGACCGGCTACATAGACCTGCCCCATGGTAGGGTGCACACGCCGGTATTTATGCCCGTAGGCACCAACGCCACGGTAAAGGCGGTAAGCAAAGACTCGCTTGCCCAGATAGGCTGCGAGATTATCCTGGCTAATACCTATCACCTCTATCTGCGTCCCGGCCATGAGCTTATACGCGAGGCTGGGGGCTTGCATGGCTTTACCGGTTGGAAGGGCAATTTTCTGACCGACTCAGGCGGCTTTCAGGTGTTCTCGCTCGCTCCCTTTAGGAAGATCAGCGACGAGGGCGTTAGGTTCCAGTCGCACATAGACGGCTCCAAGCACATGCTTACGCCCGAACTCGCGGTGGATATTCAAACCGCGTTCCGTAGCGACATTTTTATGCAGCTCGACGTGTGCAGCTCCTTCGGCGTTGAACGCAAGGAAGCCATGAATGCCCTGCTCCTTACGAGCGCATGGGCTGCGCGCTCCAAGGCTCATTGGGAAGCAACGCGGCAGGATCATGATTTCGAGGGAAAGCTCTTTGGCATAGTCCAGGGTAATTTCTTCGAGGATTTGCGTATGCGCAGTGCGGAGGAGATACTCAAGCTCGATCTACCCGGCGTGGCCATAGGGGGGCTCTCCGTAGGGGAGCCCTTCGATCAATTCTGTCATTATCTGGCGTTCACCGCGGCGCTGCTGCCTGAACACAAGCCGCGCTATGTTATGGGCATAGGTACTCCCGAGTATATACTGGAGGCCGTAGAGCAGGGCATCGATATGTTCGACTGCGTGTTTCCCACGCGCACGGCTCGGAACGGCCTTCTATTTACCTCCTACGGCCCTATATCCATAAAGCAGGCCCAATATACGCGCGATTTTTCCGCTCCGGACCCTTCCTGCGATTGCGATGTGTGCAAGCAGTACAGCCGTGCCTATCTGCGGCATCTCTATAAAAACAATGAGATACTCTTCTCCATGCTCGCGAGCTACCACAACTTGGCCTTTCTGCATGAATTTTTGCATAAAATCCGCTACAGTATCGAAGAGCGCCGCTTTAGCGCCTTTAAGAAAGATTACCTTGCTCAGTATCGTTCAAAGCTCTAAAAGCCTTGTAGTGATGGGGGTACTATAATGAGACGATACCGGCCAGCACTGTGCATAGCGCTACTCGCGTGTGCCCTTAGCGCCAGTTTCGGCCAGGAGCCCGAAAGCCAGGCGCAGCGCCGGGAGGCTACGCTGCGCTACGGCATAGAGACGCAGGTAATAGAACTGATTGGCGCCTTACGCGCTGAACGCGATCAGGACTTCGACCCGCTCATACTCGAGCTTTTGTCAAACTCCAACAGCCCTAAGCTGCGCATAGCCATACTCGATTATTTCGCGGCCCTTCCCTCGGATAAGGCTGAGAGCCAGGCGCTTCGCTTCATAGAAGAGCGCGACAATTATCAGGAGGCGCTCGTGTTATCAGCGTTCTCCTACCTGGCCAAGCTCAAGTCTAGAAGCGCCTTGAAAGCCGCCTACGCGATACTGCGCGACGAGGAACGCCGCTATATACAGGCCGCGGTTAAATTGATAGGAGCCTCCGCGGACCCGGCCAGCGCGGATGAGTTGTTGGCCGCCTATGAAGCGGCAGAGGCCGGAGCCGCGCTCAAGCAGGAAATTATAGTCGCCCTAGGCGAGATAAAGGCGGGTAGCGCGCTTGAGCTGCTCTCGCGCATCGTAGAGGATGAAGCGGCGGGTAAGGTCGATAGGATGTACGCCGCCACCGCCTTGGGGCGTATAGGAGACAAGGCTTCGGTCGCCGTGCTTGAACGGGCATCGGCAACTAACGACCCGAACGTGCGGGCTTCCGCCGTGGAAGCGCTCGGCGGTTTCGATACCGCCAATGCTCGGGCGGCTTTAGTGAACGCGCTCCGCGACGCGCATGTGCTGCCGCGAGCGGCGGCTGCCAGGGGTATAGCTAAGCTGGGCGTTGAGGATGCCGTGCCGGCGCTAGAGTTCAAGGTGGCCTATGACCCCGAGCGGAGCGTACGCGAGGCCTCTATAGACGCCTTAGCCGCTATAGGGACCAAGCGCGCTTGGGATTTTCTGGTAGGCTACGCCGAGGACGCCAAAAGCCCGTCGCAGTACCGCGTCAAGGCCTTCTCCGTGCTTATCGCCAAGGGCGGCGCCGCACAGCGGGATGCCATGCTTAAGCTCTTTTTAGCGAACGCAGGCGAGAAGGAACGACCCTTCTACCTGACCCTGGCCCGGGCCTTCCTGCTTATCGACGAAGAGAGCGCTGCGCCATTCGTGGAGAAGCTGTATGCGGACAAAGACTTCAGCGTACGCCTGTCCGCCATAGCCTGGGCTGAACGCACCCGCTACAAGGCGCATATCAATGAGCTTAGGCGCATCGCGGAAGGGGACGGCACGGAAGCCGTAAAGAAGCGCGCGCTTTCGGCTATAGAACGGCTCGAGCGCAATTAACGAGAACGGGGCTATAGCGCTCGCGGCCTCGGGAGGCTAAGCCCCGGGAGACTCTATGCAGTGCAGGAGCTTGTTGATTTTGTCCAGCGGCGGTACGTAACGCTCAAAACTGATGAAGAGTTCCTTTCCTCGGGCGTTTATAATCCGCACTGCCTGGCCAAGGCAATCCTGTATGGGGCCGTCATAGTCGGGGAAGAACTCAGGCCGCCGGGGTACAAGGGTAAGATTATCGCCATCATAATAGATGTCCGCTACACGCTGGGGTAAGGGCAACAGGAAAACAAGGAATTCGCTTTTCCGACCGCCTACGCTTTTCTTTCCGCCCGCATGAAGAGTCTTAATATTGCGCTTGCCTATGTTGGGGTTTTGGCCCTCAACGTGAAGCATGAAGCGGGCCGCGCCGGGTTTCTTTACCTGGCCTTGGTATTCGTAGGACGCCCGTCCGGCCTGCGGCCGCAATGCTCCCTGGGCGTCTTTTTTACTGCCTAAGAGCAGGGCGGCGCGGGCCGCTGAGCCGTCGCCCTTTGACGCTTGGTCGCTTAACATGCGCAGTCTATCGCGCTCCTGGGCTCCGTTAGCGGCCGCCGATAGGAGCCTGGCCGCATCGCCGCGCGAGGACGAGCCGCCCGCCGCCTGCAGAAGAGCCGCTTGCGCGGCTGCCTGCTCGGCGCCGCGCTGCTGCGCCGCCTCCGCCGAGCCGAGCTGGGCGGAAGCCGGCGTCGCGTAGCTTGAGCTCAGCGCGCCGCCTCTTGGCTTCTGGGCGGCGGCGGCCAGTATGGCCTGGGCTGAGGCGCCTTGGCTTAGTTCCTGCCTGCGTTCCTCGTCCCTGGCCGTAAGGCCATAAGCCGGTTTCTTAGAGCTATCGCGCAGGGCTTGCGCGTCGAGCACCGCGTCCACCACGGGGCTGGCCGATCGTTTGTGCACGGAGCGCACATAGGAAATGAGCAGTATGATCAGGGTAAGGGCCACGATTAAGAGGCCTACGAAAATAAGCACCCGCGCGCTGTTCTTAAAGAAGCTCGCTATGGGCGAACGCTTGAGCCTTATAGTCATGTCGGCGCGGGCTGGGCTCACGCGAAGGCCGTCGGAGAAGCGGGGTTCAAGCACGAGCCTTTGAGCGCCTTCCTCCATGTCTGGGGGCAGACGCAGCGAAACGTTCATGCTGCCTGTCTTGCCCGCTGCTACTTGCAGGAAAGCCTTAGCAGCGAGAGCGTCCCTTCCGTCGGGAAGGAGCAGAGCGCTCAATTGCAGGCTTAAGTCCCGGCTGCCGGGATTAGTCAATTCAAGGGGAAGCTTAAAGGAGTAATCCCTGTCGCCTAAATCGGCGGGGAAGCTCATGCGCAACAGGCCTACGGTGCCGTCAAGCACGCTTGAGCCGTTTTCCGGGTCAAACTCGTTGATGATAACGCCGAGAGCCGAGGCTACGTCGCCCAGGTAATCGCCTGCGCCTGGGGCGCCGGAGCCTAGTTCTCCCGGTCCCGAGCCGCCTGCTGCGGCGTCTCGGCCGAAGGGCACCCGTACCACGCTCATCTGCCAGCCGCGTTCTTTTACCCTGCCTATGGTCTTTTCTATTTCTCCGCGAACCTGCTCCGGAGTAAAGCTTGCGTAGGGCGAACCGTCCAAAGGAGCATGCATACCGTCGGTGATCAAAATGATGCGTTTAGCGCTCGCTTCGGGCAGATCAGATACGTACTGGTATACGAAGCGTAACGTGGATAGGAGATCGGTGCTCCTGCCCAGGGGATAGAGCAGATAGAGTCTGGCAAGAGCGCTTTTCACGTCGCTCTCGGTTTTTAGGCTCTGGGCGATTTCTATCTGGGTGTTATCGGAGAACGATAGCAGGTGGAACATGTCTCCCGCGCGCATGAATTCCTTGAGCGCCCCTGATACAACGTATTCGATCACCTGATTATAGTAGGGGAACATGCTTTGCGAGGAATCGAGGAGGACCACAAGGTCAACCTTTTCCTGCGCTTGGGCTAGTGGAGTAGCCGCGCCTAGCATGAGCGCGATTACCAAGGCATAAAGCCAGAGCTGTTTTTTATCGTTCATTGCCCGTTCCCCCTAAGCCTTAGATAGCGGCCGCTACGATGGACTTGACTATATAGGCGAATTTCCTGTCATGAATAGCGAAAGTTAGGCTGTCGCCCGTCTTATGGTTAAGGAGGCGCTTGCCCAGAGGAGACAGGTAGGAAATAATATGGTTCGTGGGGTCGGATTCCCAGGGGCCGAGAATGATGTAGGTCTCTTCCCGATTTTCTGTCTCGTTAAACAGCAGTACCTCGGTGCCGAAGGATATCTTGGCGGTGGTAAGGCTTGACATATCGAAGATTTGCGAACGCTCGATTTCGTTCTTAAGCTTAGCCACCTTGGCGTTGAGCTCATCCTGCTTTTCTTTGGCTGCCTTGTACTCGGAGTTTTCCCTAAGGTCGCCAAGAGACAGGGCATAGGCGATTTCCTTCTGGTTTGCAGGCACGTCATCTTCCATTATCTTGGAGAGCAGCCTGGTTTTTTCCTCATACTTGGCCGCGGTTACCATGAGGCCGCGCGACACGACGGCCTTCTCCTCGTCCGCGGAGAACTTGAAATCAGGATGGCGCTCAGCCACGCCCTTGCGCAGGCGCAGCTTTACGGCGGGGTCAAGGTCTTTTACGTCGCTTATGAGCGTGTAAATGCGCTCTACGGTATCCTTGTCAGCATCATCGAGGAAGTTCTCCAGGCGGCGCTCCTTGAACAGAATGTTATCAACCTGCTTGTTGATACGCTTGTTCTCGGTGGTGTCGCGGTGGTTCTCGATTTCCTTGAAGCTTATATCCAGGATATGGATGAGGGTGAAGAGCACCTTGTCATAGGACAGGCCCAATTCCTGCACCCAAGGCTCATCCCATAGATTCTTGACTACCCATATGAAAGCCTCGCGATGGTCGCGATAGTTTTCCACGATGGAGACGATAAGGGTCTTTAGGCGATCCACCTCGCCGGCGTAGAGCAGGGTATCTATCATGGCCTTGGTGAGGGCGTAGGGGAAGATACGCGCGTATATCTCGGACCAGTCGGTCATGAACAGCTTGATGTGATGGAGGAAGGACTCTTTGAGCTTAGTGTCCTTCATGTTGAGGTATATGCTGATTATGTCGTCGCAATCACCCATAAGCTCGGCAAAGCCCATGGTGGCGATATTCTTCAGGTGCGCGTGTTTGCTCGCCAGTTCCTTGAGGAAGAGGAATGACGCCACGACGAATTCGTTGAGCTGCGAATAGGACTTTACGTAGCCGGTGAAATAAGCGACCATCTCGGTAAAGAGTTCGGAGTCCGCATCGCCTTGTTCTAGGAAGTCGCGCACGTCCTGCACGCGGGGGAAGAAGTTCTTTTCGGCCTTGAACTGGTTGTATATCTTCTCCTCGTAGGAGAGCGGGCGGTCGCGCACCAGGAATATGCCCACGGATTCAGGGGCATTGCCGAAGCGGGAATCGGTCTTGAGTATGCCGCGGGCCTTGGAGCTCCAGCTGGTCCACTCGTTTGCGCTCAGCACCGAAGGCACGAGCTCGGCCTTGATTTTCTTAATGTCCGTGCGGTTGTCGAAGCTCCTGATTACCGTGATGAGGGCCCAGGGTATGTCCTTCTTGATTTTCTCCCTGAGCTTTTCCTTGGTCCATATGGCTTTGAGCACCCAAATATGCTCTTTGCTCAGGGTAACGAGGCTGTCTACCGCCATCTTGAGGCCCATGTGGTGGTCGCGCTTCTTGGCGAAATCGATGACGATATCGTCGCCCTTTATGCTGCGTATGCGGCCTATGTTCCAGGTGCGGTGGTACACGAAGTTGCCTATATCGAAGGATATGTGCTTCTCAAAATCCGCTATGGCCTCATGAATGCTGCGGTAGCTCTGGGCAAGGTTGGACAGGCGTACGTACTCGTCCACGTAGGAATGGGCGGCGTATTTTGCCTTATATACCTCGACGATCTCTTTGCGTATCTGTGAGTTTTTGTCGTCGTAGTCTATTATGGTCTTGAGTATGGACAGGGCGGTATCCCAGTCCTCGGCGGCCTTATAGTGCTTATACAGGTCGGTGAGCAGCACGGCGGCCTTGTCTTCGCTGATAAGCTTGGCTATCTTGCGCTGAACGTGCAGGAAGAAGTCAATGTCCTCAGGCGCATGCTCTATGAGTTTGTTCCAGATTTCCTTGGCGTTGCTGAACAGGGCCTTGTTCACGTAGCGGTGCAGGGCCTTGCGGTAGTAGTCGATAGCGCCTTCGCGGTCGCCGTTCTTTTCTTTTCTCTCGGCTATGAGCTTAACGATGTCCGCTTCTTCATAGTCAACGCGTACGAGGCGCTCCCAAGCCGCATACTGGTCGTCTATCCTGTCTTCGTTCTCATAGCATTCGGCGAGGCGTATGAGCGCGTTACGGTTATCGCCATAGTCGAGTATGCGGTTACATATATACTCGACGACGTTCCATTTGCGGTTGTCGGCGAAGATATTAATAAGCGATATCAAATTAGAATCGTCGATCTGTTGGCGGGACAGCCCTATGATGCCGGACAGATAGAGGGCGGCTATGCTGTTCTTGCTATGGGCAAGATGCTCCTCGCATACTTCCTTGATGTCGTCGAGGGCCTTCTCAAGGGCGGCCTCCTGGAACAGCGCATCCAAATCCTTGATCTGGGTTACCGTATAGCCAGAAAGCGTGGCACGCGTCCACTTTTCCTCGTTGAGCATCTCTTGAAGTTTCTTCGCGATGGGCGAATCGGCCATATGGTTCTCCTCTTCCTGTTTCTAGGCGATGTACAGCTTATATACGTTAGGGTCCAAGAGCTTTATCTTAAGCAGTATCTCATCGATACGTTCTTTGGGTTCTCGTCTATTTATATAGCAATCGGCAAGCCAGAAATACCGGTTTATGAGCCTGGGCAAGAGCACTGAACGCCTCGAGCCGTCCGACCCGAGCTCTGTCTCCATTTCATAGACGGACTGCTTGAGCTTGCCGAGCTCCATGGGCTTAAGCTCCCGCTTTACCGTAAACACGCCCATGAGTTCGCCGTACACGGGCACCCATTCGGCCGCTTCATGCGCGCTGCTTACGTGCTCAAAAGCCTTATCCACAAGACGCGCTACGCTGTCGGATTCCAGGGTATCAAGCTCTATTTTCTGGGGGTTTATATAAAACGCCTCCCTGAATAAAGCCTTTGACGCGCGCGCTTCCCCTATCAGCCCATAGCTATCCGCAAGTTCGGCTAATACCGCGGGGTCGTCTTTCCGTATCTTCGACGCGGTATTCAGCTGCGTCAAAGCCTTCTCGTAGTCTCCAATGCCCTTATAGGACCTGCCCAGCCTCAGCGACAGCTCGGGATCGGACGCCTCGCCCGGCTTTTCTAGCAGCGCATAGCGTGAAAGCGCCAGCGCAAAGGCGTAGTGCTTAAACGCAAGGATAGGCCGCTCGCTGCGCACGCTCATGCGCCGCATGAAGTCCTTAAAAGCCCGCCAGCGGGTGAGGCAAAGATCGCCCGCTTCAAGCGGATCCTTGCAGAGCTCTATACGCTCACGGGAGTCGAGCCACCAGCGAGCGCACTTAAGCGCGCATAGAAGCTCTTCATGCTCGAAATCGCGCGACAAAGCCTCTTCAAGCATCGCATAGGCCCCGGGCAAGTCCAATCGGGTGAGAAGCGCGTAGGATTCTGTTAAGAGCGAGTCAACGCCCTGGGCTAATGCCATGTCTATTCGGGGTATCCATAGTATGAAGATCTTTATGATTGTACATGAAATAATTGCAACTAGTCAATGAAGATGCGCTATCCGGAGGACAATGCTCCTTGAGTCGCCTGCGCGGGCATGCTAAAATCGGGGCATGGACAAGCCTGTTATAGCGCCTTCCCTCTTAGCGGCCGATTTCGCGGATATGGCCTCAGCTCTGCGCCTCGTAGAAGCCAGCGGAGCCTCATGGCTGCACCTGGACGTAATGGACGGGCGTTTCGTCCCGAATCTTACCTTTGGGCCTAAGATGGTCGCGGATCTGCGCAAGCGCTCTTCGCTGTTCTTTGACGCGCACCTGATGACCGTGGAGCCGCAGTCGCTCGTCGACTCTTTCATAGAGGCAGGCGCGGATGCGATAAGCTTTCATCTTGAGGCCTGCGTGCATGCCCATAGGCTGCTCGAACGCATACGGGCGGCCGGCAAGCTGGCGGGCATTTCCATAGTGCCGTCTACGCCCGTAGCCGCGCTTGACGAGCTCTTGCCCTATGTTGACCTTGTGCTGGTCATGAGCGTTAACCCCGGCTTCGGCGGCCAGCAATTCATAGCATCCTCCATGGCTAAGCTTAGGGCGCTTAAAGAACTGCGCGCTAAACGCGATTTGCGCTATATAATCGAAGTGGATGGAGGCGTAAGCGCCGCTAACGCGGGCGAGGTACTCGCCGCGGGCGCCGATGCCCTAGTCATGGGCAGCGCCTTTTTCGGGTCTCCGGACCCCGCCGCCCTCGTGCGGTCTGTTTTAGGCTAAAGCTATAGCGTACTCCAGACTGCGTGCGCATATACCGAGAATGTAATGAATGGAAGGATGGGATACATGAACCGAAAACGCTTAGCCCTGGCGGCCCTCGCGCTATGCTATACGCTTACCGCCGCCTTCGGCCAAAACGCAGGGCAGCAGGATACTTTGCGGCGCGGCATCGAGTTATTCGCCGAGGGGCGTTACGCGGAGGCGGTACCCCTCTTTGACGGTTTGTATCTGGATACCGGCGCCGGCACGATCCGGGCCGAAGGCGCCTATTGGTCAGCCATGGCCCATGTAGCCTCCGGCGCTGTCGAGGCGGCCGAGCGCGGCATTGACCTATTCCTTACCGCCTTTCCTGACCATGCCAAGAGCGCTGAGCTTCTCTATCAGAGAGGGCGCATAGCTTACCTGCGTAAGGATTATGAGCGGGCGGTGCAGGTGCTCTCATCCTATACCCTGAAGTACCCGCAGGCGGATTACCTGCCCGCCGCGTTATTCTGGTCGGCGGAGAGCCTCTATGCGCTCGGGCGCCTGCCGGAGGCGGATAAGCTGTACAGAACGGTGGTAGAACGCTATCCCGACCATATAAAAACCGAGGCGGCGCGATATCGCATGGCCCTCGTGCAGTTCAAGTACCGCGAAGACGAACTCCTGACCCTGCTCAAGTGGAGCCATGAGGAATCCCTGCGCATAATCGAGGAATTCCAGCGCCGCGAGAAGGCCTATGAGCAGGTGCTTGCCGTTTACCAGAAGCGCTATGGAGAAGTGAAGACGGGCACCGTGGCTGCGCAGACCACGCTGGAAGAGGAAATAGCGAGCCTTAAGCGCTCAATGGACGGCCTCGCCAGGGAGCTGCAGTCCCGCGACGCGCGCATAGCCGAGCTTCAGACCCAAGCCGGGGCGGCAGCCGCCTTAGCCGCGCCGGCTTTGGATACCAGCCCCGGCCGCGCGCAGCTCCTCGATATGAAGGACCGTAGCCTTTCGCTTATAGAATTTTATTTGGAAAAGCTAGCCGCCGCCTCGGAGGGCACGAAATGAAACGATTCCTCGCCGTACTAGCGTTGTGCATAAGCGCCGCGGGCATGCTAGGCGCCATAGAACTCACCAATGGCAGGATGAAGCTGGTGCTTGATGAGCGCAATGGCCGTTTCAGCCTGTACTATATGACGGACGTAAGCAAGAAGAGCTATGTCGCGCTGCTCGACGATAAAGAAGCCCGCACCACCTATCCCACCGTTTATATAGACCAGAAAGCCTACAAGCTGGGCGAAGCCGCCGAATTCCGCGTGAGCGCCGCTAAAGAAGGCTCGGGCTACCTCGTACAATACCGCTCTTCCATGGCCGTCGTCCGCCAATACTTCGACTTTGTGGCTTCCCCCGGCTCTCCGCTGGCTGACGGCCTGTCCATACGATTTGAAATCGAGAATGTGTCGGATCGCGACCTCTCCGTGGGTCTGCGCTACCTCTTCGATACCTGGCTTGGAGAACGCGAGAACGCCCATTTCATGAGTTCTGCTCCCGTCCTCCTGGCGAACGAGACGCTGCTGCCCGCCGGCTATGACGAGCGCCATGTGGCGAGCGTGGGCATGGGGGCGAGCGTGCACTTCGTGCTTGGCGCGCCGGCAAGCAAGCCAGACCGCGTAATAGCATCCAACTGGAAGCGGCTCAATGACAGCGCCTGGTCGCTGGAAGTGAACCCCGCCAGGAATTTTACGCTCATGCCGTACTCGATAAACGACAGCGCCCTTGCACTCTTCTACGATCCCGCCTCCCTTAAGCGCTCAGCCGTACGCAGCGTGAGCGTGCTACTATCAGCAGCTAATCCCGGCTCGTATGCCCAGACTCAGGCGCGCAGCGCGAGCGCTGCCCCGGCTGCATCCACAGGCGCCGCGCCCATAGCCTTGTCAGGCCAGCTCGATATCATGGCCGATCTCATAAGCGCGCGCAGCCTGCTCGCGTCTATAAACGAAGCGCTTGCGCAGGGACAGAATCCGAACGAGGATCAGCTAGCCAGACTTGCCGACCTTTTAAGGCGGCTTGAAGAACGCAAGGCAGGCTATTAGGACCGTGGAAAAGAACCCTCTGGACGAGGCTGAGTCGCTCTATAGGCGTAGGTGCTGGGCCGAGCTTATAGGCCTGCTTGAGCCTTTGTCTCCCATGTATAGAGACCATAAGCGCTTCTGCTTCCTCCTGGCCACGGCCTATCTCTACCGCGAGGATATAGGCGGCGCCTATTCCTACTATCGCAGGGCACAGCACCTGGATTTTAGGGATACCGGTGCGGCCGTAGGCCTGGCAGCCGTACTCATACGCCGGGGCGAAAGCGACAAGGCCATACAGATATACATAGAGGTGCTGGAGCGGGAGGCGCGCAACGCCATCGCGCTGAAGGGCATGGCTTATTTGAAGGCGCACGCCGGAGGCGAGAGCGATGCCCCCCACGACAAATCTTTGCGTACGCTCTATCCCCGTCCGCCCTTCAGGGCGCGCTTGCCCATAGCCCTTGGCCTGGCCATAGCGGTGCTGGCGCTGGCTATAGCGGCAGCGCCGCGGATAGCCCTGCAATTGCGGAACGCCCGGCCCAGCAGGCCTTCCATAGCGGCCATAGCCCTTGAGGCAGAGGACAGGGCCAGCCCCATAGACTCAAGCGGCGGCTTTTCCTTCGTTCTTAGCGAGAAGGAAGCCGTAGAGAGCTTTGATAAAGCCAAGCGCCTCTTTCTTGAGTACCGCGACGAGGCGGCCTTGGTAGAGGTTAACCGCCTGCGCCTTTCAAACGCATCCCGCAGCGTAAAGGCCAAGGCCGAAGCGCTATCCTTGTATGCGCGCGAACCGGGCTTTCAGAGCATGCCCGACCGCTTCAGCATAGCCGACGTGAATGCCTTTCCTTCGCTCTATGAAGGCGTGGGGGTGCTGTGGAAGGGCTTGCCAGCCAATATCGAGCAAGGGCAGGACAGCACCAGCTTTGAGCTCCTCGTCGGCTACCATGATAAGCGTAGACTCGAGGGCATCGTGCTTGTGCGCCTACCTTTTTCCGCCGCCATAGACGCCAATACCGCCATCGAAGTGCTGGCCAGAGTACGAAAGCCCGCGGACGGCGCCCAGAGTTACTATCTTGCGGGCATAGCCATACACACATTCTAGGGAGGCGCTATGCGCGCAGTGGTTCAACGGGTGCGGGATGCGTCGGTGCGCGTGGACGGCGCGATAAGCGGGGCCATAGACAGGGGTCTCTTAGTATATCTTGGCGTCGCCAAGGGCGACAGCGAAGCAAACGCGCGCTGGCTTGCCGAGAAGATCGCGGGTTTGCGCATATTCGAGGACGCCGACGAGAAGATGAATCTCTCCGTACAGGATATAGGCGGCGGCATACTATCCATATCGCAATTTACGCTCTTAGCCGATACCAAGAAGGGTAAGCGCCCCTCGTATAACGACGCCGCCCCGCCCGCCGAAGCCGAGCGGCTTTACGAGCACTTCAAAAGCCTGGTAGCCGCCCTGGTGACGACGAGCGCCTGCGGCGTATTCGGCGCGCACATGGATGTAGCCTACGTAAACGACGGGCCGGTAACGATTATCCTCGATACGAACGCTTAAAGGCGCAGGACTGGCCGAGCGGACAGGCTCCGCAGAGGGGCTTGGCCCTGCAATAGCGCTTGGCGTGCTCGACGAGCAACGCGTGGGCCTCAGCCAAATAAATAGCGTCGAAGGGCAGTTCGCCCTCGGCGTAAAGCCGCACGCCCTCATAGCCGGCTTTTGCCGGGCAAAAGCCCAGCCTTGCCAGTATACGCCGCGCGTACGCGTCGGCCACGAAGCGGGCGCGTCCGTAGCAGTACAGCCCTATACAATCGGCCGTCTCATACCCGACGCCGCGCAATGCCAATAGGTTCCCGCGCTCTGGCGGCGAGCGCTCGAAGGCGGGCCAGGCTTCAGAAAGCGCGCGGATATAAGCGGCCTTACGCGCGTACGTGCCCGCCGGGCGAAGAAGGCCTTCCAATCCGGCTGAGGGATAAGCCAGCAAGGCTTCCGGGTTTAAGAGCCGATGGTTTCCCAGGGCGGCAAGCGCCAGGCTCGCTCCGCGCCAGGAGGTATTCTGCGCCAGTATGGCGCCAAGGGCAATCTCGAAGCGGTCGCGCTCGTTGCGCTCGCCGCCCCCTGGACCGACGCAGGCTGAAGGCCCGCGCGCGTAACCCCATTCGTCGCGCCCGAATTCGCCTGCGCGTGAGGGCAGGGGCCACCAGCCGCGGGGGCCGTAGGCATAGGCAAGCGTCTCGAATATGGCCTCTAGCTTCATAGCCAGGCTCCTTGCAACAGCCCTAAAAACAAGCCCGCCTAAGCCTTACGGCTGCGGCGGGCTTTAGTTCGGCTGTATCCTCCGGGCGGCATAGCCGCACGGAGGGATTTCTTAGTTCTTCTTGGCTACGGGCTTCTTGGCCTTAGGAGCCTTGGTAGCCTTTGGGGCCTTTGCCTCCGCTGCCTTGGCAGGAGCCTTGACTTCCGCAAGCTTGGCGGCCTTAGGCGCCTTGGCCTCTTTGGCGGCAACTTTCTTAGCCTTGCCCGCCGCTACCTTCGCGGCGGCGGCGGCATCCTCTATGGCGGCCTGTGCCGCGGCGAGGCGCGCTACGGGCACGCGGAAGGGGCTGGCGGACACATAGTCCATGCCGGCGCGATGGAAGAACTTGACGGAAGCGGAATCGCCGCCGTGCTCGCCGCACACGCCTACCTTGAGCTTGGCCCTGGTCGAGCGGCCCTTCTGTATGCCCATCTTCACGAGCATGCCAACGCCGGCCTGGTCGAGGCTCTGGAAGGGATCCGCGCCGAAGATGCCGGCCTTCTTCTCGTCCACATAGTCGGGAAGGAAGCGGCCCGCGTCGTCGCGGCTCATGCCCAGGGTCATCTGGGTAAGGTCATTCGTGCCGAAGGAGAAGAACTCGGCAACCTCGGCTATCTGATCGGCGAGTATAGCGGCGCGGGGCACCTCGATCATCGTGCCGACGAGATAAGGAAGCTTAACGCCTGAGTCCTTGATGATCTTGTTGGCAACGTCCCTGGTCCTCTGCTCGAGTATCTTGAGTTCCTTAGCGTCTATGACGAGGGGTATCATGATCTCGGGCAGCACCTTCACGCCCTTCTTGGTAACGTCGCAGGCGGCCTTGATAATCGCGGTAACCTGCATGTCGAGTATCTCGGGGTAGGTGATGGTAAGGCGGCAGCCGCGGTGGCCGAGCATGGGGTTGGACTCGTGCAGCTGCTCAACGCGGTGCTTTACGGTCTCGAAGGGCAGGCCCACGGCCTTGGCAAGGGCCTTCTGGCCGGCGTCGTCGTGGGGCACGAACTCGTGGAGGGGCGGGTCGATGAGGCGCACGGTTACGGGGTAGCCGTCCATGGCCTTGAAAATGCCGCGGAAATCCTCGGTCTGGAAGGGCAAGAGCTTATTAAGCGCCTTCTTGCGGGTATCTATGCTGTCGGCCACGATCATCTCGCGTATGGCCAGAATGCGCTCTTCGCTGTCGAAGAACATGTGCTCGGTGCGGCAGAGGCCTATGCCCTCGGCGCCGAGCTTGCGCGCATTAGCCGCGTCGTAGGGGGTGTCCGCATTGGTGCGCACCTTAATAGTGCGCAGCTTGTCCACCCAGCCCATGAGCACGTTAAATGCTTCGGGGGGCTCGGGCTTTACGAGCTTAAGCTCGCCCTTGTACACGTTGCCGGTGCTGCCGTCGAGGGTGATGAACTCGCCGTCCTTCACGCTTATGCCGTTGGCGGTGAACACCTTCTTCTCGTAGTCTATATTGAGCTTCTCGCAGCCCACGATACAGCACTTGCCCCAGCCGCGCGCTACTACGGCCGCGTGGCTGGTCTTGCCGCCGGTGGCGGTCAGTATGCCCTGCGCGGCGTGCATGCCGCCTACGTCCTCGGGGCTGGTTTCCTTGCGTACGAGGATTACCTTCTCGCCCTTCTCGGCAAGCTCCTCGGCGCGCGCGGCGTTGAACACGACCTTGCCGCAGGCGGCGCCGGGAACGGCGTCTATGCCCTGCACGATGAAACTGTCCTTAAGGTTCTTAGCCTGGGACTTGTCTATGGCGGGGTAGAATATGCCTTCTATGTCGGAAGTCTTTATGCGGGCTATGGCCTGCTCTTTGGTGATGAGCTTCTCGTTCACCATGTCCACCGCGATTTTGAAGGAAGCGCCCGGAGAGCGCTTGCCGGTGCGGCACTGGAGCATGTAGAGCTTGCCTTCCTCGACGGTGAACTCGAGGTCCTGCATTTCTTTGTAGTGCTTCTCAAGGGTCTTGCGCACGGCCATGAGCTGCTTGTAGGCCTTGGGGTCTTTAGCCTCAAAGTCTGAAAGCTTTATGGGGGTTCGTATGCCGGCCACGACGTCTTCGCCCTGGGCGTTGATCAGGTAGTCGCCATAGAACTCATTGGCGCCGGTGTTGGGGTCGCGGGTAAAGCACACGCCCGTGCCGGAGGTATCGCCCATATTGCCGAACACCATCTGCACGATATTGACGGCGGTGCCCACGGCGCCCTGAATCTTCTCCACCTTGCGGTAGGTGACGGCCTTATCGGCCATCCAGGAGCCGAATACGGCGCCTATGGAACCCCAGAGCTGTTCCATGGGATCCTGGGGGAAGTCCTTCTTTATGTGCTTCTTATAGATGGCCTTGAAGGTCTTGATGAGCTCGCCCAGCTCTTCTTCATTAACATCGGTATCCGCAACCTTGGCGTCGGCCTTGACGCCTAAGCGCTTGCGGGTCTTGGCCTCTTTGAGCGCCATGAAGGCTTCGTCAAACAGTTCGCGCTCTATGCCCATGGCGGTGGAGCCGTACATCATGATGAAGCGGCGGTAGCCGTCCAGGGCGAAGCGGCGGTTGCCGGTCTTCTTGGCGATACCTTCCACGGAGGCGTCGGTAAGGCCCAGGTTGAGGATGGTCTCCATCATGCCGGGCATGGATACGGCCGCGCCGGAGCGCACCGATACGAGGAGCGGATCCTTAGGGTCGCCGAGCTTTTTGCCCGCGGCTTTCTCGAGCTTCTTGAGGTTTTTCTCCACCTCTTCCTTAAGCCCTTCGGGATACTTCTTATTGTTCTTGTAGTACAGGTCGCATACCTGCGTGGTAATCGTGAAGCCGCCGGGAACGGGCAGCCCGATCTTGGTCATCTCCGCGAGGCCGGCGCCTTTGCCGCCCAAGAGTTCCTTCATCGTTACATCACCTTCGGCTTCGCCAGCGCCGAAGAAGTACACATACTTAACCTTCGCCATAGGGTATAATCCTCCATTCGTAAAGAAAAACTATATGAAACGTCTGTTTCTGTCAATAAAGCTCGTCGCGCGTAAAGTCTGCTATAGATTTATTATAAGGCTGATAACCGTCAGGTCGGAGCCCGATATTTGGTTCACCAGCGATTCGTACTTTATGTTAACCTTCTCGCAGGCCTCGGAGAGGTAGGATAGGTAGTAGAGCCCCAATTCGGTATTGGCTTCGCCGTCGGGCAGCTCTTTGTAGAAATCCTGCAGGCTTCGTTTTTTTAAGTCGGTGCTTTTCTTTTCGTCTATCGCTTCCTTCATTTTTTCGTACTCGGACTCTTTGTTATAGATCGTTACGGACAGCTTGCCCTGCGTGCCTATGGATGAACCGCGCGAGCCGAGCTTCCAGGACAGGTATACGAGCTCGCCCTTGCGCTGCAGGGATTCTATTACCTGCCTGCGCACATTAGGATCAAAAAGAACGGAATTCATGTCAACGGCGCCCTTGAAGATGGCCTTGGCTTCGCGCTTTAGGTTGGAGTTTTCGGCGTTGGTGGCAAGCTCCATGATATTGAGCGCCAAGTATTCGGCGATTTTCGCCTTTTCCATATAATCGGCCAGGCTCGTGCGTATGTCCTTAATAAGGGTTTCATAACCGTCAAGGCCCTTGAATTTGGCAATGATGAACCATATGAAAGGCCGTAGGTTGTTAAGGAATTTTTCCGAGAGCAAGAGCTGTATGTTTTTTTCTTCGGGCAACAGGCTCGAATTCCTGCTTATAAACGCGTACATCGGGGCCAGGATAGACTGCTTTATATCGCCTATGTCGTGTTCTTTTTCCTTAATCACGTTCTGCAGGAAGGATTCGTTGATCTTAGTCTTATCGTCTATGATGTTGGCTGGGTTCTTGCGGTTCCAGTTCTTAATGACATCGCTTGCCATGACGCGTTGGAATATGTAGGCGTCGTACTGCCTGTAGAGCATGGAATAGGTGATGAGCTTGGCGATGTCCATCACTTCCTGCCGTATGGTGACGAATTCGCTATTGGATATCTCGATTTTGGATACGTAGTCGATGAGCATCATGCGCTGGAGGCTTGACGGCGTGAACTTGTCCATGAGTATGCCGTACTCTTCCTGGTTGTCGGCAAGCTTGAATTTCTGAAGGTTCTTGCGGTTCTTGATAAAGAAGGTCGTGCCTACCTCGGTGAGTATCACTTTAACGGGTAATTCGATTATTGCCTTGCGTTCCTGCGAACCCATTGATTGGACACTCCCGGATTATCCGTGCTGCGCCGATGGTACTATCGGCTTTGATTCCTATGCACCCTGGAGTATAGCCGATCGCGCTTAACATGTAAAACGGTATTGACGGTACTTTAGCGGCGGCCTAAGATCGCTACCAGCAATGCGCACCGTAAAAACGCTCATCATAAGCCTATGCTTACTCTGTACAACACGCCTAGCCTGGTCTGAGACCCCCCCTGCCAGGGGGCCTGTCGAGCTGAGGGCTAGCGAGCTCAGTACGGGCAATCCGGATATGCTTAGGGATGCAGGCTCCTTTTTCGGTTTGCCCTTCGCCCCCGCGAGCGCCTGGTATGTCGGCTCAGGGGCTGAAGTCGGCCTATGCGTCGTGCTGAGCGACAAGGCCTCATCGGGCTTGTGGCTCGCTAGCCTTGAGGCTCTGGCTGACTCGGGTCTGGCGGAACCGGGCCTCTTGTTCCTCGTTGATTACGGCCGCGCCTCCACAAGCGAGGCCCTCGTCAGCGAGTTTGAGCCCGGCGTGGCCTCCTGGAAGGAAGGCGCTCTTCCGGCGCTCTTGCGAGACTTTCCCGACGCTATCGTTCTCCTGCTAGCGGAAGGATCGAATATTGGCGCATACGCGCTTGAAAGCGCAGCCCAAGGCAGGCAAAGCCCCTACTGGGCGCTTGCCGCTGCTCGTCAAGCGGCGTCTGATGCGGGTATAGCCATGGCCTGGTCGGCGAATGCGTCCTTTCTTGCCCACTCGGGCATATTCAGGGTTGGCGCCCTGCTTGAACCCTGGCTTAAAGCGGGCATCAGCGCGCTCGTGCTGCGCCGGCCTGTCAGCCCTGATCGTACCGATCCGTCCGAGGCTGAGCTTGCTTCATTTATCGCTTTTCTGAATAAACTTAACCAGGCGGCTGCCGCGCCGCGCGAGGCCGACGCCTTTGACAGGAACTATCTGCTTATGCCCCTCGCCGGCCTGGCTATCCATGATCGCCATATAGCGGGAGCCAGCCTCGCGCTTTTCGCGCTCGTATGCCTGTCGCTGAGCCTCATACCAAATACTGGCCTGCTCGCGCCTCTAGGAAGCAAGCGACTCTCTGGGCCGCTGCGCGAGTCGCTGCTTTCTTTTTTTATCGCCGCTTTTGCCTTCGGCGCGGCCGCCCTGGCCGCCGCGGGAGCGCTCGCGCTTTCAGGCGTGGAAGCGGAAGCCCTGCGCTCGTACGGCCGAATTCAGCTTATCGCGCTGCTTTTAATGCGCCTTGTCACCTTCTTCTCCGCGTATTACGCCCTCTCGGGTTTTCTTGAGAGATCGGGCATACTGGCCCATGCCACCCGCACCATGGCAGCCAAGGCGGCCAGCCTTTCCTTCGCCCTGCTTGGGCTCTTCGCCCTGGCGGGTTTCCCGAGCGCCGCCCCCTTCGCCTTCGTCTGCGCGCTCGCCACGGCCGTGGCGGCCTTTTCCGGCCTTGGCTCCGGTATCTTCCTGGCGGCCGCCCTGGGCGTGGCGGGCTTCCTTGTGCTTCCTATCTTTATTGGGCAGTACCCCGAACTCAGCGTTGCCTTCCTGTACGGCGACGCCGTGGGCGTACTGGGGCAGGCTCTCTTCTTTGCTCCTTTCGCGCTCTGGCTCGGCGCTACTCTATCCTCGCGGAGCAGAATGCGGCGCGGAGCCAAGCCTGCTCCTTACCTGGCCCTGGCCCTGCCGCTTGCCTTCTTAGCGGAACTGCTGCTTTTAAGGCTCAGCTAGGAAGGCCGATGAGACGCTACTTTCATATTGACCTTGACGCCTTCTTTGCCAGCGTCGAGTCGATAGACAATCCAGAATTACACGGCAAGCCGCTTATCGTAGGCGGCGCATCGAGCAGAAGAGGCGTCGTATCCACCTGTTCGTACGAGGCCCGCCGCTTCGGCGTGCATTCGGCCATGCCCATAGCCGAGGCGCGCAGGCTATGCCCCCAGGGCATATACCTTCCCGTGCGCATGGAGCGCTATGTGGAACTATCGTCTAAGGTCATGTCTATATACGCCGATTTTACGCCTGAGCTCATACGGGTATCCATAGACGAGGCGAATTTGGATATGACCGGCACTGAGCGGCTTTGGGGTTCGCCAGAAGAGGCTGCCGCCGCCATTAAGAAGCGTGTACGAGAGGAAACAGGCCTTTCAATATCGGTGGGCATAGCCCCCAACCGTTACCTTGCTAAAATAGCATCGGGCATACGAAAGCCAGATGGCCTTGTCCTAGTGGAACCGGGGCAAGAAGCGGCTTTCATGCGCGGCCTTGAGCTGGACAAGCTTTGGGGGGCGGGCGTGAAAACCAGGGGACGTCTTGAGGAGCTGGGGCTGGATACGATGGAAAAGCTCTGTTCGGTCGGCAGGGAGACGCTCTGTCAGCTTTTTGGCAAGGCCGGCGGGGATTTCCTCTTCATGGGCAGCCATGGCCAGGACCCGGGCATTTACGGCCAGGAACCAAAATCCCGCTCTATTAGCGCGGAGACCACCTTTGAGCGTGACGTGCGCGATAGGGAGAGCCTTGAATCGGTGCTCCTTGGCATGGCGGAGGAACTCTGCGCGCGCATGTACGATGAGGGGCTATCGTCCCGTACCATACAGCTTAAGCTTCGTTACGAGGATTTTGAGACCCTCGGCGCGCGGGAAACGATGCGCGGTCCCTTTATTGGCTCGGCCGGCATATACGATGCGGCTTTGCGCGTGCTCAATAGGAAATGGGACGGCAGGCCCCTGCGCCTCATTGGCCTAGGCCTAGCGAATCTGGGCGCGGGGGAAGTCGAGCAGGGCAGCCTTTTCGAGGACGACAGCGACAGAGCAGCGAAAAAATCCGCCGCGGTCGAGCGGGCTGTATTCGAGGCCTCTAAGCGCGGGCTGGGCAAGATTACCCGGGCCAGGCTCGTGCCGAAGCCGGAAAAGGACAAACCTAAAAAATGACCGGCCGAGGCTTAATCGGCCAAGGCCGCCCGTATTTTCGAAGCGCTTTCGCCGAGCGCGGTATTCAGCGCCTCGCGGGCTTTTACCAGCGCGTCGTCGATGGCGGCCCGTTCGCTTCCGCCTTGGCCGCGCAGGCCCTGCCTGGCCTCTGCGTATACCAGGGAGCCGTCCGGCCTGAGTATGCGCAGGGTAAAGGACGAATCAGCCAGGTAAATATTGTATACCTTGCCCTGATACTGCATCTGGCTCGGCGCGCTTACTTCCACGAGGAGTAGGGCGTAATAGCCGGGGCTCGCGGCGCCCGCCAGGGCGTTGAGGCTCGCGCGCTCGCCGCCGTAGGCAGCCATGAATCGTTCAGCGGCTAAACTGCCATTGTAGGGAACGCTCTCAAAGCCGTAGCCTTTAAGAGCCGTAGCCAAGCCGTCAAGAGAGCTTGCCGCGTCACGGGTTCCAGCGCTCGTTCGTTCTATGCCGGCTACCAGCGCGACGCGGGGAGGCGGCGCGAAGCTGAAGTCGCGGAACACGGTATTGAGCGCGAAGCTGTAGCCTTCCGCGCTGAACACCGGATAGGCTCGCACGACGAGGGGCTCGTCGAGACGGCCAACCCGGCTAATAGAGGCGTTCGCCAGTCCCTTGCTGTCGGTGCTTACCGCCGAACTAAGCGTGGCGCTATTCTCCTGCGTTATAAAACGTATCGATGCATCGCCTACCGGCGACTTGGCGCTTCCGTAGCTTTCATAGAGATAGACGGCGGGCATGGGGCCTTGGCCCTTAGCCGCCGCCCGTATGTCGGCGACGAGCTGGGTTCCGTCGGCCGCTATCCATGATTCGTGCGGCTCGAGGGTGAGCCGGCCGCCGATTTCATTGAGCGTATCGCTTATGGAATCCAAGGCTGTCTTATCGCCGGCATTATGCGCGCGGGCCATGGCCGCTACGTAATAGCGTATGCCTTCCGCCAGGCGGTTAAGTTCGAGCGACTCCCGGGCCCGCCGTATAAGGGTATCATAGTCTAAACCGGCGCTGCTTATAGCGTTCGCAGCCTTTGTGCCGCTTGACGCTTGCGTATCCCGGCTTAGCTGGCCGTTGAGCCGCTGGCCGTCGTCCTGGAGCGCTTCGCCTGTATAGTTCGGATCGGTGGATACGCAGGATATAAGTGCCGTAGCGCTGAGCGCGAGCGCACAGAGGAAGGCGCTCGGAGTGAGGAAGGGGCGAGCGAAACTTTTCATATTTACCTCCCGAAGGCAGGAACTTACCAGGTCAAGCGAAGGGCTATCGGACTGGCGGAAGCATAGACTGCCGCGGCCGCCATATCAAAGCTGGCGGTTCT
This sequence comes from Spirochaetaceae bacterium UBA5200, assembly GCA_002412825.1. Classification (GTDB taxonomy): domain Bacteria; phylum Spirochaetota; class Spirochaetia; order Treponematales; family UBA12059; genus UBA5200. The sequence goes on from DHVU01000033.1 coordinate 138,883, forward strand.
GCCGTTCACGGTGAACCCGGAATTATCGACTATGGCCGCGGGCAGCTGAAAACTCAGGCGTATACGATAATCGGCAAAAGCCTGCTCCACAAAACGCGAAAGATCTGCGTTGGCGGGAGGCCTGCCCGAGCCGATGCGCATGCTGAGTGTCTTGCGGGCTCCCTGCTCGCTGTATACAGCATCCTGTCCCGTTGGATCCATGAAGGAAGCGAAAGCGGCAAGATTAGGAAAGCTGATCGCAGCTTTTATCGTGAAACTGTCCGCCGCGTCGCTGCGGCTCCAGGAGTTTAGCTGACCGCCCGCACGCGTAGAGGCAAGCTCGAGGTCGGCCCTGCCTACGGGCAAAGGCAGATACGCTGAATTGGCGTCCAGGCGTCCCAGCTCGTCTACCGCGAGCGACACTTTATAGTCGATGGCAAGGCTTACCGAACCGTTGGCGGCAATGGAGGCGCTGGAGTCTATACCTATACAGGAGGAGGCGAGCAGGGCAAGGCATAGTGCGAGGGAGCCTGAAAGCGGGAATCGTTTCATATGGGGAATTTTAGCGAAAAATGCGCCGGTTGTCCATGCCGGCCCGCGCATTAATCGTATCGCTCGCTCGTAATTTGGGAATCGTGTACGCGGAGGCTGAAGTCGTGCTCTATGGAGCGCAAAGCCTTCTGAAGCACCGTTTCGCCGAATTCAACGGAGTTGGATACCAAGGCGGCGCCCAGCTGAGCGAATCGCAGGGATTCCTGCAAGTCTATTTCCGCGCAGGACAGATGGAAGCGCACGCGCATCCTGTCCTTAATGGATTTTACTATGCGGCGCTTGTCCTTAATGGAATAACTCTCCGGTAACTCTATGAGGAGCTGGAACATCGATACGATCAAGGCAGTCTCTTGCCCAGTATTCCCGCGAGCTCAGCCTGGCCGGCAGGTTTGTCGCCGCCCGTGGCCTGGGCCGCAATATGGGCCGCATAATCCCGGCTGCGCCGCTCGCGCCTCGCCAATAGCGCGAAGGCTAATGCGAAGGTCAAGGCCCCGAGCACGGCTGCCGCCTCCGCCGCTCCGCGGGCTTTGTGGAAGCCTTCAAGCGCAAACCAGGCTTCGGTCGAGCCTGAACTCATATAGGCCGAATCGGCGGGATTGTATGCGCCTGCGAGCCTGCTAGCCGCCTGGTTTCCGCGCCGCAGCGCGACGATGTCAGCCTGGGCGCTCAGGTCTATGGGCGTATCGCCCTGCCTGTCAAAGGCGGCGAGCACCGCCTCGCGGCGCTGGGCCTCGGCGCGCGCTATACTGGGTATGAAAAGGCCGTCGCCGAGCATGCCGCCTGCCATGAGCACGACGAGGGCGGCGAGAGCCGCGAAGCCGCCCGTGCTATTAAGGCGATCCCGCTGCACGCTGGCAAGCCTGAGAGATGGACGGAAGGCGCGCAGAAGCCGAAGCCCCGAAAAAGCCGCAAGCGCTGCCGCGGCGCCGTTCGCGCTGGCAAAGCCCCGCACGGCCGCCATCGAAAAATCCGCCGCGGCCCAGCCGAAGAGCAGGGGGCCGGATACAAAGGCCAGAGGAGCAAGCGATGAAAGCCCCGCGGCAAGGAGGGCGAGGGGCGGCGGGGAGAAACTGCGACGCAGAGACACGAAGAAGAGAAAGAGCAGTTCCATGGATAAAAGAATGTCGAAGAGCATAGCCGCCAATGAAAAATACGCTCGTACCCGCCAGTCCGCCCCCAAGGCAGACCATAGGCCGCCCGCGCAGGCCACGGCCAGCGAAAGCAGGGCGAGTATAGTAAGCGCGGGTTCTATGAGCTCGTCGTACGCTTTCCGCGTAGGGGACTTCTCAATGCTGCTGGCCATAGGCTACAATAATATACGCGAAGGATGATAAAGAAAAGAGCCTTATTACGAGCTAAGCCATCCCTACTCGCCCTGGCGCCGCTCGTGGCCCTGCTGCTGGCGCCCTCTCTGGCTGCTCAGGACGGCGTGACTCCCGCCCCTCTACCCGAAGATCCTCCAAAAGCCTTCTTTTCCACGCAGCTAGGCGACGATGAAGTGGATTTGCTTATTCAGGGCCTCTGGGAGGCATCGCTTTCGTCTTCCGCCAGCTATACCTTCGGCCCGTCCGGGCTCTTCAACCCGGTGCCCCTTCTATTCCAGCAGCGGCCGGACCTCTACCTCCTCTTAAGCTTCAAGGAACGCTGGTGGTTCGAGGCGAGCGTCGCCGACGAGGCCGAGCGCTCCACCTTTGCCCTGGGCTTTACCGGTGCCGAGGGCGATACGGTTAAAAGCGCACGGCTGGGGAACGTGGGCATAACCATGCCCGATTATCCCTACTTAAGCTTCGGTTCCCCTAGGGGAGCCTTCGGCGCGGCCTTAAGCGCGGAGGCCAACGGCGCGTCGTTTGACGCCCTGGTGCGCTGGGACGGCCTGTCCTGGCGCAGCAAGAGCTTCTTCGGCCTGGGCGAAACCGTGGATACCGAGCTGCGCCCGGAAAACTACCTGCGCGGAAGGCGCTTCGCGCTCCCGCACGCAATGGTTGAAGACCTGCGGCTCTACGAGCTCGTCGGCGGCGCTGTACGGCTCCTATCCGTCGACGAGTACAGCGCCTCGCTTGCCCAAGGGCTCGTGCTCCTTAACCAGGAACCGCGGGGCGTCCTGTACGCGTACTACCTCGTCGGTGGATCCACGCCAGCCGCGCCCGCGCCGGATTCTGCGATACCCGTGGTGGGCCTCAGCGCATTCAAGCTCTATGAGAAGGGCGGGGCGGCCACTGACTACGAGGCGCGCAATATCTACGCGCTAGCGGCCGCGAGCACGGCGCGCGAACTTTTCGTGCGCTCGATAGCGTCTGGGCAGGCGGACCTGAATTATGAACTGACGCAGCTTGCCCCGGGGCTCATTATGGTCTCTAAGGCGGGGATCTATGTTCCTCCCCTAGATGACGATCCCGGTTTCTTGACGCCTTTTGTAGACGACGCTCCCTGGATATACGACGATCCGCCGTCCGCGGGCGTGAGCCCTCCCTATCCGGCGGACTCTGGCTTCGCCATCGTGGCGCGCACTTTCGTCGCCCTCGATTCACTGGGCATAGAGACGGCCGCCGTGGCGGGCACTATCAGCCTAAGCCGCGACGGCGTGCCCAGCGCCGACTTCGATTACGATGCGTCCAGCGGCGCCCTTACCCTCTATCCGCCGCCGCGCGCCGGCGAGTCTATAGTCGTACGCTACGCCGTGGACAGCCAGGACCGCTCCGACGGGGGCCTGGTATTCGGCGCAGGCGCTCGCTTTCCCTGGCTGGGCCTGGATTGGGCCGTAGCCCTTGGCGGCCGCTGGTCTTTGCCGGGCCAGGGCTATGCCGAGGGCGGAGAGCTCAAGCCCGCCTGGGCCGGCCTCTCGGCGGAAGCGCGCTACGATAGCGAGAACGCGCGCGTAAAGGCCGACGCCTTCCTCCGCTATTCGCGCGCCAGCGCGAGCGGCCTCTATCGCCTGGCTGGCATGGAGGACGGCGGCGCTGCCAAGTCGCCCTTCAGGCCCGTTGCATTCAGCGCGACGACGGGTACCCTGAACGATTTAGAGCTCGTCGCCTTTCGCGATAACAGTTTGATAGCGGCATTCCCCGACGATCTTGCGGCACTGCATGGCCAAAACGACGATAATTACGCCCTGCGCGTAACGGCGGGAAGCGGAGTAAGCGGCGCGACTCTAGAGCTGGTACGTTACGTGGAGCCCGCGCCGCTCTCGTCGTTTAGCGAATTCTCGTTTTTCGTTAAGCCGAATACGGCGGGCGGAGTTCAACTGAGCCTCTACGTTGATAAAGGCGCAGGCCCAGGCATTGAGGGCTTATCTGTGAAGGATATAGCCCTGGACGGCCTCTCGGATTGGACGAAGATAAGCCTGCGCCTCGACCCGGCCCGGCCTACACTGACACGCACAGACTCAGATGGTAACGTCACCTCGCTTGGCTATGGCATTTACCAGCCCTCGGCCGCCCCTTCCCGCGTGCTCATCGTGCTTACAGGCCTCGACGACGGCGAGCTGGTGTGGATAGACGAGCTCATTATGCGCGATGCCGACGAGGGCCTGGCCCTATTGGGCTCGGCGGCCTTCAGCCTGGGCGACGAGCGAGGGGAGAAGCCCCTGTTCCTCTCTTTGGAAAGCCGCGGGCAGCTATCCGGCTCAGGAGGAGATTCCGACGCCCTTAAGGCTTCTATAGCGGGCTCTCTTGCCGCGGGCTTCAGCCTCGGGCCGTCCCAGTGGCGCCTGAGCCTCTCGCCAAGCTATGCCGACGGCCAGGGCGCCCTCGGGGCCGGCTACTCGCTCTATCTGCCTGCGCGCGGCGCGCCTACGTGCCTTTATGACGAATACTCGCGCGACGCTGCATTGGGCCGCTACGCGCGGAGCCTGGGCGGCGCTTTGTCCTTAGGCGGCGGAGCCTTCAGCCTTGGAGTGGGAATAAGCAGCCAGGAAGAAGCCCAACGTTTCTCCCAGTCTTGGGCCGTGGCCGCTTCTGCGCCGGATTACCTAAGCCTTAAGGGCGGAGCGGCCCTGCGTTCGGCGAGCGGCCGGCTCGACGGCTTGAACATCGCCGACGCATGGCTGGCATCCTGGGCCTTGGCCCTTCCCGCTGACGAGAGCCAGGCTCTTTCTCGCTCCCTCTTTGCTTCAAGCGCCATCCTCAATGGCATTATTGAGCTTAATACCAAATACGAGTACGCGCGCCCTAACGCATCGAGCGAAAGCGCGTCGAGCGCTGTAGACGCCCGCCTAGGCTATAGCTATAAGGCCGGCAGCATTGAATTGAGGCCGTACTACCAGCGGGCGACGGCGGCTAGCACGCTATCTGACAGCGCTTCCTTCGAGGAAGACGTCCTAGACTTAGGCTCCTTCTTCGGACGCTCCGCCGCGCTTTGGGCCTCGCCGCCCCTCGTTGAACTCTTCTTGAGAGACCCTGCGGAGGCTTGGGACCAAACGTTTACGGGCGGCTTAAGCGCGAGCCATGCCAACACGCTTGGACTTAAGGCATCGCGGCCCATAGGTTTCGGCCTTATAGATTTTTGGCTGCCGAGCGCCGCCGGGCTGTCCTACACGCGCGGCTTCGCGCTGGCCCAGGATCTGCGCAGCGAGAAACGCAGCCTGGCCATTGAGCTTCGGGGAGGCTCCGCCAATCTCTTCGGCCGCAATGGCATTAAGCCGATTTTAGCCGGCGTGGAATTCGACGAGTACTCGTCCAGCCTCGACTTAAGCCTTTCAAACTATGCCTCGGACGCCGCTTTGCTTCCCGTCCTGAGCCTGCGCCACAGCGTAGCCTTCGAGGGCGGCTCCGGATGGAAGCTTAACGCGACGAACCGCTTCTTCTGGGAGCGGGGCAGGAGCGCACTGCGCTGGTCCGAAGGCATAAGCCTGGCCCTGAGCTCGCGGCCGCCATCAAACTGGTTCGAACGGCTCGTGCGCGTGGCACTGCCCCTGGAGCGCCAGCCGGACGGACCGGATGACGAGCCAGGCAGCGTAGCCTACTGGCTTAAGGACGTATTTAAGCGCAGCCCTACGCTCAGGGAAACGTGGAATCTGGAGCTTAAAGCCGCCCAGGCTGACGAACTTGTAGCTCCACTCGTGTTAAGCGCGGGCGGAAGCTACGAAACCCGCCTTATACAGGCGGGCAGCCTCTCGCTTGGCTTCAAGCTGAGCCTTGAGCAGAGCGTAAGCATTCGCGATTCGCAGGCGATTTGGGGCGGCTCCTATGAAATTATCCTCGATGCCAAGGTGATCTTCTAGTTGACATCGTTTTTTACCCTGCCCTATAGTTCACCCCATGAAACGAAGACTAGTAACCAGCGCCTTACCCTACGTTAACAACGTTCCCCACCTGGGCAACCTCATACAAGTGCTGTCCGCCGATGTATTCGCGCGAGCCTGCCGCCTGAAGGGCTTTGATACGCTCTATGTATGCGGTACCGACGAGTACGGCACCGCTACGGAGACCAAGGCCCAGGAGGAAGGCGTAAGCCCCGCGGAATTGTGCGGCCGCTTCCACGAGCTGCACAAAGGCATATATGAGTGGTTTGGCATAGCCTTCGATAAGTTCGGCCGCACGAGCACCCCGCACCAGACGGAAATCGTGCAGGGGCTGTTCAAGGACCTTGACGCCGCCGGCTTTATTAAAGAAGAGACCATAGAGCAGCTCTATTGCGATTCCTGCGCCCGCTTCTTAGCGGATCGCTACGTGCGCGGAATTTGTCCCCATTGCGGCTATGACGACGCGCGGGGCGATCAGTGCGAGCATTGCGGCAAGCTTCTCGACCCCACCGAGCTTAAGGATCCAAAATGCTCCAGCTGCGGCGCAAAGCCCGCGCCGCGGGCTACGAAGCACCTGTATATAGACCTGCCTGCCATACGGCCGCGCCTTGAAGCGTGGATAAAAGAGGCCAGCGTTAAGGGCTTCTGGGCCAATAATGCCGTGCAGATGACGCAGGCATGGATACGCGACGGGCTTAAGCCCCGCGCCATTACCCGCGACCTTAAGTGGGGCATACCCGTACCTAAGCCCGGCTTTGAGAACAAGGTGTTCTATGTATGGTTCGACGCGCCCATTGGCTACCTGTCGATAAGCGCCGTCGCCGGCGAAGAGCAGGGCTTTGACTGGAAGGGCTGGTGGATGGATCCTGAACAGGTGGAGCTCTACCAATTCATAGGCAAGGATAATATTCCCTTCCATACGGTGATTTTCCCCAGTACCCTGCTCGGCAGCGGCAGGAAGTGGACTATGCTCCACCACATGTCCAGCACGGAATACCTCAACTACGAGTCGGGCAAATTCTCCAAGAGCAAGGGCGTAGGCGTGTTCGGTACCGACGTCATGGAGACGGGCATACCCGCGGACGTATGGCGCTTCTACATATTCTATAACCGTCCGGAAAAGAGCGACTTTACCTTTACCTGGGGCGATTTTATGGAAAAGGTAAACGGCGAGCTCATTGGCAACCTGGGCAATCTGGCCAACCGCACGCTATCCTTCATCCAGCGCTTCTATGATGGAGCCATACCGGCGGGCAAGCCCGACGAGGCCTTCTGGGCTGAAGTGCGCGCGCTTGAAGCCCAGGCCGGCGCGCAGCTTGAGCGCGCCGAGCTGCGCGACGCGTTTAGGACTGCCTTTCAGATAGCGGATATAGCGAACAAGCGCTTCCAGGCCGCCGAGCCCTGGAAGGCGCGAACGAGCGATCCTGATAAGGCCGCGAGCCTACTTTCCGATCTCTGCTACGTGCTCCGCGACCTTGCCGTCATCATGCACCCCTACATGCCGCAGGCCATGGATAAGCTGGCGTCCTTCTTCGGCCTACGCATTGGTTCGGCGGCCGGGGATACAAGCGGCATGCTTTCCTGGAAAGACCTGGGTAGCTTAAGCGGCGTAGAGCGCGTGGCCGACAGCGCCGTGCTCTTCCAGAAGCTCGAGGCTGACAGCATAGCGGAGCTTCGCGATCGCTACTCCGGTTCCCAAAAGGAGCGAGCCCAGCGCGACGCCGACGCCAAGGATGCCACTGCCAAGGCTCCGGCAGGCGGGCAGGGAGCCGCGGCCCCCAAGCCCGAATCCAAGCCAGCGCCTGAGCCTAAGCCGGCTCCATACGCGGAGCTGCCGCTCGAGGAGCGCTTTAAAAAGCTCATCGACCTGCGCGTGGCCGAGATAGTCAAGATTGAGCGGCACCCTAAGGCGGACAAGCTCTACATAGAGACCCTCAACGACGGCACGGGCACAGAGCGCGTTATCGTGTCCGGCCTCGTGCCCTTCTATAAAGAGGAAGAACTCTTAGGCAAGCGCATCATACTGGTCAATAACTTAAAGCCAGCCAAGCTGCGCGGCACCGAAAGCAGGGGCATGCTCCTGGCCGCAAGCGTGTCCGGAGCAGAAGGCAAGGAGACCGTAGAGGTGCTTACGGCGCCCTGGGCGGCGCCCGGCACGCGCGTGGTGTTATCCGGCCAGGATATCAACGCGCCTGCCGATGCCGAGATAGACGTCGACGCCTTCTTTTCCGTACCAATACGGGCGCTTGATCACGGCGCCATGGCGGGTTCGCTGCCCCTGCAGGCCGACGGTCGCAGCCTCCGCACGGAGCGGGTGTCAGAGGGCGAAATAGGCTAAATCGTATGCGCATAACGCCGGTGGATGCAGGCGCCTTAGCCGCCTCCACCTTTTTACAATCCTCCTTCTGGGCAGCGTTTAAGGCGTCTTTTGGCTGGAAGGCCCTGGCCTTCGGCTTCCAGCTCGATGACGATGACCGGCCTCGCGGCCTGTCCGTGTTGCTGCGCCGCCTGCCCTTGGGCCTGTCATTCGCCTATGTGCCGCACGGCCCCGATTGCTATCCTCCCGCCGAAGAGCAGGGGAGCGTACTCGTCGCTCTGGCGCGGGCTTTGCGGAAGGAGCTGCCTAAGGGCTGCCTCTTTCTGCGTTTCGACCCGGCCTGGCACGAGCGCGAAGCGCCTGCGGCCGACTCGTCCGAGGTGCCTGCGGCAGAGGCGAGCGGAAGCGCTGAGCCGCCATTGGACGCCGCGCCGGCCGCCAGGCGGAATGTCGCAAGGCCGGTATACGGTAAGCCCTTGCGCAAAGGCTCCGACGTACAGCCGCCCGATACGGTGCTCATCGACCTTTCACGCAGCCCTGAAGAGCTCCTGGCGGGCATGAAGAGCAAGTGGCGCTATAATATCAAGCTTGCCGAAAAAAAAGGCGTAACCGTAAGCGATGAAGGCTTGGCGGCCTTAGACGAGTTTTACGCGCTCTATACGGCTACGTCCAAGAGGGACGGCATAGCCCTCCATCCCAAAGCCTATTACCGCAGGCTCTTTGAGCTTGCCGCCGCCGATATGGGCTCTCCGCGGGCCATGGAAGGCCTTCCCCGCGCCGATATTCGGCTCTGGGTGGCCAGGCACGAAGGGCAGGCGCTTGCCGCCATCGTTACGATGTTTTATGGGGACGAGGCGGTCTATCTCTATGGAGCATCGGGCGATGAGAAGCGCAATCTTATGCCCGCCTATGCGCTGCAGTGGGCGGCCATGCGGGCTGCCAAAGACGCTGGCTGCCTGCGCTACGACCTCTACGGCATACCCCCCGTCGAGGATCCTGCCCATCCCATGGCGGGGCTCTACCGGTTTAAGACGGGTTTCGGCGGCGAGCTGCTCCATTACGCTGGTTCCTGGGATTATGTGTACAGGCCCCTCATTTACGCTATACTGAGGAGTATGGAACGCGCCAGACTGTGGTGGCATAAGGTCTTGAAGAAAAAAATGTTTCTGCGTTAAAAAAGAAGGAGCCCATCGTGAGTCTTTTCGTGCTCGTGCCGATCGCGCTTGCCCTTGCGGCCTTGGCGCTGTCCTGGACGCCGCAAGGCTTTGCGTCTTTGCCTACGGGCTTTCTCATTAAGCTTTCTAAACTCAAGGGCAAAGCCGGGCCGGCGCCATCGGGGGTTGCCGAACGCAGGCTGGCCGTCAAGGCGGACATAGCCCTGGTGGACGGTTCCTACAACCCCGCCGATGGCGTTCTGCGCGACGATATCGTGCTTGCCTTAGGCGGTTCGAGCGTTCCCGCCCGCCTGTACAAGCCCGGTACGGCTGTGCCGGGGGCTATACTGCTTTATTTTCATGGGGGCGGCTTCGTGCTGGGTGGGCTCGATGAGCAGGAGCGCATGGTACGCGAACTCTGCTTAATGGGCCGCGCCATGACCCTGTCCGTGGGCTACCGGCTAGCCCCTGAGCATAACTTTCCCGCCGCGCACGACGATGCCCTGCTGGCCTATCGCTGGGCTCTGAAAGCCATAGAGGAGGGGAGGCTGCCGAAGCTGCCCCTATTCGTGGCAGGCGACTCGGCGGGCGGTAATCTGGCCGCTTCGCTCTGCCAGATGGCAAGAACAGCCGGTTTGCCGCAGCCGGCGGGGCAGATGCTTTTATACCCGGTGTGCGATGTATCCCGCATGGACACGCCTTCGTACCGCGCCTTCGGTACGGGTTTCATACTTACCAAGGCGGAGATGGAGTGGTTCCGCGACCGCTACCTTAGTTCTGTGGATGAGCGCCTTGATACCCGCGTTTCCCCTCTCCTTGAGCCGGATTTGTCCGGACTTGCGCCTGCGCTGATCTTGAGCGCGGGCATGGATCCGCTGCGCGACGAGGGAGAAGCCTACGCGGATAGGCTCGCCGCCGCGGGCGTGCGGGTCAAGGCCAAGCGTTTCGTCGGCAACGCGCACGGCTTCGCGCAGATGCGCCGCTTCGTGCCCGCGGCCGGCATCGCGCTGCGCGAGCTTGCCCGCTTCATGCAGGAAGGCTCTGGGCAGCCATAGCGCCGAGCTTTTCATTTTTATCGGGGATTGAGGATACAAATAAGCGGAGGATAGCGGTGTATATAGTTCTTACTATTTTCATAACATTGGCGGTAGCCGTTGCCATGGAGGCCGTAGCCTGGTTCGAGCATCGCTATATTATGCACGGCTTTTTATGGATATGGCATGAGGATCATCATAAGCCTATACGCAAGGGCCTGCAGCTCAACGATCTCTTCGTGCTGCTCTTCGCCCTGCCTTCGTTCCTATGTATATTCCTAGGTCTGCTCTACGGTATATGGTATCTACCCGCCATAGGCTACGGCCTGGCCCTCTACGGCATAGCCTACACGCTTTTTCACGACATCATGTTCCACAAGCGGGTAAAGTGGCTCAAGCTCAAGCCAAGGGGTCGCTACTTCGAAGGCATCATAGCCGCGCATCGCCTGCACCATCGCGTGAACGAAAAGGACGGCGCCCTGTCCTTCGGCTTCCTCTACGCGCCAAAGAGCTACCGCTCGCCTGACACCTGGCCTCCTAAGGCCTAAAAAGCTAGATAGGCACGCTACGGCAGGTCGGTAGAGTAAGCGCTCGTACACGTTCAGCGAAATTGAACGTTCGTACTTTTCTTACGCACGAAGCTATGCTATCCTTAAGGCATACAGCCTTCGATACAAGGATACGCTATGGATACCAACCCCCTGCTCGATTTTTCCGATTTGCCACGCTTTGCCGACATAAAGCCTGAACACTTAAGCCCCGCCATGGACGCCCTGCTTGCCCAGGCGCGAAAGGCCATAGCCGTCGTCACCGCCGGGACCGCCTCCCCCTCCTGGGAGGCCATCGTTGAACCCGTCGTGGACGCCACGGAGCGCATCGAGCGCGCCTGGGGCGCCATAGGGCACCTCTACGCCGTGGTGAACAACCCCGAACTCCGGGCCGCTTATAACGAGAATATACCCAAGGTGTCCAGCTTTTTCTCCGAGCTCGGCCAAAACCTCGCCCTGTACGCGCAGTATAAAGCCCTGGCCGCCCTCCCATCGTTTGCCTCCTGGCCGCTGGCGCGCCGCACCACGGTGACGAACGCCCTCCGCGACTTTAGGCTGATGGGAGCCGAGCTTGACGACGCGGGCAAAAAACGCTTTGCCGATATCGAGAACCGCCTTGCCGCCCTGGCCGCGAAGTTTTCCGAGAACGTGCTCGACGCAACCGATTCTTTCGCGCTGTATATAGAGGACAAGGCCGAGCTTGCTGGCATGCCCGACGACGTGCTTGGCAGTTATGAAGAGAGCGCCAAGGCCGAGGGCAAGAGCGGCTACAAGATTACCCTGCAGTTCCCCTCCTACGGCCCCCTCATGCAGTACTGCTCGAACCGCGCGCTCCGCGAGAAGCTCTATGAGGCTAACGTGAAGCGCGCCTCCGAATTCGGCCCCGCCGATAAGGACAACGCCCCGCTTATACGCGAGCGCCTGTCTCTCATCAAGGAGAAGGCCGCGCTCTTAGGCTTTAAGAACTACGCCGAGCTGTCCGTGGTGCCCAAAATGGCCAATACGCCCGACGAAGTTATCGCGTTCATCCGCGACCTTGCCTCCAAGGCCAAGCCCTTCGCCAAGAAGGAGCGCGCTGACTTAGTAGCCTTCGCCGCCAAAGAACTGGGGCTTCCGGCCCTCGAGGCCTGGGACCTGAGCTACGCCGCGGAAAAGATGCGCGCCGCGCTCTATTCCTTCTCCGACCAGGAAGTAAAACAGTACTTCACCGAACCGAAGGCCGTGGAAGGCCTCTTCAACGTGGTAAAGACCCTCTACGGCGTGGACATCGTCAAGGCGTCCGCGCCTTTATGGCATAAAGACGCCTCCTACTATGAAATGAAGAAGGACGGCAAGGCCTTCGCCGGCTTCTATTTCGACCTCTACGCGCGCGAGGGCAAGCGCTCGGGCGCCTGGATGGACGTGTGCCGCGGCCGGAGGAACAAGGGCGGCTCCTTACAGACCCCGGTAGCCTACCTTACCACCAATTTCAGCGGACCCGTAGGCGGCAAGCCAGCGCTCTTTACCCATGACCAGGTAACCACGCTCTTTCACGAATTCGGCCATGGCCTACAGCACATGCTTACCCGCGTGGACGAGCTGCCGGTATCGGGGATATCGGGCGTGGAATGGGACGCGGTTGAGCTGGCCAGCCAGATCATGGAAAACTTCTGCTGGGAGTGGGACATGGTCAAGGCCATGAGCGGCCACGTTGACACGGGCGCGCCCCTGCCGAAGGCGCTCTTTGACAAGATGCTCGCCGCCAAGAATTTCGAGGTGGGCATGGCCACCGTGCGCCAGCTCGAATTCGGGCTCTTCGACATGCTCGTGCATACGGCCTTAGACGCCGAGCAGGGCGACTGGCTTGCCTTGCTCGACGAGGTGCGCAAGGAAGTGGCGGTAAACATGCCTCCTGCCTACAACCGCTTCCCTAACAGCTTCAGCCACATATTCGCCGGCGGCTACGCTGCCGGCTACTATAGCTACAAGTGGGCCGAAGTCTTGTCAGCGGACGCGTACAGCGCCTTCGAAGAGGCAGGCGGCGCCAACCCCGTTACCGGCAAGAAGTTCTGGGACGAATTCCTGGCCATGGGCGGCTCCCGTCCGGCGGCCGAGAGCTTCAAGGCCTTCCGCGGCCGCGAGCCGCGCATAGACGCGCTTTTACGGCATAACGGGCTCATCGCTTAATAAAAAGGCCTGCCCGGGCTGCCGGGCAGGCCTTTATCATCCTTAAGGGCTAGTCTATACCGAGCGCTGTTTGTACTCCGTGTGCAAGAGCTCGTGCGACAGGTGGCCTAAGGGCTTGCCTAGGAATTCCTTGTACAGGACTTGCACTGACGGGTTGTCGTGGCTCTTGCGCTCGGGCAGGGAGCGGTCCTCGCGGTATATGGCCTGTCGCCGCGCTTCGCGCTTTTTCCAGTCGGTGCTTACCGGCTGGCCGCCGCCGCCTAGGCAGCCGCCGGGGCAGCTCATTACCTCGATAAAGGCGTAGGGGCTGGTGCCGGCCGCTATGCCGTCTAAGAGGGCGCGGGCGTTTTTAAGGGTATGGGCCACGGCTACCTTGAGCTTGGTGCCGTTCATGTCGAGCTCGGCGTCGCGTATGCCGTCAAAGCCGCGCACCGCTTCCAGTTCTATGCCAGGCAGGGCTTTGCCCGTTACCAATTCGTAGGCCGTGCGCGCGGCCGCTTCCATGACGCCGCCGGTGGCTCCGAATATGGTGGCGGCTCCGGTGCTCCGCCCCAAGGGATCGTCGAAATCCTCCTCGGGCAGGCCGGCGAAATCTATGCCCGCCCTGCGTATCATGCGCGCCAGCTCGCGCGTCGTTAGGGCGTAGTCCACGTCAAAGTAGGGCTCGCTCTCTGCGCCTTTTTCCTTCCACCAGAGCCAGGCGTCGCGCATTTCGGGGCGTTTGGCTTCGTGCTTTTTGGCGGTGCAGGGCATGATGGATACGACCACGACCGAGGCGGGGTCTACGCCGGCTTTTTCCGCCCAGTAGCTCTTGGCCAAGGCGCCGAACATCTGCTGCGGAGATTTGCAGCTGGATAGGTGGGGCAGGAGCGAGGGGTAGAAGGTCTCTATAAAATTGATCCAGCCCGGAGAGCAGGAGGTGATCATGGGCAGGGTGCCGCCGTTGCCCAGTCTGTGCAGGAGCTCGGAGCCTTCTTCCATGATGGTAAGGTCGGCCGTGAACTGCGTATCGAATACCTTGTCGAAGCCCAGGCGCCGCAGGGCGGACGCCATTTTGCCGGTGACGAGGGAACCGGGCTCGAGCCCGAGGGCCTCGCCCAGCGATGCGCGTATGGCCGGCGCTGTCTGCACCACCACTACTTTTTTGGGGTCGTAGAGTTCGGCGAACACCTCGTCGCACTCGTCCCGTTCGGTAAGCGCGCCGGTGGGGCACACCAGGGTGCATAGGCCGCAGGACACGCATACCGACTGGCTTAAGGCCTTGTCCATGAAGGGGGCTATGTGCGAGCGCACGCCGCGGCCGGCGAAGTCTATAGCGGACACGCCCTGGGTCTCGCGGCATACGGCAACGCAGCGCCCGCAGAGTATGCACTTGTCGTTGTCCCGCATGATTGCCAAGCCTATCGTGTCGGGCTTGGCGGGCTTGCGCGTGCGCGGAAAGGGCTTCTTGCGAACGCCCATGCGCTCGGCTATGGCCTGCAGTTCGCAGGAATTGTTGCGCAGGCAGGACAGGCAGTCGTCCGGATGGTTGGCCAGTAGGAGCTCGGTAACGGTGCGCCTGGCCTCCATGACGCGGGGGCTGGCGCTCTGCACCTTAAGCCCCGGGCTCGCTGCCTGCACGCAGGAGCGGACGAGGCTTTTGGCTCCTTCAAGCTCCACCACGCATATACCGCAGGAGGCGTTGGACGATACCTTTTCCATGTGGCAGAGCGTGGGTATGTCCACGCCCGCCGCCTTGCAGGCCTGGAGTATCGTCGATCCGGCGGGTACGCGTACCGGCCGGTTGTCTATGAACAGCTCAATATCGTTAGGCATGGCAATACTCCTTAGCGCCAGGGGGAAAGCGCGTTGTCGCGCAGGTCGCAGCGCAGGCAGCGCGCCGCCTCGGCCCGCGCCTGTTCGCCCGAATAGCCTTGGGCTATCTCTTGGAAATTTCCGTGCCTCTGTTCAGGGGGCACGAGCTTGGCGACGCCCCGCCTGTTGCGCGAGGGCTTATCCGGCATGGTCATGGAGTAGCTGAAATCCTTGAAGAGACCGGCGAATACGTCGCGGCCCATGAGTTCGGCGTCTATGTCCTTGGCCGCGCTCTTGGCTAGGCCCATGGCCTCGGCCGCCGTGGCCGGCCCGCTCACCGCGTCGCCTATGGCCCAGTAGCCAGGCGCCAGCCTGCCGCCTGCGCCAGCGGCCGCCAGCCTGCCGTCCTTGCGTACGGGAAGGCCGGACTTGGCTAAATAAGCCGACTCTACGCGCTCGCCTACGGCTATGTACAGGTCGTCGCAGGGCAGTTCCACGAAACGCTCGGTGGCCACCGGTGTGGGGCGGCCCGAGGGGTCTATGCCGCCTGCCTTCATCACCTGAAAGCGCACGGCGCGCACGCGGCTGCCCGAGCCCGTGCCGTTTTTCTTGCCCAGTATCTCTACGGGCTGCAGCATGTACTTGAACGCTACGCATTCCTCGGTGGCGCCCTGGAGTTCTGCCGCGTTGGCGGGCAGGTCCTCTTTAGCGCGGCGGTAGGCCACGGTCACGTCGCAGTTTTCTCGGAAGAGGGTGCGCGCGGCGTCTATGGCCACGTTGCCGCCGCCGATAACGATAACGTTCTTGCCAGGCTTTGGCGCTTCGCCGCGTTCGTAGCGCTCAAGCCATTCGTAGCCGGGGTGAACGCCTTCAAGATCTTCTCCGGGTATGCCCAAGCTCTTGTCGCCCTGCGCGCCTATGGCCACGATAAGGGCATCGTGCTTGGCCTTAAGGCTATCCATCGTCAGGTCGCGCCCGAGCCTCGCGTTGAACACGAAGGACACGCCGAGCTTCTTCCAGAGCTCAAGCTCCTTATCCAGGACTTCCTTGGGCAGGCGGTAAGCGGGTATGCCATAGCGCAGGATGCCGCCTGCCTTGGCCTGCGCCTCGTATATGGTCACCTCGTGGCCAAGCCGGCGCAAGTAGAAGGCGGCCGTGAGGCCCGCCGGGCCAGCGCCTATGATGGCGACGCGTTTGCCCGTGTCAGGCAGGCGCTCGCTAACGAGGCGCTTCCAGCTTTCTTTTTCCCTGCCTAGCTTGTACATGGTGTCGGCAAGGTAGCGGTGTATCTCGCCCTGCGATACCGGCTCGTCTATGTCGTCGCGGCGGCAGCGCATCTGGCAATGGAAGTGGCATATCCTGCCTACGGTGCCAGGCAGGGGATTGTCCCTGAGGGTAAGCTCGAAGGCATCCTCGATACGGTCCTCCGCCAGCAGGGCTATATAGCCGGGTATGTTCATGTGCAGTGGGCAGGAGTTCTCGCAGAGGGCAGAGAAAAGGTCCTCGCATACGCCTGCCTTGCAGCGCTTATCGAGGATGTGCTCTTCGTATTCGTCCCTGAAGTACTTGAGCGTGGTAAGTATGGGGTTTGCGGCGGTCTGGCCAAGGCCGCAGAGGGCGCTGTCCTTTACGGTGCGGGCGAGGCGCTCAAGCTCGTCGAGGGCGGACAGCTGAGCCCGCCCCTTGGTTATATCGGTGAGTATCCTGAGCATCTGGGCGAGGCCTTCGCGGCAGGGAGCGCACTTGCCGCATGATTCGGCGGCGGTGAAGCTTATGAAATAGCGCGCCACGTCCACCATGCAGTTATCCTGATCCATGACCACCATGCCGCCCGAACCCATGATGGCGCCCATGGCGGCCAGGGTCTCGTAGTCAACGGCGGCGCCGAAATCGGCGGCGGCTATGCAGCCGCCTGAGGGTCCGCCCGATTGCACGGCGCGCACGGTCTTGCGCGGTCCTGCTCCGCCGCCCATGCCGTATATCATGTCGGACAGGGGGGTGCCCAGCGACAGCTCCACGAGGCCGGTATTCCGCGCCTTGCCCACCAGGCTGAACACCTTGGTGCCCGGGCTCTTGGCGGTGCCGAAGCCGGCGTAGTACTGCGCGCCGCGCGCCACGATGACGGGCACGTTGCACCAGGTCTCCACGTTGTTTATATTCGTGGGCAGGCCCCGATAGCCTTTCTGGGCGGGGAAGGGCGGGCGGGGGCTTGGCCTTCCCGAACGGCCTTCGGCGCTGGCTATGAGGGCGGTTTCCTCGCCGCACACGAAGGCGCCTGCGCCCTTTACTATGTCCAGGTGGAAGGAAAAATCGGAACCTAATATACGATCGCCGAGGAGCCCCGCGGCTTCGGCGTCCGCTATGGCCTTGGACAGCCGCTCTACGGCAAGAGGGTACTCGGCGCGCACGTATACGAAGCCCTGGCTCGCGCCCATGGCATAAGCACCGAGTATCATGCCTTCGACGAGCATGTGGGGGTCGCTCTCTATTTCGTTGCGGTTCATGTAAGCGCCAGGGTCGCCCTCGTCTGCGTTGCAAATGACGTACTTTTGCTCGCCGGGATTGGTGCGCATGAGTTTCCACTTTACGCCGGTGGGGAAGCCCGCGCCGCCGCGGCCGCGCAGGCCTGCCTGGCTTACCGCTTCTATGACCGCTTCGGGGCTCATGCCAAAGAGCGCTTTTTCAAGGGCCGTATAGCCGCCCACGGCAAGGTATTCAGGCAGGCTCTCAGGATCTATGAGGCCGGCGTCGCGCAGTATGAGCTTAGTCTGGCCCTTGAAGAAGGGCAGCTCGTTCCACTCAGGCAGCTTTTCCCAGGCTTCGCCGAAGCTGAGCGAGGAAGTATGGAAATCCCAGCGGCTTATCTTGGCATCCGCGCCTTTGACGAGCTTGTCCCATAAGGCTTCGTTGGACATCATGGCTACGATCTTGTCAGCGTGCGCGGCGTGCTCATCGAAGAAGAGCAGTATGGGCCTGCCGGGCAGGTAGGCCATGAGCAGCGGCTCGGCGGCGCAATAGCCGAAGCAGCCGGCCTTTTTTACCGCTATGCCCGTGCCCGCCGCTTTCTTTTTCAGGGCCTCATAAAGCATATCCGCGCCATTGCCTATGCCGCAGGTGCCCATGCCCACCGATAGGGTAGGGCTCTGCGGCCTTACGCCGGCAAGCCCGCGCTCTCTTAACGAGCTGAGGGTATCGTTCTTCATTTTTTCCCTCCTCTGGCGCTCGCTTCTATAGCGCTTTTAAGCGCCGAACTGGTCATGCGCGAATAAATAACGCCGTCTATGGCGACCACCGGAGCGAGCGCGCATTGGCCAAAGCAGGCTACCGTGCGCACCGTGAAGCGCTTGTCGTCCGTGGTGAAGGACGCTTCCTCATCCTCGCGGTACTCGCTCGCGCCTAGTATGCTCAGGGCTTCCTGCAGGAGGCCCAGCGATCCACGCGTGTGGCAGGCCGTGCCGCGGCATACGACGATGACGTGATCGCCCTGGGGGCTAAGGTTGTAATACGAGTAAAAGGTGGCTACCGAATATATACGCGAGAGCGGCTCGCCCATGGCCTGGCCTATTAGGCAAAGGGTGTTTTCGCTTAGGTAGTGGTGGGGATCCACGCGCTGGCATTCTTCCAGCACGGCAAGAAGCGCCCCCGGTTTCCCTCTGTGGCGCGCAGCTATGGCCTCCACAGACCTGAGGAGTTCTTCTTCCGCCGGAGCGCAGCGCGTTCCCGTAGCGGACAGACTTTGGCCGGCGCTTAGGCCGGTTGACTTTGCAGTGCCCATAAACCCTCCCGCGTATGCCCCGGGATGTACGCCGCATGATGTAGTGCTGTTGCCTTACTAAGCTGCTCGGGCTAATTACCCTTGATGATATAGCAAAATGTGATATATGCAAGCATAAAATATAGATAAGAATAAATAAATAAAATGATAATTAATACGACCCGCCCTAAGCTAAGCACGCTATACAGTTTGCTTCTTTCCAGATACCGGCATACACTTGCTCCCATGATTGAGGCTGAGCCGGCACCCGCTTTCGAAGCGAAGTCTCCCCTGGTACGCAACGCGCTACAACAGGTGGGCGATGTATTCGACAGACTGGGCGCCTATTCCTATCTTACCGCTATGGATAGAAGCGACTTCGGCTACTATCGCGCTCTCTACGAGGAGGCCCTGCGGGCCATTGATAGGCGCATAGAACGCGGTACCCTCATACCTGCTGACCTGCGCGACTTTCCCGACCTGGTGCGCTTCAAGCATTACGCGATAGACGCGGCACTGTTCATTGGCTCCTTCGATCCCTTCCAGATGACCCATTTAGCGATGGCTTTGCGGTATTTATCTTCTGATTTGGCATGCGCGCCGGTCGTATTCGTCATACCGGAGGGCCATAGCAATTCGTACAAACCCCATAAGAGCGACTATGCCTATCGCCGAGACCTTGTAAAGCTGCAGTTGGAGGGCGTTTTTAATCCCTTTATCGTACCGCTCGACCTAGGCCAAGGAGCCGATACCATAGAGATCGTGCGGCGTTTTATAGCGCTGTTCCCCGGTTCCACCCTGCGACTGAGCCATATATTGGGTTCGGATGTGCTTCCCTTTGCCGCCGCGCTCTTGCCAGAAGATCTTGTGGCCTGGAACGGGCAGGCGGCTCTGAGCGGCGTGGATTTTTCCTACCGCGCCTTCGTTATAAAGCGAGCGGACACGCCGGATCCAAGGCCCATAATAGAACTGGTGCGGTCTATGGGCTTGGCCGTTGATCTCGATGAGCGCAGCATCGCCACGCCATCGAGTACTGATTTCCGGGAAAACCGGGCGTTTTCTATAGTCTTTCCTACGGAATCCATCGTGCGCCATATGGAGATACTCTTCCGTTTAAACCTCAATAAACCATGGCGGCCATCCGGCCCATGAGCGTATTTGCCCAATCATTTGCGCCGAATTATACGCTTTTCCGTGCTACGCTGTTTACCGAGCCGTTTTTTTCAGGTATCGTGGTGCCGACTGTGGAGCTTTAAAAGCGAGAGGAGCGGCGATCGACATGAGGTTCGTTTTCTTCGGAGCCCCCGGAGCCGGCAAAGGCACCATGGCTATGGAAGCAGCCAAGGAATTTGGCTTGCCCCATATATCGTCGGGAGAGCTTTTTAGGGCTGCCATACGGGAAGGCTCCCCTCTGGGCCTAAAAGTCAAAGACCTGATAGGCCGGGGTTCGCTCGTGCCCGATGACCTCACCATAGACCTTATCCACGAGCGCTTGGCTCAGCCTGACGCCGCGCGCGGCTGGCTTCTGGACGGTTTTCCCCGTACTATACCCCAGGCTCAGTCGCTTTCAAAAGTGGATCCTGAAGACTGCGTGCTTGACCTGGAAGTGCTCGACGAGAACATCATCGAGCGCTTGTCCGGCCGGCGCATGTGCAAACAATGCGGCAGAAGCTATCACGTAACGCTCAACCCGCCGAAGAAACCGGAACACTGCGATCAGTGCGGCACTAAACTCTATCTGCGCGACGACGATAACATCGTGTCCATAAAGATCAGACTCGATAATTATTACTCGCTTACGGCCCCGCTCAAGGATTTCTATGCCGAACGTGGTAGCTTAGTGCCCATAGACGCTAACGCTCCCGCAGCGGAGGTATGGCAACGGCTTAAGAGCCTTATGGCCGATCTGATAGCCCAAGGCGCTGAGCGGTAATTTTAGTATCCGGAAGGATGTAATCATATGAAGTTTACTCAACGCGTTTTCATGTTCATAGCCGCAGCCGCCTTGGTTGCGGCCTTTTCTTGCGCCAAGGCGCCCCAGTCGGCGGCTCCCGACCCTACGGTGGTCGTGGCTCACAGCGCTGGCATCGTGTCGCGCGGGGCCGAAATCAGCGTAGTGCTGGCCAACGGCAGGGATACGAGCGGTTTTGCCGACGCCCAGCCCTTCACTTTCACCCCCGCCGTCAAGGGCAGGATTAGCTGGAGCGACGACGGTTCGCGGGCGAGCTTCAAGCCCGAGGGGCCGCTCAAGGCCGGGCAAAGCTACCGGGTGCGCTTCGATTTCGCCGCCATAGGCGAGGAAAGCAACGGCTGGTTCAGTTTCGATATCATGGCCGCCCAGCCGAGCATAAGCGTGCTTCCCGGCGGCGTGTACGCTGCCTGGAACGGCAGCCTGGCCCTTGACGGCCTCGTGCGCGCCGAGGATATAGCGGCTGCGGCCGACGTTGAGCGCCTCGTAAGCGCGAGCATTCAGGGTAAGGCCTTGCCCCTGTCCTGGAGCCATGAAGGCCAGGGCATACATCGCTTCACGGTCAAGGATATACCCCGCGGCCAGGATGCGGCCGAGCTCCTGTTGAGCTGGAACGCCGCCTCCGCGGGAGCGCTGGGTAAGGGATCCGAACGCTTCAGGATACCGGCCGAGGGCTCCTTTGAGCTCCTGTCCGTGCGCGGGCCCGCGCCCGGCGAGCCTTCCTGCCTCACCGTATCCTTCAGCCAGGCCTTGGACCGGTCCCAGGATATTCGCGGCCTTATACGGGCCGATGGAGCCGGGGAGCTGCGCTATGAAACAGAGGGCGGCGTAGTGCGCCTCTATTCCAGTTTGCGCTGGCCCGACGAAGTAGGCGTGCAGGTGGAAAAGGGCCTCCGCAGCGAACTGCATGGCGCTTTAGCCATACCCGCCCAGGCGCGGGTAAGCCTTAATTGGGAAAAGCCTGAAGTGCGTTTTCCCGCAGGCGGCGTCATCGTGCCGTCGACCCAGGGCACTAAGGTGATACTAGAGACTAAGAACCTGGGCAAGGTATACGTCGAGGCCCTGCGGGTATACGGCGACAACATGCTCCAGTTCCTGCAGGTAAACGAGCTCGGCGGAACGAGCGAGCTTAAGCGCGTAGGCGAGGTGGTATGGAGCGCCGAACTGGACCTGTCCTGGACCGAGGACAAGAAGAACCAGTGGACGCCGTATGCTCTTGACCTGTCCCCCCTCCTGGCCAAGCACAGCGATGGCCTCTTTCAGCTGCGGGTAGCCTTCAGCCGCGAGCATATACGCTACGTATGCGCGAACAACCATAGCGATACCAGCAATTGGGTGTTCCCTCCCGCCACGGTCGTAGACCGCGACTCAGGCGACGATTCGTACTGGGACTACTACGACGAATACTTCGACTGGAACGAGTATTACCGCTACCGCGAGGATCCCTGCCACCCTGCCTTCTATGCCCTGCGCTATGGTCGCGACCGGACGGCGCGCAGGAACGTGCTCGTATCCGATGTGGGCATCATGGCCAAGCAGGACAGCGACGGAGCATGGAGGGTGGCGGCCACCGACCTTAAGTCGGCGCGCCCGCTGCCCGGCGCCAGCGTGAAGATTTATAACTACGCCCTGCGCGAATTGGCCGGCGCTACGGCCGATAAAGACGGTTTAGCTACCCTCAAGCCGATAGCCGGTCAGGGCAGCGGCCCTACCTTCATGGTGGTTGAAGCCGCCAAGGCCAGCTCCGGCAGAGAACGCGGCTACTTAAAACTCCTGCCATCGCAGCAGCTGGCGGTGAGCCATTTCGATATAGGCGGCGAAAAGGCCGATACCGGCGTCAAGGGCTTCATCTACGGCGAACGGGGCGTATGGAGGCCGGGCGACGATATGCACCTGGTATTCGTGCTCTACGACAGGCTCAAGACCCTGCCCGCCGATCATCCCGTATCCTTTGAGCTCCTTAATCCCCTAGGGCAGGTCGTACGGCAATCAAGCTACACGAAGTCCATAGGGGGCTTCTACTACATAAAGACAGGCACCGACGCAAGCGCGCCAACGGGCAACTGGAGCGCCAGGGTACGCGTAGGGGGCAAGACCTTCACCAAGACTATAAAGGTGGAAATGGTCATGCCCAACAGGCTTAAGCTGTCGCTCGACTACGGGGCCAAACCCTACCTTTCCTCCAGCCTGGACGCAATGGGCATAAGCGCGGCATGGCTGCACGGCGCGCCCGCGCCTAACCTTAAGGCCGACGTGTCCATGGTATTGTCGGCATCGGCCAAGGCGCCGGGCAACTATCCGGGTTATATCTTCCTTGATCCTATGCGCAGCGTGCAGAGCGAGCGCTCCGTGCTCTTCGACGGTTACTTGGACGGCCAGGGCAAGGCGCGCTTCCCGGTGTACTTATCCCCTGAATACGATGCGCCTGGTCCTTTAAGCGCCAGCTTCCTCTCGCGCGCCTTCGAGAGTTCGGGCCTCTTTTCCAGCGAGCAGTTCACGGTGGACTTCCATCCTTATGAACGATACGTAGGCATGAAGCTGCCCGCGGGCGACGCATCGCGCGGTATGCTGCTTACCGACACGAACCACCCGGTGGAAATCATCGTCGTGGACCAGGACGGCAAGGTCGCCGGCAACGCCCAGGTGGAAGTGTCGCTGTATAAGCTGCAGTGGCGCTGGTGGTGGGAGAAAGGCGAGGAAAGCCTTGCAGAGCATGCCTCCGACGTCTATAACAAGCTCCTGAAAAAAGAGACCGTGTCGATAAAGAACGGCAGGGGCACGTACAGCCTGCGCCTAAACTATCCTGAATGGGGCCGCTATCTCCTCCGCGTGAGCGACGTAAGCGGCGGGCATGCCACCGGCAGCGTGTTCTATATGGATTGGCCGGGCTGGGCGGGCAGGGGCCGCGCCGAGGGCGGCGGATCAGCCTTTATGCTGAGCCTTTCAGCCGAAAAGGAACGCTATGAAGTAGGCGAGAACGTGCGCGTAAGCTTCCCCTCCAATAAAGAGGGCAGGGCTTTCGTGACCGTGGAGCGCTCCGGCCGCGTGCTCGAACAGCGCTGGGTGGACGCCCGCGACGGCACGACGAGTTACGAATTCAGGGCCACCGCCGATATGGCGCCTAACGTGTACGTGCACGTATCCTTCGTGCAGCCGCATCTGCAGACCGCCAACGACCTGCCCATACGGCTCTACGGCGTGGTGCCCGTCATGGTGGAGAACGCCGCTACCCGATTGGAGCCGGTCATCAAGGCTCCCGCGGCGCTCGAGCCGAACGCAAAGGCGAGTTTCTCCGTGTCCGAGAAGACGGGCAAGGCCATGAGCTATACGGTAGCCGTGGTAGACGAGGGGCTTTTAGGCATAACCCGCTACGCGGCCCCCAATCCCTGGAACGAATTCTATAAAAAAGAAGCGAGCATGCTCGCCTCCTTCGATATGTACAAGGACGTAGCCGGCGCCTTTAGCGGCCAGCTCCAGACCCTCCTGTCCATAGGCGGCTCGGAATTCGGCGACGGAGGCGGCAACCGCAAGGTAAACCGCTTCCCGCCGGTAGTGCGCTTCTTTGGCCCCTTCCAATTAAGCCGCGGGCAGACCCAGAGCCATGAACTGGAGTTGGGGCCCTACGTAGGCGCCGTGCGCTTCATGGTGGTGGCGGGCACGCCCGACGGCGCGTACGGAAAGGCTGAGCTTGAGACGCCGGTGCGATCCGAGCTCATGGCCTTTATTACCGCGCCCCGCGTGCTCGGGCCCGGAGAAAAGGCGACGATACCGGTGGCGGCCTTCGGCTTCTTAGGCGCCAATGCACGCGGCCGCCTTACGCTTACGGTAGAGGGTCAGGCCAGCATAGTCGGGCCTTCCGCCAAGGACCTGTTCTGGCCCACTGAGGGCGAGCAGCTCGTCGATTTCGAGCTTGAAGTAAAGCCTGAGACCGGCGCGGTGCGCATACGCGCGGAACTGAGTTCTCCGGGAAAGAAAAGCTCCATCCAGACCATAGACATACCGGTGCGCTCGGCCGCCGTGCCCGTTACCAACGTAGAATCGGTACTGGTTGAGGGCAAGAAGAACGCCAGCCTGCAGCTGGCCCTGCCCGGCATAGCCGGTTCCAACGAGGCCTGGCTCGAGCTATCGCTCCTGCCGCCCATAGACTTAAGCTCGGGCCTGAGCTGGCTCTTAGGCTACCCCCATGGCTGCGGCGAACAGACTACGAGCAAGGCCTTTCCCCAGCTCTTCCTGGCGGACGCCATGGCCCTGACGCCGGAGCAGGCGGAAGCCGCGCGCGCCAACGTGGCCGCGGCCATTACCAAGCTGGCCGAATTCCAGACGGCTCGCGGCGGCTTCGTGTTCTGGCCGGGCGGCTATGAAGAGAGCGCCTGGCTGTCGGTATACATAAGCCATTTCCTGGTCATGGCCGAGAAGCAGGGCTATACGGTGCCCGCGACCTTAAAGAACCCGGCCCTGGACTTCCTTCGTGGCCAGGCCATGGCCTATTCGGGTCGCGAAGATTACGCCAAGGCCGAACAGGCTTACCGCCTCTACGTGCTTGCGCTGGCTGGCAAGCCTGATATGGCTTCCATGAACCGCTTCGTTGAATACGGCCCGCATAGGAGCGCGGCGCTCTTCCAGTTGGCAGCCGCTTATGCGCTGGCCGGGCAGAAGGCCCGCGCGGCTGAACTCATACGCGGCGAGGCGATTGATCTGCGGCCTTATGCCGGCATAGAACGCGTGTACGGTTCCGAGCTTAGGGATAAAGCCATCGTGCTTGACGCCCTGAACCAATTGGGCGACAGCGCGAGGGCCCTGCCCCTCTTCAAATCCATAGCCGAGGAGCTTTCGAATAAGCGTGGCTACTACTCCACGCAATCGCTGAGTTACGCCCTCCTGGCGTCTTTGCCCTACATGAAGGCCACATCCTCAGGCAGCGCAAATGTGCGCTATAGCTACGCAGGCGGCCAGGGTTCGGTAACGATCAGCAAGGCCATAGCCCGCGTGCCGCTCTCGGCGCGCGACGGGACCATGAGCCTGCGCCTCGATAACGACTCAAGCGCCGCCGTATACGCGCGCATCGTGGCTACGGGCACGCCCCTGCCAGGCAACGAGCAGAGCTTCGCTCGGGGCCTGTCGCTCGTGGCTCGCTACCTAGGTACGGATGAAACGGTGGTGGATCCGGGTTCGGCGGAATTGGGCCAGGACCTTATTGTCGAGCTGGAGGTGGCTAACCGCTACGGGGAAAACCTCTCCGACATAGCGCTCAGCTTCCGCTCTCCCTCGGGCTGGGAAATAAGCAACCTGCGCGTTGGGCGCACGGGCGACCAGGATGAGGACGGCCTCAGCTCCGCCTATGATTATCAGGACGTGCGCGATGACCGCGTGCTTACCTACTTCGGCTTAAAGAGGGGCGAGACGAAGACCTTCAGGATATTCGTGAATAAGAGCTACGCTGGCGAGTATTTCCTGCCGGCTATAAGCGCCGAGGTCATGTACAAACCCGAGCTCTACGCCGTCATACCCGGCAGGCCCCTGCGCAAGCTCAGCCTGCCGCCCACTACCGCGCCGCGAGGCGGTAGCGCTCCGCGATTATGATAAAGGCCGCCGGCGCGGCGCGTTTGGCCGCCTGTGCGCGGGCCCTGCGCCGCGTCGCCGGGCGCGCCCTGTATGGGGCGCGCCTCGCTTGGCGGGAATCGCGCTCAACCGCGCTCGCCCCGGCCCTTTCAGGCTCCCTCCTATTCATCGTTGCCTTTTTAGCGCTGGATCCGCTTGCCTCGTATGAGGCCGCGTATTCAAGCGCGCTGTACGCGAACGGCGGCGAGCTGCTGGCCGCGCAGACCTCCGCCGACGGCCAGTGGAGGCTTGCCCCAGATCACGGCTTGAGCCTGTCTCCGCGCTTCACGCGCGCCTTAAGCGCCTATGAAGACCGCTCGTTTTTCGCTCACGCGGGCTTCGACCCCTCTGCCATAGCGCGCGCCCTGCTCTCGAACCTTGGGGCGGGCAGGGTGGTATCGGGCGGCTCCACCTTGACCATGCAGTTGGCAAGGCTCTCGCGGCCCGCCGGCAGACGTACCCTGTATGCCAAGCTCGTGGAAACCTGGGCTGCCTTACGCCTCGAATTATTCCATACCAAGGCGGAACTCCTGCTCATGTACGCTGAGCGCGCCCCCTTCGGCGCCAACGTGGTGGGCGTTGAGGCGGCGGGCTTCAGGTGGTTCGGCAGGCGCAGCCAGGACCTGAGCTGGGCGGAGGCGGCCACGCTCGCCGTGCTGCCCAACAGCCCGGGCCTCGTGCACCCTGGCCGCTCGCGCGATGAATTGGGGCGCAAGCGGGACGCCCTGCTCGGCTATCTGCATGCCCAAGGCGATATGGATGAATGGGATTATCGTTCGGCTCTCGCGGAGCCTCTACCGCTTGAACCTAAGGCCATGCCCTCGCTGGCTCCTCAATTGGCCGCGAAGGCGAAGAGCGGAGCCACGGATACCACTCTCGACTACGCGCTGCAGCTGCGCGCGACTGCAGCGGCCGAGCGCCATGCCGCACGCCTGGCCGGCCAGGGCATAGCGAACCTGGCCGCGCTTATCGTGCGCGTACGCGACGGCTCGGTGGCCGCCTATATAGGCAACGTACGCTCGGCCGGCGAGGCTGGTTCCAATATGGTGGATTGCGCCGCCGCGCCGCGCTCCAGCGGCTCAATACTCAAGCCCTTCCTTTATGCGGCCATGCTCGACTCAGGCGAGCTTACGCCCAGTCGCCTCGTGCCCGATATTCCCACGCGGGTGGGATCGTACAGCCCGGAGAATAACCTGAAGAGCTATGCGGGCGCGGCGCGGGCAGACGAGGCCCTTGCCCGCTCGCTCAACGTGCCTTTCGTGCGCCTCCTACGCGGCTATGGCGTAGAGCGCTTCGCCAGCCTCTTAAAGCGCCAGGGCTTCACGACCCTTAAGCGCGCGCCTGCCGATTATGGCCTTACCCTGATACTAGGCGGCGCTGAGGCTACGCTCGTCGACGCCGTAGGCGCTTACGCGCAACTGGCGCGCATAGCGCTGGGTCAGGAGCCCAAGCCCGGCGCGCAGTTCTCCGGCATACATTGGCGCGCCGACGAGCCGGCCGCGACAGGCTCCCTAGCGCAAGCGCCATTTTCCCGCGGCGCCGCGTACCTTACGCTTGACGCGCTTACGAAACTAGGACGGCCGGCCGACGAGGCATCGTGGCAGGAATACGCATCCAGCCTCAAGGTAGCCTGGAAGACCGGCACCAGCTTTGGCTCACGGGACGCCTGGGCAATAGGCGTCACCCGAGACTACGCGGTGGCCGTATGGGCGGGAAACGCCAGCGGGGAGGGAAGGCCCGGCCTCAAGGGCACGGATGCCGCCGCTCCTCTGCTCTTCGACCTCTTCGGGCTTCTAGCCCGCGCGCCTTGGTTCCCCGAGCCCTCGGGCGCGCTTACTGCCATTACCGTGTGCGCTTATTCAGGCTATGTGGCCGGGCCGGACTGCGCCGACATACAGCGCGTAAACGTGCCCGTCGGAGCTGTCGTGGATGAACCCTGCCCCTATTGCAGGACGGTGCACCTTACTCCCGACGGCCTCTACCAAACCCGCGCGGAATGCGCCGGCGCCGAGGGTTACGTGAGCGAGAAACGCTTTGCCCTGCCCCCGGCGATAGAGTGGTACTACCGCCGGGCTTCGATGGGCTATAGGCCTCTGCCGCCCTGGCAGCCCGGCTGCGCGCCGGCGCAGGAAGGGAACCTGGAATTCATAGCGCCCGAGGAAGGAAGCGCCCTCTATGTGCCTATAGAGCTCGACGGAGAACCCGGCATGACCGTATTCAGGGCCGCTCACCGCAGCCTTGGGGCCAGGCTGTTCTGGCACCTTGACGGCGATTACCTGGGTTCTACACAGGGCGACCATCGCATGGAGGCGCGGCCGCTGCCCGGCCTTCATCAGTTGCTTATCATAGACGAGGCAGGCGCCAGCGCGACGAGGACCTTCCTAGTGCTAGCGCGAGACGACTAGTATCGCTACAATGCGCCTACTATGGCCCGATTAAGCAATTACCTAGCCGGAATAGGCGCGAGCGTCATTTTCGGCTTCTCTTTTCTCTTTTCAAAAAACGCCTTGGATACTCTTCAAAGCCACGAGTTGCTTTTCTTGCGTTTCCTATGCGCCGCGCTGGTCATGAGCGCGCTCGTGCTCGCGCGGATAATCAAGGTGGACTACCGAGGCAAGGATGTACGGCCCCTTCTAGCCACGGCCCTCTTGCAGCCGGTGCTCTATTTCATCATAGAGACCGAAGGCCTGCGCCACGCCGAGTCTTCCACCGCCGGCATCATACTGTCGGCCATTCCAGTAACGGTTACGGTAATGGCTGCTATCATACTCAAAGAAAGGCTGCGGCCTGCCCAACTCGTTACCACCCTCCTATCATTTTCCGGCGTGGTACTCGTCGTTAGTTTCCGCGCATCCGGAAAGATTGGCGGATCCCCCTTAGCTTACCTGCTCTTAATCTTATCTATGCTCTGCGCAGCCAGCTTCAATATCTTGTCCAGGAAAAGCTCGCGCTCTTTTAAACCCGCCGAAATCACCTTTTTCATGATGTGGTTTGGCGCTATAAGCTTTGGCCTTATCTTCCTCGTGAAAGCGCTGGGCGCTATCGGTTCCGGTGCCCCTGCCCTCTATACCCGCCTTACGCCGCCCGCCTTGAGCGCGGTGCTCTACCTCGGCGTACTGTCGAGCGTGGTGGCCTTCCTGTTGGTTAATTTTAACCTCTCCAAACTCAAGTCGCCCGAGGCCGCCGTCTTCGCCAACCTTACCACCCTCGTTTCGGTAATAGCAGGCCTGGCCTTCCGCGGCGAGCGGCTATTGCCCAGCGATCTTGTAGGCGCGCTCATGATCATAGGCGGGGTGTGGGGCACGAACGTATACGGCGCAAAACCCGGCATCGCTATTAAAAGAGCGATAGTCAAAGGAAAAGACGATAGTATTGACGGCTTTAAAAAGTAGCCGTATCATAAGGAACTTAGCGCCTTTTCGAGGTCAGTCCCATGAGAAAAAGCATAAAATTCATATTGATTATCGTCGGTATTGCCGTACTGATACTCACGCTCGGCGCCTTCCTGCTTGCGAACGCCGTACGTTCCATGGAAGCCGAGCTCGAAGCCAGGCTCGCCTTGTCGCCCCGCTCGCTTGACCTTTCCTCCATACCCGATAACGATTACGAGGGCAGTTACGGAAAGCTGCCCGTATACGCTCGGGTGCTGGTGCGGGTGCGCGGCTCTGCCATTAGCGCCATTGAGCTGCTTGAGCATAAACATGGCCAGGGGGCCGCCGGGGAGGCGGTCATTCAGCGCATACTCGACGGGCAAACCCTGTCCGTCGATACCGTGGGCGGGGCCAGCTATAGCGCGAAAACCATAGTGCTGGCCGTGGAAGCCGCTTTGCTCGGCCCGCGGCCCGGTCCTTAGGCGCGCAGAGAGCTTTCCTCGTTTACAGCAAGCCCGATAGGAGCATGTAAAGCGCCGTTCCGCCCGCGATGGACACAAGCACATTGCGCTTCCATAGGTGCAGGGCGGCCGTCACCGCTACCCCGGCCAGGGCCGGCAGCCCATGCGGAGCCGAGCCGAAATCAACGCTCCTAAACGTCGATAGCACGAGCAGGCTCATTACCGCCGCGGGGGCGTAGCGCTGCAGGAAATCAAGGTAAGCGGGGGGCTTACGCTTTGAGAAGAAAAGGAAGGGCGCCGCCCTCGTGAAAAGCGTAACGACGGCCATGGCCGCCGTGCCTAAGAGCAGCCGGTTCATATCGCTGCCTCCGCGCCTTGAGGCCGTGCAGGCTCGAGCCGTTTACGCATAAGCGTCAGCAAGCCCAGCGCTATGAGCAAGGACAGCAGCAGAAAATCGCGCGGCGATGCCGCGATATAGGCGATGGCCGCGCCGAGGGCGGCCGCCAGGTACGGCTCCCATGCGCGAATCGTTTTTATCTGCTCTACGAGCAGAACGGTAAAGAGGGCGGTCAGGGCAAAGTCGAGCCCCTCCACCCGCATGGGCAGCGCGTTGCCGAGCGCTGCGCCAAGACTGCAGCCAATGAACCAGTAGGATTGATTGAGCGCGCTTACGCTGGTGTAGAAGCTTCTCTGATCGACGCCCTGCGGCGCTTCGATCGTGGTAAGCAAGCCATAGGTTTCATCGGTCAGGGCGAATACGAGATAAGGCTTGCGCATGCCGGCATTGGCGTAGCGGCCGAGCATGGATAAGCCGTATACCATGTGCCGCGCGTTCATGAGCAAAGTAAGCAAGGCTAGCTCCAAGACGCCGGCGCTTCCGGCTAAAAGGCCTATGCCCATGAACTGGGCCGCTCCCGCGTATACGAACAGGGCCGACAGCGGCGCGAGCCACCAGGGCAGGCCGCTGCCCACCAGCACAAGGCCATAGGCAAGGCCTATGCTTATATAGCCGAGGAGCACGGGAACGCTGGCGCGGAACGCCGCGGACAATACCAGTCTAAGGTCGGCGCTGCCCGACGCGGGGCTGGAGCTTGGAATTTGCATTGCTTCATAGTAACGTTCCTCCCCCCGCTCAGGCAAGGGCGGCGCTAGACCTTGCGAGCGACGGATCGGTATAATGGCCGTGCCGCGCATAGTCGCGCGCGATTCCCGCAAGCACTACATTCCGCTCGCAGGCAGCTAAACGGCGGCTCGGGCATATAGGCAGCGTATGAGCAGAGAACAGAACGAGATTAGAAGGCGCCTGACCTTCGCCATTATTTCGCATCCCGACGCGGGCAAGACTACCATAACCGAGAAGCTCCTCTTATTCGGAGGCGCTATCCACATAGCCGGCGCCGTGCGCGGCGGCAAAAGCGGTAAGCAGACCACTTCCGATTTCATGCAGATGGAAAAAGAGCGCGGCATATCGATAAGCACCTCGGTTATGGGCTTCGAATACCGGGGCCGCTTCGTGAACCTTCTCGATACGCCCGGCCACGCGGACTTTTCGGAGGACACCTACCGCGGCCTGTCGGCGGTGGACAGCGCCCTCATCGTCATAGACTCCGTGAAGGGCGTCGAGGAACGCACGCGCAAGCTCTGCGAGGTATCCCGCATGCGCGACACGCCTATCGCCACCTTTATCAATAAGCTGGACCGCGAGGGCAAGGACCCTATGGAGCTGCTCGACGAGGTGGAGAAGGAACTGTCCATACAGGTGCGCCCCATGACCTGGCCAATAGGGCAGGGGAGGCGCTTCAAGGGCGTATATAATCTCGTTGAGAAGAAGATACATTTCTTCTACGCGGGGACGAACACCCTGCCTAAGGACGCCCTTGAGCTGGCCGATCTCGCCGACCCGCGCTTGGACGAGCTGGTGGGCGAGAGCCTGGCCCAAAAGCTGCGCGACGAGGTTGAGCTTCTGGAAGAGATTTATCCGCCCTTTAGCGTGGACGAGTACCTTGCGGGCTCCGTTACGCCTATTTTCTTCGGCTCGGCCTTGAACAATTTCGGCGTACAGGAACTCTTGGATAATCTGGTTAGCTTCGCGCCGTCTCCCACGCCTAAGCAAGCCTCGGAGCGCGAGGTACAGCCCGAGGAAGAAAAGCTCACGGGCTTCGTCTTCAAGATACACGCCAACCTCAACCCGAACCATCGCGACCGCATAGCCTTCCTGCGCATATGCTCGGGCAAATTCGAGCGCAATAAGGTGTACCTGCATACGCGCACGGGCAAGACTTTCCGCAGCGCGAACCCCACGGCCTTCATGGCCCAGAACCGCGAGATCATAGACGAGGCCTGGGCCGGCGATATCATAGGCCTGCACGATACCGGCACCTTCGCCATAGGCGACACGATCACCGAGGGCGAGACCCTCAACTATAAGGGCATACCCAGCTTTGCTCCGCAGATATTCAGGGTAATACGCAACGTGGACCCGCTGCGCGAGAAGCAGTACAACAAGGGCTTAAGCCAGCTCGCGGAGGAGGGCGTCGTGCAGATACTCTCCAAACTGAGCAATCCCAATACCAAGGTCATAGGCGTGGTGGGGCAGTTGCAGCTCGACGTGCTCAAGGCCAGGCTGGAGTACGAGTACAGCGCTTCCTGCGCCTATGACCCCATCGATTACAGCATAGCGCGCTGGTTCAACGCCGAGGATCCCAAACTGCTCAAGGCCTTCATAGAAGAGCACCAGCGCAAGATACTCATTGACATACGCGGCGGGCATATCATCATGTTCGAGAACGAATGGTTCCTCGACCGCATCATGCAGAAAAATCCCGGTATACGCTTCCATACCACGTCGGAAACCCTCAATAGGGCCGCCGGTTAAGCTCGGCCCCAATTCCTTTTTCGCTTACAGCGCCGTGCTTGCACGGCGTTTTTTTATTGACAGGCCCGACGAGCGGCTTTATAACGGTGTTAAAATAATTGTATCTAAGATATAAAATATATATCATTGCTATAAATTGAACGGCGTAGCTTAAAAACAGCCTTGTTAAGGGAATGGGAAGCAGGCGCGGGGGCTGCGCCAAGGAGGCATGGCATGGGCAAAGGCAAACAGTCGCCTAAGTCGGCTCAGGTACAAGCGCATTTCGTGGAGGCCGCGCGGGCTCTCATACTACGCGAGGGCGTGGAAGCGCTCACCATACGACGCGTAGCGGCAGAGGCCGGCTATACCTTCGCTTCGATATATAATCACTTTGAGAAGCTTGATGAGCTGCTCTGGCGTACGCGCGCCCGTATGATAGAAGACCTTGTCGAGTACATGGCCGCCGCAGGCCGTCTCGATGCCGCTTCAACGGATGATATCGTGCTGGTATTCCTTTCCTACGTCGACTATTTTCTCGAGCGGCCCCACGCCTATCGTTTCATCTATTTCCATCGCCTGGACGCCGCTCTAAAGCCGTCGGGCGAGTCCGCCGCAAGCGACCCCCTGGCAGCCCGGCTGTTCCGCACCTTCTCCTACCTATACGCCCAGGGCCTGCGCAGCGCGGAAGAGCTGGCGGCAATAACCAAGGCTATTCATTATGGGGTGCAGGGCGTCCTGACCCTATTCATGGCAGCCAATGAGGGCTTAACGGCGGATCAGGCGCGGGAGCATACAAAAACCCTGGTACTGCACGCGCTTAAGGACTAAGGCCGGCGACCCTGCGATGTTAAAAACAATCTTGCAATAAGAATTAAAGGAAGCTACCATCGCCGGATGAAAACCGACCTAAAGCAAGACGCGGCGCCCTCCGGGGCCGCGCTCAAGGCGGCGCCTAAGGCGCGCCTCATCAGTCCCTTATTGTGGACCTTCCTGGTGGCTATGATACTGGCGAACACGGGCGGACAGATGTTCTTCCCGCTTTTGCCGCTCTACCTTCGCGAGCTGGACGCCGGGGTAGAGCAAATAGGCCTCTTCTTTACCCTGTCCATGATCGTGCCCCTGGCTCTGCAGATAACAGGCGGCTGGATAAGCGACCACATCGGCAGGCTTAAATCCATAGCCATCGGCTCCGTGGGCGGGGCTTTGGGCTGGGTGGGCATCATACTGGCGCCGAGCTGGCCCTGGCTGCTCGCCGCCCAGGCAGTAGGCGCTATAGCCTTCGCCTTTGTGGCGCCCAGCTTCGATGCGTTCATAGCCGAGCAATCCAGCGAAAAGAATCGCGCCAAGGTGTTCGCCCTCAGCCAGACTATCTATCAGATAGTAACGGTGATAGGGCCGCTCGCCGGAGGCCTTGCGGTGCGCCTCTTAGGCTGGCGCGGCCTGATATACATAGCGGCCGCCTTCTATTTCTCGGCTACCGCCCTGCGCTTGGCCATGGCTAGAAACAGCGCGGCCGCAGCTCCGCCTTCTGGTGGCCTGTCAGTAAAGAATTTTGGCGCATCTCTGAAGACTATGGTGGGCTTGGCCTTAGCGGGAGGGCTTATCACTTGGCTGCTCATATCGGACGGGGTGCGCGACATAGCGATGGGCCTGTCTGGCAACCTCTTGCCGCTCTTTTTGCAGGAGGAGCGCGGCATCGATATAGCGGCCATAGGCCTCCTGAATGCCCTGCTAGGCGCTTCGAGCATGCTCGTCATGATACCGGCTGGTTATCTTGCCGATCGCTTCGGCGAGCGCTTCGCCATAGCGGCCGGTTACCTAACGGCCTTTGCCGCCTTCCTCCTCATGCTGCTCGTGCCCTCGCCCTGGGCGGCAGGCGCCAGCTTCATAGTCTTTGGCGCGGGCATGGGCATGCTTAGTCCCGCCTATCAGAGCCTCATATCCAAGGCAGTGCCCGAGAAGCTGCGGGGCATAGCCTTCGGCTTCTTATCCACCAGCAACGGCCTTATAGCCCTGCCGGCTCCCTGGCTCGGCGCCATGCTCTGGAAGGGCGTAGCGCCGGTGGCCCCCTTCTGGGTTACCGCCTGCGCCCTTATTTTAATCGTGCCTCCGGTCCTGGCCAAATTCAAGCCGGCTCCGACCCTAGAGCGGCCAGAATAGGAGTATGAGCGGTATAGCCGAACCGACGATGAGCAGGGAAAGCGGCGCGCCAAGCCTCAAGTAATCGGCGAAGCGGTAGCCGCCCGGCCCCATCACCAGCACGTTGGACTGGTGGGCTATGGGCGTCAGGAAAGAACTCGACGCTCCTACCGCTATGGCCATTAAAAAGGGGTCTATGGACGCGCCGAGCCCCTGCGCAAGGCTTATGCCTATAGGCGCCATGAGCACTACCGTGGCCGCGTTATTGATCACCGCGGATAGGAGCATAGTAAGGCCGGTGAGCAGTCCCAAGAGCATCCAGGGTTGCAGTACGCCGCTCGATTTTAGCAGGAGGCCGCTTATAGCTGCCGCGCCGCCGCTCGACTCGAGCGCGGCGCCTACGGACAGCATGGCTCCGAGCAGCACGATAATGGGCCAGTCTACGCTCTTGTACATATCCTTGATGGGCAGCACTTTTAGCATGACCATGGCCGCGGCCGCGAGGGTAAAGGCCAATTGCACGGGCACGAGGCCGGTCATGACGAGGAGGGCCGCGGCAAGGAAAATGCCCAGCGCTAAAAAAGCCCTTCGATGATCGCGCGGGCCAAGCGATCGGGCGCCAAGGGGCAGGCAGCCTATGCCGAGTATCCTCTCGTCCATGAGCTCCGCGGGGCCGCCCTTGAGCAGCAGGAGGTCGCCTGCCTCTATGGTCACGGTATCTATGCGCTTTATTATGCGGGAGCCCTGGCGGGAATGCGCCAATAGGGAAAGGCCGTAGCGGTCACGCAGCGCTAGCGACGATACGCTGCGCTTTATGAGCGGGGAATCGGGCAGCACTACGGCCTCGATAATGGTGTCGCCGGACGAGCCGTTTTTTAACCGCTCTTTCGCTCCATCGCCGGCGAGTTCCACCGTATTCCGCGCGACAAGCTCTTTCAGGTGCTCAGGATCGCTCTCCACGACGAGTATATCGCCGGCCCGCAGGCGTTCGTCGCCCTTGGGCTCGGCTAGCTTGCGAGCGTTTAGTACGGCGCGGCGTAAACGCTTGAATATGCCCGGCATCCTATCCGCGAGGCCAGCCTTGGCCGGCTTCGCGTCATGGGGCAGGATGCTTAAGACGGTTAGCTTCAATTCTTCGACTTGCCGCAGCTCATGCAGGGTCTTGCCCTCCAGGGGCGAAGCTTCGCGCACGCGCAATTCCGCTAGATAGAGCCCGGCTTTGAAGCCCTCGCCCTCTTCCTGGTCGCCATGGCGCTTGGGCATGAGCCTCCAGCCTATTAAGCTTATGAAGAGCAAACCCAGTATAGCCAGGCTTAGGCCTACGGGCGAAAAGTCGAAGAGGCCGAACGGGGCTCCTCCCGCTCGCGCGCGATACGACGAAATGATCATATTGGGCGGCGTGCCTATGAGCGTGGTCATGCCGCCTAAGAGCGAGGCGAAGGCGAGCGGCATGAGTATGGACGATGCCGGGCGGCCTTGCTTGCGCGCAAGCTGCATAGCAACCGGCATGATTATGGCCAGGGCTCCGATGTTGTTCATAAAGGCGGACAAGAAGCATACCAGCGACGAAAGCAGGGCCACTTGAAGAGCCAAGCCTGCCTTAAGCTCCTGCAGGCGCGAGCCTATAAGCTCCACGAAGCCCGAGGAGCGCAGGCCCTGACTGACGATCAAGATGGCCGCTACGCTTATGACCGCGGGGTTGGCAAAGCCGAAAAAGGCTTCATCGCCGGGTATAATGCCCAGCAAGGACAGAAACAGGAGGCACAGCAGGGCTACGAGGTCGTGGCGGAGGCCTCCCCAGGCGAAGAGGAACAGCGCTGCGGCTATAGTGCCGAATACGAGATACATGGGAGCAGTATACATGAGTCGCGAAATTGCGATAGTCCGAGTTACAGATTCTAGATTCTTTATTCTCGATTCCTTTCTTTAGTGGAAGGAATCGAGTAGCTAGAATCTAGAATGTAGCTACTAAAAGCCTCTTGCTCCCAACGGTAGTTTTGTTGTATAACCGCTCATGCACCCCCACGACATGTTCCGTAATATCTCGCCACTCGACCACCGTTATTGGGCTTCCAACAAAGAATTGTTCGATCGCCTCTCGGGCTATCTCTCCGAAGACGCCTCTGTACACTATTGTGCACAGGCCGAGGTAGCTTTGGTAAAGGCCCATCTCGAAGCGCGACAGGGCGCGACGCCCGAGCTCTTCGCGGCATTGGACGCGGCCGCGGCGGCTATAGACCCCTCTGAAGTGTACGCGGAAGAAGAGATTACCAAGCATAACGTGCGCGCGCTCGTCAATGTGCTGCAGAGGCTCGTGCCGCCTGAGCTTGCGCCGCTCGTCCATATGGGCGCCACGAGCGTGGACATACTGGACACGGCACAGGCGGCGCGCATGCGCGACGTGAGCAAAAAAGTGGTGCTGCCGCTCCTCGCGGAGCTTGAACTGGAACTCTGCGCACTTGCGGAGCGCGAAGCGGATACCCCGCAAGTAGGCCGCACGCACGGCCAGCACGCGGTACCCATAAGCTTCGGCTTCGCCATGGCCGAGTACGCATCGCGCCTGGGCAAATGCCTGCCTGAAATTGCCCATCGCGCGGGCGACCTGCGCGGCAAGCTGGCGGGCGCCACCGGCTCCTATAACGCCCTGTCTATGAGCTACGCGGACCCGGAAGCCGTAGAGCGCTCCTACCTGGACAAGCTTGGCCTAAAAGCCAGCGAACACTCTACGCAGCTGGCCGAACCCGAGCATCTCTTGCGCCTCCTTACCGAACTCAATACGGCCTTCGGCATCATAGCCAACCTTGCCGACGACTTGCGCAACCTGCAGCGCTCTGAGATAGACGAACTGCGCGAGGGCTTCGGCGCAGGGCAGGTGGGTTCGTCAACCATGCCCCAGAAGCGCAACCCCTGGAATTCTGAGCACGTGAAGAGCCTCTGGAAGGCCTTTTCGCCGCGGGTGATCACCTTTTTCATGGACCAGATATCCGAACACCAGAGAGACCTTACCAATTCCGCCAGCGGGCGTTTCGTTGCCGAGTATATCGCGGGCTTCTGCGCGGCCGTACGGCGCATGCTGTCCGTGCTCAAGGGCTTGGCCGTGAACCGGGAGCGCATGCTGGCCAATCTGCGCTCGGGCGGAGGGTCGGTGCTCGCCGAGCCCGCCTACATTTTGCTGGCCGAGAGCGGCTTCGCCGACGCCCACGAGATCGTGCGCACGCTTACCCTGGATGCGGAACGGGGCGGCTTAAGCTTCGGCGAAGCCCTGGCTCGCAACGAACAGGCTAAGGCGGCTATCTATAAGAAACTGCGCGATCTTGGCTATGCTAAACCGGAGGACTTCTTTAGCGCGCCTGAGGCTTATAACGGCCGCGCCGCGCATAAAGCCCGCCAGATAGGCGATAAATACCGGAAGCTGGCGGGGGAATACCTTGCCGACAGGGTCTAAAGGAGGCCGCCTGTGACGATAGGAGAATCGCTGTCCTACGATGACGTGCTTTTGCTCCCCGGCTACTCGGACATACTGCCGCGGGACGCCGATGTCCGCACGCGGCTGGCTGGAGACATTACCCTAAACGTGCCGGTCATAAGCGCGGCCATGGACACGGTAACCGAGGATCGCCTGGCCATAGCCCTGGCCCTGCACGGCGGCACCGGCGTCATACACCGTAACCTGCGCCCCGAAGAGCAGGCGGCCCAGGTGGAGAACGTGAAGCGTTACCTTAATTGGATAATCGAGGCGCCGGTGACGGTGGAGGCCGACCGTACCCTGCGCGACGTACGCGCGCTCATGGCCCGCCACCGCGTATCGGGCCTGCCCGTGCTCGGGCCAGAGGGCAAGCTCGTGGGCATCATAACGAGCCGCGACCTGCGTTTTCGCAGCGAGGACGACGATTCGTCGGTGCGCGAGGCTATGACCGCCGGCGTTGTAAGCGAGCGCGGCGAGCCCACGCCGGCCAGCGCTAAAGCCAAATTCGACCAGCACCGCATAGAAAAGCTGCCCGTAGTGGACGATGAAGGACGCTTGCGCGGCCTTATAACGGTCAAGGATATGGAAAAGCACGAGCGCTTCCCCAAGGCCGCCATGGACAAGGCTGGGCGTCTCATCGTAGGCGCGGCCGTATCGCCGCAGGATTTCGATATACGGGTGCCTCTGCTCATGAAGGCGCGCTGCGATTTCGTCGTGCTCGACACCGCGCACGGCGACAGTAAGGGCGTGCTCGACGCGGTAAGCGCCATAAAGAAGCGCTACGGCATAACGGTCATAGGCGGCAACGTGGCCACCGCCGCCGGTACCCGGCGCCTCATTGACGCGGGAGCGGACGCGGTGAAGGTGGGCATAGGGCCTGGTTCCATCTGTACCACGCGCGTGGTGGCCGGCATAGGCGTAGCCCAATTCAGCGCCGTGCTGGACTGCGCCGAGGAAGCCGACAAGACGGGCATACCGGTCATAGCGGACGGCGGCATTAAATTCTCAGGAGACCTCGTCAAGGCCATAGGGGCCGGCGCGTCCTGCGTTATGATAGGCAATCTTTTCGCGGGCCTCAAAGAGGCTCCCGGCCGCGAGATCATATACGACGGCAGGATATACAAGGAATACCGCGGCATGGGCTCGCTCGGCGCCATAGCGGCGGGCTCAGGCGACCGTTACCAAATCGGCAAGGACGAGAGCCCCGTGCCCGAGGGCATAGAGGGCAGGGTGCCCTACAAGGGCGAACTCAAGGAATATTTGCATCAATTGGTGGCCGGGCTGCAAAAGGGTATGGGCTATACGGGCTGCGCCAGTATAGAATCCCTGCGCGCCTATAAGCAGTTCGTGCGCATAAGCAGCGCTGGCTTGCGGGAGAGCCACGCCCATGACGTGTCCATAACCCAGGAAGCCCCCAATTATTCCCGGCATTAGCGGAAGGAAGCAGCGATGAACGTAGTACTGATAGGAGCCCAGTGGGGCGACGAAGGCAAAGGCAAGATGGTGGATTACCTGGCCGCCGAGGCGCAGATCATCGTGCGTTTCTCGGGCGGGGCTAATGCTGGCCATACCATAGTACGGGCAAACGAGCAATTCGCCCTCCACCTCATCCCCTCCGGCGTGCTCTATCCGGACAAGACCGTCGTGCTTGGCACCGGCATGGTCATAGACCCCGAGGCCATGTTCGCCGAGCTTTCCATGCTGGAAGAGCGCGGCATAGACTGGAAGGGCCGCGTGTTCGTAAGCGATCGCGCCCATATAGTGCTGCCGCGCTATCGCGCCATAGACAAGGACATGGAAGCGGCCAGGCGCAAGCCTATAGGCACCACCGGCCGCGGCATAGGCGTAAGCTACTCGCTTAAGTCTTCGCGCGACGGCGTGCGCCTTGCGGATCTGTACGACGAGGACCGTCTGGCTAACCTCGAACCTGAAGACAGGGACTTTATCGCCGCCTGGGCTGAAAAACTCGCCCCCCTATCCATTGACCTTAGCGACTACCTGGCAAAGCACCGTAACGCCTACGTGCTCTTCGAGGGAGCCCAAGGCGCGCTCTTGGATCTGGACGTGGGCACCTACCCCTATGTTTCCAGCGGCATGTCCGGCGCGGCGGGAGCGGCCGCCCAGGGCGGCATAGGCCCGCGGAATATAGACAAGGTGCTCGGCGTGTTCAAGGCCTATTCCACCCGGGTGGGCAACGGCCCCTTTCCTACGGAGTTCGACAACGAGTCGCAGTCCGCGCTCTGCCAGTTCGTGCGGGATACAGGGCGCGAGTACGGCGTTACCACGGGCCGGCCCCGACGCTGCGGTTACCTGGACCTAGTAGCCCTGCGCTACGCCTGCCTCTGCAATTCCATAGACTCGCTCATCCTTACGCACCTCGACGTGTATGATACTTTAGACGATTTTGAGGCCTGCGTGGCCTACAAGCTTCGCGGCAGCATTATCGAGCACTTTCCCGCGGCCATACGCGACCTTGAGGACGCCGAGCCCGTGCTGCGCAGCTTCAAGGGCTGGAAACGGTCCTTAGCCGACGTGAAGCGCTACGAGGACCTGCCTATGGAGGCAAAGGACTACATATCCTTCATAGAGGAGTATACCGAAACCGCCATAGACTTAGTGTCGGTGGGCTACGACCGCGAGCGCACCATGGTGAGGAAGAGCCCTTGGATACGATACTAATACTGGATTTCGGCAGCCAGTACACGCAGCTCATAGCCAGGCGCATACGGGAATTCGGCGTATACACCGACATACGGGCCGGCGATACTCCGCTTGACGATAGCTTACTCAAGGACGTAAAAGGCATAGTACTCTCCGGTTCTCCCTTCAGCGTGTACGAGGAAGGCGCTCCCGTGCCCGACCGCCGGGCGTACTCAGGAGCTCTGCCCGTGCTCGGGGTGTGCTACGGCGCCCAGCGCATGACCGAGGATTTCGGAGGCAAAGTAGGCGCCTTGCCTGATCGCGAGTACGGCAGGCGGCCGGTGCGCATACTCGAAACAGATCCGCTCTTTAAGGGCCTACCCGATGAATTCCTGTCCTGGATGAGCCATGGCGACTCTATAGAGCGCATTGCGCCAGGCTTCCGCGTCATAGCCCAGACCGATAACGGCATACCCG
Source organism: Spirochaetaceae bacterium UBA5200 (assembly GCA_002412825.1). Taxonomy (GTDB): domain Bacteria; phylum Spirochaetota; class Spirochaetia; order Treponematales; family UBA12059; genus UBA5200. The sequence goes on from DHVU01000033.1 coordinate 180,395, forward strand.
CGGCCATAGCCCACGAAAGCCTGCCGCTGCGCGGCGTGCAGTTCCATCCCGAGGTAAGCCACTGCGAGTTCGGCGGCGAAATACTCAAGCATTTCGCCTTCGAGCTATGCGGCTGTAAACCCGAATGGACCATGGCCCGTTATATTGAGGAAGAGCGCGTGGCCATAGCCTCCCGCGTGGGCTCATCCCCCGTGCTCCTCCTCATATCGGGAGGCGTCGATTCCACCGTAGCAGGCGCCTTGCTCTTAAGCTGCCTGCCCAAGGACCGCGTGCACCTCGTGTATATCGATACGGGGCTCATGCGCAAGAGCGAGAGCGAAGAGGTCATGCGCACGCTCGGGGGCATGGGCGCCGTACACGTGCACAAGATAGAGGCCGAAGCCGAGTTCCTAGCGGCCCTCGCCGGCGTGGACGATCCGGAAAAAAAGCGCCACATCATAGGAGACCTGTTCATAAGCATGCAGGAGAAGGCCGTGTCCCGACTTGGCCTTGAGGATTCCTTCCTGGCCCAGGGTACGCTCTATACCGATCTTATTGAGTCCGGAAAAGGCGTAGGCAAGAAAGCCCATGTGATAAAGAGCCACCATAACGTGCGCTCGCCCCTGGTGGAACGAAAACGGGCCGAGGGCAGAATCATCGAGCCCTTGGATCGGCTGTATAAGGACGAGGTGCGCGCCTTGGGCCGCGAACTCGGCGTGCCTGAGCAGGTGGTTACTCGCCATCCCTTTCCCGGCCCCGGCCTTGGCGTTCGCGTGCTGGGCGAGGTAACTAAGGAAAAGTGCGACGTGCTGCGCGCCGCCGACGAAGAATACCTTGCGCAGCTGCGAGCCCGCGGGCTCTATGACAAAATATGGCAGGCCTTCTGCGTGCTCTTGCCCGTGCGCTCCGTGGGTGTGGCAGGCGACGTGCGCACCTACGGCTGGACCGTGGCACTGCGGGCCGTAGCGTCCACCGACGGCATGACCGCTGATGTATACGATTTCGACATGAAAGAGCTGCGGGATATATCCGGCGCCATAACCAACAAGGTAAAGGCCGTAGGGCGCGTGGTGTACGACGTGTCGAGCAAGCCTCCTGCTACCATAGAGTGGGAATAGGGGACTGCTAATGCTCCACGATAATCTTGTTCGCGTTGCGGTCTAAGCGGAACCGGGTCTTCTTAAGCGCTTCTTCTATGCTTATGCGTATGTGGCATATCGTTATGGTGCAGCCCGGATACACGCCGCCCCGCGCCTCGACGATGGCCCCGTCGTCTATATCGACGCGTTTTGCAAGGTCAGCCACGTTATCAGCGAGGCTTTTCATTTTCTCGTGGGCCTGATCGCGCAATTTCTTGATTGATTCCTCGGGCCGTTGCTTAAGTATGGCTTCAAGCCTGGCAAGCTTCAGGGAGTGCTCTTGTAACTCTTCCGCGGCCTTGTCCAGCTTTTGCTGTATGGTAAAATCCACGCCCGCGTTGATGACGGTAAGCGGTCGGGTCGGGCCGCCTATCCACCCGCAGAGCACGCCGTGGGTAGCGTGTACTTCTCCGCCTACGATGCGGCCCTTGTCCCCCATTGAGAGGCGGCCGAGCACATAGAGGCTTGAGCCAACTATGGAGCCGGGTATTTCCACGTCGCCGCGTACGGCACAGCGGGCGTTTTCCATAAATTTTGCCTTGAGGTTGCCGCCTACGCGCACGAAGCCCTGTTCTTTGCCTATGATGCCCTGGGCGCAGAGCAAGTCTTTCTTTGCGCTGACATCGAAAGCGTCCATAGTCTCTTTTATGCTGATGGACCCGCCCGAATATACTTTAAAGCCCGCGGCCACGCCGCCCTCTATGACGACGTCTCCGGGGAACATTATGTGGCCAACGCGGAAGTCGACGTCGCCCTTTACCATGAGTACGTTTTCCACGCTGAGCTTAGCGCCGTCAAGGCAGAGCTTGCCGTCTATGAGCGCTACTATCTGATCCTCACGCCGCTCCAGATTTTTGCCTAACCTATAGGCGGTGGGGGTTACCGTAGCATAGCCTATGCTTTTACCGTAAATATCGCTGCCTGCCACGCCATTCTTTGCGGGCGCTACCGAAGCGACGGGCTCGTCTTTTTTTACAATGGAATAGGACTTAAGGCTTTTCCAGTCCACGCTCATTTCATGCTCATCCACGGGCACAAAACCAGGAAGCAGGCTCGCTATAGGCACGATATGCTCAGCTACCGCGTCGATAGGCGCTATACCCTTGGCTATGGCGACGGCGCGTTGTATATGGCCTTCTGTATTGGCTTCGAGTATATGTTCATTGAGCGTGTCCCAGTCCACGCCGCAGCATATGCCGAGCCTGGCAAGGAGTTCCGCAGCGTAGTCCGCGCTTATAGGCGCGCCGTCGCCAAGGGGAGGGTAGAGGTCAGCGCTGGCGCTCATGCAATCGGGCGCTACGAATACTTCAAGGCGGCCGTCGTCCTTTCGCGCTATGCTAGAGTAGCCGAGGCTGCGGGAATGATTATCTTCCGGGCTACTATTAACGGGCACTGGGCGTGCACCTCCCCTCCAAGTATCGGCAGTTAACGCTTCGCTCTTGCGTAAAAACAGGAGCGGGCATAGTATAGCTATGCTCGTAGCCTACGCGCTTATCGTAAGCATATCACTATACGCACAGAGGAACCGCATGCGTGAAGCCCATGAGGTGAGCCGTCGCGAACGGCTCAAAATCATACTTAAGCTCTTAAGAGAAAACAGGGTGGAGTCACAGGAGGAGCTGCTTGAACTGCTCGAAGATAAGGGCGTGTTCATCACGCAGGCTACCCTGTCCAGAGACTTGAAGCTCCTGAAAGCCAGCAAGGTTGGCGCGGGTTCGGAAGGCTATTTTTATGCGGTTCCCTCGGACGACGAACTCCGCAAGCGCGAAGAAATATATGCCCAGGATTTCGTTCGCGGCTACGTAACGATAGACTGGAACGAGCAGCTTGCGGTCATCAAGACCTACTCGGGGCATTCCGCCCCTGTAGCCCTAGCCCTGGATAATATGGGCCTAGACGGCATACTAGGTACCATAGCCGGGCAGGACAACAACGTGCTCGTGGCTCTGCGTAAGGGCTATGGCGGAGAGCAGCTCCTCGCCGACCTAAAGGAGCGCATACCTGAGCTCGACGAGGAATAGGATTCGGCGCGGACGCGGGTCGCCGGCTTAAGGCGCTTTGCGTCCGGTCATGGACGCGTGTTCCTCGAGCACGTGCTCGATAAGCTCGGCTACGGGCCAGGAAAGGTTGTTCTCCGTGGTCATGGCGAAGGCCAGGCCATCCTGCGTCCCCAGGGCCGCTTTTATGGCCCTCATGGCCTTTATAGCCTCATCCTGGTCTAGCCCGTGAAAGAGCACGAGCTTTCCATCGAGCGCGTTTTCGGTATCCATAGCTGCCATTCTAGCTCCAATACGCTTTGGGGGCAAGCTTGCCTTAAGGCCAGCGACTCGTTATTTTAAACCCTATACCACTGCATCTTAATCTCGCGTATAACGGAGCGAAGGCACACCATGGATTTCGAAAAATACACGCATATAGCCCAAGAAGCCATACAGGCCGCCCATACGCTGGCGCAAAAATCCGACCACAGCCAAATAGAGCTAGAGCATCTGCTTCTGTCTCTGCTCGATGCCGAGGGCGGGGCGGTGCGGCCGCTCCTTGAGCGCCTTGGCGCATCCCCCGAGGAGCTTGAGCAGGAACTTGAGGCCGAGCTCGCCCGCCTCCCTAAGGTGTACGGGCATGCGGCGCAGGTATACCTATCGCCCGCCACGTCCAAGGTGCTTGCCAAGGCCGAGGCTGAGGCGTCCGCCCTCAAGGATGACTACGTGGCGGGCGAGCATATGCTTATAGCCATGCTTTCCGATGAGGCCGGCGTGGGTAAGTTGCTCAAGGACAAAGGCGTTACCAAGACCGGCATACTCGAGTCGCTCAAGTCAATACGCGGCAACCGCAGCGTAAAGGATCAGGCGGCCGAGGAGAAATACCGCGTGCTCGAGAAGTACTGCCGCGACCTAACGGCCCTTGCGCGCAAGGAAAAGCTCGACCCGGTCATAGGCCGCGATGAGGAGATACGCCGCGTCATGCAGGTGCTCGCCCGCCGCACCAAGAACAATCCCGTGCTCATAGGCGAGCCGGGCGTGGGCAAGACAGCCATCGTTGAGGGTCTGGCCAGGCGCATCGTGTCCGGAGACGTGCCGGACAGCCTTAAGCGAAAAAAGCTGCTTGCCCTCGATTTAGGCTCGCTCGTCGCCGGGGCAAAATTCCGCGGCGAATTCGAAGAGAGGCTGAAAGCCGTTATTGAGGAAGTGCAGAAGTCCGAAGGGCAGGTCATTCTATTCATAGACGAGCTTCATACCCTGGTGGGAGCCGGCGCGGCGGAAGGCGCCATGGACGCATCCAACCTCCTAAAGCCGGCCCTTGCCCGCGGCGAGCTTAGGGCCGTGGGAGCGACCACCCTTGATGAGTACCGCAAGCACATTGAAAAGGACGCGGCCCTTGAACGCCGCTTCCAGCCCGTGCTCTGCGCGGAGCCTTCGGTGGAGGACACTATAGCCATACTGCGCGGCCTTAAAGAGCGCTATGAAGTGCACCACGGCGTACGCATCATGGATGAGGCGCTTATAGCGGCGGCCATGCTCTCCGACCGCTATATCACCAGCCGTTTCCTTCCCGATAAGGCCATAGACCTCGTGGACGAGGCCGCCAGTCGCATAAAGATGGAAATCGAGAGCCAGCCCACCGAGCTGGATCAGATAGAGCGCCGTATACTGCAGCTTACCATAGAGCGGCAGGCTCTTTCCCGGGAGGAGGACGAGGCTTCTAAAGAGCGCCTGGTCAAACTTGAAAAGGAGCTTGCCGAGCTTACGAGCAGGCGGGACGCCATGCGCCTTCGTTGGAAGAATGAAAAGGACCGCATAGACGAGATACGTAAGCTCAAGGAGGCGATCGAGCAGCTTAAGCTCGACGAGCAGAGGTACGAGCGCGAGGGAAACCTGGCTAAGGCTGCCGAAATCAAGTACGGCAAGCTGCTCGAGGCGCAGAAAGGCCTTGAAAAAGCGGCCAATGATATAAAGGCTCAGGGCGACGATAATCGCCTCCTACGCGAGGAAGTATGCGAGGAGGACATAGCGCGGGTAGTATCAACCTGGACGGGCATACCGGTGTCCAAGATGCTCTCAAGCGAGCTGCAGAAATTCCTTGAGCTTGAAAAGGTGCTCGAGCGCCGCGTCGTGGGCCAGGACCGCGCTATAGAAGCGGTGTCGGATGCCATACGCAGGAACCGCACGGGCCTGTCAGACCCAAACAAGCCGCTGGGCAGTTTCCTCTTCGTTGGACCTACGGGCGTAGGCAAGACGGAGTTGGCCAAGACCCTTGCAGACTTCCTGTTTAACGATGAAAAAGCGCTTACGCGCATCGACATGAGCGAGTACATGGAAAAATTCTCGGTAAGCAGGCTCATAGGAGCCCCTCCCGGCTACGTAGGCTATGACGAGGGCGGGCAGCTTACCGAGGCGGTACGCCGCAGGCCCTACTCGGTTATACTGTTCGATGAGATAGAGAAGGCGCATCCCGATGTGTTTAACGTCCTTCTGCAGCTGCTCGACGACGGCAGGCTTACCGATAGTCAGGGCAGGCTCGTTGATTTCAAGAACGCTATAGTCATTATGACCAGTAATCTCGGTTCCGATTTCATACTCGACGCCAAGGATATGAAGGAAGTGCGCGCTAAGATAGACGAGGTGCTCAAGAGCGCCTTCAAGCCTGAATTCCTTAACCGAATAGACGAGACCGTGCTCTTCGAGCGTTTAGGCCCCGAACACATGTCCGGCATAGCGCGCATACAGCTCAACCACCTGAAAGAGCGCCTGGCTGAGCGTAAAATAAGCCTTGAGCTGAGTCCGGCCGCCGAGGCATTGCTTGCTAAGGAAGGCTATGATCCCCGCTTCGGCGCGCGTCCCCTTAAGCGCATTATACAGGGCAGCCTGCAGAATCCCCTGGCAAAGCTCATGCTTAAAGGCGACATAGTGGACGGAGACGCGCTGACTATAGGCGTTAAGGATGGCGGCTTTCACTTCAGCGCCAAGCGTCATGCCTAAGGACGCCACTCCGCCTGACAGAGCGCAGGCGACCGCTACGGTTCCCGACAGCGCTAGAGCCCTGCGCGCCTATCCCGACTCCCACGCGCACCTCTGTTACGTGGCCGAGCGATCAGGCGCCGGCTTTCTTCCCGCCTTGAACGAGCGCTATGCGGGCAGCGGGGCTCTCATAGTGGATCCGGGCGTGGACGCAGGCGACTATAGCGCGCGAAAAGCGCTGCTTGGCGGCTACCCCTTCGTGCGCCTTGCAGCCGGTATATGGCCTGATCCCTCAGCCCTCCCAGACCTCGATGCCGCCATGGCCGCGCTTGAAGTCGACCTTCGCGACGATGCCTGCGCGGCCGTCGGCGAATGCGGGCTTGATTATCATTGGATGAAGAGCACTACGGCTCTTCAGGAGCGCCTATTCCGGGGACAGGCCGAGCTTGCCCTGCGCTCTGGCAAGCCGCTCATCGTGCATTCAAGGGAAGCCTTTCCCGATACCCTGCGTATATGCGCGGATTATGCTGAAAATATACCGGTCATTATCCATTGTTTCGGCTATGACGAAGATGCCGCCCTGGCTTTTCTATCGCGGGGCTGCTATTTGTCATTCGCCGGGAACATAAGCTACAAGAAGGCAGACGGGCTGCGTGCCGCTCTAGCGCGCACGCCGCAGGAGCGCTTGCTATTGGAAACGGACGCGCCGTATATGAATCCCATGCCGCGGCGCGGCAAGGATTCCAGTCCCTTTGATATAGAGCGGAGCTACGCTCTCGCCGCGACGATAAAAAAAGTCGGCCAGGATGAACTGGCCGACGCTGTTCAAACGCTTATGTACGCTTTATTTAAAGCTAATTGAGTATACGGCGCGGCCGCGGTGCATGCTGGTACGGTCGTCGCGAGCGCCTATGGCCGCTATAGCGTCGAGCTTACCGTCCTTAACCATGCCCTCCGCCGGAAACTGCGCTTCTAGGGTGGTTACGCCGTCTGCTTCGTTTACGTAGGCCTTCGCAACGTTCTTGGCGTTCGGCCTATGCGTATGGCCGACGCCGGTTTCCTCGGAAACAAAGCGAACGCCCTTATCGTCCTGATAGGCAAGGATCATATAGGCGCCATTCATTTTAGCCGACCCTGCTCCAAAGGCTATCCATCCTGTGGTAGCGGCGCTCACGGCCATATAGATGGTCTTGCCGTCGGCTGAGAGAGACGACGCTATGGTTATGCCGTTTTTAACTTCCGTGAAGGCGTATTCGCCCGCTTTTATCGTGCCGTCCTGTAGCGGCACTTGAGCGAAGGCAGCGGAAACCGCAATAAGGGCCGAGATCATGAATACGATCTTTTTCATCAAGTACCTCCAGTTAGATTACTTAAGAACTAAGGAACTCAAAAAAAGATACGAAAACAAGAGCCCAGAGTCAAATCAATCAAACGCGGCGCGGTATGCGTATGGTAACCGTGGTTCCCTGCCCCGGGCTGGATTCTACGGCTAGGGTGCCGCCATGGGCTTTAATGACATTCCTGACGATTAAGAGTCCCAAGCCCGTTCCTCCCTGGCCCGAGGCCGAGTAGAAGGGCTCGAATACATGTTCGAGGGTAACGCTATCCATACCGCTGCCGCTGTCCGCCACCGTTATAACCAGGGTATCGTCCTCAAAGCGGGAAGCTAGCCTAAGCTGCCTCTTGTCGCAGCCTATGAGGGCCTTACGGGCGTTGTCGATAAGGTTGTAGATGACCCGGTTCATGCGTTCGCCGTCGAGTATGGAAGGGCCGTCGCAGGCCGCTTCCACCGTAATATGTATGCCGTCACGCTCAAGGCGTAGAGCGAAGCTGTCAGCGGCTTTTCGAAGCAGTTCGGTCGTGTCCACGATGCCGAAGTCAAGGCGTATCTCGCCGCGGGAGTAATCTAAGAATTCTCCGGCGAGGCGCTCGAGCTTTGTCGTTTCGGTGGTTAGGGCCTGTATGGACTTACGCTGCCGCGCGGGGTCATCAAGGTGCATAAGCATGAGCTGAAGCTGGCCCTTCATAATGGACAACGGATTTCGAATGTCGTGCAGTATAAGCGAGGAGAATTTACCCAGGGTAGATAGCCGGTCATTCCGTAAGCGCTCGGTTTGGGCTTGCTGCAGCTCGGTATATGCTTTTTCCAGTTTTTCATTGCGCGCTCGCAGGTCGTCCACGTACAGCTCGTTTGAGCTGCGCACGAGGTAGGACATCGACATCATGACCGATAAGGCTATGGATGAGTGCCCTCGTACCAATGCGTGAAAATCGTCGCGATACAGGAAGAGGGTAAGGGCATCCTCCTTGGCTACGGCCGTTGCCGAGCGAGGCAGGTCATCAACCAGGGCCATCTCGCCGAAAAAATGGCCCGGGCCATGGACGCCCAGTAAATCTGGTTTATCATCATAGTAATTTTTCCAAGCTTCTACCTTACCCTCTATGACGATGAAGAAGCGATCGGCCACCGAGCCCTCAGGGAAAACGACCGAGCCGGCTGTATAACGCTGTTCATGGCAGGTGTCGGCTATGAGGCGGATTTCCTCATCCTGGAGCTTCTTAAAAAAATATACGCGCTTTAAAAAATTAAAATAATCCATGCTTCCCCGCCGTACGAAAAAAAATGGGCCCCGAGAGGGGCCCGTATGCTTAAAAACTAAGGCTTACCAGCCATCAACCATGTCGTCTTCATCACGCGCATCCTCTGCGAAGAGGTCGGTAACCGCGCGCATGTCATCGAAGTATATGTAATAGCTGCCGAAGGACTCAAGGAGGTCGGTCTCGATCTTAAAGCCTATCACTTTAAGGCCCATCTGGCTGTTATAGTGATAGTTCCTCTGGATGATGCCATTCATACCGTCGATATTCTGAGGCGGGATAGCCACGGACAGTTTCTTCCAGCCCTGGAAGTTTAACTGGCCCATGGTAAGCTCGAAGCGATTGTTAAAGAAGTCGGATACGATAATCTTCAGCGTATGCTTATAGTTACGCCCAACCACCCATACCGATATGGTCTTGGTTATGCCTTCGATGGGGATGGGGCGCTGGGCCAGGACATAAATGTCGTGAAAGCCGCGCCTATAGAATTCGGTGCGCACGCCGTATACGTAGGTGTCAGAAATCTTAGGATCTATACCCGCGTAGCGCTCTTCTGGCTTGGGCTCATCCGCCTTGCCCGCAGGGCCGCCGGCGAAGAGCCTGCCGTTGATAACGCCGGCGTCGGGGGATATGTAGGAATTCCAGAACCCGGCCGATTCGAACTTATCTATTGATACTACCTGCAGCTTTTGCTGCGCGGTATCTATGCCGATCGCGTTGGGATCGGGATTGCCTACGGTTTGCTGGGCCGTTACCAGGCTGACGGCGCATACAGCAAGCAAAACGATGATGATTCGTTTCATAATCTCCCCTTAGTTGGAAGTACCGGAACCCCAGGTGTCACTTAAGAACTTGGGATCCGTGAGGCTGTCGCCGTCGAAAAGGGATTCAAAGGTGTCGGTAAGCACCTTGAAGTGATCAAAATAGAAGTATATGGCTTTCTCCTGCAAAGGCGCGTCGGCCTTGGCCGGGGCGGCCACGACTTCCGTAGGTCTCGTCCATATGCGGAACTTCACCAGCGTGAGGTTTTCGCGCTTGGGAAGGTACTTCTTAGCTTGAGGTATGTTCGAGGGAAGGTTAGCCCTGAAATTCTTCCAGCCTACATGATTGAGATTACCCATAGGCACGATGTGTACGATGCCCGTGTAGTCCCGAATGTACGCCTCTATGTAGTAATCATAGTTGCCGGACCATATCCACATATCTACCGAGCGAACCCTGCCGGGAAGGTCTATTTCCTTTGGCTCATATTTAAGATTGTCGCCTGAACCGCTCTTGGAACCCGGAATAATGTCTACCCAGTTATACTCTTTTCGGTCAAAGAGCATCGATATACCCAGGCTTTTCAGCTCCTTATTGCTCGGATTGGATCCGTGCAGAGCCAAAGGCCAGGCGTTGACGTAAGCCAGCTTCGGGAAGCCTCCGGTAGCGAATTTGCTGCCGATGACAAACCATGGCTGTGCTGCGGGGTCGTCAAAGTTTTGGACGACTATTGATTCCAAGGTGACCGTGTCTTCGTCGGCGAAGGCCTGAGCCGCCGCAATCAAGAAAACGAAGACGAGGGACAGGCCGATCGCCCTTACGACGCGCTGTTTCATCCGGATTACTCCTTATTTTTGCCCCATCGATTTATCCGACCAAGTGCCGGTCAAATTATATTTGGGAAGAACTCCATTTGTCAAATCAAATTACCCGATTTTTATCGAAGCTTTTTATATTGCCAAGCGCCCGCGGCGTCAATAGCCTCCGTTTGAGGGCTCTGTAAGAGCAGGGCAAGGCTTTTTATGCTCCCTTCCATATGCCAGTATACTATAGCGTCGCAATTATGCCAGGGCTCAAGCGGAACTTGTGGGCTTTCCGCTATAATAAACGCCGATCGCGTACCCAGTGCGGTGCTTGAGAGTTCCCTGAGCCATCGTCCCAGCTCTTTTTGCGGTACCGATACATAATACAGCGCGATGTCGAGTCTTTGTAAGCGTGCTACCGCATCCGACGACCAGTCGGAACTCGACACTTCAACTATCGGCAGTTTTGTCGCCATGGCGCCAAGAAAAACACCATTGAAGGCCTGTGCCCGGCGTTCGGCGTCAGCGCCGGCGAAGACCGCCGCGACCAATGGCTCCCTCTGCGGCGATTTCCTGTCGTTGACTTCGCGGAGCAGCGCCTCGGCCGCGGTGCGGGCAGCGTCAACGCCGCGGAAACGCAACACGGCCGTTGCCCCGTTTACGCTCTGTTCTTCGAAGGCGAGCGCGCCTAAGGCTAAACCGGGCCTGCTTTTTGCTATAGCCGGCATCTGCTGCGCCAGAAGGGGCGATACGATGAGACGGTCAGGAGCGGCTCGTTCTATGGCTTCGTAAAGGCCGCGCGAGCCTTCCTCCGGGGCGATCACCGCCAGTGCGTAGCCGGCCTTGGCCAGCGCCTTCTTAGCCGAGGGGAAGAGCTCCGCAAAGGCCGGGTCGAAGATGGCCAGCTGGCTCTGTCTTTGGGCGGGGGCGCAGGCGCTCAGTGCCAGAAAAAGGACAGCGCAGAGCGAGAGGAGGAGGGGGTAGCGCTGTGGGAGCATACCCATGGCTCCGTGTGTCGGCTTAGGCGGGAAGAATTGGCGTGCGGCGAGCGTCCACATCGTTTTCATACGTATCGGTTCATGGTAGGGTAGAACGGCTCTTAAGGCAAGCCGAAGTGCCGGGTATTGACGCTTTACCGCCTCGACCCTAGACTTCTATGCATAGTATAATGAGAGATGCGAACGCTGCCTCTCTAACCGAAGCTCATGTAGAGCCAATTCTTCAAGGAGACGACATGACCAGTTATAAGGACCTCGGCCTCTCAAACACCGTAGAGCTGTTTAAGAAAGCCGTGAACGGCGGCTATGCGCTGCCCGCGTACAATTTCAATAATATGGAGCAGATGCAAGCCATCATACAGGCCTGCGTCGAGACAAAGAGCCCCGTTATACTTCAAGTGTCCTCAGGCGCGCGCAAATACGCCAATTCGACCCTGTTGCGCAACATGGCGCGTGGAGCCGTGGAGTATGCCAAGGAGCTCGGCTACGCGATACCTATCGTGTTGCATCTTGACCACGGCGACAGCTTCGAGCTCTGCGTCGACTGCATAGAGAACGGTTTTTCCAGCGTCATGATAGACGGCAGCCATCTGCCCTATGACGAGAACGTGGCCCTGACCAAGAAGGTGTGCGATTACGCCCATTCCCGGCCCAATTACGTGTCGGTAGAGGGCGAGCTCGGCGTATTGGCGGGCGTCGAGGACGACGTATCCTCCGAGCATAGCCACTATACCCAGCCTGACGAGGTTGAGGATTTCGTTAAGAAGACCGGCGTCGATTCCCTGGCCATATCGATAGGCACCAGCCACGGCGCCATGAAGTTCAAGCCCGAGCAGTGCACCCGCAGCCCCGACGGCGTACTCCTTCCGCCTCCGCTCCGCTTTGACATACTCGAGCAGATAGAGAAGCGCATACCCGGCTTCCCCATCGTGCTGCACGGTTCCTCGTCGGTGCCTGTCGAGTATACCAAGATGATCCTGCAGTACGGCGGCAAGCTTAAAGACACCGTAGGCATACCCGAGGAACAGCTGCGCAAGGCCGCCAAGAGCGCCGTATGCAAGATCAACATAGATTCGGACGGCCGCCTGGCCATGACCGCGCTCATACGCAAGGTGTTCGCCGAGAATCCCGGCGAATTCGATCCCCGCAAATACCTCGGGCCCGCGCGCGACGAGCTTAAGAAGCTCTATATGCACAAAAACCGCGAGGTGCTCGGCTCCGCGGACAGGGCATAACGGGGCCGGCCATGCGTCGTACCATACGAGTCTTTGCGTTGGCGTTCTGCGCTTTTACCGCTCTCGGCGCCCAGGAGGCCGAGCGGGAGGGCGACTGGCGCCTTGGCTTTGCCGGCGTGCGCATGCTCAACGGCATGATACCCACCGGCGCGGATTTTACGCTGAGCTATGACGGGCTGGATTTCGGCCTTGGCGGCGACAGCGTGCTTTTCTTCAAGGCGGGCGGCGGCTACCAGGACAAAGTGATTATGCGCGATGCCCTTGGCCAGCCCTCCTATAACGAAGATAAATATAATAGCCCCAACTTCCAGTGGGAGGCCGCCCTGTTCCAGGGCCTCTCCCTTCGGGAAGACGGGAAAAATCTCGTGGAGCTTTTCGGCTACTACCGCGGGCGCTATGACCTGTACCAGAACGAGGATCCCATAGCCCTGTTCGAGGATGCCGAAGGGCTCTTCGGCACATCGTTTATGGCCGGCCTTAGCTATAATTCGGTCGTGACGAACAGGCACAGGGCCAAAAGCGGCGTGTACGCCGAATTCGCCGGAGAATGGGGGCCGGGTTTCCTGAACGCCAAGAGCGACTTTTGGCGCTTGTCTGCTCAGGCCCGTTCCTTCCTGCCGCTCGTGGATATCCCGCATGAGGGCGGCAACCTGTTCAATATGTATGGCGCTCTATTCGGCGGGCTAGACTACGCGGGCGGCTCATCGGTGCCCATATACGTGAACCAGAGCTTCGGCGGCCGCGATCTCCGCGACTCGCTGGGCGAGAGCGTGCGCGGTTATGAGCGCAACAGCTATGACAGCAGCTTCAAAGCGGTGGCCAACGCTGAATTGCGCCTTGTGGGACCCGCGCTGGGCCTTGAAGCCATAGTTCCGCTGCTCTACGCCTTTGCCGATGGCGGCTACTACCGCGGCTTTACCGAGGCGGCAGGCTATGCTGATGAAGAAGGTTTCCTAGCTTCTGCCGGCGGCGGCCTTGCCTTTGACCTGTTCGGCTTTGCCCAGTTAGGGGCTTACGCCGGAGTCAAGCTCATAGAGGACGCGCTCTACGCACGGCCAGACGCGTTTTTCTGGAGTATAAGTATTTTCCTGCATTTCTAGGCTGGGATTCAGCGCTGCTCCGACACGCCTTTGCGGGCGAGTAGGTCGCAGCGCTCGTTCCAGGCCTCGCCGGCGTGGCCCTCTACCCAGCTGAAACGGGCGTTGAGCTCGGTAGCCAGGGCATCAAGGCTTTCCCACAGTTCCTTGTTTTTTACCGGGGTTTTGCTCGCCGTGCGCCAGCCGTTTTTCTTCCAGGACTTTATCCAGCTTGTCACGCCGTTCTTCACGTACTGGGAATCGGTGCGAACCTCTATGCCCCGCGGATCAAGCGAGCCTTCGGCTATACGCGCCTTTATTGCCTTTAAGCCTTCGACGGCCGCCTGCAGTTCCATGCGGTTGTTGGTTGTGTCCTTATCCCCGCCATAGCCTTCGCGTATGTCTCCGCCCGCGAGGCTTACCCAGGCCCAGCCGCCGGGCCCGGGATTGCCCGAGCATGCGCCGTCGGTATAAATGATCGCCGTACTATCCATGTGTTATCCATTCGCGCAGCCGCAGCGCGCAGGCTTGCTGTGTTGAAGTTTCAAAGGGAAACAGGTGTGATGCATCGTTGAGCGTATCGATGGTAAGATTTTTTACCTTGACGAGGCCTGCGTTAAGCTTAGCGGCGGCCCGCGGCGAATCGACGGCGGTATCGCCATCGGCGAAGAGCGCCAGCACGGGCGCGCGTACGCTGCTAAGGGCGCGCAAGGCTTCGCGGCGTAAAAGCTCGAGCTGCCCAGCCTGCCGCACCAGGGAGTCCTGGCGATAGGCCTTATGAAGGAGCAAGCGCTCGCCCTGGCTGTCCTCAGGCGAAGGCGCGTAGCCCCGTTTAATAACGGGCGCGGCTATGCCGACGAGGGGGGTGAGCGCTATGAGCCGGTCGCGAAGGACGAGGGCAGGCGCCAGCAGGCAGAGGCTTGCCGCCTCAAAGCGGGCGCCGCAGAGCAGGGCTAAGAGCCCCCCCATGGAATGCCCAACCACATGCACGCGCTCGTGGGCCGCGCGGAGATCCATGTATGCGTCGTAACAGCGGCGCTTCCAATCATGCGCGCCGGTGGCCATGAAATCAGGTCTTGAGCTGCCGTGCCCGGGAAGGCGCGGCGCATATACCTGCAGGCCGGCTTTATGCAAGGCTTCCGCTACTTTGGACAGCTCGGCGGGGTAGCCGGTATAGCCGTGTATAAGCAAGACAGCGTCGCAAGCCGATCCCTGACGTAGGTCTATGCTCGCGCAGCCGGGCAGGCAGGCCTCGGGGCCCGCCGCTATCCTCGCCATGCTTACATGCCTGCCTGCGGTATGAGCGCCAAAGAGAACCACGGCACCCAGGTGATTAAGAAGAGCACCACGAGCTGGATAAGGAAGAAGGGCAGCACGTCTTTATAGATCTTGATAACGGGCTTGTTAAAGGCATAGCTGGCTAGGAAGAGATTCATGCCTATGGGCGGCGTTAGGAAGCCTATGCTCAGGTTCGTGATAAATATTGCGCCTAAGTGAACCGGGTGCACGCCGTAGGCAAATCCCAGCGGTATGATGAGCGGGGATACGACGAGCACGGCGGAGAACACGTCCATGAAGCAGCCAACAAGCAAGAGCCCCAGGTTTAAAAGGAGGAGGAAAGCCCAGCGCGCCTGTATGGCGGCTCCCAGCCAATTGGCGAAGATTTCCGGCACGCCCGCGTCTATAATGTAGAACGATAGGCCCCGCGCCGCCGCAATGATGATGAGGGCGCCGCCGGCCACCGGCAGGGCGCTGGTTAGGGTGGACATGAGGGCCTTAATTCCCACCTCTCGCTTAAGGATGCCTTCCACGACGATCAGGTATACGATAGTGACCGCGCCGATTTCCGTAAGGCCCGCGAAGCCGGAGAAATACAGTATGACGATGAGAACCGGTATGAAGAGCTCAGGCGCGGCGTCCCGCAGCGCGCGCAGCGCCGCCCGGCCGTCGAACTTCTTGCGGCTGGCCTTGAAGCGTATGCCTTGTACCAGGCCGGCTCCGCCCATGGCCAGCACCATCAGCAGCCCTGGTATGAGGCTGCCTAAGAACATATCCGTTATAGAAAAAGAGCCCTGGCCCTGCACCATGAACTGCGCGTTAACCGCATAGAGTATAATGGCTATGCTCGGCGGGAACAGAAGCCCCACCGAAGACGATGCGGTGAGCAGGCCATGCGCGTAGTTTTCAGGATATGCGCCGGATTCTATCAATATGTACGCGAGTATGCCGCCTAAGGCCAGTATGGTAACGCCGTTAGCGCCGGTAAAGGTGGTAAAGAAGGTGCAGACGAGCACCGCGGCAAAGGCCTCGCCGCCGGGCATCCAGCCGAAGAGCTCCCTGAATACCGCTACCAGCCGTTTGCCTGCCCCTGAATCCGATAGAATGAAGCCGGCTATGGTAAAGAGCGGAATGGCGGGCATGCTGGCGTTCTTAAGCAGGTTGTACGCCTCGCTCGGTATGAGTTCGATGGCCGACCATGAACCGAGAAAGAGCAGGGCGGCCGTGCCTGAGAGCACCACATAGAGAGGCAGGCCGAAAAACGCCGCCGCCGCAAGGAAGAGTATGGCGGGCACTTTTATGACGCCGGCTACGGCATAAGCGGCGTCGGCAAGGGATTCTAGGAATTCAAGGCTTAACCCGGCCTCATACGCCAGATTGAGCAGGGCCGGGGCGGCCAGGAATAGGCCTATGGCTACGGCTGGCAAAGCCCAGAGCTTAAGGCGGCCTTGTAAGTCGAGCACGCCCGCAAGCGCCATGAGGAAGAAGCCTATGGCCATTGGCGATACGAAGAGCCCAATGGGCAGGCCCAGAAAGCGCGCTCCGGGCTCGAAGCCTATAAATATAAGCGACAGGGCGGCGCAGAATAGGATTATATCCACGGCTATGGATACGCTGTCTATGAGCGTAGCCTGCCATACCTTGCTCCGCGCGGCGCTGCCGCCGTTCAGGGCTAAATGGGTTTTCTTGATCGTGGCTTGCAGTGCCGAGAAAAAAGCGAGGGCTAGGAGCGCGTGCTCCAGTATGCGCGGTGCGCTGGCTATACCCCGGAAAAAGACGCGGGCCAGGATAAGGTCCAGCACGGCCACGCCTACCAGTATGACGCTGGACGCAATGGCGGCCCAGCGCGAGAATTGCTCGAGCCGTTTCAGTGCCGGGCTCAATTACGAACCCTTTGTACGGCGTCAGTGACGGCTTTGGTGAATTCGGGGCTGAACCATTCGCTAAAGAGGCTCTGCATCCTCGGGCCGGTAAAGAGCTCATTCCAGGCCTTCATCTGCTCGTCGCTTACGCGCGGCACGCTTAGTCCCTGGCTTTGCATCATGGCTATAGCCTCCCGCTCGAGCTTGAGGGCTTCCGAGGCGATTTCTAGAGAAATCTGATCAGCGGCGGCGAGCAGAGCGGGCTTGAATTCGTCGGGCACGCGGTCCCAGGAGCGTTTGTTAATAAGCAGGGCTCCATAGAAAGGCGAAAGCCTGAACGATGACATATGGCTTATCGAGCGCTTAAATTGGCTCCAGAGCGTGGCTATGATGAGCGGGCTTGAATAGTTTGCGTCCAGCGCGTTCGAGTTGAATTGCAGCAGAGTGGTGGACATATCGGACTTGACCGTGCGCGCGCCTATGGCCTGCATCTGCTTCATGAGTATATCCTGGCTCGCGTCTACGCCTATGCGTACATTGACCAGATCAGCGGGGCTTAGGATGGGGCGGTTTGAAAAGAAATGCAGATAGCCGCCCTGTGCCACGGTAACAAGCTCATAGCGGTCAGCCAGCCTTGCTTTCATGATGGGGCGCATGGCGCCCATGGCAGCGGCGAACTCTTTCTCGTCGTGTATGATTGACGGCATCGAGAGCAATAGGAAGTCCTTATCGATAAAGAACAAGCCGGTGGTCTCGAGCATGCCGCCATCCAGGCTGAACTTCATTTTTTGCAGCAGGTCTTCCTGGCTGGCGTTAGCCATCGAACGCGGATAGCTTAAGCGTACCCGGCCGCCGGATATGCGGGACCATTCAGCGGCCAGCTTGCGCAGGCCTAGATCCCAGGGGCTGTTGGCGGGCACCGCGGCGCCGATCTGCAGGGTAATGGTCTGCGCGGCAAGGGGCGCCGCCAAACTCAGGGCTATTATCACGAACGCCAGCGTACTCTTCAATCTACTCATGCTTCACCTTTATGCCTTAGTATGCGCCAGGTTGGCGCGTTTAGTAGCCCCGAACGGCTTCCACGGCCTTGAACACGGCATCATACCATAGCGGAGAAAAAGATTCTCTTAGGAACGAGCTTACCTGGGGGCCGGAGAATAATCCTTCCCAGGCCTTGCGTTGTTCAAGGTTCATGCCTGGCACAATGAGGCCGTCGCTCATCATCGAGGCTATGGCATCGTCCTCTAGTATACGGGAATCTCTGGCTATTTCTTTTA
This sequence comes from Spirochaetaceae bacterium UBA5200, assembly GCA_002412825.1. Taxonomy (GTDB): domain Bacteria; phylum Spirochaetota; class Spirochaetia; order Treponematales; family UBA12059; genus UBA5200. The sequence goes on from DHVU01000033.1 coordinate 198,357, forward strand.
CGATACGCTCAGTAGCTTCCAAGAGGGCGGGCCGCAGGTTCTCGGGTACCCGCTCCCAGGAGCGCTTGTTTATCACTATAGCGCCGAAGAATGGCGCTACCTTAAATGATGACATAGAGCTAACCGAGCGCTTGAACTGGCTCCACAGGGTGCCTATGTATAAAGGGCTCGTATAAACCACGTCGAGCGCGTTTGAATTGAATTGGAGCAGTATAGTGCTGGTATCGGCCTTTACCGTGCGCATGCCCATAGCCTGCAGTTGGCCTACGAGGAGCTCCTGGTTCTGGTTCACCCCTATGCGCATAGCCAGGAAGTCTTCAGGCGTGCGCAGTGGCTTATTCGCGAAGAAATGAATCCAGCCCCCCTGCGCCATGGCAAGGAATTCATAGCGCTCGCCTGCGCTTTTCCTGAGGAGCTCCAGGGCTACCCCGGCTGCCGCGTCGAATTCCTTGTCATCGCGTATTATGGACGGCATGGAGAGCAAGAGCACGTTGCTGTCCAGCATATGCAGGCCCGTCGTGTCGAGGAGCGCGCCGTCAAGCGTAAAGCGGAGCTTCTGCAGCATATCGTCCTGGCTGGCGTTAGCCATGCTCCGTGGAAAGGCTATGCGCACCTTGCCGCCCGATATCCTTGACCACTCAGCGGCGAGCTTACGAAGGCCCAAGTCCCAGGGGCTGTTAGCGGGTACCGCCGCGCCTATCTGGAGGGTAATGGGCGTCTGGGCGCTTATGGCCCCTAGTGCCATGCAGCTAAGAATCAGGGCGATAATCAAGTGTCTAGTACGGACCATCAGCTACCTTCTTAGGCCGGAATTGTCGAGGGCGGCTGCAGGCAGCCGCCCTCCCTCTATTTAAAAAACGTACTCGTCGGAATGTTTCAGATAATACGCCGCTTTTCTCTGGGCAAGGCTGATGAGCAGTCGCGGATCCGAACGATCATCGAGCGGTATGGCTAAGGCCTTGCTGAGGTATTCCTCAAAGCCCGCGGCGTCGCCTTCCGGCGCGCTAATGGAAAGGGCATAGTTTACATAGAGGCCGGCAGATTTCCCCCCCGAAGCCCTAAGCGCCTGCTCATAGGCTTCCATGGCCTTTTCCTTGCTGCCACCGAGATCGGCGGGCAGCGACAGGTAAATCTGAAACGCGAGCTCCTGTATGGCGCCGTTTGAATAGCCGGGATCAAGCGCAAGCGCTCGCTCTAAGAGCGTGAAGGCTGCCGCCATGCGGCTTGCGTTCTTAAAATCAAGGGGATTGGACGCGAAACCGGCGAAAATGGCCGCAGAACAGTAGTAGAGTAGCGGCGCGTCGCCTTTTTTAAAAGGTTTCATCGCCGAAACCGCGCGCCGCACGGCTTCGTCCGTGGCGTCGGGACCAAGCTGAAAGTCCAGGGAGAATAAGCCCGGCGTCTTCTTTTCTATGAAAGGGGACAGCAGATCGTAGCTACGCGCGTATAAGGCGCGAGCCCTGGCTATAAGCGTTTCCCTCTGTTCGTAGTCCTCATAGGGCAGGAAAAACGCCTCGCCTTCAAGATACGAGGTACCGTAGAGCAGGTAGAGCGAAGCGAGCGTCACTGCCGCGTCCTGATCGTTCGGGCTCGCGGCCCGTTGTATTTCGCTCACCTTTATAAAAGAGGGTAAGGCCTCTCCAGCGAGCGCGTAATCGGGCTCGCCTAAGAATACCTCATTCGCAATACTGCCCAAGCGGAATACGACGCAGGAATTCAGGGCAAAGCTTAACACGAGAGCTATGCCTAGGGCGGCTATACGGGTTTTCATGCCTTCAGTATCCGACTATGGCAGGGCCTTTGTCAATTCGCGAATTTTCGCCGAACCCCCTCGCCAAGCCCACGCCGCCGGTATAGAATCGTGCCCATGTTCAAAGAATTCGCCACGCTGAAACCGTATTTGAAGCAGTACAGGCTGCGCTATATAGCCGGACTCTCCTGCCTGATAGCCGTAGACGCTGCCCAGTTGCTCTTGCCGCAGTATATACGCAGGGCCATAGACGCTATTGCGGAAGGGTCTCCCGTAAGCGTCGTAGCGTATATAGGCTTGGCCATGGTAGCTACGGCCGCCTTTGTGGCGCTCGGGCGCTTCCTATGGCGCTATTTCATACACGGCGCATCGCGACGCATCGAAACGGCCTTGCGGGACAGGCTATTCGCTAAGCTTATGACCCTGCCGCCTTCGTTCTTCAACAAGAGCGCGGCCGGAGACCTTATGGCGCGGGCGACGAACGATATGCAGGCCATACGCATGGCGACGGGCATGGCCTTCGTAGCCTTCGTGGATGGCGTCTTTATGTCGGTGGCCATACTGTCGGTCATGTTCATACAGAATCCGGGTACCGCTTTCTGGACCGTCACGCCCCTGCCCATCGTTACCGTGCTCATCATCTTCTTCGGTAAACTGGTGGGCAAGAACTTTAAAAAGGTGCAGGAGATTTATTCGGACTTAAGCTCCGTAGCCCAGGAAACGCTGCAGGGCGTTCGCGTCGTTAAATCCTTCGTAAAAGAACGGCATTTCTCGCAGAAATTCGCTGCAGAAAACGACCGCTACCGTGATGCATCCATGACCCTGGTGAAGATTTTCGGTTTTTTCTTTCCGCTTATAGCCTTTTTAGGGGGCCTGTCCACGCTGGTGCTGATCGCGGTAGGCGGCGGCGCCGTGCTTGAGAACCGCATGAGCCCCGGAGACCTCGCGGCCATGCTGGCCTATCTGGAAATGCTGCTTTGGCCTATGCTTGGAGCGGGTTTTACGGTAAATATGATACAGAGAGGCGCGGCAAGCCTCAAGCGTGTAAACGAGGTGCTGCAGCATGAGGCCGAGCCCAGCTTCGCTCCCGACGCGGTTCAGCTTCCCGACGCCCTGCCCCTAGGCGACCTTGAGTTCCGCGCGCTCAGCCTCTCGTACCCCGGCGCGGCCGCGCCCGCCCTCGAGCGCATAAGCATCCGCCTGCCGCAGGGCAAGATACTGGGCATACTCGGCCGTATAGGCAGCGGCAAGAGCACCCTCCTTAAGCTACTGCCGCGCATAGTCGAGCCGCCCCGCGCCTCGGTATTTATAGGCGGTATCGACGTAGGCTCTTTTGACCTTGAACGCCTGCGCAGCAGCATGGGCTTCGTTCCTCAGGACAGCTTCCTCTTTTCGGACAGCCTGCGCAACAATGTATGCTTCGCGCGGCCAGAGCTTAGCCAGGAACGCTTCCTAGAGGTCGTACGCATAAGCTCGCTTGATAAGGACCTGGCCGCATTCCCGCAGGGCTGGGATACCGTGGTGGGCGAGCGCGGGCTTACCCTGTCGGGCGGCCAGAAGCAGCGCGTGGCCATAGCCCGCGCGCTTGCCTCAGACCCGGAAATACTGATCTTCGATGACGCCCTGTCAGCGGTCGACACCGAAACCGAAGAAAAAATACTGGCGGCGGTTATGGAAGAGCGCAGGGGCCGCACCACCGTTATCGTGTCCAACCGCGTATCCACGCTGCAGCGGGCCGACCTCATAGCGGTGCTGGACGCAGCCAGGCTCATTCAGCTCGGCACGCCCGCGGAGCTGGCCAAAGAGGACGGCTTCTATGCGGAAATAGCGGCCATGCAGGCCCTGAGCGTCATGGAACAAGAGGACGACGACGAGCGGCTTAAGGAAGAGGCGTAAAGGTATGCCCGATTTTTTTGACAACGACGAGATAGTAAAAAGCTACGATGCCGCCATAGTGCGCCGAATATTCCGCTATGTACGCCCCTACAAGGCTCTCCTCGCGGTGGCCGCACTTGCCCTGGTGCTCACCACGCTGGGCGAGCTCTTGCTGCCCGTGATTATCAAGGACACGGTGGACGATGCCCTCGTGCTTTCCTTCGTGAGTTTGGACGAAGCGGCTCTGGGCCAGGCTTCCGCCTTCGGTTTGGACGTCGATGGCGATGCGCCACGGGCCGCCGGCAAGGCGTTCCTGCGCCAGGCCTCCCTCGCGTCCCTGACGGCAAGCGGCAAGCGGAGCCTCGTCGAAGCCGGGGCCCTCGACCTTGGCCCCTATTACCTGACCGCGTGGACGGACGAAAGCCTCCTTCCCGCAGTCGTACGCGCCGACCTAAGCGACACTATAGCCGATGGCCGGCCGGCGCTGCTCGGCTCGTATTTTATCGCTAGCGAGGCTTACGTTAAGGCCCTCAGCCCCGCCGACGCCCGCGTGCTTAGGGCCCGCGACGCCGCCCTGGCCACGCGCAATGCCCTCATATTCCTCGTGATACTCTCCGCCGTGCTCCTGGGCACCTTTGCCCAGACCTGGACTACCAGCCTCATAGGGCAGAAGGTCATGAAGGACCTGCGTATGGATCTTTTCAGCCATACCACGAGCCAATCGCTCGCCTTCCTGTCCAAACAGCCAGTGGGGCGCCTCGTTACCCGGCTCACGAGCGACGTCGAAACGATAAACGAGTTCTTTACGAGCGTGGTGGTATCCTTTATCAAGGACGCGAGCATAATGGCCGGCGTCTTGGCCGTGCTGGTAATCATGAGCCCGCGGCTAGCCCTCATAGCCATTCTGAGCCTGCCTCCGGTACTCGTGGCCAGTTCCATATCCCGGCGCAAGGCACGGGACGCCTTTCGCAAACAGCGCACCTGGCTGTCCAAGGTAAACGCCTTCCTCGCCGAGCACATAGCGGGCGTTGCGGTCGTCAAGCTCTTCGGCCGCGAGCGCGCGAGCGCCCTTGCCTTTGAAGGGCACGACCGGGAACTGATGAAGGCGAACCTCGGGGAAATGTACGTGTTCGCCACCTTCCGCCCGCTTATAGAGTTTTTCTCGGCCACGAGCACGGCCATAATACTGTGGTACGGAGCCAGCCTATTCGGTACGAGCCTCATATCCCTGGGCACCCTCATAGCCTTCGTGAACCTCATACGTATGTTCTACGCGCCACTACAGGATATATCCGAGAAGTACACGATACTGCAGAGCGCCATGGCGGGCGGCGAGCGGGTGTTCAAGCTCCTGGACGCCGACGAGCGCATACCGGATAGGCCGACCACGCGACTGCCGGCTAAGGCAGAAGGCAGGCTGGAGTTTGATCGCGTATGGTTCGCCTACAAGGACGAGGAGTGGATACTCAAGGACATATCCTTCAGCGTGGCTCCTGGTGAGACCGTAGCCATAGTAGGCTATACCGGCGCGGGCAAGAGCACGATAGGCTCGCTCCTAGCAAGGCTCTGGGACGTGCAGAAGGGAGAGATACGCCTTGACGGTATTCCTATCAAGGATCTGCCTCTTGAGCAGGTACGCTCCTCGATACGGCCGGTCATGCAGGACGTGTTTCTTTTCTCAGGCAGCGTAGCCGAGAACATAGACATGGGCTTAGGCTTGTCGCCTGAGGCGCTCGCGGACGCGGCTAAGGCCGTGCACGCCCATGAATTCATTGAGCGCCTGCCGGGCCGCTACGACGAGAAGCTGGGAGAAGGAGCGGCCACGCTGTCCTCGGGCCAGCGCCAGCTTTTGAGCTTTGCGCGGGTAGTGGCCCACGAGCCGGCCATAGTCATGCTGGACGAGGCGACGAGCTCGGTGGATACCGAGACGGAGCGCCTCGTGCAGGAGGGGCTGTTGGAGCTTATGCGCGGACGCACGACGATAGCCATAGCGCATCGGCTCTCGACCATTCGTCATGCCGACCGTATACTGGTGCTGTCGGAAGGGCGTTTGGCGGAAAGCGGGGATCATGACAGCCTCGTAGCCAAGCGCGGAATCTACTATAATCTCTATAGGCTGCAGTATGAAAATACCGGCAGCGAGCCAGCCTAAGCGCGCCGCAGGGTGCATAAAGCGGCCTAAGCCGGTCGAGGGGTAACGCAGTTCATGAACACAGAAGCCGACTTTGAAATACTCGCCCTTGTTGACGACGAAATCGGGGCAGTCATACGCGACGCCGCCTCGTCGCTGCCCGGCTGCGCGCTGCGGGTGGATTCTGGCGCGGGGTCGCTGAACGTAGCATCGCAGGAGCGCAGGGCCGACCTGGTGCTGCTCGATCCGGAAGCGGTGCCGGTAAGCGCCGCGGACGGCATAACCCTCCTTAAGACCGCGTGCTCCTCCTGTGAAATCGTCCTCCTGCTCTCCGATCAGGACATTACCGTAGACGTCGAACTCATGAAGATAGGAGCCTACGGCGCGCTGGGCAAGCCGCCTTCCGCGGAGGAGCTGCGCAAGCTTATACGCGGCCTCATGGAGAAAAACGAGATAGAGCGCGAGAACCGCGCGCTCATCGAGGCCCTGGGCGAGAGCAGGGCGCAGACTATCATCTCCCACAGCCCCGAGATGGAGAAGGTGCTGTCTATGGCCGCCAGGGCCGCGCGCAGCGACTCCACCGTGCTTATAAGCGGCGAGAGCGGCACCGGCAAGGAACTCATCGCCCGCGCCATACACCTCTTAGGCCCGCGCAAGAACAAGTCGTTCGTGCCGGTCAATATAGCCGCCCTGCCTGAGAACCTTATAGAGAGCGAGCTTTTCGGCCATGTGAAGGGCTCGTTTACCGGCGCCATGAACGACCGTACCGGGCGCTTCGCCCTGGCCAACGGCGGCACCCTCTTCATCGACGAGATAGGCGAGGTGCCCCCCGGCATACAGGTGAAACTCTTGCGGGTGATACAGTTCGGCAGCTACGAACGGGTAGGGGAAAACTCCCCCCGCGAGGCCGACGTGCGCATCATAGCCGCCACCAACCGCGACCTTGAGAACGAAGTGCGCCTAGGCAGATTCCGCGCAGACCTGTACTACCGCGTAAACGTGGTGCCGGTGTCCATACCGCCGCTCCGCGAGCATCGCAGCGACATACCCTACCTCGTCGAGTTTTTCCTGAAGAAATACGCGCTTAAAAACCGCAAGGAACTCAAGGGCATTACCGGCGAGGCCATGGCGCGCGTCATGCGCTATACCTTCCAGGGCAACGTGCGGGAGCTTGAGAACGTTATTGAGCGGGGCGTCGTGCTCTGCCGCGGCGAATACCTTACCGAGAACGACATTTTTTTGCCCCTTGAAGAGGGCGAGCTTGCGGTGGCTGCAAGCCCCGAGGGCGCGTACGACGAGGTAATGAGCGGCTTCGAACGGAACTACCTAGCCAAGGCTCTGGAGCGCTGCGATAACAACAAGAGCGCGGCCGCGAGGGAGCTCGGCATAAACGAGCGCCGCCTGCGCTATAGGCTTAAAGTGCTTGGCATGGACAAATAGCCGCTAGTGCTAGAACGAGCCTAAAAAGTCGCTGCGCAAGAGCTCTTCTATAGACTTTTCGGCTAGGCCCGCGGCCTTGATAGCGTTGAAGGTTTCCAGATCGATGTATTTTATGGCCAGCGGCCGCTCTATTGCCAGGCGCGTTGCGCCGTCGCTCCATACGCTCTCGCTGGGAGAAAGCGTATTCGGCTTACCGTATTTGCCCGACAGGGTAGTATACACGGAATAATGATCCATCTTTGCCTCGTTCATGGCAAAGATCATCACGAAGAGCCTTCCTTCGTAAAACTGGAAGAAGGCCCTGCGCACATAGGATAGTCCGCTCACCTCTATGATGCTTTCGTTTGGTCGGGGTAAGAGGCTCACGTCAGGCTCCCCGCGATAAAAATAGAGGCCGTCTGCCATGAGGGCAGCCTTTACTTCGTCCATGCCCATGCCTAGGCTTATGCCCCTGAATTCCCGCGGTACGCTCAGGGGCGCAAGCGCGTCGCTGGCCGCAACCGTGCCGCCTCCTGGAGAGCTTGGGCCCGGGGCCGTGGCAGGGCTTTGGCCCGAGGCGACGCTTAGTCCAAGCGTGAGGATAAGAAGCGCAAGTACTGGTAAGCCTGATATACGCATGCAAGCTGCTCCTTAACGCGAAAGTGCTATTGACAGGGCCGTGGTCAGTTTAAGCAGGTCTTCGTTGCCTTTTCGCACGCGCGAGCTTAGCATAGCCGCTATGCTGCGCGTAAGGGCAAGGGCCATGCCGGGCTTGCGTTCGCATAGCCCGTCGTAGGCGGCGCGGGTGAGCGAGAACAAGAGGCAGTTGTTTACCGCGCTTACCGTGGCGCTGCGCGCCTCGTCGCCGAAGATGGACATTTCGCCGAATACCGGCGCGCTGCCCGCTACGAGCCTGGTCATGGATTTTTCGGCATGGCCGAAGCCCTTGCCCGCTATCTTTAAGGTCAATTCCTTGCTCACGTCGACCGTACCCTCAAGAAAAAGGTACATAGTATCCGACTTCTCGCCTTCACGCATGATGACGTCGCCGGCCTTATAGCGCGCATAGTTTCCTATGCCCGACAGTTCCTGCGACTGCGTATCCGACAGGCCTAGCGATGCGCATATGCGCTTGAGGGCGTCCGCTTCTTTAGCCATATTAGGCGTCTCCGCCCACGACAAAGGCTACGTCGCTGCTGCCGATGAGGTAATTCGGATCAGGGGCCAGCCGTACGCGGCCCGCCTGTCCGAGCCCTTCGCTTATGTCTATAGCGGCTTCTTCGAATTTTCTCTTGATGAAGGCGTCTATGGCTCCCGAATCGTTTGAGAGTATGTCTTCAAGCGTAACGGGTTTCTCTTTAGCAAGCAGGCCCACGAGCACGCTTTTTTTGTTGCCGAGGAACCAGGCGGCCGCTTCGGAAAAGGGCTTGCCTATCAGTGCGGACGGCATAGGCGCGCGCCTGAGCCGCGAAGGCGATGCAGCGCTCATAAGTTCGCGCGCCGCGTCGGGCAGGCCGCCATCACCCGATGAGGACGATAAGAGATAGCCGGTGAACTCGCCGTGTATAACGATGTCCTCGACGCCGGCCCGCCGCAAATGCTGTTCGCTTTCTGGCTTCAATATGCCCGCGCGTATACGCAGGTCACGGGCGAGGTCCTTTATGGCCAAAGCCGCCAGTATGGTACGCTCGTCGGCGTTCGTCTCGCTGAACTCGCCGCTTGAGTCCGGTATCAGTATGCAGTTGCTTGCCTGGCCTATGCTGCCCTTGCGCAGTATGGCTTCCTGCGTGTAATCGCCTCGAACGAAGCGCAGCTCAAGCTCGGGATGCTTGGCCTTAATAGTCTCGAAGCCTTCGGCGTGCAGGCTGTTTATCAGGATAAGGGCATGGGCCGTGCCCTCCGCCTCTATCGCGTCCAGCAGGGTGTCGGCATGGGCGTTCCAGCCGCATAGTAGGGTATGTCCCTTAATCTTTATATCCTGCAATCCCTTTCCCTCCCTGATCCTACGTTCGACGAAGAGCGACGCGACGGTGCCCGATACGAGCGATGTGATGATAAGCCCCGATACCATGAGCAGCATTGCAGCGGCCCTGCCCGCATCGGACAGCGGGTACGAATCACCGTAGCCTACGGTGGCGATGGTAACGAGGGCCCACCATAGGCCGTCAAACGGCCGCTGGAACGATCCTCCGGCATTCCTACCCTCGAGTAGCCAAAGCAGCGTACCGAATATCAGCGTAGCCGCGGCGAAAAGAGCTAAGGGCAGGGCTATACCCGAGCGGGAAAATTGCACTATAAGTGCTATAAGCGCGTTTTTCTTTTTTGCGCGTTTTGCGATCGGCTTACGTGCGTGTCCCTTGCCCTGAGTATATACGTCCATACCCTTATGTATCGGCCGTGCGGGGCTTTATTATGAGCGCGAGCCTCTTCTACGAGGCCTATGGAGTTAGGGTGTACAGCATACGGCAGAACAATGAAGCATCTATCGTTTTCGCAGACGAGCGCTACGCGCTGGTATACAAGCCGGCGGGTATGCATTGCGTTCCGCCCGGCGCTGCGGCTACCGAGCAGAGCGGCGGGCTGTGCCTGCTCGACTGGCTGTTTGACAGCCTGCCCCGCGCCAGAACCGTGAGGGGCAGGAATAAGGGTGAGGCGGGGCTCGTGCACCGCCTCGATAGGGATACGCGCGGGCTCGTGCTCTTCGCGCTGGATGACGAAGCGTTTGAGCATATTGCGCGTTGCGCCGAGCGCGGGGAATTTAAGAAGGGTTACCGCGTGCATGCCATGGCCGATGGCTCGGGGCTTGACGGTTCCCGGCCTATGCTGCGCGCGCCCGCGGGGCTGGACGAGCGCGACTGGCGCTTAGCCTCCGCCGCGCAGAGGGGGGCCTTGGCCGCCGAATCCCTAACCGGGGCCGCCATAAGCAGTCGCTTTAGGCCCTTTGGGCCGGGAGCCCGCCGCGTGGCCTGCGCCCTTGCCGAGGATGCCGTGGCCCTTAGGGCATCTATGGGCGGCGGCAAGGATTGGACTAAAGCCGTGTACAGCACCGCTATCCTGGCTTGCCGCTCCGAATATGGCCATATTCGCGCCGAGGTAGAGCTTTGCCGTGGCTTCAGGCATCAGATTCGCGCCCATTTCGCCTGGTTAGGCCTTCCCCTATGCGCTGACCCGCTCTACGGCGAATCGGGCGGCTCCGAGGCGAATAATGGCAGCGACGATGGCACGCCTTCTGAAGAGCTGGGACTGTGCGCCTATGCGCTGAGTTTTCCCGACCCCCGGGATGGGCAGCCGCTGCGCTTTGTGTTGGATACTAAGGCCTAGCGTCGCGGCCGCCCTCGACAAAAGCTCATGCGCCATGTAGGATTAAGCCTATGAGCGATAAAAGCGCCTTTGATACCCTGGTGCTCGAACTCGACCCCCATGAGCGCGGAGAGCTCTTGTCCCGCCTTAACAGGCTAACGACCGTCAATACCGAGCCCTTGCATATTTTTAAGGCAGAAGGCACTGAAAAGGTGGATTACGCCGCTGCCTACAAAGAGCTGGGCTTATTAGCCAAGGCCATCATCATCGTGCGCTCCGTGCTGTCCGGCATGAGCAAAGAAGAGCTGGTCAAAGAACGTATTTTGCGGGGCATAGCCAAGGAGGCGGACGCGGCTGCCCCGGGCCTGGCCGATACCCGTCGCAGGGTATTCCTAGAGCCCTTCAGGGACGAGCTCATAGCGCTGAAGGCAGCGGCGCGCTATTTCTATGATCTTCTGGACCAATCGCTGGAAAAAAACCGCGCCGAATTCTTCGCGTTCCTCGCCTCGCTGCGCTTTGAGCGTACCCACCTTGAGCTGTCCACCGAAACCGATCCTGGCACCTTCCTCGAGCGGAACGCTCTAGCCAGCGATACTGACGTACGCCTGGCCGTGAACGCGGCGCTTGAATCGGCCTTGTCCCGCATGGAAGAGGACTATAGGCGCCTAATGTTGCAGGACGTGCGCAATCTGCAGTGCCTTAAGAAGCTATCCGGCTTCCTCTTCGACCGGCTTATAAACGGCTTCCAGTCCGCGCAGTCAGGGAGGAAAGAGCTGTCGTTTTACACGGCCGCCGATCAGCTTGAACAGCTTGCCACGATACTCTTAGCTCTTGAGCCGCCCTCGGCCAAGCTTATGGAAGCCATACTCGCCTTCGACTTAGGCGAAGAGCTGGCCAATAAGGATTCCGGCCTTGAAGAAGCCATAAAGACCGAGTCGGCCAACGCTTCCAAGGCGCTCAGCGCCATACGCAGCTTTAATGCACGGGTGCCGCTGGAAGCCGTGCTCAAGCTCGTCAACGAGGATCCTAATTGGCGCTGCCCGAGCTTCTCGGGCGGCGAGGATTGGTTCGCCCTCTTTAAGTCCTATTGGAAGGACCGCATAGAGAAGCGCTATCAGAAATTCGTGGCCGAACGGCGCATACAGCAGCTGGATAACGATATCGTAGCCATGGTTGGCCCCGAGCCGCCTACCTGGTTCGAACACCTGAGCGAGACAGGCGCGGAGGCAAGCCCGCCGGTACGTTTTACCCGCGCCCTGCGCTTCCTTGAGGCCTTTTACCATCAGCTGTTCTTAAGCGACGTCAACAACGTGCTCAAGATAGTGCTGCTTGATGGGGAATTTTATAAACGCGATAATCGCCTTGAGTTCACCGATGCGTACAACGGCATGCTCCAGATAGGCGAGGGCCTGAAGAGCCTCGACCATAGGCTCGCCCCGGACGGGGAGCTCGGCTCCACCTATTATCACGCGAAAAACGAGCTTATACCGCTGCAGATAAAGAAACGCAAGATAGAATCCGCCGTACAGGCGGCGGACGTGGAGGCGGAAAGCCTTATTCGGCGCGCAAACGACGCTATGCTCAAGATGCAGCTCATACTCAAGGGCATAATCGCCGGCGAGGCCAGGGGCCGCTACGACTCGCTGTCCAACCTTTCCAGCATAGAAGGCAAGGCGAATAAGGATTTTCAGCGCAAGCTCGGCCTGACTAAGGACAAGCTTGAGAAGACCGTGTTCCTGCTTGGCGAACTGACCCGCGCCGCGCTCAGCGGCGGGGATTCGTAATGGCCGCTCCGGTGGCCGAGCCGCAGAGCGCTCTCTTGAGCATGCCTATGGCCCTGCCCGGAGCCGAAGCGCACTGGCCTAAGGCCTACCTGAGCCGCCGAGCAGCGGGTACCATGAGCCTTGCAAGCGAGGCCGGCAGGATAGCGCGCGCGGCATGGCTCTCTGGCCTGGGCTTTAATGCCGACAAGGCGCTCACGCTTACCCTGGTGCATTCGCGCGAAGTAATTGCCGCGGAAAGCCCTGCCGAACTGGAGGGGGTAGAGGCTGACGGCATAGTAAGCGCTAACCCCGAGCTCTGCGCACTGGTCACGGTAGCCGACTGCATGCCTATCTTCCTCTTCGACCCTGAAAGCGGCGCCTACGGCATGCTCCATTCGGGATGGAAGGGCACGGGCATAGTAGTCAACGCGGCGCGCCTTATGGCCAGGCGCTATGGCACCAGGATGGAAAAGCTTGCCGTGCACTTCGGTCCGCACATAGGCAGCTGTTGCTACCGCGTCGACGAAGAGCGCGCCGTTCTCTTTGCCAAGGAATTCGGCGGCGAAGCGGTGCGGCATGTTGATGGCCGGCCCCATTTAAATCTTCTGGCCGCCAACATGGCCCTGGCGCGCAGCCTTGGCATAGGGGCTATCAGTTATAGCTCTGCCTGCACCTCCTGCGACGATGGCCTCGGCTCGTTCCGCCGCGAGGGAGCCCAGGGCTTTACGCGCATGGCCGCCGTCATAGGCTTTCCCCGCGGACGCGGCGAGCCGTGATGTCGGCAAGGGCAGCGGCGGCGGCCATCCTCCTTACCCTGGCGGCCGGCTTCGCCTGGGGCCAGGCAAGCGCTTCCGGCGCCGCGGCGGGCCGATATGCGGATGAAGAGGGCTCATTGCTGCCCTTCGCCCCTGCTCAGGGCAGAGTGCTCATAAACGAGCGCTCCGATTTTTCCCGCTATGAGAACAATCGTTATGTGGGCCTCCTAGCGCGGCAATCCTTCCTGAGCCTGGAGGCAAGCCCCCGGCCGCAGGGCGGCCTAGATTATAGCGGCGAAGCCTTCGTCATCGAGGAAACCCTGCGCGACAGCCGCTCCAGCGCCGCTTTAGTGCATGAAGCACTTCCTATAGCCTTCAGCCTCCTGCCTGGCGGGGGCACGCTGTTCAGCCGCGATACCGGCTACCCTATATTGCGGGGCGTGCCTGCCCCTCCGCCCCAGGCCCTGCCCCCGGGAGCCCGCTGGACTTCCGAAGCCACGGTCGTGGTGCGGCCCCGCGCGGGCTCTCCCGCTACGCGCATACGCGTGCTGGTGGAATATGAGTATCGCGGCATAAGCCGCTGGGAGGGGCGAGATGCGATAACGCTTTGGGCGCGTTACGCGCTGCGCTACCGGGGCGACGATAGGCAGGGCGACCCTGCGCTGCGTACGGCCCAGGGTGGCCGCACGGCGGATATTTACGTGGATCTATATACCGGATCCACGCTGTTCATACGCGAAACGGTGGATGATAGCTTCGCCTATGCCGACGGCTCAAGCGTACGCCTAAAAGGCTTTATACTGCACTTTCATAAAGGCTCCCTGCCGGGCGAGCGCGGCGCGCTTATCGCTGCCCTTGGCGGCGGCACGCCCGCGCCCGGTACGGCAGGCGCTGCGCCGCCTCCCGCTGGCGCTATGGAGCCGGCTTCAGGGGGCCAGCCCGCTGGCGCCGCTATCCCTGCGGCTCCCGCATCCGGGTCGGCTCCCGCATCCGGCTTGGCTCAAGTACCTGCGGCGGGCGCCGCTCCCGGCGGAACGCCGGCCTATGAGCTTGCGCAGAGCGAGCGCGGCGTCGTCCTTATACTGTATGATCTGCGCTTCGCGCCGGATAGCGCCGAGCTCTTAGGCGGCGAAAAAGGCAGGCTCGATGCCATTGCGGCCGCGCTTAAAAAGATACCGGACCGCAACTTCCTTATAGAAGGCCACGCCGCTGACCTAGGCAGGCCGCAGGGCCAGTACGAGCTATCCGAGGCACGGGCCAAGCGCATAGTCGATGAGCTTACGGCCAGGGGCATAGCGCCTTCAAGGCTCATATACCGCGGCCGCGGCGCGGATGCGCCGGTGGCCGGCAACGACACTGAAGCGGGCAGGGCGCGGAACAGGCGCGTAGAGATAACCGTACTCGATTAGCACGCAGCCGGGCCGCGGATTTTTCTTGCGGTAAAAAGCGTGGGCGTATATGGTAATGCCATGCGTAGCGATAAATTTTTAAAGCTCTATAGCCTCAGCGCCTTAGGCATAGCCGTACTCTGCCTTTCGCTTGCCCTGGGAGCCCTGGGCTATGCCCTCTGGGGTCTCATAGCGGGTATTGCCAGCGCCCTGCTCGCGTACCCGCTGTTAAGCCTTGCGGCCTTCGCCAGCGGCTTCGGCGCTAAGGCGGCACTGAAGGAAGGGGAGCGGCGGGCTTGGCTTGACGCGTCGGAACGGCTTGAGCAGGCGCGCAAAGACGCGCGCAGGCTCGCTTCCTTCCGCATATCCGATCCGGCCATCAAGGAAGCAGCTGAGCTTACGGCGCTCCGCGCCCGCGCCTATCTTGACCAGTGCGCGCGCGTAAAAACCCATGAGCCGCGCGCGAACGACGCCATACGCGAAAGCCTTGAGCTCTTGGATATTTATGTACGCGAACTCGACGACGCGTCCACGGAAAAACGCTACAAGCTAAGCGACGATGATCCCTTTGCGGATGCCCGGGGGCGGGTGAGCGCGGCGCTGGCGGACAAGGCCGCCCTGCTGGAAAAATATGCCCTTGATATGGGGCCAGGAATCGGGCGCGAGGATCAAATGAGCATAAAGGAGAGCCTGTGAAGCATAAGCGCCTAGGCGCATGGAGCGCCGTTTCGTTACTGCTCCTGCTAGGAGCGCTGAACGCCCATGCCCTTGAGTACGACCTTGTGTCCACCGAGGTGACGCTCAACCTGCGGCCCGACGGCAAGGCCGAGCTTTTCTACCGCGTAGAATTCAATGTGACGAGCGGTACCATGAGCGGCTTCTATTTTCAGGGCGAGGCCTTCAAGCCCGCCTGGAATCTTGAGCGCTGCTATGCCGATCTGGACAACGGGCAACGCGTGCCGCTCGAAATCAAGGACCTCGGTTCTGGCCGCTACGATATCATATTGGCGGGCTCCAAGCGCTTCAGCGGGCGCGCCTACTATACCTTTAACTACGCGGGGGATTTTGCCGCTGCCGGGCTCATAGGCCGCACGACGAGCCCCGAGCATGGCGAGCTTGTGTATTTTGATTGGGCTCCGGTGGAATGGGACGAAGCACTTGAATACCGCGCGCTGCGGCTCGTCCTGCCCGTGACGGTAAGTGCTGAGTCCTTGAGCGACGAGGAAAAAGCCGCCGTACCCATGCTCACCGAGCCAGGCGTGAATGAAGAGAATAAGATAGACTATTACGGCTCCCGTGGAGCCGACGGCAGTCATTATCTGAGCATACTGTTCTACCAGGAACAGCCGCGCGCCTATGCGTCTCAGCTTTTGGAGCTCTACTTTCCCGCCGATTTTCTGCCCATCGCGGCTGATCTTGGCGAGCGAGGCTCCGGCTCGGCCGGCGATAGCGGCTTGGGATACTCCTATGGCGCCGAAGAGGGCTATGCCGACGAGTATGCCCCCCGGACGAGCGATCTTAGGACAAAGCCCTTCCTTGCCGCGCTCGCCCTGGGCCTCTCCATAGCCGCCTCGCTGGCGCTGTACTACCGCAGGGCCCGCTCTCACGCGCAAAAGGCCGCTCTGGTAAAGGGCATAGCATGGGCGGGGGATTCCTGGAGCCCTCCTAAGCTCTTCGCCGGCTCCTACCAGGTGCCCGGCAAGATAGCAGAGGACTTAAATCCCGTAGAGCTGGCCCTCCTTATGGAATTGCCCCTGCCGCGCGTGGTGGCCATTATGATAGAGGGCCTACGCAGCCAGGGCCTCGTAGAACTGGCCCGCGAGGATCCCCTTCAGCTTCGTTTCATAGGCTCGGCAGCTGCGAGCTACGCTTACGAGGAGCGTTTCCTTGCCGCCTTCGACGCCGAAGGCGAGGTGTTGCCCGGACTCATGGCCGACTTCTTCGAGGATAGCATAAAAGCCTTACAGGAGAAGCTCTGGGATTGCGACCTGGAGGCCACCCGGGCGTATTACCGCAAAAAGCTCGCGGATGAAGCGCAGGCCGAGGCCGAGCAGACTTCATGGCCTGAGGAGAGGCGCAGGCAGTACCGCTCTACCCACGCGCATTGGCACTATTGGCACGGCTATACTATGATGCTCGCCGAGCCGCGGCGTTATTCTGGCATCACCCTGCCGGAGGGCATGTCCGCCGGCTACGCTGAGTTCATGCGCTCTGCCGCCTGTTATTCGGGCTGCTTCACGCCGGCCGCTACGGGCACGGTGGATGCCTGCTACTCGGCCTGCCACAATGCCTGTCACGACGCGTGCCATAGCGCCTGCCATTCCGCCTGCCATTCGGCCTGCCACAGCGCCTGCCACTCGGCCTGCGTGTCCGGGGGCGGGCATTGAAGCCTTTCGGGAACGCAACCGCGGCCCCCGCGCAAAGCGAGGAACAGGGAACGCCGCGCGCGGCACTGAGCGCTCACGCTGAGCCGGCAAGCGCGCTAAGCTGGATATACGGCTTCTGGGCTCAACTCGCGCCGTACGCCTACGTCCGCCTCGAGGACGATGTAGTCATACTCCCGCCTAACCAGGTATACAAGACGAACGCTACCGGAGCCAGGCTCATAGACTTCGTAGGCAAGGGCGGCCGCTTTGAGGATATACCGGGCTTCGACGAGGCTAAGGCCCGCGAAATACGTTCTTTTTTCCTCAGCCTTAAAGCCGTGTACGAGGGCAAGCCGGCAAGCGCGCTTGAGCGTATAGCCTATGATTTTTCCTTTACCCGCCTGCCCGTGCTCGGCGAGATAGCCCTGACCTATCGCTGCAATAACCGCTGCCGCTTCTGCTATGCCGGCTGCGGCGGCGAGGATAAGGCCACCAGCGCAAGCGGCGAATTAAGCACGGCGGATTTTAAGCGCGTCATCGACCTTTTTAAGCATGAGGCTAAGATTCCCTTTTTCTCCTTCACCGGCGGCGAGCCCCTGCTGCGCGACGACCTTGAAGAGCTGGCGCGCTACGCCCTAAGCCTAGGATTGCGGGTGAACCTCGTGAGCAACGGCACGCTGGCCACGCCCGAGCGCGCGGCCTCGCTCTATGCTTCAGGCATACATACGGCCCAGATTAGCCTGGAGGCGCCGGACGCTGCCCTGCATGACAGACTCGTCGGCAGGCAGGGCGCGTTTGAGGAAAGCGTCCGAGGCATCTGCGCGCTCATAGGCGCGGGTATGAGCGTACAGACCAATTCCACGGCTACCGCTCTGAATGCCGAAGCGCTTTTAGCCCTGCCTGCCTTCGTTAAGGCCCTAGGCGTGCGGCGTATGTCCATGAACCTCTTTATACCCGTTGGCAGCGGCGCTTCCGAAGAAGAGCTCGTGCTGCCCTATAGCAAGGCTGGCGCCTTCGTGGACAAGGCGCGCAGGGCCGCGCTCGAGGCGGGCGTAGACTTCTACTGGTATTCGCCCACGCCGCTCTGCCTCTATAACCCCATAGCCCGCGGCCTTGGCAATAAGAGCTGCGCGGCCTGCGACGGCCTCATATCGGTATCGCCATCGGGGGGGCTCTTGCCCTGTTCCTCGTGGCCTGAGCCGCTGGGAAATCTGCTCGCGGGCCCGTTCTCGTCGCTGTGGTTTTCAGAAGAGGCCGCGTACTTCAAACAGAAGCGCTATGCCCCTAAGGCTTGCCGCGACTGCGCCTCATTCGTCGCCTGCCAGGCCGCTTGTCCTCTGTATTGGAAGGCGCGCGGCTATGGCGAGCTCTGCGCCGCCTGGAAGGAGTCCCGTTAATGGATAATCAATTTCGCTACACGAAGCTAGGCCTGTATCCGAGGCTCGTGCTCGCCGCGGCGCTCTATGCCCTGGCGGTAGTGCTGCAAATGAGCCTACGGGGTTTTTTAGCCTTCCTGCCCGTGTTCATAGCCTGGTTTTTCCTCGCCCTAAAGCCGATAAGCAACAAGCCCAAGGACCAGGGCCTGGAAGAATGGCGGGCCGTATCGGCCGCCGAGATAGACCGCATAGCGGATTCCATCCAGGCCGCCAAGCGCTTGCGCCTACGGCTCGCGGGTCCCGCCGTGCTGAGCGTGCTGGCCCTGGTAGCCTGCGTCATCGTAGCCTTCGTATCTTCCGCTTTGTCAGACATACTGTTCTATGCGTTCATAGACGTAGCGCTGTTCAGCGTTCCCGGCCTGTTCTTCGGTAAGCTTAAGGTGTTCACGCCCGCGGATATGGAGCTAAAGCTCCCCGGCTTCCTGGCCATCATGAGCGAGCCTCTGGCCAAAGACTACCTGCTTACCCCGTATCTGCGCTTCGACAAGGACGAGGAAGGCCTGGATGTTCCCGAGGATATGCGCTTTATGCTGGAACCCGTGCGCAAGCCGGCCGACCTCATAGGCGTGCAATTGCAGGCGGCGATAAACAATGGCGCGAACGGCAGGGTGCCCTACATGTACGCCGTCGTGCTTACCAGGGGTACGGCAGGCTTAAGCTACCGCGCGCTTAAGAATCTGAGCGTGGGTAAATATACCGTGGAAGCGGGCGGCGACGAGCAGTACGGCACCATAGTGGTGCGGCAGAATACCGGAGGAACGGGCTACCATACCACGCCCAATCACTGCGTACGCCTTTTATCCCTTATGGTCAAGGCTCTCGAGGCTCTTCGCTGAAAACGAAGGCGGTAAAGCGCTGAAGGCGCGCGTTGGGGTCCCGCTGGGAGCCTGCGGGCAATCCGGCCTTGTAGCAGAGCTGAGTTAGGAATTCTTCCCGGTCCCAGCCCTGCTCGCTGGCCACCTGGGGCAGGAAGACGCCGCTCCTCCATCCCACGCTGAGCTGGGCTCCGTGGGTGCCGGGCGCTATGTCTTCAGGTTTACAGTCCTCAAGCGGAGAAAGCGCGGATATCTCTATATGTATGCCGCTTAGTTCTTCTTTGCCCAGGGGGCTGAAGCGGGGATCCTCAAAGGCGGCGGCAAGGGCCATGGCGCGCACGAGATCGCGCAGGCTCTCGTTTGAGCTCATCCTGCCTATACAGCCGCGCAGGCGCTTCCCTATATGCAGGGTGACGAAGGCGCCGCATTGAGCGTCGCAGGCGCTTCCGCAGCGCGGCCAGCGGGGCGTACGCCCTTCAAGCCGCGCCGTTATCGCCTCGCGCGCGCTGGCGAGCAGGGCTTCTTTATCTTCGTTATCTAAGGAAAAATTCACGGCGTTGCCTCTACTGCGCTCGGGCATGGATAGCTCTCAGGGTTACGCTTTAGGAAACCATGCCCCCGCGGCATAATGGACGATGCGCTCGACGAGGTCGCCGCGCGCCTTTATCGAATCCTTGCGGCCAAGCACGCAAAAGGCGGAGGAGCTTAGCCCTTGCATGCCTAGGACGGCAGCCAGGGGGCCCGCTCCCGCGCTCAGTTCCATGCCCGCGGCCGAAGAGAAGCGCTGAGCGTCCCTGGCTACGAGCGCGGTAAGGAGCTCGTCGGAACGCCGCGCCGCTATGGCCGCGTCAAAGGATGAGGCGAGGTTGCTTGATACGACGATGAGCGTATGCGCCAACAAGGGCGCGAGTACCAGGTCTAAGGCGCGCGCCAAGCCCATGACAAGCCCGGGATCGTTGCCGCTGACGAGTATGGGCACGAGAGCCGCCTCGGGAAAGAGCTGTTTCATAAAAGGCAGCTGCAACTCTATAGAATGCTCGGCCAAATGCGGTATGTCATTGCTTTGGAACATGGTGCCGCAGGACTCGAGTTCCTGGCATAGCCCATAGTCAACCGCGATGCCGCCCAGCGGCGTTTTAAAACAGCTTGATTCGGGAAGGTAGAGCGAATTATCATGCGATCCGTGCCAGGGCCCCAGCACGACTATGGTGCGGAGATCCCTTCCTCGGCAAGCGTTCCAGGCAAGTCCCTGAAGCTCAGAGGAATAGCCGAAACCGCCGTGAGGCGACAGTATGGCCAGGGCGTCGCCGCGGGAGGGCTCGTTAAGCCCGGGCGATGAAGAGCCTTTGAGCGCGGCGTCGACCGCTTTGGCAAGCGCCGTTTTAGAGTCGGGATAAAAAAGCCCGGCCACCACGGCCTCTCTGATTTTTGCGTTTGCGCGGTCTATACCCATAAGCTACAATTATATGCAGTCGCGTCCATATCGCAACTGCTATTTTTACTCAGCCCTAATGGAGTCAGCGTGAAGATACTCGTAGCGGATGATGAGCCCAATATACTCAAATCCATCGATATGTTTCTCTCAGTGGAGTCTGTGCGATCGGTGCTTGCGCCGGACGGGCTTAAGGCCCAGGAACTCATAGCCGCCGATAGTTACGACGCGGCGGTGCTCGATATACGCATGCCCGGCCTCGACGGCATAGCCCTGTTGCGCTGGATAAAGGAACAGGGCTTTACCCTGCCGGTTATTATGATGAGCGCGCACGGCGACGTACGAGACGCGGTGGAGGCCATGCGCCTTGGCGCCTATGACTATCTGGTGAAGCCCTTCGACCCCGATGAACTCCTTATCCGCTTACGCAAGGCGGTGCGCGAGCGGCGCTTAGAGACTGGGAAAGAGCTGGAAACCAGGCCCGGCGGCGAGCAGCCACAGCTCATAGGCACGAGTATGGCTGTTCAAGATGCTCTCCGTCTCATAGACAAGGCGGCTCCCACGCCTGCCACCGTGCTTATTAGCGGCGAGAGCGGCACGGGCAAGGAGGTGGCTGCCAGGCTCCTGCACACCAAATCGGGCCGCCAAGGATCCTTCGTCGCCGTGAACCTTGGGGCGGTACCCGAAAATCTGCTGGAAAGCGAGCTTTTCGGCTACGAAAAAGGCGCCTTTACCGGCGCGGCGGAGCGCAAGCTGGGCCTCTTCGAGCTTGCCGACGGCGGCACGCTCTTTTTAGATGAAATCGGAGAAATGCCCCTGCACATGCAGGTGAAGATACTCAGGGCCATACAGGAGCGCAGGGTTACCAGGCTCGGCGGTCTCAAGGGCATACCGGTGGACGCGCGCATCGTGGCGGCTACCAATCGCGATCTTGAGGCCATGGTAAAGGAAGGTAGCTTTAGGGAAGACCTCTACTACCGGGTAAACGTCGTGCGGGTGCGCCTGCCGCCTCTGCGGGAACGGACGGGAGACCCCGAGCTTCTGGCGCGCTATTTCTGCGACGCTCTCTCGCCTCGCATGGGCAGGAAGAGCATGCGCATAGGAGAGGACGCGCTCGCCCTCATAGCATCGTATCCTTTCCCCGGCAATGTGCGCGAGCTTATGAACGCGGTGGAGCGCGCCTTGATACTAGCCGATGGGGAACTGCTGTCCGCCGCCGATTTTCAGCTTGGCAATACCGTCAGCAAGGCGCATGACGCGCCAGCCCCTGCCGCGGCTCATGGCTCTATCGATGTTCAGGGCACGGCAGACTCGCGCGGGGGCGGCGTACTCTACGGCGATAATGAAGTGCTGAGCCTTGCGGAAATAGAGCGACGCGCCATACTGGCCGCCCTCAAGCGCAATGGCGGAAAGCGAGAAAATACGGCGGCTGAGCTGGGCATTACCCGCAGGACCCTGTTCAATAAGCTTTCCGAGTATGGCTATAAGGAATAGCCATGCTCTGCTTAACGCTCGCTCAGCAGCCGGGCCGAGCCGGGCTTTAGGATAAACGAGCACTGTTCGCCGTTTGCCGGCGCCTCGTCGCGGGAAAAGCGCAGGCTTATGCGCTCGCCTCCCGCGTCCATAAGGCAGTCCACCGCGTCGCCCGCGTAGTCGGCGCGCAGGCAGCGCGCATGAAAAGAGCCGCCTGAGCCGCGCCTCGCCGGCGTCGCGGTAGATTCAGTCACGCGCCTTGCCGCGTTGCGCTCGAAATGAAGCCGCAGGCCGGCGAGGCCGCCCTCCGTTTCAAGGCCGTCCAGGCCTGGTCGCGCAAGGTCCACGCCCGGCAAGGCGCTTTGTTCGTCTCCATCGGCAAGCAAGAAGCGGCCGCTTGCGGTAAGGGCTTGATATCCTCCGGCCGCGCGCTTAAGGCTTAACAGCGGCAGGCAGGGGCCGCAGCCCATGAAACGCGCCACGCGCGCGCTCGCGGGAGCCTCCCACAGCCGCCTTGGCTCGTCGCACTGCAGCACCTCGCCCCCCTCCATGATGGCAAGCCTGTCCGCCATGGCCATGGCTTCCTCGAGGTCGTGGGTAACGTACAGGGCGGTAAGGCCGAAGCGCAGCTGCTCGTCCCGTATGTCGGAGCGCAGGCGCTTGCGCAGCGCCGCGTCGAGGGACGACAGGGGCTCGTCGAAGAGCACTATGCCCGGGCGCAGGGCCAGCGTGCGCGCTAAGGCTACGCGCTGCTTCTCGCCCCCGGATAGCTCCTGCACGCCTCGCTTGCCGTAACCCTTGAGCCCTACCGAATCAAGGAGCCTCTCGGCTTCAAGGAGGCGCTCGCGCCTGCCCATGCCCTTTGCCGCAAGGCCGTACGCCACGTTCCTCGCCGCGTTCATGTGAGGAAAGAGCGCATAGTCCTGAAACACCATACCTATGCCGCGCTCTCTCGGCGGAAGGCCGCCCAGGTCCCGGCCGTCAACGAGCGCGCGGCCAGCGTCCGCCTTTACGAGGCCGGCTATCATGCGCAGTATCGTGCTTTTGCCGCAGCCAGACGGCCCTACTATGGCTAAGAGCTTGCCGTCGGGCACGGCGAACTCAGCCCGTACCCGCAGGCCGGGCCAGCGCTTTTCCAAGCCTATGACTTCAAGCGACGGCATCGCGGGCGTCCTTTAAGAAAAAGACTAAGGCCGTGGCTAGGCCCAGTATAACGGCGGCGGCGCAGGCTTCGTTGAAGCGGTAGGAGCCGGCAAGACGGTAGAGCAACAGAGCCAGGGTGTCAAAGCCGCGCACCGGCGCAACGATGAGCGCGTTCGCGTCGCCGGCGCTTATGGCAAAGGCGAAGGCGAAGCCGGACAAAAGGGCCGGCAGGGCCAGGGGCAGGCGTATTTTCAGGGCCGCGCCTAAGCGGCTTGAGCCCAGGGTAAGGGCGGCCTGGGCATAGCGCTCGTCGGATAGGCCGATAGAGCCCTGAATGGAGCGCAGTATGAAGGGATAGGCGGATACCGCCTGCACCGCGGCTATGGCCAGCACGGACGAGCCGCCTAAGAGTTCGCTCCAGCCGTAGGCGAGCACCACGCTCGATACGGCAAGGGGGGCCATGGGCAATACCGAGCTTAAGAAGGCCGACGGGCAATTTTTAAGCGCTATGGAAAAGGCAAAGCCCAGAGCCGCGGCCAGGGCGGCGCTGGCCAGGCCGAGCGCCAGGGTGTTGAGGGCCGCCCTACCGAAGCTGGCGCTTGAAAAGAGGGCCGCGTAATTGGCAAGGCCCAAGAGCCCCGCCCCGAATCTTCCCGACTTGACGACGAGGCTTTCGAGCGCAACGCAGAAAAGCGGGCCTAAGAAGAAGAGCGCTATGAAGAGGCCGTAGGCGAGCGCGGCCGCTTTCTCCGCAGGGCTTTTAAAGGCCGCAGGCCGGGCGCGCGCAGCGGCGTCGCCGCGCTGGCCGGCTATGCTCCGCTCAAGCCTGGCGTATATGGCGAGCACGATGAAGGCGACGGCGCTTTCCACCAGGGCAAAGGCCGCAGCCAAGCCTTTATTAAAGTCGAAGCGGGCGGCCCGGTAGAGTTCCACTTCCGGCGTGCCTACGCCGGGGCCGCCGAAGAGCAGTACCAGCACGAAGCTGTAGAAGCAGAGGAGGAATACCAGCGACAGCGCCGAGCCTATGGCTGGCAGCAAGCCAGGCAGGCTTATCGTTAAGAATACGCGCAGCCGGGAAGCGCCTAACAGTTCCGCCGCCTCTTCCTGAGCCCTGCTCGCGTTAGCCCAAGCGTCGCCTACGAGGCGCATGACCAGGGGAAAGTTATAGAACGCATGGGCCAGCACCACGCCCTTAAAGGAATAGAGGAAATCCAAGGGAGGCGCTTCCAGGCCGAACATGGCCATGAGGGCGCGGTTCAAATAGCCCTGCCTGCCGTAGTACAGCACGAAGCCTATGGCTACGATCAAAGGCGGCACGCAGAAGGGCACGGCGGAGAGAGCCCCTAAGAAGCGCTTGCCCGGAAAGCTGCGCTTGGCCAGGAAAAATGCGCCGGGCAGGCCTATAAGCAGCGCTAAGAGGGAGCTGGCAAAAGCTTGGCCGAGCCCGAAGCCGAAGGAGGCGAGGAATCGAGGATCGCCAAGGGCCGCGCTTAGGTTGCTTAAGGCGCCCGGACTCCTAAAGAGCGGCAGGAAGGCGGCGCCTAATGGCGCGGCTACGAGCAGGGCCAGGCTCGGGAACAGTACGAACCGAAGGCCCTTCTTAAGCGCAGCCGCCCCAATAAGGGGCGCTTCCTGCCGTTTCATGTTACTTAAGCGCATCCAGGGCGGCGCGCTCCGCGCCTTCAAGGCTCGACGCCTCAACGCGCAGGTCCTTGTCCGGCTTAGGCGCAAAGTCGAAGGATGTAGGCAGCGGGGTATCCTCTATAACGGGATACATCCAGTTGCCCAAGGGAACGGCATCCTGGAAGGTAGCGCTCAAGACAAAGTCTATGAATGCCCGCGCAGCCTCTCGGCGCTTAGTGCCCTTTAGTATGCCTACGCCCTCTATCTGTATAGGGTGCCCCTCGGGAAAGATGAGGGCGCGGTAGCGGCCAGAGCTCTCATACTCAGCGTGGTAGGCGGGGCTGGTCGTGTAGGAAAGCACGAGGGGAGCTTCGCCTGCGGTAAAAAGCCCGTAACCGGTATCCCAGCCGGGGCTCATCGTTAGTATGGAGGGCTTGAGCCGTTTCCAATAGTCGGCCAATCCCTCTCCGTACACCGCCTTGGTCCATGCTAAAAAGCCATAGCCTGGCGAGCTTGTACGCGGATCCATCAGTATTAGTGAGCGCGCATAGTCGCTTTTCGTAAGCTCCTCAAGTGAGCCAGGCGGGTTCGCAAGCTTTTCCGAATCCCAAATAATGGCAAAGCTGCCCCAGTCGAAAGGCGTAAGGCGCCATTGGCTGTCGAGCACGAGGCCTGAGGGAACCTTGGAGGCATTCTTAGGCTTATACGATTCCAGTATGTCCGCGGCCAGTGCCTTGGAAAGCAGGTGGTTGTCTATGCCTAGTATGATGTCGGCCTTGGGATTAGACTTTTCATCAATGGCCTTGGCCAGCGCTTGCCCCGCGTCTCCCGCGGCTACCAGTTCCACCTTTATGCCCGTGGCCTCTTCGAAGGCCGGCAGTACGAGAGGGCCAAGCCCCCACTCGGAAGCGAACGAGTCATAGGCATAAATGACGAGGGCATCGTTAGCGGGCTTGGCGCAGCCCGCGAGGAGGACGGCCAGAAAAAAGCCGCCTGAGAGTACTAAGCGTGTCGATGAAGTGTTGCGAATGTGCATACGCTCCCTCCGCCGGTATTATCCGGATCAGGTTCTTCGGGTCTGTTCTCAGACGGACTCTTCCAACGGAAGGCCCGCCACCCCGGCCCCGTTATACTATGGCTTTGCGCGCATAAGGTCAACGGCCGCCTTTGATAATACCCGCGTATCCGTTACAATAGGGGTATGGATCCAAAGAACCTTCCCGTATACCAGCAAAAGGACCGCATCCTCGAGGCCCTTTCTCATAATCAGGTCATAGTCGTGGAAAGCCCCACAGGCTCGGGCAAAACCACGCAGATACCCGTGATACTCCACGAGGCGGGCTTCGCGCGCCACGGCATGATAGGCGTAACCCAGCCGCGGCGCATAGCCGCCATTTCGGTGAGCGAATTCATAGCAAAGCAGCTTAAGACGCCCATGCCCGGCCTCATAGGCTACAAGATGCGCTTCGAGGATAAGACCGACCAGTCCACTGCCATCAAGATCATGACCGACGGCATACTGCTGCAGGAGATGAAGCTCGATCCCGCCCTGTCGCGCTATTCGGTCATCATGGTGGATGAGGCCCACGAGCGCAGCCTTAACATCGACTTCATACTCGGGCTCTTAAAGCGCGTGCTCGAGGAGCGGCCCGAATTTAAGGTAATCGTATCCTCGGCTACCATAAACGCCGAGGTATTCAGCGCGTATTTTGGCGATTGCCCGGTGGTCAAGATAGATACGCAGGTATACCCCGTTACTGTGGTGTGGGATCCCCCTTCGGTAGAGGGTAACCTGGAAGTGCTTACGGCCAAGATAGAGGCCACGGTGAACCGCATAATCATGGGCGATCGCCGTGAGGGCGACATACTCATTTTCCTGCCCGGCGAGCGCGCTATAAAAGATTGCATGCAGCGCCTCTCCGTATCGGAATCGCGCAACCGCATACTCATCGTGCCCCTCTACGCGCGCCTAGGCAAGGACGAGCAGGAGCGCGTGTTCGACAAAGCGCCTCCGGGCAAATCCAAGGTGATCATAGCCACCAACATAGCGGAGACGAGCGTGACGATAGACGGCGTGACGAGCGTCATCGATTCCGGCCAGGCCAAGCTTAATTTCTACAACCCGCGCACCTATACGGCCAGCCTCGTCGAGGTGCCCATATCCAAAGCGTCCTGCAACCAGCGCAAGGGCAGGGCGGGGCGCACGGCTCCCGGTTACTGCTACCGACTCTTCACGCGCGACGACTTTGAGAACCGCTCCCTCTTCACCATGGAGGAAATATACCGTACCGACTTATCCGAAGTGGTGCTGCGCATGGCCGAACTGGGGATAAGCGACTTTGAGCGCTTCGATTTCATATCCAAGCCGGCGCGCTCGGGACTTCTAGGCGCCATGGACGTGCTTACCCTGCTTGAAGCGCTCAATCCCGACCGCTCGCTGTCGGCCATAGGCACCATGATGTGCGCCTTCCCGCTCCTGCCCCGCCTGTCGCGCATGATTACCGAGGCCATCATGAAGTATCCGGACGTGGTTGAAGAGGTGATTATAGCCGCTTCCTTCCTGTCCACGATGAGCCCCTATGTGCTGCCCCCCGGCGAGGAACTCGAGGCGCGCAGGGCCCACCACGCCTTCCGCGACCCCCTAGGCGATTTCGTGTCCTATCTTAATATGTTCAAGGCTTTCAAAGACAGCACGAACAAAGCTACGTTCGCCGAGCGCAACTACCTGGACGAACGCACGCTGCTCGAGATAGCGCGCATAAAGGAGCAGATAGAGCTCATCGTCAATAGCCTTGGCGTGCCCATAGCCTCGGGCGGCCCGCCCGACGATTACCTCTGCGCGGTGAGCCGCGGCCTCATTCAGTTCGTGTGCGCAAGGCAGGAACGCGGGGTATTCCGCACCCTCATGGCAGAGAAGGTGCAGATACATCCGGGCTCGGTCATGTTCAAGGAAAGCCCTGAATTTATCGTGGCCGGCGAGATCGTGCGCACCACGCGTATGTACGCCATGAGCGTATCGCCGCTCAAGCGCAACATGCTCGCCCGCATATCGCCTATCGTTGCCGACGCTCTCTTGGGCAAGAAGCCCGCCCTCATAGCCGTCGGTCCCGAGGCTGGCAAACCCGAGCGGCGCAAGGCGGAAGCCATCGCTACGCGCGATGAACTGCGCGACTTTACGAACAAGATTAAGATAGGCGGCCAGGTATTCGACATCGTGGCGGAGAAGAAGCGCAAGAAAGCCGTGCTCGAGTGGAGCCTGTTCAAAGGCGCCAGGGAGGCCTTGAGCGCCGACGCGGCCATGGGCTACAAGGGCATGCTCGGCGTCATCAAGGTAGACCATAAGACCCTGCTCGACGGCGAAAAGCTCGAGACTATACTCAAGATAGCGTCCTGGCTCGACCCGGTAGAGGATTTAAAAAAAAGCTGGCCTAAAAAAGCGCAATTTAACGTGCATGAGGACATGGACGCCCTCGTCAAGGCGCTCGGTCATGTGCTGCAGATATCCTATTGGAAGCCCAAGAATCCCGAACTCGGCTTCGTGGCACTCTTCAACGACGGCGAGGGCAGCTATTGGTTCCGCGTGTCGCGCGGCTTCCATACCGCCATAAACGAGAGCGTGGCAAGCCTTGAGACCCTGGTGGACGAACTTGCGGAGAAGGCGAGCCCTGAGCAGAAGGAAACGGTAGGCGCGCTCTACCGCAAGCTGTCGAGTTTCTTTGACTGATATGCCGCGCCTCTATACGCGGATGAACTTAAGTTCGCGTATGGCGCGGCCTTCGATTAAGGCGCGCTGCTCGAACTTGGTAACGGGCCGCCACGGCTCGCGCGTTGCCCAGCGTTCGTATGCGTTGGCAAGCAGGGGCTCGGCCGCAAGGCGCTCAAGGGTCCACTCGGCGTATTCTTCCCAGTCGCTCACGAAGTATACATAGCCGCCGGGCTTCAGGCGTTCGGACAGGAGCCTTATGAATTCCGCGCTCATGATGCGCCGCTTATGGTGGCGCTTTTTGGGCCAGGGGTCGGGAAAGAATACATGAAAGCCCGTCACGCTACCTGAGGGCGGCATGGCCCCTATCACCTCAAGGGCGTCGTGCCTGCAAATCTTTATGTTCTTAAGGCCGAGGCGCTCTATTTCCGATAAGAGCTTGCCTACGCCCGGCGCGTACACTTCTATGCCCAGAAAATTGGTGGAGGGCAGGGCCGCGGCTATGGCCGCGGTGGCTATGCCCATGCCAAAGCCCACCTCTACGACGAGGGGCGCTTCCTCGCCGAACAGTTCCCTAGGCTCGATGCTACGGCCCGCGTCCCAGGCGACGCCATGCTGCGCGTAGAGTTGGGCCAATGCCTTGTGCTGCATGGCCGTCATGCGGCCGGAGCGCAGCACGTAACTGCGTATGCCTACGGCCCTGTCGCTCATGCGTTCGTGCGTAGCCATTGCCAAGGTCGACGCCGTCGACTCTGGCGCCGCCGTATCCGCATTCGCGGCCGCGTGAGGCTCTTCTAATCCGGTAATCGAATTTTCCATGATATGAGTCCTAGTTCAGATTTCGGGTCGAAGCTATATACGGCAAGGTAATCGGCCCCCGAGCGCCAGAGTCCTTGTTCCCATAGGGCGTCAAGCGCCGTCCTGCCTTCCTTAAGCGGGGCGGTCTTGGTTACATTGCCCCCCGCGTCGTAAAAGAGCGCGCTATTAATCAGGTATGGGGACGCGACGCTAATGGCATCGCCGCCGGCCAGGACCAATTGCGGAAGCGCATACGCGGCGCTGTCCGGAGCGGCCAGGCGGAAGGAGCCTTCCGCCCGCTCTCCGGCTAGGTCGTATACGAGTACGCGGTAGGAGCCGCGCGGCATGGCGCTAGAAGGCGGAGCAGAAAGGCCGTTTGAGCCGATAAAGTAGCGCGAGCCTTCTTCCTTCATGGACCAGCTCGAGCTATCAAGTTCCCAGTAGAGTTCCGTATCGTCATGAATAATAACGATGCGGCTTATATCGGCTATGCCGTCCTGATCGCTTATCGCGGCGTATACAGAGAGCCTTTCCTCTCTGCCTTGCTCTACGGCCGCGACGATAAGCCTATGGCTGATCGTGCTTAGTGCCGGCGCGTGCACCGCGCAGCCCGCGCATGCCATGCATATACAGACGGCGAGGCAGGAATAGGCGTTCACGGCTGCGGCGCGGGCTACGCGAACGGCGGAGAGCATGGCCGCTTCAGTCCCTGCCGTTCAGCGCCGCCTTGAGGGCGGAGGCAAGCGCTGCCACGCTCGCATGCTCGCTATTCTCTCGCTGAGCCATATCGCGCAGCAGCCAAACGCCGCGGGCGCTTTCCTCGGCGCCGCGGATTAAGGCGTAGGGTATGCCTTTCTTCTCGGCGTAGGCGTACTGCTGGCCGAGCTTGCGCTGCTCAAGGAATAATTCGCTGGCTATGCCCGCGCTGCGCAGTACGGCGGCGGCCGCCTGATACTCAGGCTCAAGGGAGGCATCCATATTCAAGATGATGAGCTGCGTATAGCTGCCGCGCTTTGAGCTTTTGCCTATGGCCTCAATGCCGGCGAGTAGCCTGTCCATGCCTACGGACGCGCCTACGCCGGGCAGTTTGTGCTTGGTGTAGAGCGAGGCAAGGTCATTGTAGCGGCCGCCTGAGCATACGGAGCCTATTTCCGGCAGTTCGTTGAGGAAGGTTTCGAACACTATGCCGGTGTAGTAGTCCAAACCCCGGGTAATATTGGGGGACAGGACTATGGCCCCGGCTATGCCGCAGGCTTCGGCCATGGCCCATATGGCCTGGAGGCGCTCGGTGTCCGCGCCCGGACCTCCGGCTAGCCTGGTTATGCGCGCGAGCGTGGCATCGAAGCTCTCGTCGCTTCGTATATAGTCCATGAGCTGGCCCGCGGCTTCGTCGCCGGCAAGGGCGGCAAGCTGCGCGCGGGTTTCGTCCGCGCCTAGCTTGGCAAGCTTGTCAACGACGCGTAAAATCTCCACCGATTTTTCGCCAAGATTAAGCCTGGCTAGGAAACGGTTAAAGACGGCGCGGTTGTTCATATGTATGGTCGTATCGCTTACGCCTAAGGCGCACATGGCGGCGCGCATGATGGACAGTATCTCGAAGTCGGCGGCCGCGCTGTCGCTGCCCACGATATCGAAATCGCACTGCACGAATTCGCGATAGCGGCCGCGCTGGGTATTCTCGCCGCGCCACACCTTGGCCATGTGGTAGCGCTTGAAGGGCAGGTAGAGCTCCGCCAGGTGCTCGGCCATGAAGCGGGCAAAGGGCACGGTGAGGTCGAAGCGCATGGCCACGTCGCGTCCGCCGTTATCCTTGAAGCGGTACACCTGCTTCTCGGTATCGCCGCCTGCCTTGCCTAGGAGTATTTCGGCGTATTCAAGCACGGGCGTATCGATGGGCACGAAGCCGTAGCTCCTGAAGGTATCCGTCAGGCGCTCCATCATGTCTGCGCGCTCTATCTCCGCCTCGGGCAGTATATCCCGAAAGCCCTTTAACACCCTAGGCTGAATAATATCGCTCATCGCGGCTCCTTGTTTTGCGCCGATTATCGCAGAAACGGCCGAGCTTGCGCAAGCGCGGTATAAATAGGGCTCATTTCCTTGACAGCGCGGCCAAAGCGCGTCAATGATAGGCGCCATGTTGTTCGTCATAGATGCAGGCAATACCAATATCGTAGGCGGGGCGTATAAAGACGGCGTCCTTGTGGATACCCTCCGCATTCGCACCGTGCAGGGCAAGACCGAGGACGAGTACGGCGTAATCGTAAGCGCCATACTGCGTGACCGCGGCATAGACCCCCGCGATATCCATAGGGTGATCATAAGCTCCGTGGTACCCCAGCTTACGGCATCGGTAGAGAAGATGGCAGGCCACGTGTTCGGCGTGGAACCCGTCCTGCTCAGCTCGGCCGTGTACCCGATGCTTCCCATCAAGGTAATCGCCGCCGACGAGATAGGCTCTGACCTCGTCGCCGACGCCTTAGGCGCATGGGAGCTCTTCGGCGGGGCCAGCCTCGTCGTCGATTTCGGCACCGCGCTTACCTTTACCGCCATAGACGCAGCGGGCACTATAGCCGGCGTAGCCATAGCCCCGGGCCTGGGCACCGCGGCTTCCTCCCTGTCCAATGCCACGGCCCAGCTTCCCGCGGTGCCCCTTGAGGCGCCGGCGTCGGCCATGGGCAAGAACACGGTGCAGGCTATACAGGCAGGCGTCGTCTTAGGCTACGCGGGGCTCGTGGACAGCATGGTGGCGCGCATAAAGGCTGAGCTCGGAGGCGCTAAGGTAGTGGCTACCGGCGGCCTATGCAGGGTGTTGTCAGGCCTTACCGACGCCTTCGACGCCATAGAGCCAGACCTTACCCTCAATGGGCTCGCGGCTATGGAGCGCTACCTGTATACAAAGCCGCGCTGAGCTTAGCCGCGCTGACTCAGCCGCCGCGGAGCAATTCGGACAGCTCGTCCCCCGACACCAAGTCTCCGTCCACGCCGCCTTCATCGAGGGCGGCGTGCAGGGCGTCGGATAGCTCGGAAGCCACGGCGCGGTGGGCCTGCGCCATGCGCTTAAGCTCGTCGGCGGAGCTGGACACGAGCTGCGCAAGCGGGCCTTGGGGCCGAATGAGCTCATCGATGGCGTCGCCGGCGGTACGCGCGGCCCGGGCGAGCAGCTTGAGGTAATCCAGCCGTTCCACCAAGTGGGCGTTGGCAAGTATGAGATCCCTGAGCTTGCGTATGGCGGCGTCCACGGCCTTAGCCGCGCCGAGCACCGCATCGCCCACGATGTCGGGGTCCGGGTCCAGGCGCGATGCGTCGGCCAGGAAGCGAGCCAGGCTGTCTATGAGGAAGAGGTCATCCTGATAATGCACTACATGGGGCATGGCTCTAGTGTATGCAATCTTAGGGCCGCGGTAAAGGTACTAAAGCCCTAAGTTTGAGCGTTAAGAGCTTGAATGCCGCGCCCTTTCCAGGCTATAGTGACCCGATTTGTCGTTCCCCCGGTTTTACCCGGGTGCTCTACATCTCCTTATCCGCCCATACGGGCCGGATCATAGACCACAGGGAGGCATCATGCGATCCTACGAACTAATGACCATCTTACCGACGGAAGAAGAATTGTTCCGTCTGGGCAAGGAGGCGATTCACGCCGAGCTCTTAAGGCAGGCCGCTGAAATCGTCAAAGAAGACGAGATGGGCGAGCGCCAGCTTACCTATCCCGTAAAGGGCAGGCCGCGCGGCCGCTACGTGCTGTACACCATCAAGATGGCGCCGGACAAGCTCCTTGCCGCCGAAAAGGTGTTCAAGCTCAATACGAATATCCTTAAATACCTCTTCGTCAGGATAGACGAGTAACGAGGAGGCTGTATGGCCGATTTAAGCGTAGCCGTGCTGGTAGGCAGGCTCACCAGGGACGCGGAGCTGAAGTTCACGAACTCGGGGCAGGCTATATGCCATTTCTCCGTAGCCACGGGCACGAGGCGTAAGAAGGGCGACCAGTGGGTGGACGAACCGAGCTTTTGGGACGTCGACCTCTGGGGCAAGCAGGGCGAAAGCCTGAACCAGTACCTTACCAAGGGCAAGCTTGTGGCGGTTGAAGGCACGATGCGCCAGGACCGCTGGGAGCAGGATGGCCAGACCCGCAGCAAAGTGATCATCAACGCTAATTCCGTGCAGCTGCTCGGCGGCGGCCAGGGCGGTCCTTCCTCCTCCGGCTCGAATAGCTCGGGCGGTCAGCAGACTCCGTATTCCGGCGCTAAAGAGTGGCAGGACGACGCGCCCCGCGCGCAGGGTCCCGCTTCGCGAGCGCCCGCGTCCGACGATTTTTCGGACGATATTCCGTTCTGAGAACGGCAGCCGTCCTTAGAACGGCAACGATCCTAAAGGAGATTAACCATGTCAGACATGAACCAGAATAGAGACCGGGACGACAGGCAGTCCCGCGATGACGAACCCCGCCGCGAAGACGACCGCTCTGGCGGACGGGGCGGACGGAAGGGCTTCTTCCGCAAGAAGGTATGCAAGTTCTGCGCGCAGAAGGTAAAGATCGATTATAAAGAGCCTGACGTACTGCGCCGCTTCATAACCGAGCGCGGCAAGATACTGCCTAGGCGCATTACCGGCACCTGCGCCAAGCACCAGCGCACGCTGGCGCTCTCCATCAAGCGCTCGCGCTCGATGGCCATGCTCCCCTTCGTAGCGGACTGATCGTGTCACAGCCGCGGCTGCCTGCCGTCCTGCGTACCCATGGCTCATCCCTGTTGCTTGGCATCACCTCGGCCGTACTCTACGCCACGGTGAGCCTGGCTCCCGCGTTCCTGCTGCCCCTCCAGGCGGCCGGCGCGGGCCGGGGCTATAAAGCCATGACGCTCGCCTCGGTAACGGCGGCCGCCTGCATAAGCGTTTTTCAGTCGCTGCTCTTCGCGGGGGCGGATATGTTGAGCGCGGGCAGCCTGCTCATAGGCCTCGCGGCGCCGCTAGCCCTTATTGCCGCGCTGTTGCTTATCGCCTCTCCGCGCTTTTCCCGCGTACCCTTCGTGCTGCGTTCGCTTGGCGGCGGGCTCTTCGTAGCCCTTATAGCCTTTCCCGCCTTTGTATGGGCGCTTAGCCAGCCTGGCGTGCGCGAAATGCTCGATGAGGCCGTAGCCATGGCGGCTTCAAGCCTTGGGCTCGAAGCCGCTGACAGCGCCGCGCTCTTCGATGGCATGAAGGGCGTGCTAAGCGCGAGCTTCGGTGCCGTACTGTTCCTGTTTCTCTATGCCAGCGCCTGGAGCGGCGCGCGCCTGGGACGCCGTTGGCGTTTCATACGCGCCGCAAAAGCCGCGTTCGCCTCATTACCTAAGGACGGCCAGTTGCCGGATCCGGAATTAGCCTCGGCGCGAACCGCCGAATATTCCGATTTGGGCTCCGACGAACCCGCCCTGCCGCCTGTGCTCAGCGAGTATCGCGTGCCGCAGGCTCTCGTATGGCTGCTCCTCGCCTCCTGGGCGATGATCTTAGCCTCCCGCTATATCCCGTCGCCGGCCGTCGTGTCGGTGGCGTGGAACGTGGCTTTATCGGTATCTATCTGCTACGGAGTCCAAGGCTTAGCCGTGGCCGGCGCTCTTTTAGGGCGAATCGGCATGGCCCCTGCCAGGCGCGTACTTGCGGCGTTATTCATCGTGCTCGTCCTTCTGGGCGGCACGATAGGCCTCGTGGCCGCCGCCGTTATAGCCGTGCTCGGTACCCTTGAAACCTGGATTCCTCTCAGGGCAGTAAACACACAAGGAGAATGACCATGAAGGTTATCCTGAATCAAGATGTTCCCAACCTGGGTGAGCTCGGAGACGTGAAGGACGTTGCCGCCGGCTATGCCCGCAACTACCTCCTTCCCCGCGGGCTCGCGTTCCCCTTCAGCCCCTCCGCGGTGGCGATGTTCGCCTCCCGCAAGGCCGAGATCGAGGCGCGCAAGGCCGAGAAGCGCAAGAACTCCCTCGACATCAAGACCCGCCTGGACGCCGAGGAACTCGTGCTCGACATGCCCGCCGGCCCCAACGGCAAGCTGTTCGGCGGCGTGTCCAACGCCACCGTGGCCGACGAGCTTACCAAGAAGGGCTACAACGTAGACCGCAAGAGGATAGAAGTGCCCGGCCGCGTCATCAAGAGCGTGGGCAACTACAAGGTGAGCATACGCCTCTACGAGAAGGACGAGGCTACCCTTAAGGTAGTCGTTAAAGGCCACGTAGAGAAGGCTCGCGAGCCCGCCAAGGTTGAAGCGCCCCGCCGCCACCGCCGCGACGAACACGCCGGCGTGCACGCCAATGATGCTCCGCAGGCCCAGGCCGCCGCTCAAGCCAGTGTAGAGCCCGCCGCTGCCGTAGCGCCTGAGGCGTCGAGCGAATCGGCCCAGGATTAAGAAATAACAGCCTATGATTCCTGCTCAGCTTAAGGATAAGGTTCCGCCGCATAACGCGGAAGCAGAGCAGGCGTCATTGGGCGCCCTGCTGTTAGACCCGGACGCGGTACCGCACGTACTGCGTTACCTGCGTCCGGAAGACTATTACGTAAACGCGAACAAGTACGTGTTCTCGGCTATAGTCGCCCTGTTCGAAAAGGGGCAGAAGGCCGATCTCATAACCCTGGCCGATGAAATGCGCGCCCAGGGCACGCTCGATAACGCCGGTGGCCCCGCCTATATCGCCAAGCTTACCGACGCGGTGCCCTCGAGCGCCAATGTCGAATACTATGCCCAAATCGTACGCGACGGCTCGGTGCGCCGCTCCGTGATCAAGCTGTCCGCTGACATACGGCAGAAGGCGCACGACGACGGCATAGAGACGAGCCTCCTCCTCGACGAGCTGCAGGAGCACATATTCGAGATAAGCCAGGACAGGCAGTCGGTAACCTATAAGAGCGTCAAGGAAATAGTTCCCGAGACGATGAAGCTTATCGAGAAGCTGTCCAAATCCACCTCGCAATACACCGGCGTGCCCGCCGGCTACCCCGACTTAGACAGCATGACCAGCGGCTTCCATGATTCTGAGCTTATCATCATAGGCGCGCGGCCGAGCGTCGGTAAGACGGCCTTCGCGCTCAACGTCGCCGCGCACATGGCGCTGCGCGAAAAAGCCAGCGTGGGCTTCTTCTCCCTTGAAATGCCCGACGTGCAGCTCATGAACCGCCTCTTAGCCAGCGAGGCGCGCATCAATTCCGAAAAGGTACGCTCCGGCCTCATAAAGCCCAGCGACATACAGAGCCTCATGGACGCTGCGAGCAGGCTGTATGAGGCTCCCCTGTATATCGTGGACGTGCCCAACATCAAGCTGCTCGATCTCCGTTCGCTGGCCAGACGCATGAAGAGCGAGCGCAATATACAGGTGCTCTTCATCGACTACCTTACCCTCGTTACCCACGAGAACTCCGATCTGCCCCGCTGGGAGCAGATTTCCAGCATATCCCGTTCGCTAAAGGCCCTGGCGCGCGAACTGCGCATACCGGTCGTGGCGCTCTCCCAGCTTAAGCGAGAGGCGGAGGGCAAGCAGCCCTCCATGGCCGACCTCCGCGAGTCGGGCTCCATAGAGCAGGACGCCGACGTTATCATGTTCCTGCACCGCGACAGGGAAATAGAAAAACGCATGGACGAGCGTTCGCCCTACATACCCACCGAGCTTATCGTGGCCAAGCAGCGTAACGGCCCCGTGGGCATGGTAAACCTTCTTTTCTTCCCCAATTTCACCCGCTTCGAGTCCCTTGATAAACAGCACTCCGGGCATTAGACTTAAGCCGCCGGGGAGGGATTGCATGGATCTAGATAAACAGTATGATTTAAGCGTCTTAGTAAACGATTCCGAGCGCATGGTGCTTGAGGAGCTCGGCAGGCGCATGGATACGGCGCGCGAGGAAGGCATGTGCGATTGCCAGGACTGCGTCGTCGATACGGCCGCCCTTGCCCTTAATTCTATTAAGCCTCTGTATCATGCCTCGCTCATGGGCACCTTTTACGCCCATGCCAAGGCCGAGGGCGACTATGCGGAGCTTGTCCGCAAGGCGGTGGACGAGGCCATACGCAAGGTAAAGGCCAATCCAAGCCACAGTTGAGCTAAGCTAGAGCGCGCACGCGGCCTAGAGCCCGCTACGCTTCAGAAATAAAATTGAATACCCCCGCCGGCCAAAGCCTACGGGGGTATTTTCTTTGCCGCGTCAGGCGGTTTTAATCCTCCTGGGATTGCAGGAAGGCCAGCTTGTTTATGGAGCGGTAGGAGCCTTGAAAGAGCTCCTTGAAGGGTTCCTTGCCAAGGCTTTCCTTAAGGCCCCCCAAGGCGCGCTTATAGGAATCCTTAGGCAGCTTGAGTACCGCGGCCTCGTCCGACTTAAGCCCCAGTATGTGAAAGGCAAGGCTCTCGTCGAGTAAGCCATTGTAATGGACGCTTATATCCGCATCGGGTTCGCTGTCCTGGGCCTTCTCGTACACGAAGTACTTAAGCAGTTCTACGGCCAGCGGGTCCAGCCCGTCGCGCAGCATGCGTATGCGCTCAAAGAGCTCAGGATAGCCGATAAGCAGCTCAACGCCCTTAGGCGCGTCCGCCTTGCCTCTATAGGCGCTTAAGCGCTCCAGTTCGGGCAGTACCTGGGCCTTGAGGCCCTTGCTCGCCCAGTCTACGCGCACGGCGATCTCCGGCCGCACGGGAGCTCCGCATTGCGGGCAGGCCACGGATAAAAAGCTGCCGTCAAGGAGGGCGGCCTTGCTCTGTTCGTCATGGTCGAGGTCGAAATGGTCGGGCAGGTCGAATTCTATAGCGTTGTCGCAGCGGCACCGTGTCTGTATCATAGCTTCCTCCTGGCTTTCGTCATTGTAGCATGGGCATTAGCGGCCGGAAAAGAACAATATGTCGGCTATGGTCGATAGAAGGAAAAGCCCCGCTACGGCCACTATGCCTATGGTCTGATAGCGGAACACGGTCTTTACCTTAGCGGCCTTGCCTCGCAACGCTTCCACGATGAACAGCAGTATCCAGCCCCCATCCAAGAGGGGTATGGGCAAGAGGTTCATGGCGAAGAGCCCTATGGATAGTATGGCCAGGAAATTGAAGGATATGGTGAGGCCGCTGGCCATGCCGGTGGAGAAGCTTTCGGTGGCTACCTGCCCAACGACCCAGGTGATGCGCGCGGGGCCTGATACTGCCCTAAACACATCCACGCCCTTAAACAGTGAAGCAAGCCCACGGTAGGTGCCCGCTATGGTCTTGATCGTTTCATTCCAGCCGTCGGCCAGGGCGGCGAAGGCGTTTTCGGAGCGTATCGTTAATTTGGTGCGGCGCCAGCCTATGCCCAAGTCCGGCGGCAAGCCTTCGGCATACGAGAGCACCAGCGTCACATCCTTCGCCGTGCCGGAGCGCTCATAGGAAAGGATCGGCCGCTCGGGTCGCTTAAGCTCAAGGTAGCGTATGAGGTCTATGCCATGGCGCACCGATACGCCGTCCACGGCCACGATAATGTCGCCGGCGGCAAGGCCGGCCAAGCGCAGAGGGCTGCCCGCGGTCAAGGATTCAACGCTGGTATCCACCCAGGGATATATGCCCACGCGCCCGGCGCCCGTCTCCCGGTCCAACTGAGGCGTAACGCTCGTATCTATGCGCTGGCCGTTTCGTTCTATCACCACGGCCAGCCTTTGCTCGGCCGAGAGCGCGAAGGCTTCCTGAATATCCGCAAAGGAGCGTATGTCCTTGCCGTCTATCGATACGATAGCGTCGCCTGTGGAGAAACCGGCGCTGTCCGCCGCGTAGCTTAGCCCGTCGTAGTCGCTGGCTAATACGAGCTTGTTGCCCCAGCTGTCCACGCTGTAGCCTACGCCGAATACCGTGGCGAATACCGCGAAGGCGAACACCACGTTAAGGAGGGGGCCGCCGAGGGCTATGAGTATACGCTTGAACGGATGGGCGGCGAAATAAGAGCCCGGCTCCTTAGGGAAATCCTCAAGCTTCTCTTCCAAGGCCTTGCGATATGAATCCTCGCCCTTCATGCGGCAGTAGCCGCCTATAGGCAGCACGGATAGGCGATACGTGGTGTTGCCGCGCTTAAAGCCGCTAAGCTTAGGCCCCCAGCCCAAGGAAAATTCCTCTACCTCGACTCCTACGAGCCTGGCCATGATAAAATGCCCCAGTTCGTGGAAGAATACCACGACGCCAAGGCCGACGAGTCCCAAGAGTATGGTGATTATAGTCATGTTCGCTCCGTTATAGCGTTACGGGCCTGAGAACGCGCTCGGGCATCCAGTTCGAGTATGGCGGGTAGCTCTTCTATGAGAGCGGGTAGATCGCGTTCAAGGCAGCTTTCTACGACTGCCGCTATGCCGAGGTAGGGGAGCCTACCCTGCATGAAGGCGGCAACCGCCTCCTCGTTGGCGGCGTTGTAGGCTATGGCGGCCCCTTCGCCCGCGCGCAATGCGTCGTAGGCAAGGGCTAGCAGGGGATAGCGATCATAGTCCACCGGGCGGAAGGAAAGCCCTTCGATACCGGGGTCAAGATCGGCTAGGTTTTCATCCACTATATCTGGCCAGGAGAGGGCGTTGAGTATGGGCAGGCGCATATCGGGCTTGGACAGCTGGGCGTAGAGCGAACCTTCGCGGCTGCGTATAAAGGAATGCACCCTGCTTTCAGGATGGATGAGCACCTGTATGTCTTCTGCCCTAAGATTAAAAAGACGAGCGGCTTCCAGCACTTCCAGGCCCTTATTCGCCATCGTCGCGCTGTCTATGGTGATCTTAGCGCCCATGGACCAGGTGGGGTGGGCAAGGGCCTCGGCGGGCGTTACGTTTTTAAGGCTTTCCAGGGGCCGGTCGCGGAAGGCGCCTCCCGACGCGGTGATGATTACCCCGCGAATAGACTCTCGGCCGAAGCGCTCAATGAGATTGAACAGGGCCGAATGCTCGGAATCTACCGGCAAAAGCCGCGCGCCCTTGGCCTTGGCCAAAGCCAGCACAAGGCGGCCTGCCATGACTATGCTTTCCTTGTTGGCAAGCGCGAGGTCCTTGCCGCAGCCAAGGGCGGCCATGGTGGGAATGAGGCCGTCGGCCCCGGCAGCCGCGTTAAGGACGATATCGGCATCGCTGTCCTCGATGAAGCGGGTAAGGGCGGCCGTGCCTGCGTACGCTATGGATTGGTCGAGGGGCGTTGCGCCGCTCAGGCAGAGCGCGGGCGCGCCGAGACCTTCCCTCGCGCAGAGCCTTGAAGCGTCTAATAGCGTAGCCTCGTTGGCATGGGCGCTTAAGCCCGCTACGCGGAATCTGTCCTTATGCAGGGCTATGATATCGAGGGCCTGGCGGCCTATGGAACCCGTGGCGCCTACTATGAGCACGTTTTTCATGCGCATGCCTTCCCGGAGGCGCTCACAGTATACCGAGTATCGCCATGAAGAAGGCGAAGGCCGGCGCGGTAAACATGATGCTGTCAAAGGAGTCTAGGAAGCCGCCGCGGCCAGGTATGGTGTCGCCTGAGTCTTTTACCTCGGCCGAGCGCTTGAGGGCAGACTCGAAGAGGTCGCCGGCTACCACGAAGAAGCCGCACACCCCGCCTAAGAGCGCCAGCACAAGCCAGTTCGCGGGCACCAGGGCGGGAAAGAGTAAGGGGCCGGCAAGGCTGGCGGCCATGCTGCCGCTTAAGCCCGCGATAAGGCCTTCAAGGCTCTTGTTCGGCGATACGTTAAAAATACCGCGATGCCTGCCTAGGCTTATGCCTATGAGCCAGGCGAAACTGTCATTGGCAAAGACGACAAGGCTGAACCAAATGACGAGCTGGCCGCCGATTTCTTCGGAACCGGTTATCATCATAAGCGACGAGGCTATTAAGCCCGGATACATGATGAGCAGGGCGTCATGGGAGCTTAGGAATTTCGTTTCCTGAATATCCCGCTTCTTGCTTGCATAGGCCTTGGGTACGCTCGCTAAGAGGAATAGTATCATGACCGCGGCGCCTGCGGAGCTTAGCCACACGCTTATAGCGCTGCCTTTGAGCAGGAACAGGCCAAGATAGGCGGCGAGCGAGGGCGTGCCTGACAGTATGGCCGCGCCGAGCTTGCGCGCGAAGGGCGCCTGGGGTTCCAGAAGCTTTAAGAGCTCAATGCCCGCGCCTATGGAAAAGGCTATAGCAAGAAGGCTTATAGGCATGCGGTGGAGAAAGGAGCCGTACCAGGCGGTCAGGTACAGCGTCGGCAGGGCGACGACGAAGAGTAGTAAACGGGTAATGATGTTTTTCACGATATACCGCCGTATCTGCGCTCGCGATGCTGATAATCGTCAATCGCGTTCTTGAGCTGCTCGGCGTTCCAGTCCGGCCAGAGCACGTCGGAAAAATACAATTCTGAATAGGCCGCCTGCCAAAGCAGGAAGTTGGATAGGCGGTGCTCTCCCCCGGTGCGTATGATAAGATCGGGGTCGGGTATGCCTGGCACGTCCATGTTGGCGCGCACGAAGGCTTCGTCTATGGGCTCGTCGCAATGCGCTATGGTTTTAATGGCTCGTATGATTTCGTCGCGTCCGCCGTAGTTTATGGCCAGGTTTACCGTAATGCCGTTAAAATCGGCCGTATCCCGTACTACGCCTTGTATGGCGGACAGCACGTCGGCCGGCAGGCCTTCGGGATTGCCCGAATGGACGATGCGAACCCCGTTCTCTCTATAAAAATCGAATTCCGCGGCAAGGTGGGTGCGCAAGAGGCCCATAAGGAAGCCCACTTCGTCCGCCGTGCGCTTCCAATTTTCGGTGCTGAAGGTGTAGAGGGATAGATAGCGAACGCCAAAATCCTCGGCGGCCTTGACGATGCGCTTGGCAACCTTGAGGCCTTCTTTATGGCCCTCGGTACGGGACAGCCCGCGGGCTTTTGCCCAGCGGCCGTTGCCGTCCATGATGAGGCCTATATGAACGGGCGGATTCCTCGTCGCTAGAAGAGCCATGGGATTAGACCTCCAGGATCTCCTTCTCTTTCTCTTCCAATACCTTGTTAATCTGGGCTACGTAGGAGTCGGTGAGTTTCTGCAGCTCTTCCTCGGCCTTCTTCACCTCGTCCTCGGGCGTGCCGGAGTCCTTGGATTTCTTAAGGTCCTCTATGCCGTCGCGGCGAATATTGCGCAGCGCCACCCGGGATTGCTCGGCGGATTCCTTGGCGCCCTTTACGAGCTTTTTGCGGCGTTCCTCGGTAAGCGGCGGTATGGAAATGCGTATCACCTTGCCGTCATTGGAGGGGTTCAAGCCAAGCTCGGACTTGAGTATGGCCCGCTCTATCTCGGTGATAAGGGCGCGGTCCCAGGGCTGTACTACGATGAGCCTTGCCTCGGGTACCGATATATTGGCTACCTGGCTTATGGGGCTCTTCTGGCCGTAGTAGTCCACCCGTAGCTTGTCCAGTATCGCGGGGGATGCCCTGCCGGTGCGTATGCCGGCGAACTCGTCTTTGAGGGCTGCGAGCGATTTCTTCATACGCTCTTCGCAGGCTTGCTTTACGTCGTTCATGGTCTATCCTCCCACCTTGATATGAACGCCCGGGAACTCGTCGCCCCCGGGCGCTAAGGAAAGGCGCTTAGTTCTCGCCTACACGTACGTAAATGTATTCGGTAATAGTCAGCGAAGCTCCCGCTGCCTTGGCTATAGAGGCCATGACGGCGGATACCTTCTGCTTCTCGTCCTTTACAAAACCCTGATCCATGAGGCAAATCTCGCTCATGAGCTTCTGCAGCTTGCCCTTGAGTA
Organism: Spirochaetaceae bacterium UBA5200; assembly: GCA_002412825.1. Classification (GTDB taxonomy): domain Bacteria; phylum Spirochaetota; class Spirochaetia; order Treponematales; family UBA12059; genus UBA5200. Next base: position 241,232 of record DHVU01000033.1, read on the forward strand.
TGCCCTGTATGACGTTGGCGGGCTTGCCCTTCATCTTCTCGTCGCCTTCTACCTGCTTCTGGAAGATTTCCTCCTGCTCCTTTACCCAGTCCGCGCTAATCTTGGACTGGTCGAGGAACATGGGGCGGAACGCGGCGATGTGCAGGGCTACGTCATGGATAAAGCCGCTGACTTCGGCGTTCTTGAAGCAGTCGGCCTTATCGCTCACGCTGCGTACGATGACGCCGATTTTGCCTTCGCCGTGCATGTAGTAGTGGATGTTCTCATTGGCAGCGGCCTTGGCATAGACGACGCGCTTAAGGCTTATGTTCTCCTTAATGACGCTGGCTATGTCCTTAACCATTTCCTCAAGCTCGGGCACGGGCTTGTCATACGCCTTCTGCAGGCACAGCTTGGCCATCTTATCGCCGTAGGCTATAAAATCCTCATTGCGGGCGACGAAGTCGGTTTCGCACGCTATCTCTACCATGGCGATGGCGTTGCCGCCCTCGGCTATGAAGATGCGCCCTTCGTTGGTAGCGCGGCCCGCCCGCTTTTCGACGCCGGCTAAGCCCCACTCTTTGAGCACTTTTTCGGCTTTGACCGGATCGCCGCCGGCCTCTACTAATGCCTTCTTGCAGTCCATCATGCCCGCGCCGGTTTTCTCGCGCAGGACTTTTATATCGGATGCCTTAATATCCACGGCGCTACTCCTTATTTCGTGTAGAACTTGTCTTCCTCGATGACGGGCTCCTCGGCGGGAGTATCCTCGGCTTCTACCTTGGCTTCGGCCACGTAGGTGCTGGGGTCGACTTCCACTTCCTCGTCTTCTGCGGTGGCTTCCGCGGCTACGGCGGCCTGGGCCGCTTCTTCCTGTTCCTCTTCCTGGAGGGTCTCTATGATCTTGAGCCCGGTTTCGCTCTCGGCCTCGACCACCGCGTTGGCTATGATCTGGGTAAAGAGCGATATGGAGCGTATGGCGTCATCATTGCCGGGAATGGGGTAGTCTATGCCTTCAGGATTACAATTGGTATCGACGACGGCTACTATGGGTATGCCAAGGCGGCGGGCTTCCGCTACCGCTATGCCTTCTTTGCGGGTATCGATGATGAAAATAATGCCGGGCAGCTTGGTCATGCCCTTGATGCCGCAGAGGTTCTTGTCGAGCTTGGCCTTCTCCTTCTGGAGCTGGGCCTGTTCCTTCTTAGTCAGGCTGGAGAAGTCTTCCTTCTCAAGCTTGATAAGGCGCTCGATGGACTTGCGCACGGTGGCGAAGTTGGTGAGCATGCCGCCGAGCCAGCGATTGTTCACGAAGAACATTTCGCAGCGTTCGGCTTCTTTCTGGATAGCCTGCTGAGCCTGCTTCTTGGTGCCTACGAACAGTACCGGCTTGCCTGAGGCTACGGTCTTGCGCACCACCTCATAGGCTTCCTTGATGGACTGTATCGTCTTCTGCAGATCGATAATGTGGATGCCGTTGCGTTCCGCGAATATGAATTTCTTCATGCGCGGATCCCAGCGCTTTACCTGGTGGCCGAAATGTACTCCGGACTCCAGGAGGCTCTTCATGGTGACTACTGCCACGTGTTCCTCCATTGTGGTCCCGCCGCGGCGAGACCCCCTTCGCTTGTTCTCATAACCGGTTTGCAAGAGCCTATATAAAGCCTTGACGATTGGCTACGGAAAATTGAGGCGCAAAGCGCCCCTGCCGCCCCCGCCTTAAAGCGGATACGCTGCTTGGCCTAGGATGACATAAAACTCCCGCAGTGGCAAGCCCACGACTCCTGAGAAGGAGCCTTCTATGCGCTCGACGAAAAAGGCCGCGCGCTCCTGAATGCGGTAGGCGCCGGCCACCCCCCGCCACTCGCCGCTATCCAGGTAGGCCTCAATCTCCTTCGTGCTCAGGGGTGCGAAACGTACATCCGTGCACGAAGCGATAGAGTTAACGGCGCCTGATACGCCATCGATTAAGGCTAAGCCTGAGTACACCTGATGCGTCGTGCCCGCCAGGGCCGAAAGCATGGCGCCTGCCTCCGCGCGGTCTTCCGCCTTGGCGAACACGCGATCGTTGAGGCTTACCAGGGTATCGGCGGCCAGTATCCAGCGCGGCTTAGCGCCGCTGCCGGTCCAGGCTCTCTCGTGCGCGGCGGCGGCCTTAAGCTCCGCAAGCCGTTGCACGCGCTCGCCCACGGGCAGTTCGTCGGCTACGCTCTCGTCAATATCCATAGCCTCTACGCATAAAGGAAAGCCTAAGGAATCCAGGACCTCGGCGCGGCGCGGCGAAGCGCTCGCTAACAGTATGGTGGGAAGCATGGCTCTATCGTAGCGAAAAGAGCTTCGTATTGACAGGGGGACCCCATACGACTACTATGCCAAGGTCGCGAGCGATTAGCTCATATGGATAGAGCGTCAGCCTCCGGAGCTGAAGGTGGCCGGTTCGAGCCCGGCATCGCTCAGAATGCGCGTAAACGCGGGGATCGCTTTTTTAGCGGTTCCCGTTTTTTTTACGCGTAGAGGTCCAGTATGGTTGCGCTGTCTTCAGGTAGGGGCGGGGCCTCTCGCGGGCCTTGAGGTTCTACGGGTCGATCGGCCTCAGGGGGCGGAGGGGGCGGCGTTTCTACCGGGCTTAGTGGCTGTATGTCTTGTATTTCCATGGCTGGCTCCTTGAGCGCCTGGAACGCTCTCGATGGCTACGCAGAGTACGCATCGTTAATATTCAATATACTTCTTTTTTTGCTATACGAACAGGCTGCGGGCATCGGCACTTATCGGTGCGGGAAGAAAAAACAGCCCGCCTTCGCTTGCATGAAGCGCAGACGGGCTGTTTATTTTACTAGAATGCGTCGGACCTATTTGCCCGAAGAGTTTGATGCGGTGCGCAGATCGTTAAGGAGGTTCCGTGCCTTCTGGCGCACGGGCGTTATGTAGCTGCCGTCCGCTATGCGCATGATGGCGCGGATAGCGGCGGTATCCTTAAGGCCTCCCTGCGCCTTGGCTAAAAGCTCAAGGGCCACCAGGCTCTCAAAAGCCAGGCTGTTGTCGGGCATCAGTATGTCGAAACGGTTAACGATAAAGGCTATAGCCTGGGTAACGTCGTCGTTATCGTTCATGCCTACCTTGCCTAATGAGCGCATGGCGGCCGCTATGACCATGGGTTCGTTATCGGAGAGCGCTACCTTGAGCAGGGCGTCCTTAGCGGCAACGGTTTTAAACTCGCCGAGCAGCAGGGCGGCCTCGCGGCGCACGTCGGGGTAGTTGTTGAGCACGCGGCCTACGCCGCCCGCGCGTATGATCGTTGACGTGGTCTCCGTGGCCAGGAACTCTAAGGCGCGGGCAATATCCTGATTCATACGGCCTTCATCGATGGCCTGCCGTATGTACTGGAGGGCCACGAGCTTCATGTCTTTACTGTCCGCGTAGGCCTGTTCGCGGATGATCATGGTTTCGAGGGATTCCTGCAGATACGATTCTTCTACGGTGCGTTCGCCGCCGCTTTGGGCAAATGCGCCCATAGTCGCCGCTACGAAAATGATTACTAATACGCTAAGGCTACGCTTCATGCTTACCTCCAGATAGCTATCTTCCATGTATCGCCGATTTTTTCGAGATTGTAAAGTACCAGGCGCTCTTCCTTGCTGTTTATAGTAATAGCGCGTACCTTGTTTTCGTCTATAAACTCTATGTCGTCAACCCTCATGTTCTGACGTGAAGGATATACCACGTTGGTAAAGAAATCCCGCATGCTCCTTAAAACCACGTTGTAGCGCTTAAGGGCTGGTTCCTGCGACATTTCCGCCAGCACCGCCGGGTCGGAGTAGTAGCTCGCGTAATCTGCGGTAAGGTAGGTCGTCCAGCCCTCAAAGTCCCTGCGGCGTATGATCGTATTGAGCGTTTCTATGAGTACGCTAATGTCCGCGAAGGTCGTCTGCTTGAGCTCAACGCTCACCAGGTCGGGGTTGAAGCCGGCAGGCTCAGGCTCCGCTACGGGCTCGGTTGCTACGATGGGCTCCATGCCTGGTTCAGCGATGGGCGGGGGCGACTGAGGATCACCGGCGCAGGAGAGCGACACAAGAACGGCCGCTAGAGTGATGAATACGAGTATATGCAGGCTTCGTGTGCGGTAAACCATGCTACAATAGTAAACCTGATTGACGGATTATGTCAAAGAAAGCCGTGTTGTTTCAATTTTTATTGAAGCTTAGCGGGTTATGAAGTATGATAGCCGGTATTATATGATGATTGCGGAAGGCGCGCGTATGGACATAAGTCAACTACACCGCATCGAGTACGAAGCGTCTCCCGACGTGGTCGTCAACGTTCCAGGGGTCGTGCGCCTTCTAGGCGAGCATACCGTGGACGCTGATGGCATGTATCTGGGCTTACCCTACGACCGCAGCATGTCCGTGGCCATGAGCGCGCGCCGCGACAGTTCGCTCCGGTTTTTCGCGTCCGACCTGAATGAGCGCAAGCGCACTAACCTCGGTAACCTCAAGTATAAACGAGAAGATCGCTGGGCTAACTACGTAAAAGGCGCGCTTGCTGCCTATCTTGAGGGTCGGCCGGGCGCCAAGGGTCTCAATGTCAGTATAAGCGGGGATATACCCCAGGGCTTAGGCTTAGGCTCAGCCAACGCCTTACTCTGCGCCTCGGTAAAAGCCGCGGCCACGCTCTCCGGTGCATCGCTCGATCCCGCGGCGCTCGAGCAGACCGCCGCCGAGGTCATGAAGCACTATTTCGAGCGGCCGGCGCGCTCCGCCGAGTACAGCGCCAGCCTGAGGGCCGAAGCCTCGTCCTTGCTTATCGTGGACGCCTACGATGGCCGTTGCGAACGCCTCGACGCCAGTTTTTCCAAGGCCATCCTCCTGCTCAGCGATTCCAAGGTGCCCCGTCCTCCCGTGGATGACGAGCTGCGCTCGCGCGTGCAAAACTGCGCCAAGGCGCTTGCCACGCTCGGCGGAGGCGCCCGCGGGCTCCGCGGCTACACCATCGAGGACTTAGACGAATTTATGGGCCGCATGCCCGAGTACGTGCGCAGGCATGCCACCTTCTTCATAGAAGAGCTTCAGCGCATTAAGGATGCCCGCGAGAGCATCTTAAAAAAAGATCTTCCCTCGCTGTCCCGTATCCTGAATAAATCGCAGGCTGGTTTGCGCAACCATTATGAGCTATCCTGCCCCGAGATAGACTGGCTCGTAAAGCGCGCCATAGAGATTGACGGCGTGTTGACCAGCCGCATGGTGGGCAAGGGCTTTGGCGGCTGTACCCTGACTATCCTGTATGAAGAAGCGCTCCCCGAATACCGCAAGCGCCTCGAAGAATATGAGCGTATCTTCGGTTTCCGTCCCGTGGTTTGGGAAATCAAGCCGTGGCAAGGCCCGAATACGAACGCCGATTAAAGCTTTGCTGGAGTGCACATGACCATTCTTCTTACGAACGACGATGGCTACACGAGCGAGGGCATACGCATACTCGCGGAAGCCGTCCGCGCGCAGGGGCACGATGCGTGGATTTTCGCCCCCGACGAGGAACGCTCAGGGCAAAGCCACGCCATGACCCTGCGGCACCCCTTAAAGCTGCGGAAGCATGGCGAACGCGAGTATTCCTGCTCAGGCACGCCCGCCGATTGCGTCATATTGGCCAGCCATGGCGTGCTGCCCTGTAAACCCGATATGGTCATATCAGGCATAAACCGCGGGCCTAATCTCGGCACCGATCTCATCTATTCAGGCACCGCGGCGGCGGCTAGGCAGGCGTCCATGATAGGCTTGCCGGGCATAGCGCTGTCGCTCGCCGAGTTCAAGGAACCCTTCCGCTATCAGGCGCTCGCCGCCACGGTAGCCGGGCGCCTCGATGAACTCGTTGGCCTGTGGCACGAGGACATATTCATCAACATTAACGCCCCGAACGCCGAGGACCATATACGCTTTGAATTCAAGGAAGGCACGCCGAGCAGGCGCGTGTATAAGGACGTGCTTAAGGTATTTGAAGGGCCCGATGGGCATTCATACTGCTTCTATACCGACGGCAGGGTAGAAACCATAGCGCAGCGGGGCTCCGATGAGGATGCTGTGCTGCAAGGTTATGCAAGTATAACGAAAGTGCTTGTGTATCCAGTAGCGGAGGCAGAGGCATGAAGGAAGGCCGCAGCGGCAAGGCAACCATAGCCAGCGCCTTGGCCGATTATAAAGCCGGCGATTACGAGGGCGCTATATTCAGCCTGGCCGAGGCTAAGGTGGACGAGGGCGACTACCTTGAGCTGGCCTATGTACTGGGCCTCTGCTATGTGCGACTTGCCAAGTATGACGAAGCGCTTTTATATCTTGAGCAGGTGGTTACTTCCGGCGCGGAAGACGCGCGGGCCGACCAGTGCCGCCTCACGCTGGCCTATATATACAGCATAACAGGCCGTTCCAAGCTAGCCGAGTACGAGCTTAAGAAGCTATTGGAAGCCGACAAGGCCAGTCCGCAGGTGCTCGCGTCCTTAGGCTACGCCAGCTGGGCTCAGGGGCGCCGCGAGGAAGCCATAGACTGGTATGCCAAGGCAATAGACAAGGACCCGGAAAACCTCAACGCGCTCAACGGCTATGGCTACCTCTTAGCCTGCGCCGACCGGGACTTAAGCCGCGCCTTAACCTTCTGCCGCAAAGCCTTGGATGGCGACCCCAAAAACCCCGCCTATGCGGATAGCCTAGGCTGGACCTACCTCCGTCTTGGCATGATAGATGAAGCAAGCCGTTACCTTAAGGTAGCCGCCGGCCTTTTACCGCAGAACAAGGAAGTGCAACACCACCTTGAGCAGCTCGGAAAGGCTATGGGGGCATAATGACGCGCCGCTTAACGCTGTTCGTATCCGTTCTTTTTTTCGGCATGAGCGCCGCGCAGGCGCAGTTCCCCTATACCTTCAACGCGCCTTCCTCGATGGAGGCCTTTCGCACCGGCGTAGTGGCCTACAATGCCGGCCGCTACGGCGAAGCGCTCTTGTTTTTCGAGCAGGCGCTCGCGACGCAACCCGGTAACGCCCTGGGCAGCTATTGGCTTGGCAAGGCCTATTACCGGCTTGGCTCAAGCTCGAGCGCCTTCTCCCTGTGGCGGGAAGTGCTATCCCGCCAGGGCGCGAGCCCCTTTCTGGAATCCAAGCTGGAACTATTCAGCCTGGCAGAGGATCCCCAATCGGCTCAGGCAGCCGAGCGTTACGTGCGTTCGGCGGAGCTTCTTAATAAGGCCGGCCGCGATACGCTGTTCTTGCGGCCCAGCTGGGTGGAGCCGCTCAAGGATGGCTCGCTCTTAATGGTAGCTCACGGCAGCAACGCCGTGCTGCGCATAGGCAGTAACGGCACCATAGTGCAGCGTATCACCGGCGGATCGACCGGCTTTGACCGGCCCTTCTCCCTGGCGCCGCTTGCTGACGGGTCCCTGCTGCTTTCCGAGTTCCAGGCCAATAGAATAGTCAGGCTTAATAGCGCTGGCGTCATACAGGGCTACATAGGCGACGCAAGCGGACCGGGCAGGCTGGTCGGCCCGCAATACCTGGCCGTTGACGAAGACGGCTTTATCTATGTAAGCGATATGGGCTTCAGCAGGGTGGTTAAGTTCGACGCCGAAGGGCGCTTCGTGCTGGCTTTTGGGACGCGCAGCCCCGAGTTCAGCGGTCTTAAGATGCCCACCGGCGTTGCCCTGCTCAACGGACTGGTATACGTAGCCGATGCCGCGTTGAGGGGCGTGTATGTTTTTGACCGCTACGGCAACTACCAAACCAGCCTAGCCGAAGGTAGGCTGCAGCGGCCCGAAGGCCTGCGCGTCCATGGCGACGCTTCGCAGGGAAGCCTCCTTGTAGCGGATACTACGCGCATCGTCGCCCTTGATGTCCAATACGGAACGATCAAGGAGCTGTACCGGGCCGAGAGCGGAGCGAGCAGGCTCAATGCGGCTGCCTTTGACGTGAACGGCGATCTCCTTGGCGTGGACTTTGACCGCTCCGAGCTTATCTATCTATCCGATCCCGCATTGCGATACGCTGGGCTATCCCTTGAGATAATAGGCATAAACCAAGCCGCATACCCTAAGCTTTTCGTCGATGTGCGCGTACGTGATAAGGCCGGACGCCCCATAGTCGGTCTGGCCGAAAATAACTTCTATGTATCGCAGACCCTGCGCCGTACGGAACAGCGTATAGTTGAAGAGAGACCGGTAAGCGTCCTTACTGAAACGATCATGCCCGCCACAGAGTACCGGTTTGAAGGTTCGCTTGACCTCTCCTCGAACTTGGACGCCGTATTCCTTATAGAAGGCTCGCCCGAACTTCAGCGGGAGCGCAACCAGGCGCGGAATGTGCTTGCCGAACTCTATGCTTCCATAGGGCAGGGTAGCGCCGCTCTAGTAACGGCGGGTAGCGTGGCTCAGCCTGCCTTGCGGGGAGGCCTCACGCAGTTGAGCGCAGCCGTGCTCGATTTGAAGGGCAACGCGCAATGGCGCTTCGATAGCGGCCTACGGCTAGCCGCAAGCAGCCTCTTTTCGTCCCAGGCTAGGCGCGCCATTTTCTATATAACGAGCGGTTCGGTTAACGAAGCCCTGTTAGACCGGCAATCCCTAGCTGAGCTTGGAGCATTATTAGCCAATAACGGTATCGCCTTCTTCGCTATCAGCTTGGGCACCGGTAGCCCTTCGCCTGTGCTTGGCTATCTATGCGAACGCAGCGGCGGCGCTCTGCTCAGGGCCGACCGTCCCCAAGGCTTGGCCGGCGTTGCTGACAGTCTCCGCGCCTCCGCCAGCGGCATGTATAGGCTTTCCTTCAGTTCCATGGGCGACGATGGCTTCGGCCGCGCGTATCTTCCCTTCTCGGTGGAGGCCTATCTGCGCGGGCGCTCGGGCAAGGATGAATCGGGATTTTTCGCTCCTCTGCGCTAAATTAGGCGCAGGCGTATTGACGCGATGGGCATCGCTTCGGTATAGTGCCCCTCGTTCGGTGCCATCTTAGCTCAGTTGGCAGAGCGCGTGACTTGTAATCTCGAGGTCCTCGGTTCGATTCCGAGAGATGGCTCAAGACCGTCAGTTCGCGAAGGGCGCCGGTCAGACCAGGAGAGATTCCCGAGTGGTCAAAGGGGGCAGACTGTAAATCTGTTGGCTCAGCCTTCGAAGGTTCAAATCCTTCTCTCTCCAAACGTTAAGAGGCCGCCCGCTGGGCGGCCTTTTTAGCATAGGCCTAAAGGAGCGCAGTATGCCTACCCCGTTCTGGCAGGAAGGTCTTCATTTCGGCTGCACGCGCTGCTCGGCCTGTTGCCGCCACGACCCTGGCTTCGTCTTTCTCTCAGGTTCCGACATTGAGCGCCTGCTGGCGCATTTGGGCCTGCCCTTCAGGGAATTTCTTGATAAATACACGCGGGCTGTAGACGTGGGTACGGGTTGGAGCATAAGCTTAACGGAGAAGCCGGGCTATGACTGTGTGTTCTGGCAGGCCGGAGGCTGCGGCGTATATGCAGCACGGCCCGTACAGTGCTCCACCTATCCTTTCTGGCCGGGCATACTCGATAGCCTAGCCGATTGGCGTTCTGAGGCTTCGTCCTGTCCTGGTATAGACACGGGCCCTTTATTGGGTGGAGAAAGCATAAAAAGTCGCTTGATGGCGCGTATGGGCAACAAGGCCCTCATTCTCGATTACGCGCTGCGTTGGGAGACAGTAGATGAAAATACGGTTTTGGGGCGTACGCGGCTCTCTTCCCACGCCGATTAGTCCGGCCAACTTAAAAAGCAAGATATCCTCTATCGTGCAACGCATAGCGCCGGCTGACATAGTATCCCAGGAAGCCCGCGAGCGCTTCTTGGCCAGGCTGCCGGATTATCTGTTCTCCACGATAGGCGGCAATACCGCCTGCGTTGAGATCGTTACCGAGGAAAACTGCCATATAGTATTCGATGCGGGTACGGGCATACGCAACCTGGGCCAGGAGATAGCCGCGACGAAGAAGCCTACCGCGGTACATTTGTTTTTCTCACATTTCCATTGGGACCATGTACAGGGCTTGCCCTTCTTTGGCCCAGCCTTCGATTCGCGCTCCTATATAGCCTTTTACAGCCCTGACCCTGACTTGAAGGCTATACTGGAAGGCCAGATGCGTTCTCCGTATTTTCCCATCGGCCTCGATGCCATGGGCGCGCGCAAGGAATTCGTGCAGCTGCATGGCGAGGGCGTACGGGTGGGAGGCGTCCGTATCCATTACCGCTCCATGAGCCATCCGGGGGGCTGCTATAGCTATGCGCTCGAAGAGGGCGGCAGGAAGGTCATCTATTCTACCGATACCGAACTCGACGCCAAGGATTTTGACCGAAGCCCCGAAAATGAGCGATATTTCGGCGATGCGGATGCCCTAATCATCGATGCGCAGTATACTCTAGGCGAGGCCATAGAGAAGCAGTACTGGGGCCATTCGTCGTTCAGCCTCGCCGCGGATTTCGCCGCGTCGTGGCGCATAAAACGGCTCATACTCTTTCACCATGAGCCAAGCTATAACGACCGCAAGATAGAGTCTATCTTGAAGTCGGCGGCCTGGTACTTAAGCCACATGGAAGAGCGCGGCGTCAGCGTGGTATTGGCTCGGGAGGGCCTTGAGCTTGAGATTTGAAGAATTCGCCGACAGGCCGCACAGCATCACCTTACGCGGCGCCGAGCTTGCCGGCCTCTATCTGGCGCTTTGGGCACAGGAGGCCACGCTGGACGAATATCAGCGCTGCGCGCTGGAAGGTATACGCGAGCAGCTCTACGAGAATTTTACCATTGAGGAGATGGAAGACATAGAACAGAGTTATAGGCTCAGGCTTTCGTACCCATCAGCCAACAGGTGAGGCAGCATGAACACAACTAAGAAGTCCAAGGCGGCCGCTTTTGGCGCCCTGTTTTTATTTTTACTTATCCTCATAGCGGGAGCCCTCGTGGCTGTCAGCGTGCTTATGTCGCGCCTCGATAGTACCGCCTCGGCGCTGGCCAGCGAAAGCGCTCTGTTTAAGGTTGCGCAAGGAGAAAGCGCAAGCGCTATCACGCGCAGGCTGCTGGAAGGCGGCTACATACGCTCAGAACTGTACTTCAGGCTCATGCTGAAAGCGAAAGGCTTGGAGTCGGCGCTTAAGGCGGGTAGCTATGAATTTAAGGCCGGGCTGCGCACGTCTGATATCATAGAGCTGCTCGCTTCGGGCAAGCAGCGCCTGGTGCGCTTTTCCGTGGCGGAAGGCAGCGGCATACGGGCCGTTGCCGAGGCTGCCGAGCGGGCGGGCATTGCCACGGAGGAAGCCTTCCTCGCCGCCGCCTACGACGCCGAGCTTCTGCGAGAGCTCGGCGTACCGGGCTCGTCCTTCCTGGGCTACCTCTATCCCGACACCTATTTTCTGCCCGATGAAGCAGGAGCGGAAGCGCTCATACGGCTTATGGTAGCCACGTTCCGAACCAAGCTCGCCGCGCTTGCGCCAAGTTCATCGTCGTTAAGCGCCGAGGAAGTACGGCGCTATGTCGTGCTAGCCAGCGTTGTGGAACGCGAGTACCGCATACCCGAGGAAGCGCCGCTCATGGCCGGCGTGTTCTGGAATAGGTTGCGCATAGGCATGGCCTTGCAATCCTGCGCCACCGTGGTGTACGTCATCACCGAGCGCCAGGGCAAGCCCCATCCCTCCCGTATCTTCGACCGGGACCTTCAGATTAACGACCCCTTCAACACCTATCAGTTCCCTGGCTTGCCCCCCGCGCCTATATGCAATCCCGGTTCCGTCGCCCTGTCCGCGGTTTTTAATCCGGTCAATTCTAAATACCTCTATTTTCGCCTCGTGGATGAAGCATCAGGCAAACACTATTTTTCCGAGAGCCTCGATGAGCATATAAAGGCGGCGGCCTTGTCCGTAAAGCCCCGCTCGTAATGAAGCGTATTCCCGAGCACATAATTCAAGAGGTCGTATCCCGTAGCGATATCGTGCGCGTCATCGGCGAGTACGTGCGGCTCGAGAACCGCGGCAGCCGCTACCTAGGCCTCTGCCCCTTCCATAACGAGAAAACGCCCTCCTTCAACGTGCATGCGGACAAGGGCTTTTTTTATTGTTTCGGCTGCAAAAAAGGCGGCGATGTCATCAGTTTCATCAAGGAAGTCGAGCACTGCGGCTACCTTGAGGCCATAGAACGCCTCGCCGATAAAGCCGGCATCACGCTGTCCTACGAGGGCGAAGACGATCCTGAGGCGCAGAAGGCGGCCAGGCGCAAGGAAGCGCTCTACGAGCTGTATGAGCGCCTCGTGTCCACGGTTCATCACCTGCTTACCGACGATACCCGCGGCAAGGAAGCCCTCGATTATGCCCATTCCCGCGGCCTAAGCGACGAACTCATCGCGCGCTTCAGGCTCGGCTACCTGCCTCCCGACCGCCGCTGGCTCTATCGATTTCTGCTATCAAAATCCTATTCCCCTGAATTCCTTAAAGACAGCGGGCTATTTTCGGCAAAGTACCCTGAGGTGTGCATGTTCTCCGACCGCCTGCTCTTTCCCATAGAGGATGTGCGCGGCAGGGTAGTGGCCTTCGGCGGCCGCCTGCTTGCCGGAGAAGGCCCCAAATATATCAATTCGCCTGAAACGCTCCTCTTTAAAAAACAGGACAACCTCTTCGGTCTGCACGCGTCCATTAAGGGCATACGCGAAAAAGGGCAGGCGCTGCTCTGCGAGGGGTACATGGATGCCATAGCCTTTCATGCTTCTGGGCTTGAGTACGCGGTGGCTCCGCTTGGCACCGCGTTCACCGCGCAGCAGGCATCGCTCTTAAAACGCTATACGCCCACCCTAGTGCTCAGCTTCGATAGCGATGAAGCGGGCAGGAAGGCCGCTGAGCGTTCTATAGGCATAGCGGAGGCCGCCGGCCTCTCGGTTCGAGCCCTGGTTTTATCGGAAGGCAAGGATCCTGCCGAACTTATGCAGAAATACGGGCCGCAGCGATTGAAAAAAGAAGCGGAATCTACTATAACTGCCGATGATTTCCTTCTGAATTATGCGGTTCAGCTAAAAAAACAGGGCGGCACGGAAGGAATCGCGGCCGCTTTCGCGTATGTTTTCCCGTTTATGGCCGGTTTTTCGTCGGCTTTGCGGCGCGACGGCTTCCTGGAGCTTGCGGCTCAGCGTTTGCATGTCGATCCGGCTTCAGTGCGAAGCGATTTTGATCGATTCTTACATAAGCGGATAGAACCTCGCGAACGTGAGAGCGTGGAGCCGGTGCATCGTTTTGTGCCGAGCCCCGACGCTGAGCTCTTGGCCGCCTTGGCCGCGCATCCCGCCCAGTTCGAGAAGGCGCGAACGGAACTGGATACGGCAAGTTTTGAGGACCTGGTCTTGCGCGACGCCTTTATCGCTATGGAGGAATGCTACCGCAAGGACGATAATGGACTCGCCTCGGTGCTGGCGGCTTTGCAGGATGAGGGGCTCAAGAACTTCGTCCTTGAGCGGGCGGCAAGCGGGGCCTACGAGCAGGATCCTGAGCGTTTCATAGCCGATGGCGTGTTTAGGATAAAGGAGCGTAGCGTCCAAAAACGTATACGTAAGATTGTGGCCCGCATACGGGACTATGATGAAGAACGGGACGGCGACGAAACCTCCCTTAATGATCTACTCTATGAAAAAATGTATCTGGACAATGAATTATCCCGGATAAAGGAAGAGCGGCATGGGAGATCTTGAACTCGACCCCGCAATTACGAAACTGCTGGAATACGGCAAGGTTAAGAAAACCATAAGCTTTGACGAGCTTTCGGATTTTCTGCCTGAGCATATACTCAGTTCCGACAAAATCGATGGCGTTTTGGCCCTCCTCGAGACGAATAACATTCAAATCGAGGAGGAAGACCTGCCGGCGGAGGAACCCGCCGAGCCCAAGGAGCATGAGGAAGTCGAGCGCAGTCCCGGCCAGGACAAAAAGCGCCTGGTATACAACGACAAGGACAGCGCCGTCGACGATCCTATACGGCTCTACCTGCGCGAGATAGGCAAGGAGAACCTGCTCACCGCCGAGCAGGAGGTTGAGCTGTCCAAGCAGATGGAGGACGGCGAGAATATCATTAAGGGTATAATCAAGGAAAGCGGCATGCTTATCCCTGAATTCTACACTATAGCGTTGAAGGCCAAACGCGAGACGGGTTCGCAGCAACGCAAAGAGAATTCCGAACGAATAGCGGAACGGCGTAGGCTCAATCAGTTCTACCGCGACGTCCTCCGCGACACCCAGGCGGAAATGCGCGCGTACATGGACGCTAAAAAGCGCATAGCATCCAAGGGCGGCGAAGTACTCAAGGACGAAGCCCTCATACAGCTGCGCGATCCCCTGGTGGAACGCCTCTCCCAAGCTGATCTGCATCCGGAGGAGATCAACAGCTTTTCTGAGAAATTCATCAACGCCGCCAAGCGCATCAAGAAGTACCGCCGCGAGCAGGAGAGGCTCGAGCGCACCCTGCAGGTATCCAATCTGCGCGAACTGCGCGTGCTCGGCCGCAATCTCACGATTAAAGAGCGAAGGGACCAGATAGAGTCCGACCTGAATATAAGCGCCGACGAGATCAAAGAGCGCATACGGCAGATACAGGTTACGGAAAAGAAGCTTGAAGAGCTTGAGTACGCGTTTGAGAGCAACTGCGAGGCTATCATCACTATGGCCCGGGAGATAAACCGCGGCCGTATCATGATGAAAAACGCCAAGGACCGGCTCATAAAGGCCAACCTCCGCCTCGTCGTGTCCATAGCGAAAAAATACACCAACCGGGGCCTGCACTTTTTTGACCTGGTGCAGGAAGGCAATATAGGGCTCATCAAGGCGGTAGAGAAATTCGAGTACCGCAAAGGCTACAAATTCTCCACCTATGCCACCTGGTGGATACGTCAGGCCATTACCCGGTCCATTAGCGACCAGGCCCGTACCATACGCGTGCCCGTGCACATGATCGAGCAGATAAACAAAGTGGTGCGCGAGTCCAGGCAGCTCATGCAGAAACTCGGACGCGAACCAAGCGACGAGGAAGTAGCCGGGCAGCTTGGCTGGCCGGTATCGAGGGTGAAAAGCGTTAAAAACGTGGCCCGCGAGCCCATATCGCTTGAAACGCCCATAGGCGAGGACGAGGACAGTCTCTTAGGCGACTTTATAGAGGACAAGGAAATAGAGAACCCGAGCGTGCAGACCGACTATAAGCTCCTGCAGGAGCAGATACGCTCGGTGCTGTCCACCCTTCCGCCTCGTGAGCAGGAAGTGCTCCGCATGCGTTTCGGGCTTGATGACGGCTATTCCCTGACGCTGGAGGAGGTAGGCCTCTATTTCAACGTAACGAGGGAGCGTATACGCCAGATAGAGGCAAAGGCCCTCAAGAAGCTTCGCCATTTTAAGCGTAGCCAGAAGTTACGGGATTACGTAGACCACTGACCGCTCCGTAGGCGGTCGTTGCTACGGAACGCTTTTGCGTGCTATAATCCGCCGGCCCACGCGGCATACTCCTAACGAGGTGACATTATATGTTGATGGAAGACCTGTTCGAAAGGCTTAGGACGTTCCAGGAGCTCCTTATGGAGCGCGTTGCCATAGAGAAAGAAATACGGGAGCTCCCCAAGTCTATCGCCGCCCAGGAAGAAGTGCTGACCAGGGCCCGTAAATCCCAGGTCGAGAAAAAAGCCCGCTATGAGGATTTAAGCGCTAAGGTGCTTGAGCTTAAGGGTAACCTTGCCGAGACGGTGGCTCTTAAGGACAAATCCGAGCAGATGATGGACAGCATATCGAGCCCCCGCGAGTTCGAGGCCTTGAACAAGGAAATTACTGAGGCGGGCCTTAAAGAGGATCAGCTGCGCAAGGAACTCAAGCGCGAGGATGAAAACCTGAAAGAGGCTACGGAAGAGCTGCATTCCGCCGAGACCCTCATATCCTCTCAAGAAGAGGAAATTGGCCAGAAGAAAGAACGCATACGGACCGAGGAGTCGGCCATGGTCGCCCGCGTCGCCGAGCTGCGCGCCACGGAACAGACCACCACCGACGGCATAGACGGCGAAGTGGTATACAAGTTTGAGCGCATCATACGCTCCAAGGAAGGCATAGGTATCGTGCCTGTGCGCGGCGTCGTATGCTCCGGCTGCTCGATGATACTGCCCGCCCAATTCGTCAATGAGGTGCGCCAGAGCAACAAGATTACCTTCTGCCCATACTGCTCGCGCGTGCTCTTCTACCAGGAGAGCGGCGACCAAGACGACATCATGGTCGACATAGAGTCCGGCAGCCTTGCCGACTTAGACGATTTCGGCGACGAGTCCGATGACGAATCCTATGACGACGATATGGATGGCGACAAGGGCGGGATGGACGATAGCGAAGATTGATATGTAGGGGCGGGCCGGGGCGCCGCCGCGGAGCGCATAGCGCGTCGCGGAGGAAAGTCCGGGCTCGATAGAATGCGACGCCGGCTAACAGCCGGGGGCGCTTCCGGCGACGGAAGCGCTACAGACAGCGCAACAGAAAGTAAACCGCTAGCCTCCTTTTAGGAGGGAGTAAGGGTGAAAGGGTGGGGTAAGAGCCCACCGCGTTCACGGCAACGTGAACGGCACGGCAAACCTCGTCGCGAGCAAGGCCGAGCAATGGATATGCGCTATTCGCGCCCCTTTCATGGCCTCGCCGTGAAAGGGCGTCCATGGGTTGGCCGCGTGAGCCGCGATGCGAATCGCGGACAAGATGGATGGCGCCCGCCGCGCTTCGGCGCGGTACAGAACCCGGCTTACAGGCCCGCCCTTTTTTTATTTTGAATAGACTGCACGCGAGCTTCGATTCCTGCTTTCATTGACTGTGCCAGCACTCTCATGGTACAAAGTAGGGCACAGTATGCGGCGTACTTTAAGGGCTTTTTCTTCAAATACCGAACCCTATCTCAGAAAGCGGCGGAACAGGCGGCTGTTCATAATCACGCTTGTCGTGCTGTTGGCCACGGCTCTGGCTTTTACGCTCCCGAATGTGATACCGCTCATAGCGGGGGCAGGACCTGGCCCTGGCGCGCGGGTGGAAAAAGCTGCGCTTCTTGCCCTCTGGGACGCGCGCGATATGCAGGGCGTGAGGGATACATCCGGGCAAGCCTTACGCGTATCGCCGATGGATTCTTTTTACCTCTCGTTCAATGGCCTCTCATCGTTTTACCTGGCGCTAGCGGAGATCGATGCGGGCCAGCGGCTCTCGCTGCTTGATGACGCCATATTCGCGCTCAGGAAGTCCTTTTTGTCCGGCAAGCATCCCTTGGAATCCCAAGCGCGCTATATCCTCGGCAAGGCTTATTTCCATAAGGGACCGGATTATTACGAGGAAGCCATTGCGCATATAGAGGCTGCCATAGTAGGCGACGTGCGCTATGGGGATGCATGGGAGTATCTTGCCCTGGCCAACCTGGCGCTGGGCTACCATGAAAAGAGTGTGGACTACTTCGAGAAAGCTATAGAAAGCAGCCCGGAGTCCGCGGAGCTCAAGGCGGCCGGCGCGCAGGCTTATAGTGCGCTGGGCGATTATGCGCGGGCTGAAAGCCTTGCCGTACGTGCCTATGCGGATAGCAAGGATGATTATGTGCGCGAGCGCTCGTCCTTCATGCTCGCCGATCTCTACCGGAAACAGGGCCGCATGGCGGAAGCTCTTGAGCGATATAATGAGATAAAGATCATAAACCCGGAGTCCGCCGATGCCTGGTACTATGAGGGCCTCGTGCTTATGGAAACCGGTGAACCGATAAAGGCTCGTGCCTCCTGGCGCAAAGCGGTCTCTATAGACCCTATGCACGGTGGAGCGCGCCAAAAGCTAGCAGAACGATCGTAGACAGCTACAGTGCAAGGAGCGCTCCCATGGCCAGAAAAGGATTTTTAGACGCGTTTTCACTCGATATCGGTATAGATTTGGGTACCTGCAATACGCTCATATACGTGCGCGGCAAGGGCATCGTCATAAACGAGCCTTCGGTCGTGGCGGTGGAACGCGGCACCAAGCGCGTGTTGGCCGTAGGTTCTGAGGCTAAGCGCATGCTTTGGAAGACGCCGGGCAATATCGTGGCCATACGGCCCTTGCGCGACGGTGTCATAGCCGACCCCGATACCACCGAGAAGATGATCAAGTACTTCATTCAGAAGGTTATTCCTCGCCGCTGGTTTATCAAGCCGCGTATGGTCATAGGCATACCAACCTGCATAACCGAGGTGGAGCGCCGAGCCGTCATAGAGGCGGCCTACAAGGCAGGCGCCCGCGAGGTGGAAGTGCTGCCCGAATCGCTGGCGGCGGCCATAGGCTCGGACATACCCATACATGAGCCGGCCGGTCATATGATTTGCGATATAGGCGGCGGCACGACCGAAATTTCGGTTATATCGCTAAAAGATCTCGTGGTTACGAACGCTATACGCATAGGCGGCGACGAGTTCGATGAGGCCATAATCAAGCATATACGCGGAGCCCATAACCTTATCATAGGCGAGCAGACCGCCGAGCGCCTCAAGATAGAGATAGGCAACGCGTCTCCAGACAAGATCATTGAGAAGGTGGAAATAAAGGGCACCGACGCCATAACCGGCCTGCCCCGCAGGCTCGAGATAGATTCCGTCGAAGTACGCGAAGCCCTTCAGGAACCGATTAACCAGATAGTCGAGGAAATAAAGAAGACCCTCGGCCAGACGCCGCCCGAACTTGCCGCCGATATCGTTGAGCGCGGCATAGTAATGGCCGGCGGCGGCTCCCTGCTCAAAGGCCTGCCGAGGCTCATAGCCAAGGAGACCGGCGTACCCGTCATACTGGCCGAGCGCCCGCTGGAGTGCGTAGCCATAGGCGCAGGCAAGTATTTCGAGGCCATCCAGGGCGTGGACATAGCCTTCGGATCCGCCGGTTCCATGAAGTTCTAGCCGTGGCACGGGAAGACGCGCGATCGCTGCGCTTACGGGGCTTTGCCTCGGCACTGATGCTCGTCGTTTCAATTATTACCCTAACCGTATCCACGAGGAGCCTCGTGGGTGTGCCCCAGCAAGTGGGGCTGTCCATACTGTCCTTTGTGCAGCGGGGCTTCAATTCGGTTTCCAGTTTCTTTTCAGAGACTGCGGCGAGCATCGTGGAACTCAGGCGCCTTCAACAGAGCCATGACGAGCTCCTTGCCCAGCTTGAGCTCCTTACGAATCAGCAGCGCAGCTTCTCGGAGTTGCGGGGCGAAAATGACCGCCTTAAGGAACAGCTGGGCTTTCAGGCAAGGCAGAATTACAGTGCTATAGCCGGGCGTATCATAGCCAAG
Source organism: Spirochaetaceae bacterium UBA5200 (assembly GCA_002412825.1). Lineage (GTDB taxonomy): Bacteria > Spirochaetota > Spirochaetia > Treponematales > UBA12059 > UBA5200. The sequence continues at coordinate 260,484 of DHVU01000033.1, forward strand.
GATCCGGAAAACCTCTATGCCACCTTCGTCGTTGATCGCGGCATAATGCATGGCGTGCGCAAGAACCAGGCCGTGGTGGCGTATCAGGACGGCGTGGAAGGCCTTGTGGGAAAAGTGCTTGAAGTGAGCCGAGCTAGCTGCATAGTCGTGCCGCTCTATGACGCGGCCACCTATGTGGCGGTACGGCTCGAGCGTTCCCGTTATGAAGGCCTGGCCGTAGGCACCGGCAGCGATGACACGCCCCTTATCATGAAATACGTCAAGAAGCGGGCCAGAGACGAAATCCAATTCGGCGACCTCGTCGTCACCAGCGGCTTGCAATCGCTCTATCCGGCCGGCATAGCGCTGGCCCGCGTGTCCAAGATACGGGTATTTGATTACCTTACCTCGCTTGAATTGGAAATGGAGCCGATTTTGGATTTTGGACGCCTTGAATACGTCTTTATCGTACAGCGACAGGCGTCTGACGGCGACGAGGCTGGCCTATGATACGGCGCTTCCTGTTATCGCTCAGCCTGGTCACCCTTGCCCTTGTCGTGCAATCAACCTGGCTCGATGCCATAGCCATACGGTCGGTGATACCGGATCTTGCGCTGCTCGTTCTGGTGTTTATATCGTTCCACAGCCCCTCGCTGCAGGGACAGGCTGTAGGCTTCGTCGCCGGTTTTCTGCAGGACGGCATAAGCGCCGGGCCTTTAGGACTCAATTCCTTCGTGAAGACGGCCATAGCGTGGTCCTTCAACGCCCTCTCGGGGAAGTTTTATATAGACCGCATCCTCATGCCCCTGCTCTTTGGCTTTGCTGCCACGCTGCTCAAGGCCCTGTATTACGCGCTCCTCTATTGGATATTCGGCGATAAGGTGCAGGCATATAATTTCCTGTCCGCCTATCTGTGGATAGAAGCGGGTTATAACGCGTTCTTAGCCCCGGTGCTTTTTCTCCTTTTATCGCCAATTAAGCGTTTTCTCGTGGCAAGGGAAATTAGTTCATGAGCGACTTAAGCGGCAGAAACGAGGATTTCTCTCCGGTAAAGATCCTTGTTATCGCCATAGTCGCCCTCATGCTCTTTCTCTGGTACGGATCCTTCCTGCTCTATCTGCAAATAGTAAAAGGCGGCGAATATCAGGTGCGCGCCGTTACCATCGCAAGCAAGATAGAGAAGCTTCCCTCTCAGCGCGGCGAGATTTACGATCGTAATTACAATTTGCCTCTCGTGCTGAATGTCGACACCTTCGCCGTAAGCCTCGTACCCGCAGAGCTGCCTGCCGACTTGCGCGATACGGTTTTTTCGAAGCTGGCCGCGCTTACCGATATTCCCGTGGCGGAAATTCACAGGAAAGTACCTCCTGCTTTCTATCGCCTTTTCCAATCGATTGAGATTGTGTCTTCGGTCGATCAGAGCGTCATCACCGCCATAGCGGAGCGCATCGATGAATTCCCCGGCGTTTCCTGGTATGCCCGGCCTATGCGTAACTATCTTGAAGGCGGCAGCTTTTCCCACCTCATCGGCTATGTAGGCGAAATATCGCGCGATGAGCTTAAGCTGTTTTATAACCGCGGTTATCAGTCAGGCGATATCATAGGCAAGTCCGGCGTGGAACGCGTGTACGATTCCTCGCTGCGCGGCATAGACGGCAGGCAGTTCAAGACAGTCGACGTAAAAGGCAGGCGCATAGAAGGCGGCGTGCGCGATGTAGTGCCGCCCGTCATGGGAAAGAACGTCAGCCTTACCATAGACCGTAATACGCAGTTGCTCGCGGAAAAGGCCCTTGGCGAACGCATAGGCTCCATAGTGGTGCTCAAGCCGTCCACGGGCGAAATCCTTGCCATGGTTTCCTACCCAAGTTACAATTCAAATTCTATCATAGCAAAAGGCGGCAATAACGAATATGCGCGTCTCTTGAACGACCCGCGGAATCCGCTCATCAACCGCGCCATACAATCGAGCTATCCGCCCGCCTCCACCTTCAAGGTTATAATGACCGCGGGCATTATCGAGGAAAATGCCTTTCCCCTCGATGCCACGGTGCTGTGCACCGGCGAGATTAATTATGGCGACCGTGTATTCCGCTGTTGGATTCGTAAACCGGGCCACGGCAAGCTCGACCTGGCAGGAGCCCTCGCGCAGTCCTGCGATGTGTATTTCTGGGAAGTGGGCCGCGATAAGCTCGGCATAGAGCGCATCGTGGATTATTCCAAGCAATTCGGGTTCGGCGAGCTTTCCGGCGTCGATCTTTTAGGCGAGGTGGCGGGTTTCGTGCCCACGCCCCAGTGGAAGGAACGCCGCTTCCACGAAAAGTGGCTTGGCGGCGATACGCTCAATCTTTCCATAGGCCAGGGCTATATGCTCACTACGCCGCTGCAGGTGGCGAATATGGTGGCCCTGGTGGTAAATGAAGGCGTCATCTACAGGCCGCATATACTTAAGGATATACGGGACCCCGTGAGCGGGACTATATTGACGAAGACCACCCCGGAACTGCTCAGCGCTTCACGGATATCCAAGGACACGTTTAAGCTCACCAAAGAGTATATGCGCGGCGTTATGACCACAGGTACCGCCCGCTATCCCGTAAACACGAAGGTGGTACAGGTAGCGGGCAAGACAGGAACCGCCGAGGTGGGCTTGGATGACCGCTGGCATTCCTGGTTCGTAGGCTATGGCCCTTACGACGCGGCGAGCGCGGACGACATGATAGTCGTGGTCGCCATGATAGAGGCTTCGAATCCATGGGAATGGTGGGCGCCTTATGCCACGAATATCGTCTTTCAGGGATATTTCGCGGGGCAGAGCTATGAGGAAGCCGCGGGCACGCTCGGGCTTCTTAACCGGCCGAGAGCAGCCGTCGGCAGGGTGGAATAATGCTGTCCGTACGCTCGCTTGTTAAATCTATAGACTGGATAATCGTATCCGCGATAGTAGTCCTCATGGTCATCGGCATATTATTTATTTATTCTTCGGGGGTAAACAGCGAAGGCATACTCATAAATAATGAGTACGTTAAGCAGATAATATGGGCGGTCTCCGGCCTTCTGCTTATGCTTGGGCTTACCGCCGTTGAGCCTAAACGTTTGCCCGACTATACGGCTCTGCTGTACGGCGCGATGATGGTGATTCTTGTCTATACACGCCTATTCGGCAAGGTTGTGAACGGGGCCCGATCCTGGCTGGGACTCTTCGGCGATTTAGGCATTCAGCCTTCAGAATTTATGAAAATCGCCGCCATCCTTTTTCTTGCGCGCTACCTTGATAGCACGAAGCATGAGCCTGCTTCCTTCCGCCGATTTACCGTATCCTTCGGCATCATGCTCCTACCCATGGTCCTTATTTTAAGTCAGCCGGATTTCGGTACGGCCCTGGTATATTTCCCCCTCTATCTCGGCGTGGCATTCATAGGCGGCATAACCCTGCGCTACCTAGCCTTCCTGCTGCTTACCGGCTCTATAGCCATAGTCATGACGGTTATGCCGCTCTGGCAGAACCTCGTGGCAACGGAACCCTCTATCGTTCTCCGCATCTTTTATGAAGAGCCCTACGTGTTTTTCGTGATAGCCCTAGCCGGTTTCGCCTTCGCGCTTTCGGTGCTCGGGTACCGTTTTTTTAAGAAGCGCTACTATTATTGGCTGTCTTTCCTGGCGCTCAGCATCATACTGGGCCTCTCCGCCTCAATAGCGGGGCATATGGTCCTCAAGGACTATCAGATAATGAGGCTCGTCGTGTTCCTTGATCCGTCCGTGGACCCCCTAGGCTCCGGCTGGAACATCGTGCAATCGATAACCGCGATAGGCTCAGGCGGTTTTGCCGGCAAAGGCTTCCTGCAGGGCACGCAGAGCCATTATCGCTACCTGCCCCAGCAAAGCACCGACTTTATCTTCAGCATCATATCCGAGGAGCTCGGATTCATAGGCGGCATCATAATCTTTACGCTCTTCCTTGTTATCGCCCTGCGCCTGCTTCTGTCTCTGCGCACCCTAAACTCAGCGTTCCAACGCAATCTGATCGCGGGAGTGGTAAGCATGCTGCTCTTTCACTTTATGATCAATGCCGGCATGGCCATGGGCATTATGCCCATAACCGGTATACCGCTTTTATTTTTGTCCTATGGAGGCTCGTCGCTCTGGGCCATCTGTATGGGCATAGGTCTGTGCCTAGGCATAGGCGCGAGGAGATACGATCTTTGATTACCCGAGTCGATCCCATTAAAGCGCTTGGCCCCGCGCTTCAGGCTATAGAAAAGCCCGCGCGTTATCTGGGCGGCGAGAGCGGCAGCCGCGTACAGGCGGATGCCGCTTTTTCCTTTATGCTCTGCTTTCCCGATCTCTATGAGATAGGCATGTCCAATAATGCGATGCGCATACTGTACGCCGCTCTCAATGCCCTCGAAGGCGTTTCTTGCGAGCGCGTGTTCGCTCCGGCGAAAGATTTTGCGGCCCTCCTAAAAGAGCGCTCTTTGCCCCTATACGGCCTTGAAAGCGGCAGGGCCGTGGCCAGCGCGGACATACTGGGCTTTACCGTGGGCTATGAGCTGGCCGCCACGAATATCTTAGGCGTGCTCGACGCTTCGCTTATACCGCTACGGGCGCAGGATAGGACTCGTGAGCACCCGATCGTTATCGCGGGCGGACCCGCCATGACCAACCCTGCGCCCTACGCGGCCATATTGGATGCCGTATGGATAGGCGAGGCTGAGGAAAGCTTCTTCGAGCTCGTTGCCGAACTGGCCTCCCTAAAAGCCGCCGGCGCCGGCCGCGCGGCCTTGCTTGAACGCCTGCGCGCGGAAAGCGCCGTATGGATGCCGGGCAAGACGGCGATACGCCGTATATTTGAGGGCTTTTCGGACAAGCTCTACGGCCACGACTTTCCCATACCCGTGCTTAAGCCCGTGCAGGATCACGGCGTGGTAGAGGTTATGCGGGGCTGTCCCAATGGCTGCCGCTTCTGCCATGCAGGGTATTTTTACCGGCCGCAGAGACTGAGAAGGCCGCGGCTCATATGGCAGGACGTTGAAACGCAGATAAAGAGCGCGGGGCACCGGCAGATAACCCTCTCGTCCCTATCCAGCGGCGATTACCCTGGCATTTTCACGCTCCTATCGCTCCTTAATGAACGTTGGTCAGGCGATGGCGTATCCTTTCAGCTGCCCTCGCTTAAGGTAGAATCCTTTCCCTTAGAGCTCATAGACCAGATATCCGGCACCAGGAAATCGGGGCTTACCTTCGCGGTGGAAACGCCCTTGGATCAATGGCAGATGACTATAAACAAGCGGGTAGGGCTGCCCAAGGTGCTTTCCATACTTCGCGAGGCCCAGGATAAAGGCTACAAGGTAGCCAAATTCTATTTTATGCTGGGTTTGCCCTTGCCCCTGGCAGCTCAATCCGAAGAGGATGCTATCATAGCCTTTGTGCGTGAATTGCTTGCGTCAACGAATATGCGGCTCAATATTACGCTTGCCACCTTCGTTCCTAAGCCCCATACTACCTTTCAGTGGAGCGCGCAGCTTCCCCACGATGAGGCCGCGCGGCGTATATACGCTATCAAGGACGCTCTGCGACAGGATAAGCGCGTGAAGATCAGCTACCATGGCCCCCTTCTTTCCTGGCTCGAGGGCATAGTGGCAAGGGGCGACGAGCGGGTAGGGGAGCTCCTCCTCTCCGCCTATGCACGTGGAGCGAGCTTTGATGCCTGGGACGACCTGTTCAATAAAGACGCCTGGCTTGAGGCTCTTGAATCAAGCGGCATCGAGCCAAAACTGCTGCTCGGCGAAAAGGATTTCGACGCTCTATTGCCGTGGAGAGACGTAAAGCTCCGCGTGTCCAGCGCCTACCTGAAACGAGAGGCGCTCAAGGCGCGAGCATCTATCATGACGCCTATATGCGCTGAAGCGTGCGACGATACCTGCGCCTCGTGCTCCGATGAGCTGCGCGTACCAGACAAAAGTATACATGCCGATATAGAAGGGGATTTTGCGGAGCTGAGGCGGGAGCTTGACGACAGGCCCAAAGAACAGCCTCTCGCGGTAAATCACGACGCTCCCGACTATAAACGCAAGCGCCTGTTGTTTTCTTACCAAAAGACCGGCGTAGCCGCGTACTATCCGCACCATACGCTATGGAACATTATAGCCGCGGCCTTTGAGCGCGCCGGGATCTTTTTAGAATACTCGCAAGGCTTTAATCCCGCGCCCCGGCTTGAGATATCCGAGCCGCTCAGCCTCGGCATAGAATCGATAGACGACTATGGAACGGCATTACTCAAGCATTATGCGCGCGATGACTTTTCCGCCGAGGAGCTCGCCGCCGTCCAGCGTTTCCTGCCGCGGGGCTTAAGCATAATCCGAGCCGGCCTTATACGGGGTTATGAAGCCAAACGCATACCGAGCCTGTCCATGATACATTGGGGCTCGATGTTCAGGCTAGATTTCACTGAAGAACGCAGCATAGCCGCACGGAGCGTCTATACTGCGCTCGGGCTTGAGTTGGCTAAGCACGAAGCGCTGCGAGACCACGCCCTGCGCATAGCGGACGATGAATCGGTCCTTGAGCTTATGCTTCCCTTTGGCGCTAAGCGCGAGCTTGGCCTGCAATCGCTCTTTAAGCTTGCCAGCGGCGGCATGGAACTGCGCGACAGCGGCGTCCGAGTTCAGCGGCTTAAGCAGTACGCAAAGGATAGCGAGGGCAAGCCTCTGTCGTATATGGCGTACTTCAATCTAGCGGAGTAATGGGCCCTTGCAGCGCCGGAGATGGCGCTACAAGAGCCTTTGTACTGTTAAGCGCATAGTTTCGCCGCACATTGGTAGACAGAATATACATTATCGGAAGTAAAATGCGGCTGAGCTGCCGGAGGAGATATCGCTCCCCCACAGTAACTCTCTCTTCCTTAGTAGTCTATGGCCTGAATGCCAAGGCTCACCGCGTCGCTGTACAAGTCATTGAGGCTCGTATCGAGGCCGTAACTGGCTGCAAAGAACTGTACATAATATGTGGTGGGATTAGCGTCCCCAGCGTTCGCATGATAGTCAGCATCACCAGCCTGCGGTTCATTTGAAAAATTAGAATTGTTACTGCGCTTAAGAATTTTTGGCAACGGTATAAAGTCGGATACATTTATTTGGAGTTCGCCATCGTACAAAAGGAGGAACAGTTCGTTAGAAACTTGGTCATAGTTGAATTGAGCGCTGTAGGTTTGCAAAAAGGTTTTCTTGAGACTTGGTGTATTGGCATTTACATTAAGACGCCGATACTTAAGGTAGCTGTCGGACAATAGATAGTTCTTGATAGCGTCGCCGGGCAAGGCGTTGGCAAGGGCCTGTTTTGCTAAAAGCATCTCTCTATCTGCGGTAGCGTCCGCTTCCACTGCATAAATCCTATAGAAAACGTCCACGCCATAATATTGCGCATCTGGATCAGCGGGTCCTTTGAAAACCAAAGGGCTTATATATACCGGCGGCGTGTCGAGCACGCTGACTATGTCTATGCCGCAGGACGATATAAGAGCCACAAGGACTGCCGCGAACGCTAGCCGGCGTAAGCCTTTCGGCGTCGCTGGCCTACCCTCTATCACTTCTTCTTTCCTGCCACGCCTAGCGGGGGCGGCTCTATGCTCTCGAGGCAGTCGACCAGCTCGTATATAACGACGGGCTTGTTCTTGCCCTTTACCCGTATGTTGTCCAGCTCGCGCACGATGAACTTATCCTTAACGAGGCCGTAGGTGTTCTCGCTTATGATTATGCCGGTGCCGTATTCCTTGTTAGTCGATTCAAGGCGCGAGCCAAGATTCACGTTGTCGCCCATGAGCGTATAGTTCATGCGCATCTTGGAGCCCATGTTGCCCACGGTCATGATGCCTGAGTTAAGGCCTATGCCTATGTCTATATGCTTGGCCTCCGGCCAGTTTTCGTTGAGCTTTTTAAGTACCAGCATTTGCTTTAAGGCGCATTTGCAGGCGAGCACGGCGTGATCCGGCTGCGGTATGGGCGCGCCCCAGAAGCACATGATGGCGTCGCCCATGTATTTATCCAAGGTGCCGCCGTAATCGAGTGCAAGATCGGTCATGGCGGTAAGGTATTCGTTTAAGTGGTTGACGAGTTCCTGCGGCGTCATGTTTTCCGAGAGCGTCGTAAAGCCGCGTATATCGGAGAAGAAGACCGTCAGCTCTTTATCGGTGCCGCCAAGCTCGGGAGGATCGTTAGCTAGCTGCTCAACCACTTTGGGGCTTAGGTATTTGCCGAAGGTAGCGCGTATGGCCATCTTGTCCCGCTCTTCGGTGAACACGCGGTACACGACCACGGATATGAAGGTAATGGCTGCCGCGAGCGAAGGAGAGGCGAAATACAGCACGTACGCGCTCGTATCAAAGAGCATATTCGCGCCGAAGAAGTATACGACAACGAGGATGACGAGCACGGCCATGGCCGCTATCGCGGCAATCTGACTGCTAATGAATGCTATGAGGAAGGCAGCCAGTGCTATGACGAGCAGATTGAGCCACTCGGGAGCCTCGATAATAAAATTGTCCATGAGTATGGTGTTGAGCGCGTTGGCGTGCATCTCTATACCGTACATCATGCCAAGGGGCGTGGGCTTCTCGTCCTCCGCCATGCCCGTAGCGAAGGCGCCAACCATAAGGATCTTATCGCGCACGGCCAGGGTGCGGCGCCAGCTATCGGGATCGAGGCCAGGGTCGCGATTGGCATAGGCGCTATAGGAGCGCACGGGGAAGGTCTGAGGGCCAAGGTCGGGGGATTCCGCCGAGCGGGAACCCATGAAGTTTACCAGCATCTGACCTTGATTGTTGATGGGTATGCGGATTTCAGGCACTACCCTTCTCTTGCCTTCTTTGATCAGCTGTCCGTCAGCGTTGAACTCATCGGCTTCAAGCTGCAATACGTAGGGCACAAGTTCGCCCGTTTCTTCGTCGCGCACGCGCGGCCTGGGTATGCGTATATGCGAGCCAACGACTACTTCAAGCTCGTCTACGGAGCTATGGAAATAATTAAGGGCGAGGCTCAAGGTAATGGCAGGCACGAATTCGTCGCGGAAATGCCGAATGACATAGTAGCTGTCATCGGGCACGCCGTCCATATTGCTGTCTTCAACGCGCATGGCCGCTTCTTTTACCATGCGTTCCGTTAGCCGCTTTATGCTCGCTTCGCTGAGCGGCGTTTCTATCTCATGGGTGATGCCCAGGTTATCCTGCCAGGCCAGGCGTTCATAGGCTGCGTCGTTCACCGAATAGCCGGGGGTAAGGTCGTCTAAACGAAGCGTCTTTATAAGAGTGCTCTGCCTGAGCACGAGGGGCTGCCTGCGGTATATTTTATCGGCGTCTGAAAGGAAGTTGGCGTGGCCATAACCGGCGGCTGCGCGGCCATAGGGCTCGAGTGGCGGCTGCAAACTGTAGAACGGCACCAGAGTCTTCCAGCTGCCGCTTATGTTGCGTATGACGCCGTAATTCTCATAGAGGGCTTTCTGCCGCAGCTTGAGCGGGTCGTTGTCGGAAATTTCTCCAAAGGCATTCAAGACGGTTTCTATGAATACCGTGCCAGAGTTCTGCATTGAATCGACGAGTATGGCGTCATTGGTGGTTATAGGGTCGGGGTCTATGAAGAATATATCGAGGAAAAGCGCGTTCTCGCGGTTACTCTGGTCGGAAATGCGGGAGAAGGCGTTGATGAGGCTCGCGTGGCGGGTGCGGGGGAAGGGCCATTTTCCGTAGTCCGCCAAGGTCTTCTGGTCTATGCCTATGATGAGTATCTTATCGGAGAGTTTAAGTTCTTTGTGCGCGAGTATGGCGCCTTCCTGCACCGCGCGAGACTCGCGTCCGGTCTTGATCCTAAAGAAGGTGTCCAGTATGGCGCCTTCGGCCTGCTGTAAGAGCATGGTGTCATAGTAGGCATAGACAAAGAGGCCTACTATGGCCAAGGCGATGACGAAGGCGAATATCTTAGCTTCAAACAGTCTCGCTCTCTTCTTCTTCTTGGGCATGGTATGAGCCTCCCTGTAGTTACGAAAAAGCCCGGCCTAAGGCCGGGCCGGTATGCGTATGATGCGCGCTTACTTGGCCAGTCCGAGCGACCGCAGGTAAATTATACGGTCGCGGGCCAGCTTTGTCCAATCGTTATCGGCGCCGCCGGCTACGAGAGCGCTATAGGCTTCCATGGCTTTGGCATAGTCTTTGAGGCTTTCCTGTATCCTGCCTATGGAGAAGGCCACCCTGTCGGCTCCAGGCGAAGCCGGATACGAGGCTCGAGCCTTCATCAGATAGCCCAAAGCCGCCTGAAGGTCGCCGCGCTCTTCGGCCATAGCCGAGGCATTGGCCAAGGCCATGGGGGCAAGGTGGGATTTAGGGCCTGCTTCCGCAATGGAGGCGAAGCTCTGCTCAGCTCCTAGGTAGTCGTTCGCGCCGACGAGCACGCGGCCTTTGATGAGGCGAGCGCGCAGCCCGGCGTAGTCTTTTGAGTATTTAGCCACAAGGGCATCGGCTTCCTTGATAAGAGCCTCGCTGGCTGAAGGGCGGCTCTCTTCGCTCGAGGATGCCCAGCCGTCAAAGCGAGCTTCCAGCGCTTCAAGCGCTATGGTGGACTTTACGAGCCTATCCTGCTGCACCATGGCCACGATGCCTATGGCGGCTACCGCGACGACGATGAAGGCGCTTATGGCGAGGAAGGCTACGCGGTTAGCCCTGAGTATCTCGTTGAGTTTCTCGGAGAATTTCTGCTTTTCCTCATGCTGAGGTTCTTTGCCCGCCATGGGCTTGCTGCTGGTCATATTGTTGTTACTCCTTAGTGCTTGCTATGCTGAGTTCTTTTATGAGCCTGGAAAGATAGGTGCGCTGTATATCGAGCACCCGCGCGGTCTCCGTCTGTTTCCATTGGTTCTCTTCAAGCGCGGTGGCTATGAAGTGCTTTTTAAAAAGGTTGAGGGCTTCCCGCAGGCTCTTGCCGCGGAATTCATCGTGCTCGGGGCCGCTGCCCCCAATGAGCAGGTCCCGTGCTCCTATGGTCTTTTCTTTGGCTATGACTACCGCCCGCTCTATGGCGTTCTCAAGCTCGCGAACGTTGCCCGGCCAAGAATACGAAAGCATGAGCTCCATGGCGGAGTCGGTAAAGCCGTTCATCTGCTTTTTCGTTTCGCGGCAGAATTTCTTCAAGAAGAAATCGGCAAGGGCCGGAATGTCCTCTTTGCGCTGGCGCAGGGCGGGCACATAGATGGGCAGGACATTGAGCCGGTAGTACAGGTCGTTCCGGAACTCGCCCTTCTTAACCAGGGTATCGATGTCACGGTTCGTAGCCGCCACGATGCGTACGTCCACGCTTACCGTGTCGCTGGAGCCTACCCGCTCGAAGGTTTTCTGCTGCAGTACGCGCAGGAGCTTGGCCTGTAGCTTAAGCGGAAGGTCGCCTATCTCGTCAAGGAAAATGGTGCCGCCGTCGGCCAGCTCGAAGCGCCCGCGGCGGTTCTGCACCGCGTCGGTAAAGGCGCCCTTTACGTGTCCGAAGAGCTCGCTTTCAAGGAGACCCTCGGGCAGGGCGGCGCAATTTACCCGTATGAAGGGCTTATTCTTGCGCGGGCTCTTCAGGTGCACCTGCTCGGCAAACAGTTCCTTGCCTACGCCGCTCTCGCCGAGTATAAGCACCGAGGAATCGGTCTTAGCGACGCGGTCTATGAGGTCGAGCTTTTCAAGAATATCGGGGCTCTCGGCTATGAGCAGATGGTAGCCCTGGTCAGAGCTTATCTGATCGCGGAGATAGCCTATCTCTTCTTTGGCTTTTTCAAGGTAGCGGGCGTTTTCTATGGCTATGGCCGCCTGTACGGCGAATATTTCCAGCCATTGCAGGTCGCTCTGGGTAAAATACTTCATGCCGCGCTTGTTGAGTATCTCAAGCACGCCTACGCAGCGGTCGCGCACGAGCATGGGAACGGCTAGTATGCTGTAGGTGGGAAAGCCTATGCTCTTGGATATGTCGCCGTAGAAGCGCGAATCGGTCTCTACGTCATTGACGATGAGGGACTGGCCGTGTTCGGCCACCCAGCCCGCTATGCCCTCGCCGGGGTTCAAGCTGAATTTCTTTACGTCGCGGCCCTTGGGGCCAAGCGCTATTTCGAAATACAGCTTACCGTCCTCCTCGTTCTTAAGAACGAGCGAGGACGCCTCCCCTTCGGTTAGCCTCGTCGCAGACTCAAGGATTTGAGTCAAGAGCGACGTGGCGTCACCGTAATTGGAGTTTATAAGCGTATTGATCTCGATAAGCGTGGCGAACTTGTCGGGATCTATACGGTCGAACATGGCGCCTTAAGGATTCTTGCGCGTTGAGTCCTTCTTTTCCTTAAGCAGGTCGCCGAGGGTGAATCCCTCTTTGTCCGAGCCCTCGTCCATGAAACGGGAGATCTCGGCCTGCTGCTCGCGGCGTACCAGGTCGCGTACGGAGAGAGACAGCTTCTGGCGATCGGGGAAAAGCTCGGTTACAACGACGCGTATAGGAGAGCCGACTTCGTACTTCTTAACCGCGCTCTCGAATTCTTCGTCCCTGTCCAGGCTGAGGTTGGCCTTGTTTACAAGGCCTTCAAGCTCGCCGGGTACCTTTACGAATACGCCGAAGTCGGTGATGGAAGATACCGTGCCCTCGAGCACCGCGCCTAAGTTGTGGGTAGCGGCAAAGGCCACCCAGGGATCGTCGGAGAGCCTGCGTACGGACAGGCGAATATTCCTGTCTTCGGGCTGGTTCTCTATGACCATGACTTCTATGTCTTCGCCAACCTGCACTTCAGAGCCTGCGTTGCGAACCTTTTTAGTCCACGAAAGCTCTTCGGCGGGAAGGAAGCCGTCGATGCCGTCCTCAAGCTCCACGAAGGCGCCGGCGGAGGTGATCTTAACGACCTTCTTAGTAAGCTTGGTGCCAACGGGGTAGCGGCTGTCTATGGTGGTCCAGGGATTCTCGTGCACCTGGCGGAGGCCCAGCGATACCTTCTGCTGATCAAGGTCGTAGCCGAGCACCATGCATTCCACGGAATCGCCTATCTTGAGCATCTCATCGGGGCGCTTCACGCGCTTAACCCAGGAGAACTCAGATATGTGGGCAAGACCCTCGATGCCTTCTTCGAGCTCGATGAAGGCGCCATAGTCGGTAAGCTTGGTTACCTTGCCGTTAACGACGGCGTCGAGGTGGTAGCGCTCCTCGAAGGTTTCCCAGGGGTCCGGGGTAAAGTGCTTAAGGGAGAGGTTTATGCGCCCCTCTTCTTTGTCTATCTTTATGACCTTAAGCTCGATCTCCTGGCCCTTCTTGACGAAGTCCTTGGGCTTGGTAACGTGGCCCCAGCTCATATCATTGATATGCAAAAGGCCGTCGAAGCCGCCCAGATCGATAAAGGCGCCGAAGCTGGTGAAGCTTTTCACTTCGCCCTTAACGGCGTCGCCTATGCTTATGCTGCTGAAGAACTGCTCGCGGCGAGCCTTTACTTCTTCTTCAAGCCATTCGCGGCGGTTTACCACGATGTTTACGCGCTTGTCGGAGTAGAGGCGCTCGAGGTAGAACTTTGACTTCTTGTTGATAAGATAGTCGCCGGTCTCCACGCGCTGTACGTCGGCCTTGGAAACGGGAAGGAAGGCGCGCAGGCCGTGGCCTAAGCTTACTTCGAATCCGCCCTTGATTTCCTTGGCTATGACGCCTTCGACCGTTTCATGGTTCTTGTGGGCGTTTTGGATATTGCGCCAATGAACCTTTTCGTCCGCCTTGGACTTTGACACGTAGGTCTCGCCGGACCGGGTCTCCTTTTTCATGAGTACCACGGTAACCGTGTCACCCACTTTCGGAGCGTCCTGGAATTCGCTGAGCGGGATCTTGCCCTCGCTCTTTGCGCCGACGTCAACGAATACGCAATCGTTGGCGACCTGGACCACCTGACCTTCTACGAGGTCCCCCTCTTCAAGTTGGTCCATGGATTTAAGATACTGCTCTTGTAACTGTGTCTGGAAGCTGTCTCCGGAGGGTACGACTGCGTCCATTTCCACTTCCTTGCCCATAAGGTTCCCTTGCTGTTGAATTTTCGTGTACACTTTCTCATAAACTTCATCTATGGTCAAGTATGACGTGTCCAAATAGAGCGCGTCGGGAGACCTTTTAAGGCTGCCTTCGGCTTTATTCCTATCGATTTCGTCTCGTTCTTGTATAGAATTACGTATTTCATCCAGGCTCAGTCCGCTCGTGCCCTGCTTGAAGCGCCTTGCGGCGCGGGCTTCCACGCTGGCGTCTATGTAGAATTTCAACTCGGCGGCGGGGAATACCACGGTGGTGATGTCCCTACCCTCCACTACTGCGTCTACGCCCTTGGCAAGCCTGCGGAGGACATCGTTTACCACATGCCGTACGGGCACGATGGCGGACAGCTTGGCCACGACGGCCTCGACCTCATCGCTGCGCAGGAGCCCTTCCACGTTTTCGTCGGCTAGGTGCAAGCTGCCCTCTTTATAGGCAAGGGGCAGGCTCTGCGCGAGGACTACGATCGCGTCCTTGTCCTCTATGTCGAGTCCGGCCCGCAATGCGGCCAGGGTTATGGCCCGATAGAGGTTGCCCGAGTTTATATAGGTATAGCCGGCCCGTTCGGCTACGAGCCTGGCTATGGTGCTTTTACCGGTACCCGCCGGGCCGTCCATGGCTATGATCATGAGCGCTCCTTGTAAATACGGCCGTTAATGCCTTGATTTCGTCGTCTGAAAGCGCGCGCCAGCAGCCTTCTGCCAGGTCTCCGAGCCCAACGGGGCCTATGGCCACCCGCCGCAGTATCTTGGCCCTGATGCGGTAGAGCTCGAGGGCGCGCCGTATTTCGCGGTTCTTGCCCTCGGCCAGCCATACCGTTAGGCTGTGCGGTCCCTTCTGCTCGGCTTTCTCGGCCTTGAGCAATTCTCCCTTGTCCATGAGCCCGGCCTCGAAAGCTTGGGCGAAGTCCGGGTGCAGGGGCACGTCGGTGACCACCTCGTATTCCTTGATAAGGCCGAAGGAAGGGTGCCCGGCCTTAGCGGCGAAATCGCCGTCATTGGTAAAGAATATGAGGCCGCACGATTCAAGGTCGAGCCTGCCTACGTTGTATATGCGTTCGCTTATAGAAGGCTTGAAGAGGTCCACGGCCAGCGGCCTGCCATAGGGGTCGCTCGACGCGCAGAGGTAGCCCGGCGGCTTGTTAAGCGCTAGGTGGAGCTTCCTGTTTTCCGAGGATATGGTCTTGCCGTCCACGAGTACTTCGTCGCCGGGCAGGGCGCGGGTACCCAGTTCCGTTACGGTAACGCCGTTAAGGCTCACGCGCCCGGCGAGTATGATGTCCTCGCAGGCGCGGCGCGATGCCAAGCCCGCGTGGGCGAGCAGCACCTGTACGCGGGTGCCGCGCTCCGCTTGATCGCTCATTCTTCGCTCTCCAGCTCAAAGCGTTCGCGTTCAAGCTCGTCCAGCCTAGGAAGCTCCGCTATGCTCGAGAGGCGGAAGAATTTGAGGAATTCCTTGGTGGTGCCGAATTGCGTGGGCTTGCCCGGGCTATCCTTCTTGCCCACTTCCTTGATGAACTCTTTTTCAAGGAGGAAGCGTATCATATTGTCCGCCGCTACGCCGCGTATGGCCTCGATTTCGGCGCGGGTAACCGGCTGCGAATAGGCTATGATGGACAGGGTCTCAAGGGCCGCGCGCGATAGCTTCTGCTCGTTTTTGCGGCCATAGCGCTCCTTGAGCGCGTTCCAGAGCTCGGCCTTAGGCGCGAGCATCCAGCCGCCTCCCACTTCAGTAAGCTCGAGGCCGTGGCAGGGCGCCGCGTACATATCCTTGAGCTGCTCTATAGTGGCTTCCACCACCTCCCTGCTTAAGCCGCTTATGCGCGCGAGCGAGGCCTCATCCATGGGGTCGGATTCGAGGAAGAGCACGGTTTGGAGGAGAGCCGCCTCCTTGTCAAGATTCAGTTCCATCGTGGCTCCGTTTTTCAAACTTTCGTATCTGTATGTCGCCGAACAGGCGATGCTGGCGTATGCATATTACCCGGTACTTAACCGCCTCGAGGACGGAGAGAAACGCGCACACGATATCCAGGGTGGAGTTAGGTCGCGTGATGAGGTCATGAAAGCTGAAGGATTCGCGGGTCTCCAGGAATTCGTGGATAAGGGCCGTCTTCTCGTTTATGGATACTTCTTCATACAAGTCGATAATGCGTTCGCTCGATATGCCGCCTATGAGCCCGGAGAAGGACTTAAGCAGGTCCCATACGTCGATCTCTTCCCAGAGTTCCTCGTCGGCGAAGGGCAAGGCGCGCTGCATCTTCTTGCGCTCAATAGTCCACTCTGCTTCGGCTTCCTTTTTCTCCATGAGCTCAGACAGCTTCTTGTACTTTTGATACTCGATGAGCTTCTCCACGAGGTCCTGGCGCGGATCTTCTATTTCGTCATTGAGGTTTATGTCCACGGGCAGGAGCATGCGGCTCTTAATGTACAGGAGCGTGGCGGCGAAGGAGTAGAATTCGGTGAGCCCGTCGAGGTCCATAGCCTGGGCCTGGTCAAGGAAGGCAAGGAATTGCTCGGTTATGGCGCTGATGGGTATATCGTATATGCTCACCTCGTTCTTCTTTATGAGGAAGAGGAGGAGGTCCAGGGGGCCCTCAAAATCGTTTATATGAAAACGATGGCCCTTGGATGCGTGTTCCGGGATTAATTCAGCGCTTTCTTGCATGCCTGTCCGTCCGAGTAGGGGTAAAGGCGATTATAGCCGCGCCTGCCTGTAGAGGTAAATCCCCTGCTCCGGTAAAAGCGCGAGCAGCCGGGCATACGCTGTGCCGCTGACGGGGTCGGCGAGTCCGGACTCCAGCTCGACGAGGGGCACGAGAACGAAGGCGCGCTCGGCTATGCCCGGATGGGGCAATTCAAGTACCGGCGTTTTTATGCTCAGTCCGTCGTAGAGCAGGAGGTCTATGTCGAGGGTGCGCGGGCCTTTGAGCGTTTCCTTGGCCCGGTCGCGGCCGTGCGCGGCCTCTATGGCCTGGGTGGCTTCAAGCAGCGCCGTTGGCGACAGCCGGCAGGCGCCGCGCACGACGATATTGAGGAAATCGGGCTGCTCCGTCAGGTAACGGGCCTTGCTCCGGTACATCGACGAGGCCTTGCAATCGCCGAGCAGGGCCGAGAGCTCGAGCAGCGCGGCGTCGAGTATGGCCTCGCTGTCGCCGAGGTTGGAGCCCAGGCCCAGGTACACTATGCTCAGAACAGGCCCCCGTCCTCGTCGTCGGCTATTTTGGCCGCGGGCTGCCTGCTCGTGGCCGCCGCGGAAGCGGCGGGCGCGGCGCTTAAAACTGAGGCGGCGCCGATGCCCGCGGGGGCCTTGATGCCCTTAGCGGGGGCTTCGGCCTTTGCGGCGGGAGCGGCGGCGGGCTGGTCAGGCGCTATGATGTTGTTGTTGTTCTTGTCCTTGCCCGGAAAGAATATTGCTCGTACCTTGCCGTCTATGTCCGCGTAGAGCTCGGGATTCTGTTCAAGGTTGAGCTTAACGTTGTCCCTGCCCTGCCCCAGCTTTTCCTCGCCGTAGGCGTACCAGGCGCCCTTCTTGTCTATGATGCCGCATTTTACCGCGGCGTCTACGAGGCCTCCGGAAGCCGATATGCCCTTGCCGAACATGATTTCCATCTCGACGCGGCGGAAGGGCGGCGCTACTTTGTTCTTGACCACCTTTACCCGTACCTTGTTGCCTATGGCTTCCTCGTCGCCCTTCTCTATCGTCTCTATGCGGCGCACCTCAAGGCGCACCGATGAGTAGAATTTGAGCGCGTTGCCGCCGGTGGTCGTCTCGGGGTTGCCGAACATAACGCCTATTTTCATGCGTATCTGGTTAATGAACATGAGTATGGTCTTGGACTTGCCTATGGTGCCGGTAAGCTTGCGCAGGGCCTGGCTCATGAGCCTGGCCTGCAGGCCCATGTGGGAGTCGCCCATATCCCCTTCTATCTCCGCTTGGGGCGTGAGGGCGGCCACCGAGTCCACCACGATAATATCCACGGCGCCGGAGCGCACGAGGGATTCGGCAATCTCCAGGGCCTGCTCGCCGTTGTCCGGCTGCGATACCCACAGCTCGTCGGTATTGACGCCGAGGTTCTTAGCGTACACGGGATCCAGCGCGTGCTCGGCGTCTATGAAGGCCGCTATGCCGCCTTTTTTCTGCGCTTCCGCTATGGCGTGGAGGGCGAGCGTGGTCTTGCCCGAAGACTCGGGGCCGTATATCTCGATAATGCGGCCGCGGGGGTAGCCGCCCACGCCCAGGGCCTCATCGAGGAGTATGGAGCCTGAGGGCACCGATTCTATGCCCAAGGCGTTTTTATTATCGCCGAGCTTCATGAGCGAGCCGCTGCCGTACTGTTTCTCTATCTGGAGCCTGGCTGCCTCTAGAGCCTTGAGTTTTTCATCGCCCGTGCTGGGCATGCCTTCGGTCTTGGCCATATCCTGTATCCTCCTGGAGCTCTATACGCGGGTAACGTTCGCGGCGCTTGCGCCGCGAACGCGCGAGCGCTCGCGCGCGTCACGAACAATCTATCGAGAGCACTATACCCTCTGCGGCGCTCTTTGTCACCGTTTTCGTAGGGCTTCCATGGGGTCGAGGGCCGCGGCCCTGCGGGCGGGAAGCAGGGCGGCCAGGAAGGACAGGATTATGGCCGATGCCACCACGAGGGCAAGCTCGCGGTACTGCAGGGTTATGGGTATGGTTTCCAAATAGTAGGCGGGATCAAGCACCCTGAAGCGCTCAGGGCTGGCCGCGCCGCCTAGGAAGGCCAGTAGGCTTCGCAATGCGTTGGCAAGGGCCTCTATGCCCGACAGTATTTCATTTATGCGCGTGGCGCAGAGCAGGCCTCCGGCCGTGCCTACCAAGGCTCCGGCGGCCCCGAGCAGGGCCCCGCCCAAGGAGAAGGTCCTGGCAAGGTCCGCCGGCTGTGCGCCTAGGCTCTTGAGTATGGCTATCTCCTGGCTGCGCTCAATGACGAGGGTGGTTAAGGCGCTCGACACGTTTACCGCTGCTACCGCCACGGTCATGGCCATGATAAGAAGCAGCATGGTGCGCGTGCTGGACAAGGATTCGAAGAGATTACGCTCCAGTTCCTTCCAGGGGTACAGGGCAAAGCCGTCCGGCAGGCTCGCTTCAGCGGCTTGTGCCGCAGCGTCTGGCTGCCTGAAGGGGTCGCCCGCCTTTATGCCTATGAAGCTGCGCGAGCTTTCCTTCTGCAAGAGCCGCGCTGCGGAAGCCTGGTTAATGAATATCCACTGCGCGTCGAGTTCTCGGTAGCCTGCGGACACTATGCCGCGTACGGTAAGGATGACGATGCGCGGGCTCATCTCGCCGTCGGCGCGCTTACGCACGGTAATCAGGTTGAGGCTGTCGCCAGGCTTAAGCTGAAGTTTTTTGGCAAGGGCCGAGCCTACGAGGGCGTCGTTCGGCCCCTGGAAACGGGCTTCTCCCGCCTCTAGGGCCAGGTACGCGGAAGTGCCTGGGCTATCGAGAAAACCCTGCTCCACCGCCCGTATGGCGGCCCCCTCGCGCCGGCCGCCTGCGAAGGCCACGCCGACCGACTGGGTCTCTATCCAGGCGCCGTCAACGCCCTGCGCGGCGCGCAGAGCGTCCCGAGCCTCTTCAAGCCCAGCCTGGCCGCCGTAGGCGTGGGCCTGGGCGTGGTAGGTGCCCAGTTCCACGTACCGGGCGCTTATGCCCTGTATCATGCCGTCAGCCACCTGCATAACGGTGAGCAGGGGCACGAGGCTTAAGCCTATGCTGAGCACGGCGCCGCGCAGAGCCTTGCGCGCCTGATCCCTATGGCCCGCGCGGTCTTCCTTGCCCGCGAGCAGGCGCAGCGCTATGAACGCTATCGAGCGGGCCTTCATAGCTCTGACAAGATTCCGTCGCTCAGGTGGTAGCGCCTGTGTGCCCTGTCGGCCAGCCTGGCGTCGTGGGTGACGATAAGGAGGGTGGCGCCGCGCTCCGCGACTATGGAGAAGAGCAGGTCCTCAACGGCCTTGGCGTTGGCCTCGTCGAGGCTGCCGGTAGGCTCATCGGCGAGCACGATGGCCGGATCGTTTATGAGGGCCCTGGCTATGGCCACCCTTTGGCGCTCTCCGCCTGATAGCTTGGACGGCGTATGGTTGAGCCTGTCGCCTAAGCCCACGGCGTCCAGCAGCGGCCTAGCCTTGGCCTCGGCCTTGGCGCGGTCTCCGCTGAGCATGAAGGCGGGCAGCATGACGTTTTCCAAGGCGCTAAAGTCTTTAAGCAGATAGTGCGATTGGAATACGAAGCCCACAGCGCTCGCGCGGAAGCGGGCCAGCTCTTCCTCCCCGGCCGCGCTTAGGTCTACCCCGGCCGCCACTACGCTGCCCGAGCTGGGCTTATCGAGGCCCCCGAGTATGGACAGCAGCGTGCTTTTGCCGCAGCCGCTTGGGCCGGTAATTGAGGAGCTTACGCCCCCTTCAAGCTCGAAATCCACGCCTTTGAGTATTTCCAGCACTTCCGCCTCGGTCTTGAACAGCTTGCGGAGAGAAGAGCAGCGCAGTACCCGATCATTCATTGCGTAATACCTCCGAAGGCAGATAGGAACTCAGGCGCGTGCTTGCGGCCCAGGCGGCGGCCAGGGCCGACAGGGCTCCGGACAGGGTGATGAACGCGAGCTCCGCGGGAGGCAGGCTTACCGGCACGTCGGCAAGGTAGAACAGCTCGGGCGAGAAGAAACGGAAGCCCTGTTCCTGGCCTACCATGGTCGCAAGGAATTCAAGGAGGCCTTCTATGCCCGAGAACACGGCATTGACGTTGTAGGCTATGGCCAGGCCGAACGCTAAGCCTACGAGCGCGCCGCCTAGTCCGGCGAGGCTGCCGTTTAGGAGGAAGATGAGGCGCACGGCGCCTGGCTTGCCGCCGAGCGCCTTCAATATGGCTATCTCCTCCATGCGGCCGTATACGGCTTTGCGCATGGCGTGAAAGATATTGACCCCCACGACGATGAAGATAAGGCCTACCAGCGCCATCATAATGCTTTTTTCCATGCGGAGAGCGCCAAAGAAGGCCCGGTTGTAGCTGCGCCAGCTTTCTATGGCAGCGGCTTCAAATCCCGCGTCCTCAAGGACTCGGCTCAGCCTGTGGTCGTCATAGCGGTCGATGAGCTTTATGCCAAGCATAGGCATCTCGCCCTGCGCAAGTTCCGCCGCGCTTGAGGCGGCAAGGAAGGATAGGCCGGAATCGAAGTCATAGAAACCGGTATGGAATACGCCTCCTACCCTCAGTTTCACCAAAGACGAGCTTATGCCCTCATCCTCATCGGCGCTCACCGAAAGTATGCTTAGGCTATCGCCCTCACGGAGGTTGAGCCGGCGCGCAAGCTCGGAGCCTATGACTATGCCGCCCGCGGCGCTGAAGCCGCCCGTACGGTAGCTCAGCGAGGCTATGGCCGGGTCGAGCGCCGGCGCGTCGTCGGGCACTACCTTAATGCGCAGCCCCTCGGTACGGCCACGATCATTGACGGCTAGGCTGCGTATATCGATAAAGGGCAGGGCCGAGGCTACGCCCTTAGCGGCCCGCGCTCGTATCGCGGCTTCTTCAATGCCGAGCGCTTTAGGCTCTGCGCGCAGGTGGTAGCTGTCCAGTTCCAGTACCGCGTCTATAAAGCCGAACTGGAAGCCATTCATTACCCCTACGATGACGATAAGGGCGGTGACGCCTATGGCTATGCCGGCCGCCGAGGGAAGCAGCGATGGCCCCGTTCTCGCTCCCGGGCTGAACCAGCGCCGGGCTATGTAGCCTATCCAGCGGCTCCTGCCCATCAAAACACCCTCTCGCGGACTACCCTGCCGCCTTGTATGATTTCTTCTCGGTACTTCTTATTGGCGCGGAAATAGACGCGGGCGAAGAGTATGCCGCCGTCATAGTGCTCTTCTATGTAATCGCCGGGAGCGCTCCATACGCTGCTGAACAGCGGAAGTCCCCGCTTGTAGCGTTTTTCCGAAGCGATACTGCCATCATCCGCGTAGCTTCGTTCTATGAGAAGCGCATACGAGCCGTCGGCGCCGCGGACGCCTTCGTCGCGGGCTCGCGTAAGCAGGCGGCCCTCGGCGTTGTATACGCTGATTTCCGTGTACAGCAGGCGCTCTCCGTCGTAGGCATCCTCGAACGCAAGGAGTCCGTTTTCGTTATAACGCTCTATAACGCTGGTTTTTGCTCTCGTATCCTCGCGCGTTATACGCTCTAGCGTCGCTCCGGTCCAGCTGCGCGTCTCTATAGCCACAAGCTCCTTGCCTTCATAGCGCTCTACGCGGGCGAGCCTGCCTTCGGCGTTGAAGTAGCGCAGCGAGAGCCGATCGCCCTCCTCGATCCAGCTAACGCTTCCCGCCCCCGTTCGAAGCTCTCCCGATCCGCTTGAGCGCAGCAGCCTGCCGTCGATGGCGTAGAGCGCAGTACCGGCTTCCGCAGCGCTCAAGGCGCCCTCTTGGCCGCTATCCTGTGCGCGCGCCGAAAACACGACAGGGCCGAGGCAGAGAAGCGCGGAGAAAAGAGCGTTCAGCATTGCCTTCGGAGGCGCGGGCCTTTTCATGGCTCCATGCCGAGCAGTTCGGCAAGATAGCGCTCCGGCTCGAAGGCGCGTATCGAGTCGTAGCGCTCGCCGTCGCATATAAAGGCGGTAGCTATGTTCAGCGAGCGCATGATGGCCAGGGCAAGGCCTCCCTTGGCGCTGGAATCGTATTTGGTCAGTATAAGGCCGTCTATGCGCACGGCTTCAGAGAACGCCTCCGCCTGTCGCAGCGCGTTCTGGCCAGTAGTGGCGTCCACGACGAGCAGTTTCCGGTACCGTTCGTCCTTGGTGCGCGCCGATACGATCTTGTCCATCTTTTCCAGCTCGCGCACGAGGTTCTGCTTATTGTGCATACGCCCCGCCGTATCGGCTATGACGAGATCGGCTCCTTCGGCCTGGGCGGCCGCAAGGGCGTCGTAAAGCACGGCTCCTGGGTCTGAGCCAGGTTCCTGCGCCACGACCCGTATGCCTAGCTTCTGGCCATGATGCTTAAGCTGGTCTATGGCCGCGGCGCGAAAGGTATCGCCCGCGGCGAGCAGGGCTTTTTGCGAAAGGCCGGCGTCGAGCCAGCGGCGGGCTAATTTTGCCGCGCTCGTCGTTTTGCCCACGCCGTTTACGCCTAAGAGCATGTATACGTTCAAGGCTCCGGGGACGGGGTCAAGCGATACCGCGCGCGCATAGGGAGCAAGGACCTCTTTAAGGAGGGCTCGCGCGCCTGCGCCGTCTTGTACGCCGGACTTCGCGCAACGCTCCTTTAGCTTCTGCACGGCCTCCTCGGCGAAGGCCGCGCCGAGGTCGCCTTCCACGAGCAAATCGCTGAGCTCGTCCCAATCCTCGTCTTTTATGCTGGACATGCCTAAAAATGAACGCAGTCTATCGCCGAACTTCATGCTCCTGCCTTTCCTGTATACGCTCAGTCCGCGGCGCGTATGTATCGTATGAGCTTAATAACGGCGTTGACGGCCAGGCCCGCGCTGACGGCGCTTGAGGTCCAAAATAGGCTCTGGCTTACGATATACCGGGTATTCAAGGAGTCGATGGCTTCCGGATCGCTAATGATCGGCGCGGCCGCGGCGCCTGCGTCATAGTACATTCTGAAGCTGCCGAAAGACAATACCGATACGGGCAGCGATACGACGAACCAGCCGAGGGCGTCATAAAACTGGTCCTTCGCTTCGCTTAAGCGCGCTTTGTAGCCTATGCCGAGCTCTTCAAGCGCGGGCAGGATAAGGCTGCCCGATACGGGACTGCCCTGCAGCGGCAGCTGCAGCTCGCTCTTGCCTGGTGCCGTCAGCCGCAGGACCTTGGTATCCGCGAAGCCTTCCAGTTCAAGGGGCACGGTGCCCAGAAATAGCCCGTCAAGGTATACCGAGGCTCCGGGGCTGTCGCTGTCTATGGTGAAACGCGCCCTCTGGCGCTTGTTCAGAGCGGCTTTGAGCCTGAAATCGCTACCCGGCTCAATAAGCAGGGGCACGAACTCGGTATCATAGCCCGGCGCGCTCAGGGTAAGCCGCATAAGGCTTTCCTCGAAGAAGAGCTGCCCCTGTACTATAGCCGTGCCCTTCTCGCTTCTTATAGCCGTATTGGGCGGTTCGGTCTCCAGAAAGAGCCTGGCATAGCTTGTGCCCATCAACGCGCCGGCCGCCGGGCGGATGAAGAGTTCGGCGAGGCCGTCAAGCGCGTCGGGGGCGACATACTCGACGCTCCGCCATATGGTGTCGCGCAGGGCCGCCGAATACAGCGCCAATTCAAGGTTCAGGAAGCCGCCCGCGCTCTTTACGCTGCCGTAGAACAAATAGTCTATGCCCCTTGCGGCACAAAGCATCGCTAGCTCGGCTGTCGTGCTGAGGGAGCCTTGCGCGGGTAGCAAGTTCCTGCCGTCCGTAGACTTCCACGGCGCGAGCAGGCGCGCAGGCGTAGCGCTCGCCACGGCCGCCGCGCTAGCCCCGCTCGCTACGGTCGCTGTCCCCGCTTCCTGCGAAGCGCCTTCGTCCGGGGCCATGCTTTCTCGAGCGTGGCTTATCCCGGAATCGTAGCGCCCCTTAAGGGAAAGTTCATCGTAGCGCTTGCGGGCCGTGCTGAGCGCGTTTTCAGCCAAGCGCAGTTCCTGCCTGCGGCGGTCCGGATCGCGCACTTGAAGGGCTATGGCGTCGCGCTTCTGTAGGGCCTCGAGCAGGGCTTTGTGGGCTGCCGCGAGCTCGCCTTCGCGCGAGCGGCCGGCTAGGAGGGCTTCTTCATGCGTGCTTAAGAAGCGTACGCCGGCAAAGAGCGTAGCGTCGCGCAGGAGCAGCGGAAGCGAGCTTGCCAGGTAGCCGTATTGTGGCGGCGCTTGCGTGGCGTCTAGTTCGCTCCAGCCTACCGTAAGGGCCGGAAGGTCGCTTGAAGGACTCTTTTCCGGCGCGCCGCGTTCCTGCGCTCCGAGCTGCGGCAGCCAAGCTCGCGGGAAGGCGAGGCCCAAGCCGAGCGCCAGGCAGATAGCCAGGCGCTTTGAAGGCGCTTTCGGCGGGAAAGGCCTGAAAGCCGGCCGGAAAGCCACCGCTCTTACTCCTCGTCGTCCTCTGTGTCGGGCATGGAGGTTCCGCCCTTCCACAGGAAACGTAAATACGAGTCTATGAAGGGGTCGATATCGCCATCCATGACCGCCTGTATATTGCCCAGGTTAAATTTAGTGCGATGATCCTTGACCATGGTATAGGGCTGGAAAACATACGAGCGTATCTGCGAACCCCAGGCTATATCTTTCTTATCCCCCTGGTACTTGGCGTTTTCCTTGTCTTTTTCCAGGCGGTACACTTCATAGAGCCGGCTCTTGAGCACGGACATGGCCAAGTCTTTATTCTTGTGCTGGCTGCGTTCATTTTGGCAGGTGACGACGATATTGGTTGCCAGGTGCGTTATGCGCACGGCGCTATCGGTCTTGTTCACCTTCTGGCCGCCCGCGCCGCCGGCGCGGTAGGTATCGATGCGTATATCCTCGGGCTTTATGGTTATCTCTATCGTATCGTCTATGACCGGCAATACCGCCACGCTGGCGAAGCTGGTATGCCTGCGCGCGTTGGCGTCAAAGGGGCTGATGCGCACGAGCCGGTGCACGCCGGTCTCAGAGCGCAGGAGGCCGTAGGCGTAGGGGCCTGAGATTTCTATGGTCACGCTTTTTAGGCCGCCTTCGGCCTCGAGCAGGTCCACTACTTCGTATTTGAAACCCTTGCGCTCCACCCAGCGGGTATACATGCGGAAGAGCATGCTCGCCCAGTCGCAGGCTTCCGTGCCGCCTGAGCCCGCGTGTATGGTAAGGAAGGCGTCGGCCTTGTCCGCCTCGCCGTTCATGAGCTCAAAGGTAACCGCCTTCTCAAAGCGCGCGCTCACATCGGCGAAGCTTGCCCGTAATTCGGGTTCAAGAGAGCCGTCGTCCTCTTCCTGGGCCATGGCAAGTATTTCGTCCAGGGCCTCCATGTCGCGCTTTATCTCTGTCCATATATCCAAACGGCCGCGCAATACCTTAAGCTCGCCCATGAGGCGCTCGCTTTTCTTCTGGTCGCTCCAGAAGCCGGGCACGGCGCTCTGGGCTTCCTTCTCCTCTATGAGGGCGCGCATCCTACCAGGGTCAAAGACGCCCCCAGATGACGAGTATTTCCTTTTTTAATTCGGCTACCGGCGTATTCAGTTCTTCGAGCATATAATTCTCCTTGACTGCAGGCGGGGCGTAGGCTATTGCTTGGCGATGGGCGCCGCTACGAGCATGCGCTTCCAGCGATTCTGGCTCAGCGTGGATATGGCAAGCTTGCCTTCTACGGGGTACTGGTATATGCGCACCGTATCGTAGTAATCCGTTACCTTGTCTATGTCTCTCTTCAGTGCGGCGAGTAGCTTATCGCTCATGCGCATGCTCTCGAAGCATGCGCGCTGCACCTTTTCAAAGCCGTATTGGGGAAGAAGTGCATAGACGGCGGCCCGTGAATCCTCGCCGCCTAAATCGCATACTACCGAGACAAACATACGCGTATGGTATACGATGATAGTTGCGTTGTCAAAGGAGGAGGCTATGGTTCTTGCGGCTAAACGCCGATATTATACGAGTATGAAGCCATATACGCTTGCCCGCGCGGCATCAGCCTTCTGTGCCCTTCTTCTGGCATTCTGCCTGTTACCCGCCTCAGCACAGGACGGCGCGGTGTTCGCGCCCTACCCTTCGCGCCTGCGCGTAGGCGTGCGCGACGACAAAGTGCTCTTAAGCTGGGAGGATAGCGCGGACCTAAGCCTCGGCTACGTGATCTATCGCCATAGAAACGAGCCGAGCTCTGAGAATTTCGCCGATGCCATCATGATAGGTGATGCAGCCCTAGGCGCGGAAAGCTTTGAGTATGCGCCGCCTGACGACAATCCTTATTATTATATCGTACTTGGCCGCTCAGAGAGCGGCGTGTATGAAGTATTCATACCCTTACGGAACGTGAGCCTCGTGGGTATAGCCGCTCCTAGCGCGCCAAGCATCGCTTCGTCGCCTGCTTCGGCTACGCAGGCAGGCGCTACCGGTTCTGCCCCTACGGGCATAGGGGCGCCCGCGCCTTCGAGCGCCGTGTCGGCCAGCGCCGTGTCGGCGCTAAGCGCAAGCCTCGATGGCGATTCCATAGTCCTGGGCTTCAAGGCCAGCGCGGACTCAGGAAGGCTCATCGTCTACCGCGGCACGAGCCCCTTTAGCCAGAACGCCGCCATACTGGACGCCGTGGTCGCCGCCTTGGTTGACCCCGCCGATACCAGTTTTCGCGACTACCCGGTGCCCGGCATACCTTACTATTACGCCATACTCCCCGAACGGGAACTGCTTGGCGGCAGTATACGCTTAGTACCCGGACAGAATGCCACGCAGACGGCGCTGAGCATCCCGGCGGGCAGCTTCCGCGTGGGCCTGCCTACCATGAGCGCTTCTTCGCGTTCGGCTCCTCTCCCCTTCCTCATCCTGACCCGTACGCTCTCGGACGCCAATCCGGTAATACAGGAAGAGCTTGCTCCCAGTCCCAAGGCTCTTTCAGCCGATACCCAGAAGGCCGTGAACGCGCTTCTTGCCGCCGCCGGAAGCAGCGCCAAGGCGGAGCGGCCTATGGTGACTATCTTTCCTGAGGATCTGCGCTCAAGCGGCGGCGAAGACTATGCGCTGCGGAGCATAATCGGCGATCTATTCTCCCGCGGCTCGTACGCCAAGGCGGTAGAGCAGCTTACGCTCTACCTGTCCCTGCCGCGCTCGGCCACAACCGGCGCCAAGGCGCGCTTTTACCGCGCCCAGGCGCTTGCCCTGAGCGGCTCATTCCAGGAAGCGTTTTTCGATTTCCTGCGCGCGCAGGATAGTTTTTATCTTCAGAGTCAGCCCTGGATGGATTACGTGCTGGCTCAGTTGGGCAAGCGCTAGGAGTTCCGCCCTGAAAGGCCGTAGTAGGCCATGATAGCGTATTCTGCTAAGCGGCTTGGTAGGATGGGCTTTATGCCGGCCGCTATGCGTTGTCCGAGCGAGCCAACCGTATAGCGTACTGCTAGCTTCTTTTTTCGAGTAAGCGCCAGTACGAGCCGCGCTATGTCTATAGGATAGCCGCCGTTCTTCTCGTCCAGTTCAGCCTTGGCCAAGGCTATGCCTGCGGACGCCTCATAGGGGCTACCTGGGAGCGTGGCTGTCTTCTTCCTAGCCTCGGTAAAGCCGGAGCGGAAATCGCCGGGTTCTATGAGCGCGGCCTGCACGCCAAAGCCCTTTATTTCCATACGTAAGCCTTCCACGAAACCTTCTAAGGCGAATTTGCTCGCCGAGTAGAATGCCTGGAACGGCAGGCCTATGCGGCCTCCTATGGAGCTGGTTACCAGTATCCTGCCGGAACCGGCCTGCCGCATAGCGGGCAGAACGGCCTGTATGAGCTGCACGGCGCCAAGGAAATTCGTGTCCATCTGCCTGCGTATATCCTCAAGGGGGCATTCTTCGGCGGGGCCGCCTATGCCCATGCCCGCGTTGCAGAGCAGCAGGTCTATGCGCCCCTCTTTTTCGAGCACCAGTCGAACCGCCGCCTGTATGGATGCCGAGTCATTGAGGTCCATAGCGATAAGCTCGAAAAACTCGTCGGCCTTGCGCTGGACCTTGGCGGGTTTGCGGCTCGTGCCGTATACGAGGCAGCCCTTTTTAGCCAGGAAAGTGGCGCAGGCATTGCCTATGCCGCTTGAAGCGCCGCTTATAAAGACTACCGGTTTTTTCTGCTCAATCATTACAGTTTACCTACCGCCGCGGCTATGACGTCGGCTATACGCTCGGGATTCATGCGTTCGGTGTTGATAACCAGATCGGCAAAATCGTAGCGATCGTTGTCTATGCCGTAAAGCGATAAATAACGCTCACGGTCGAGCTGGTCGCGGCGCTTGGTAAAGGACAACACCTCCTCCGCATTGCCTCCCTCCCGCGTGCGTATGCGCTCGGAGCGCACTTCCGAGGACGCGTGCAGGTATACCTTGAGCTGCGCGTCCCGTACGAGCCATATAGCCAGGCGCGAACCGATGACGCAATCCTGTTCATGGGCCATGGCTACCTGGCGATCGTCCAATTGCCTGTCGTAGGAACTGTCCGCGCTGGCCATTTCCAGGAGCCGCTCGAAGGGAAGGCCCATTTCGTCAGCCATAGTATGGAAGGTGTAATTCACCAGCCTGCGCTTGAGCCGTTCCGCCAAGAGACGCGATACGGTGGAGTTGCCGCAGCCGCTTTTACCCGATATGGCGATTATTTGAGTCCGTACTATATCCATGCTTGCGTCCTTATGCCGTGGTGTCTTATTCAACGTTACGCACTTGCTCGCGTATATTCTCGATGGCGTCCTTCATGCGTATTACCGCGGCGGATACCTCCACCTGCGCGCTTTTTGAGCCTATGGTATTGGTTTCTCGATTGAGCTCCTGGCAGATAAAGTCAAGCTTCTTGCCGCACTGCTCCTCGTCGAGAGTGGCCCTGAAGGACGCTATATGGGCTTTAAGGCGCACGAGCTCTTCGTTGATCGTATGCTTGGCAAGATAGGATGCAAGCTCGGTAAGGATGCGCGTCTCGTCGACGAGGTCGCCCAGCACTTCCTCAAAGCGCCTGCGCAGCTCAACGCGTATCTGCGCGTCAAGCTCGTCGGCCCTTGCCGCTATATCGAGCACGGACGCTTCTATAGCGCCCAATTGCCGCTCGAGGTCCGCCCTGGCGCTCGCCCCTTCTTTCAGGCGCTCGGCCTCAAAGGCGTCTATGCACGCGTTAACGGCGGGCACAAGGGACTCCCACAGGCCATCGGCGTCGACGCTGCGGTGAAAGCTCAATATGCCCTCTATGCCAAGGAGATGGGATAGCTTAATTGGCTCATCTATGCCCGCCGCCGCGGCCAGATCACGGAGCGCGGCGCTTATGGCGCGGGCGGCTCCGGCGTCTACATGCACTTCTGTAGGTAGCTCTCCTCCGAGTATCTTGATGGAAAAATCCACTTTTCCGCGTCGTATGCGGCTCTCTATGGTATCGCGTATACGACGCTCATAGGCCGACAGGAGGCTCGGCAGATTTAGGGTAAGCTCTAGGTAGCGGTTGTTCAGGGCCTTCATCGTCAGTTGGGCCTTTATGAGCGGAGAGTCGAGACGCGCCGCACCATAGCCGGTCATGCTTTTCATCGTAGGTTTCCTTTGTCGCACGGCTGCGTAGCGCCGTTCTGGCTTTGGCTGAGAAAGCGTTCATAGAGGGTTTTCCCTAAGAGCCAGTTGTCTCCCGCCCCCATGGTCAGGAAGAGGTCGCCGGGACCCAGGTTCGCGCCGGCGTAGTCGGCGGCGTCCATCACTTCGTTAAAATAATGGGCATCAACGCCTTGTTGGCGTATAGCCATGCAGAGGCTTTCTCCGCTTACGCTTGGATCGACGGCTTCTCGCGCCGACGCATAGATTTTGTGGCAGATGAGCATATCCGCGTCAGCGAAGGCTGTCGCAAAATCGTCAAAGAGCGCCTTCGTACGCGAGTAGGTGTGGGACATGAAATCAAGCACGATGCGGCGATTAGGATAGAATTCGCGCAGGCCAGCCAGAGTGGTACGGATGGCGCTGGGGTGATGGGCGTAGTCATCCATGAAGAGCACCCCGCCCGCTTCGCCCAGCAGCTCAGAGCGCCTGCGCGAACCGCGAAAGGACGCGAGCGCTATGCGGGCGCCGTCAAAGCGCGCATCCTCGGGCTTTATGCCGCCCTCTGCCTCTTCAATAATGCTTACGCAGAGCGCTAAGGCTGCTACGGCGTCAAGGGCCGTGTGCCGCCCGGGCACGCGGAGGCTAAAGGGCTCGTCGGATAACGCGAGGGTGAAAAGTGCCCTCTCGCCGCTCAGCTCGTATGAGCGTATGCGATAGCGCCCCTCGGCGGTAAATCCGTAGGGTATGGCTTGGATATCCGGCCGTATTGCCATGGCGCGCGTAAGCGCGTCGCGTGCGCCAGCGTCGTCCGCGCAGTAGATAACTACGCCGTCAGGGGGCAGGCTCAACAGGTATTCCACGAAGGCGTCGCGTATGTCTTCGTAGCTAGGAAAGCAGTCCTGGTGGTCGCTTTCAACGCTGGTAAGCACGATGCGTCGCGGGGAAAAATTGAGAAAATGCCTACGGTACTCGCAGGTTTCCGCTATGAAATAGCGGTCGCCGAGCTGCAGGGTTGAGCGGTCGCCGAAGGACGAAACCGCGCTGCCTGCCAGTATGGTGGCGGGTATGCGCATGCCTAGGGCTATGACCCCCGCAAGGGCGGTGGTCGTGGTCTTGCCATGCACCCCCGCTATGCCGCTGGAGTCCCGCGTCTTGGAAAAGGCGCCAAGAGCCTCTGGATAGCTTAAGAGCGGCAGGCCGAGCGCGTCCGCCTTAATAAGTTCAGGATGGCTTGCGCGGGAATAGGCCGCCGAGTATATGACCAAGTCTAGATCCGGCCCGATGTTATCGGATGAAAACGGTACGCTCGCGATGCCGAGCGCGGCCAGTATACGGTCGGTATAGAAGGGCTCGCCCACGTCCGAGCCGCTTACGCAGGCTCCGCGTTCTACGAGCAGTTCCGCCAAGGCGCAAACGCCGGTGCCCTTGGCTCCGACGAGGTGAACCCGGTAATCCGTTAAGGACGCGGGAAAGGTAAACGATAGCATAGCGATAGTGTATCCTATGTGGCTAGGCTCATGCAACGAAAGGGCGCATATCGGCCTTTTTGCGCGCGCGCTATTCGCCGGCGTTGAGTCCTATGGCCAGGTTCCATTCCTGGTCAGGTTTAAGCTCTATCTTCCACAGAAGCACGGCGCAATAGCCTTGATCTATAGCCGATCCGCCCGGATAAGCGTAGGAAATAGGGGCGAGCGAAAGGCGAGCGGGCAGCGATAATTGCAGGTTAAGCGAATACTGGCTTTCCAGCGCTTGAAAAGCCAGGCTCCGAAAATCGGCTAAGCCGGGACTCAAGGCCGCCGCGTCCTGCGGCGAGCCGTCAATAACGATCGCCTTAAGCTGCTCGGGCAGCAGGGCCAGGTTAAACTCTATGCCAAGCCAGAGTAACGCCGGGCTATCGGATTTATTGCTTAACGTGTAGCCTGCCGATACGCATTTTTTGTGAAAGCTAAATTCTTTGCGCAAGGCGATCACCCTGCTCGAGCCTTTATGGCTTAAGACGCCTTCTTTGTACAGGGTTACGCTATTGTGGCTGGCAAGTCCCGATAGTTCGTCGAAGACGACGGTCGAGTACAGTCTGGCATCGCCTTCCCACGGCGCGGCGGCTAGAGAATTTTCCGGTTCCACGCTATATATGCGGTCGACGAACGAAGCCTTGCGGGCCTGCGACTCATGGAAATCACCGGCGAAAATATCGCAGAGGTTTCTCCTCGTTTTCAGTATATCGAGTTCCGTAAGGGCCGCCCCGCGCAGATGCAGATAAGCGTTGAGCTCCGATCCCTGGTAGATTATTTCCTTCTGCCCGTCAAAATCCGTGTCCGCACGCAGTATGCCCGGCTTGAAGCTGCCTTTTATGCGGGTAGTCTGCTCCGCGTCGAGCAGTGCCCTATATGCCGCCTCGCGGATCACCGGCAGGGCTATACCGCCGTTAGGCGCGGACCAGTACGCGTCGCCGCATTGGCCGCGCCAGAGATCCTCGCTGGCGGTCTTCTTCCGTGAGCGGTCACCGCGCAACTGGCCTATGATGAGATGCACGTAGTACATGCGCGAATAGAGGCTCGCGCTGGCCGCGGAGCGCAATATGGCGTTCCTGAGGCTCGGCTGTGTGGCCGGCGCCGCGCTGTCTATGGCGGCTGCGCTGTCGGCGCTATAGCGCTTTGATGCCGTTCCAGGAAAATAGGCTCGAGCCGACGATTTTTTCATCTTGAGGTAGCGTGCGGGCACTATCGTTTCCATGTCCAGCGCATTGTTACGAAGCCACGCCAAGGTTCGCTCAATATAGATGTCCGGTGACTCAAGGCCCGAACGCTCCCAGAGCTCCTCAAGCCCTTCTCCTGGAGCCATAAGCACCGCTAAGCCCCGCTTGTCGACGCCAGCGATACGCTGGACGGCCTCATCAAAGCCTAGAGGTTTTTCAAAGGACTGGGCGCAGTCAAAGCTGGGGAATACGGTAATGCAACGGCCCTGATCCTCGGTTATTACCGCCTCGTGGTCGCCCTTCCCTCCCATGGCGGCCTTGAACTGGCCTTCGGTAAGGAAGGTGTAATCCATGCCGCAGGTCTGCAAGGTGGAGGCAAGCCAAGGTTCCCAGGCGTATTCGCTTAAAAAGCAGCCGCGGGGCCGCTTGCCGAAGCTCTTGCGGAGGTAGGTAGTCAAGAGCTCTATCTGGCCTAAGCGGTCGCTGGCCGGTATCAGGGGCAAGATAGGGGCGTAGAAGCCGCCGCCGAGCAGTTCGATTTGCCTGCGCGCGGTCATTTCCTCAAGGAGCATCAGGTATTCAGGATGCCGTGTTTCGAGGCGCTTAAGCAGGCTGCCGGAGAAAAACAACGCCGCCTGTATATCGGGAAAGCGATTGAGCACGGACAGGAAGGGTCTATAGCAGGTTTGATATACTCGTTCAAAATCGCCTTCGGACAGGCCTTCAGGGAGATGATTATACATTCCTATGATCAAATTCATTTTGAGCATTAAGCGACGATCCCTCTTAAGTATCCGGAAAGTATAGCGCGCTTATGAGCGCCATGGAAGATTAAAACTAGAAAAAGTGCGCGCTATACCACAAGGCGGCTAAAAAAAGCGGCGTCTATGCCTGAAAAAGCCAAGGCCATAAGGGCGGCGCTCATGAAGCGCACCGGCTGGCCGCGCAGGTTCTCAGGTAAGTTCTCCAAAGCCATGCGATCCAGTATGTCTCTTAAGAAGATAGAGGCTGAGGCAAAGCCTAGGGCCGCGCTGGCAGCCGACGCCATGACCAGCATCAGGCTATTCACGGTTGCGGTACTGGCCAAGGCGGCTGCGTAGAGCGCCAGAGACAGCGGAAGCGCATGGCCGGAACTGCTCAAGACGCCCAGCGAGCGGCCTCCCAAGGCCTTGGTAAGCATGGTGGCGAGATAGTAGAGCAGGAACAGGATGAGGGTAAACGTAATGGGGCTAAGCGATTCCAGGCCCAGGGGCATGAGCAGGCTGCGAAAAACGATGTAGTCGGCAACAGCCGCGGGCACGGCAAGTCCCACGAACAGCAGTATGGAAATCCATGGCCGGGTCTTGTCGGTATCGTTCTCGGCGCCGGGCAGTATGCCCCAATTGGTCAGAAGATTGCCCGCAAACACAAAATAGAAGGCGACAGAAAACACGCTCATACGTTCGACCTCTTTGCCAGGCGGATTATGCTCAAGGTTAAGGCCGAACCCAGGGCAAGGAGCATAAAGGCTCCGGCCGGTTGCGCCATGATAGGAAGGAAGGGCCTGGCTAAGGCCGCTTCATTCTGCACGAGGCTTACAGCTCCCGTCGATAGAAGCTCACGCGCAAAGCCCATAGCAAGGATGAGCAGGGACATGACGGCTCCCCGTATCAGTTCCTCCCAGGCGCGGTCCCGCTCGGATTCGCAGGCAGGAGCTCTAGCCGCTGCCATGACAGGGGCCAGAAAAAGCACGATGAAGAGCCTGCGGTAGAGCAGTTCGAAAAGCATGGGGTCAAGGATACGCACTATCGAGGCATAGAGGGACAATACGACAGCGGCGAGGGCAAGGGTAATCATGGTAAGGCTTTGAGCCTGAAAGCGCTGGGGTAGCAGGAGGGGCAGCGCGCTCGCTACGGTGAACACGCAGAGAAAGGCGCCGGCAAGCGCTAGGCCCCCGGCGAGGTCCGTAGCCGCCACGAGCATAGGCGAAAGACCCGCGGCGAGCGTGAAGAGCGATTGCCGCGATGTAGGGTTAATCGTCATTTGGTCATTCCCCTCTTTCGCTCAAGGCTCGTCAGCTTGTCTAATAACGCGCGGAAAATTGGCTCAAGAGCGCCATCCATGGGCGAATAACCCGGAGAGCTTCGCGTTCCGAGGCCGCTTAACAGCGTCCCTAAGCGTCTGCCATAGTGGGATCCTTGGGCGCCGCCAAGCAGCTTGGTACCCGTTACGGCGCCATCGTTATCGGTATCGGCAAGCATGCGTACGCTCGCTCCTGGGACCGGTATAGCCAGCACATAGCGAGAGGGCTGGCTGGGGCCGTAGCTTCTGCCGAGCGCCGAACCATCGCGAAGGAATTCCCAGGAATCGCGTTTAGGGTCACCCTGCACGCTCAGGAATTCCTTAGTTGATAGGCTTGACGCATAGCGGGAGAGCAAGGCGCTGCCGGCGGTCAAAATAAGCATGCCCGCGAGAAGGCCCGCGACCATATAGTCCATCTTTTTGCCCTTCATGCCGCCGTCCTCTCCGCTCGCGGGCGCAACAGCGGCTCAAGCCGCCGCTCCAGCGTAGGGCTTATTACGTTCATGATAAGCACCGCAAAGCAAACGCCCTCAGGATAGCTGCCCCAGCGCCTGAAGGCGTAACACAGTACGCCTATGGCTAGGCCATAGAGCGCCGCTATCGAACGGTCTACGGGCGAGCTTACCGGGTCGGTGGCCATGAAGAACGCCGCAAGCAAGAAACCGCCGCTGCCGAGGGCATAGAGCACGTCGCCCCTGAAGAGCTCCTCGCCAGGCAGTCCAGTGCCGAAAATCCTCGCAAGCAGGGCAAAGCCGGCTATCATGGCCAGGGGTATTTCGAGTTTTATGAGTTTAAGCGATATGAGCACTATGGAACCCGCAAGGAGCACGAGCAGAGCGGACTCGCCAAGCGTACCGGGCTTGAGGCCGAGCGCTATATCCATATACCCCTCGGGAAGGCGCGCGCCTAAGGGCAGGAATATGGCGTCGTTAAGGAAGCCGGTAAGACTGCTGTCCAAGGCGGACAGAGGGTAGCCGCTCTGCCTGAGCGCTTCCATTACCCTCGTCTGGCCGCTTACGCCGATATCGCGCGCAAGGGTAAGCGGGGTAACGGCGGAAAGGCCGTCAACGCCGCTTAATGCCCGCGGCAGGACGAAGTCGCGCATGGCCGCAGGCCAATTGACATAGGCGAAGGCCGCGCCTGCCAAGGCGGGATTCATCCAATTTTTGCCGTTGCCGCCGAAGAAGCCCTTGACTATCAGTATGGCGAAAGCCGAAGACGCCGCCGGTATGAAAGGCGCGATCGTAGGGGGCATGGTGGTGGCTACGAGTATGCCGGTAAGAAGGAAACTGCCATTGACCACGGTGAAGCGCTTGAAGGCGGCGTCTACCAGCAGCTGCGAGATGAGCGCGGAGCCTATGGAAGCCAACCATACCAGCGCGGCGGAGAGTCCGTATAAGGCTACTGACCATATTATAACGGGCGCCAGGCAAAGCGAGCATATCCAGCTTACCTTGGTGGCAGAACGCCAATCATGTATATGGGGATAGTGCGCGTCTACGGCGTGATCTTCATTGCGCATGGTTTTGTCCTTGGGCTTTATGGCGATCGAAGAGCTGCACGAGGGGCAGGCGCGACCAGCAGGCATAAGCGCACGCGGCGCAGCTGGTACAGCGCGCCAAGCCTAAGTCATAGGCCTCGTTGGCCCTGCCGGCTATAAGGAGCTTATAGAGCAGGTAGGGCTTAAGGCTTTCGGGGCAAGCCTTGACGCAGGCGCCGCAGCGTACGCAAGGCTGCTCGGCTCCGCTGTGGGTCTCCTCGTGGCACAGGGCCAGCACCGATCTCGTCGTTTTTTCTATGGGCGAATCCAAATCCGCTGCCAGGGATCCGCATAAGGGGCCGTTGATGACCACGCGCTCGGGAAGGCCCTTAAAGCCGCCGCATTCTTCAAACAGATCCCCGAGCGAGGTTCCTATGCGCGCCTTGACTATGCGCGGCTCCTTGATGGCGCCGCCTCCCACAT
The DNA here is from genome assembly GCA_002412825.1 of Spirochaetaceae bacterium UBA5200. Lineage (GTDB taxonomy): Bacteria > Spirochaetota > Spirochaetia > Treponematales > UBA12059 > UBA5200. Next base: position 297,407 of record DHVU01000033.1, read on the forward strand.
ACACGTACTGCTCGATATGGGCTTTGTTCGAAACGACCGCTTCGTGAAGCGCCATGAGCGTGCTCGGTTCGAGGCAGAGCATGGAGCCTGCCGCGCCGCGTTTATCGCGCAGCGCCCGCTCTATGAGCTGGGGCATGTCCTGCGGATAGCGCCTTTTAAAGGATTCTATGCCTATTTTCAGGTCCGCGTCCTTGGCATGGGAGCGCAAAGCGTCTATGTAAGCGGTCTGAAGACCCGCGTCCAGCGCTATAGCTATGGACTCAGGTTTGAGAATTTTGTTGAGTATATCGCAGGCATCGATAAGCTCTTGAGGATGATGGATCAGTATCGCTTCCTCAACCCGGCGATAGGGGTCCATTTCCAGGGCGTTAACGACGAGTTGCACTGGACCGCCGTCCTTCTTGCCGTGGAGCAGGTCGTAGAGCGGTATGCCGGTGGATACCTGGGTTACGCCCTTCTCCTGCAGCAGGTGCAAGATATCGGTCTTGTTCAGCGACTTCCATATATAGCGTTCAGGCCGTTTGCCTGATATGCTAAAGGAGCCCGCGAGCGACACGACCACGGTATTAAGCGCAGTGCCATCAGGGCTTCTGCCGCGTACTATCCGGCGTACTATGCCCGGTATGGAGCTGTGCGCGTTCGTCGTGCCCTTGCCATCGGCGCGCGCTATGAGCTGTCCTTCGCGCAATTCCTCTCCCTCAGATACAAGGAGCCTGGCTTCCTTGCCGCTGCCGGCAGCCCGAAGGGTAAGCTTGGCGTGGATGGGTAAAAACGCGTTTTCTATAGGGTCATGGCTAAAGGCCATGCGCTGGGGCAGCGTTACTCCTCCGCGCCTGAAGCCGCGTATGCTCATCATGATAGTCGTAGCCTTCCATAGATGATTAAGCCCAAACCGGGGATAAGGGCCAGTAAACAGAACAAGAGCCGCGTAAAATCAAGGGGCTGGCTCGATTGCAGCCTTGTAGAACTTTTAGACAGATGCACCACGGGAATGTACCCTGAATCAAGCACACTATGCAACGCGTTTGCGGTAAATTGCCCCGTCGGAGCTTCACCCTCGCCCTCCACCGAGCCGGATAGCGCAGGCGGTACACTGCTTGTATAGGCCGTGTTGCCCCAGCGAGCCTCGCCAAGCCTGCCCCAAGTAAGCGAGGACTGGTAGGCATAATGGAGTTTTAGCGGGCTACCCTCGCTCTCTGTCACCCGCTCATAGGCCATCGCCAGGACAGCTTCAGCCCGCTCTCCAGTATCCGGCGCGCCAGAGAATAACGCGAGGGCCAGGCCTAGGGCCGTAAGCAGCATAAAAACGCGGAGCGTTGAGAGGTAGCCTTTACTAAGTATGCTGGCGCCTATACGCACAAAGGCCGGTGGGCTATGCGCGAGGATGGCGCGGTCCAAGGCGGCAAGTTTCGGTCCCCATGCAAAGGCAGCCGCGTACAAAGCCAAAGCGACGCCGCTATACGCGATAATCGCGGGATTGAGTACGATCATGCACAGTACAAAGAAGACGTAGGGCGCTATGAGGGCAAGGAAGGGCATGCGACGCCCTATAGCCATGACGAGGCGCCCTTCGTCCGTCGCCCGTAGAGGATAGCGGTCATAGACGGTTTTAGCGCAGGAAATGAACGCTAAGGCCGTGAGTAAGGACTCCACGCTCGCGCTCAGCATAAGGGGAGCTCCGCTTAACACCAAAAGAAGCCTGTAGCGTAGGTCATGGCGGGGCTTGGCGGCGACGAAGTAGAGGCCTAAGGCTAGGGATAGGAGCCAGGAAAGCCTGCTCACGCTGAGGCCAGGGGAGCTCGGAGCGCCTATGCTGCTCAGTACCGGTATAGCCTGAGCGCGTAAAGCCAGACTCGCCTGTTCCAAGCTGTCGCCTCTGCGAGCCGTATACAGCGTGGTCCAGGTATCATCGCCTATGCGGATATAGAAGGCCCGTTCCAACGCGTCTATGAGCGGCGTCCTCCGCGGGTCGCTACTGCTTATGCGGCGGAACGCATCGGCGGCGCTTAAGTAGATAAGGCGGGAAAAGTCGCTGACGACGAGTTGCGTGTCATAGCTGCTTATTATTGAGCCGCTCAGCCCTGCGTCTTCGAGCGCCGCGCGCGCAGCTGCCAGCTCACGCGCGGGCACGGCAAGTGCGGCTAGGCTGTTATCGGGCTCATCGGGCCCTAAGGAGCGCCACAGGACTAGAGCCAGTATTGCAAGCGCGAAGAGCGTTAACGTAACTATGAAGGCGGTAAAGCGACGAGGGCGGCGCAGTGGCATGAATAACTACAGGGTATGTACGGCCAGGGCTATAAAAAAGCCCATGAGGGAGCCGACGATTACCTGGGGCAGGGTGTGGCCGTGGATTTCCTTTACCGGCTTGAAGCGGAATTTAAGGCGCTTTGCGCTACGCTCGCCTAAAATATTCAAGGCGCGCGCCTGAAGGCCGGCCGCCCTCCTCACGCCCATGGCGTCACGTATGACGATAAGGGAAAAGAAGAGCGATAGCACGAATATGTCGGAGCCGGTACCGCGGGAGAAGCCGAATGAGGTGGTCAAGGCTATTACCAAGGCGCTATGGCTGGAAGGCATGCCGCCGGTCTTCCAGAACATGGTGGCAAGGGTATCGTGAAAGGAGCTGGGTTTGCCGCGGAACAGGCCAATGACCGCCTTGGCGAACTGGGCCACGAGTAGGCTCATGATGGCCGAAAGGAAGGCGGGACTCCTAAACAGCGTTGCGAAACCTGCGGGCGGAACTATATCCATTGACTGAATTTCCGGCAAAAGGCGCCCCCTTGTCAAGCGGTAGCTTGACCCCTTTGCCAGCCCTCCGTAGGATACAGTCGTATCGCTATGGAAAGACGTGTAGTAGCGGGCCTTGACGACCAAGGACGGCGCCTCGACCGCGTGCTGAGGAAACTGCTCCCCGAACTGCCGCTGTCCGCTCTCTATCGGCTCTTGCGCTCAGGCGATATACGGGTGAACGGCAAGAAGGCTAAGCCCGACTATGCCATCGTCGCTGGGGATGAGCTGCGCCTCTGGCTTACGGGTAGCGAAGCGACGCGACAGCCCGGAGCCCCGCGCCGGCGCGACGCAGGCGCGCCGGGACGAGCCGAGGCCTTTGCCGCGCTCATACTGGCCCAGACGCGGGACATAGTGGTGGTAAATAAGCCGCGCGGTCTCCTAAGCCACGGTAAGGACGGGCTCGATACCCTGGCCCTTGCCTACTTCGCCGAGCGTATAGATGCGGCCCTGGCCTTTACGCCGGCCCCCCTTCATCGCCTGGACCGCAATACCAGCGGCGCTTTGGCCGTGTCCGCGAGCATGCAAGGCTCGCGCGAGTTTAGCCTGGCCCTGCGGGAGGGCCGCATACATAAGCTCTACCTGGCGCTGCTGGATGGCGAACTGGAGCGGCCCCGCGAATGGCAGGATGCGCTGCTGCGCGACGGCGATGCCTTGAAATCGGTCAGCGGCGGTATGGCCGACCGGCAGGCCCATGCGCTCTTTGAGCCCCTTGCCGTGGTTCAAGGCAGGACCCTGGCGCGCATACGCATCCATACCGGCCTTACCCATCAGATACGGGCCCAGGCGGCCTTGCATGGCTATCCGCTCTCAGGCGATATAAAGTATGGCGGCTCACGTTGTACCGGCGGTTACATACTCCATAGCTATAGCCTCGGCATTCCCGACGACGTGGCGGCCGAAAGCCCGGGAACCGTGTTCGCGCCTCTTCCCGCTGACGCCGAGCGCAGGCTGCGGGCTATATTCGGCATAAATGCCCTTAATCGCCTGATTGAATAAAAAACTCCTTGATTCAGAGCGCCCAGGGCGGTACCCTAGAATCTAAGTAAGGAGGTTCCTATGGCAGAAAGGAACATTACCCCGTTTAAGGGTCCGGTAAGCGCCACGTTGATCGTGGTGGTACTGGCGGTAGTAGCGGTACTCGTACTACTGTCCACGAGTTTCTTCGTGGTCGATCAGACAGAAGAAGCAGTGGTCCTCACCTTCGGGCGTATAACGAAGACAGCGCAGCCGGGTTTGCATTTCAAGATGCCCTTCGGCATACAGAAGAACTATAATGTGCCCACGCAGGTCATACAGTCGGAGCAGTTCGGCTTCCGCACGGCGCAGGCGGGCGTGGTTACCCGGTATGAACAGCGGGCATACCCCGAAGAATCGGTCATGCTCACCGGCGACCTCAACATCGTCGACGTAGAGTGGATCATACAGTATAAGATCAACGATCCGGTGGCCTGGCTCTTTAATACGGAGGATAGGCATAAGACCATACGGGATATCAGCCAGTCAGTCATTAACCTCCTCGTGGGCGACAAGGCCATACTGGAAGTGCTCGGGCCCGCCCGTACCCTGATAGAGGAAGAAGGCCGCCAGCTTATGAACGATACCCTGCAGGGCTATGGCCTTGGCATATCGATCATAGGCGTGAAGCTGCAGAACATCGTGCCGCCCAGCGGCGTCCAGGCGGCTTTTGAGGACGTGAACAAGGCGCAGCAGGATATGAACCGCCTGATCAACGAGGGCAAGGAAGCCTATAACAAGGAAATTCCCCGCGCGCGCGGCGATGCCGACCGTATAATACAGATAGCCCAGGGCTATGCCGCCGAGCGCGTGAACGTGGCCAACGGCGACGTGGCCCGATTCAAGGCCGTCTATGAGGAGTACCGCAAGGCGCCCGACGTTACCCGCGACCGCCTCTACTACGAAATGATGGAAGAAGTATTCAAGGACGCCAGCGGCGTGGAGCTTATCGACAAGGAACTGGGCAACTTCATACCGCTTAAGAACATAGGCGCCGCAGCGGGAGGCCGATAATGAAAAAGTTTATCACCGGTATAGTCGTAGCCCTCGTGCTCGTCGTCGTATTCCTCCTCATGGGACCCTTCTACGTGCTCGAGGAGGGAAAACAAGCCCTCGTGCTTCGTTTCGGCGAGATAAAGAAGACCGAGCTCGAGGCCGGCCTTAAGTTCAAGACGCCCTTCTTAGACAACGTCGTCGTATATTCCAAGAAAGTGCTGCCCTGGGACGGCGAGGCTCAGCGCATACCCACCAGGGAACAGCAGTTTATATGGGTGGACGTAACCGCCCGCTGGCGCATATCCGACCCCGTGGTGTTCTATAAGTCCCTGACCACCATGGAGCGGGCCTACGGCAAGATAGACGATGTCATAGACGGCGCCGTACGCACCGTCATTACCTCCAATTTCCTTAGGGAAGCGGTGCGCAACAGCAACAAGATTACCCAGGCGAGGATAGAGGAAGGCTTTGAAACCGGAGACGTGGAAGGAGCCGAGGCCCTGCAGCAGCTCACCTTTACCGAGGTAAGCTACGAGCGCATAGACAAAGGCCGCCGTACCCTGTCCCAGGATATGCTCGTCATTGCCAGGGAGCTAGCCCCCGAGTACGGTATCGAGATACTCGATATCATACCCAGGCAGATACGCTATAGCGACGAGCTTACCCAGAGCGTGTACAACCGCATGATAGCCGAGCGCAGCCAGATAGCGCAGGCCTTCCGCTCCTTCGGCGAAGGCAAGAAAGCGGAGTGGCTAGGCAAGCTCGAGAACGAGCAGCGCTCCATACTATCCAGAGCCTATGAGCGGGCCGAGACCCTCAAAGGAACGGCGGACGCCACGGCCACGCGCATATACGCCGACGCCTATAACCGCGACCGCGCCTTCTTCGATTTCTGGCGCGCCACGGAATCCTACAAGACCGTGCTGCCCAAGTTTACCAAGACCCTGTCCACGGACATGGACTACTTCAAGTTCATGTACAGCCCGCGGGGCAGGTAGCGCTCAACGAGCCTTTCTCGCGTGTCCGGGCAGCCGGGCGCGCAGGGGCGCTAGCTACCGGGCACGGGGCGTACGGCCTCCGTGCCCGTTTTTTATTCAGGGAGGCGCTATGCGCGATATACGCAATCCTTTTATCGGCAATGAGGGCTACGGCTGCTTCGGCTGTTCGCCAGCTAATCCCCTAGGGCTTGCCCTGCGCTTTGTCGATGAAGGCGAAGAGATAAGCACGCGCTGGGAAGCTCGGCCGGAGTTCGCGGGTTTCGATGGCGTGCTGCATGGTGGCATACAGGCGACTCTGCACGACGAGATAGCCAGCTGGTACGTATTCGCCAAGCTCGGCACCGCCGGCTTCACGAGCGACTTATCCATACGCTACCTGTCGCCGGTATACCTGTCTAAGGGCGCCATTAGCCTGCGGGCAGGCCTCCTGGCCAATGACGGAAAGCGCGCCACCATGCGCTGCACGCTCTATGACGGCTCGGGCAAGGCCTGCAGCGAGTCCGACGTGAGCTATGCCATCGTGCCTGAGCACATAGCGCGGCGGAAGTTTATGTATCCGGGCAAGGAAGCGTTTGAGTCGGAATAAGCGGCTGTGGGGTAATTCTAGATTCTGTATTCTAGATTCCTAATAAGGTAGTTAGAATCTAGGAGTCGGGAGTCGGGAGCGAAAAAACGGGAGAGCTGGCGCTCTCCCGTTTTTTTCGTTGTATACAAGCGGCTAGCTTAAGAACGCTAACATGACGCCAGCCGCTATAGCGCTGCCTATGACGCCGGCTACATTGGGGCCCATGGCGTGCATGAGGAGATAGTTGCCGGGGTTTTCCTTTTGGCCCACCACCTGCGATACGCGGGCGGCCATGGGTACCGCCGATACGCCGGCGGAACCGATAAGCGGGTTAACCTTGCCGCCGCTCGTCCAATACATGATCTTGCCGAATAGTAAGCCGGAGGCCGTGCCCACCGAGAAGGCGGCCAGGCCTAAGCCTATGATCTTGAGCGTCTGTAGCTGTAGAAACTTGTCCGCGCTGGCGGTGGCGCCTACCGATACGCCCAGGAAGATAGTCAGTATGTTGATAAGAGCGTTCTGGGTAGTGTCAGACAGGCGGGCTGTGACGCCGCTCTCCCTAAACAGGTTGCCCAGCATGAGCGAGCCCAAGAGGGGTACGGCCGCGGGCAGGAGCAAGCCGCAGAGTATGGTAACCATGATGGGGAAGACTATCTTCTCGGTTTTGGATACCTCGCGCAGCTGTTCCATGACCACCATGCGCTCCTTCTTGGTGGTAAGGAGCTTCATGATGGGCGGCTGGATTATAGGCACAAGCGCCATATAGGAGTACGCCGCTATGGCTATGGCCGGCAAGAGGTCCGGGGCGAGCTTGCTCGTCAGGTATATGGCGGTGGGGCCGTCCGCGCCTCCTATAATGCCTATGCTCGCCGCTTCCATCATGTTAAAGCCCAGGTAATTCGCGCCAATAAAGGTAACGAATATGCCTATCTGAGCCGCCGCGCCTAAGAGCAGGCTCTTAGGATTGGCGATGAGGGGGCCGAAATCGGTCATGGCTCCTACGCCCATGAAGATGAGCGGCGGGTATATGCCGAGCTTTACGCCCTGATAGAGGTACCATACGAGGCCCGCGTTGTCCTTGCCCAGGGGTTCGGTCATGATGCCGCCTAAGGGCAGGTTCACGAGCAGCATGCCGAAGGCTATGGGCACGAGAAGCAAGGGCTCGAATTTCTTAGCTATGCCCAGATAGAGCAGCACGCAGGCAACGGCCATCATGAGCAGTTCGCCCGGGATGAAGCCCGCTACCATCATCTGGCTTCTCGAGAAAGCGGCAAAGCCTGTTGTCTGGAGAAACTCCAGTATATTTTCCCACATACGCTGTTTTCCGCCCTCCGTTTAGGCTATGTCTACCATCGCGTCGCCGGTGTTAACGGTGGTACCCGCCTGTACGCGTACCTGGCTTACGGTGCCGTCGGCCGGGCTCGTTATCTCGTTTTCCATCTTCATGGCTTCGAGTATGAGCAGCACCTCTCCGCGCTTTACCGCCTGTCCGGGGCTCACCTTTACGGCAAGTACGGTGCCGGGCATGGGGGCCTTTACCGAGCCGGCCACGCCGCCGCCTGAGGCGGTGGGAGCCGCGGGGGCGGCCATGGGAGCCGGAGCGCTGGGCGCCGCTAGCGGGGCGGCGGCAGGGGCCGCTACGGGAGCGGGACTCGCGGCGCCGCCGAGTTCTTCCACTGCTACGTCATAGGACTGGCCGTTTACGGTTACGCGGTATTTCTTAAGCATACTAGTCTCCTTCAAGTACTTAATTTAGCGGCCGAAAACGGCACGGGATAAACGATCGACATGGCCCCAGGCGGGCGTATTAAAGCCGCCGGCCACTTCTACCTTGGCTATACGGAAACTCGAAGCGCTCTGGCCGCTTGCCGCTGCTATGGCCGCCGTGATCACGGCTATGAGGGTCGCGTCGCCGCTTGCCTTAGGCGCGGCTATAGCGGGGCCTTGCGCGCCGGCGCTCGCTACGGCAAGGCCGACGGAAGCCTTGCTCGCCTTGGCGGGCTTTTTTACCCCGCCGAGCACGCGGCTGAATTGGGAAAGTATAAGGGCAAGGACGATGAGGGTAACGAATACCGTTCCCGCACCTACGATGGTTATGGTCCACATATCCATGGCGAGCCCCCTATACCGGCATATTGGAATGCTTCTTGGCGGGGCGGCTCTCGCGCTTGCCTAAAAGCATGGCCAGGGCGCCGGCTAAGCGCTTGCGGGTATCGGCGGGGTCTATCACGTCGTCCACGTAGCCGCGCAGGGCCGCCTTGTAGGGATTGGCGAAGTTGTGCTTATACTCGTCGATCTTTTCCTTGCGCTTAGCCGCGGGATCGCTCGCCTCGTCGATATCCTTCTTGAAGATAATATTCGCCGCGCCGTCGGGGCCCATGACCGCTATCTCGGCGCTCGGCCAGGCAAACACCTGGTCCGCGCCTAAATGGCGGGAGCACATGGCTATGTAGGCGCCGCCGTAGGCCTTGCGCACGATAACCGTGAGCTTGGGCACGGTAGCCTCGGAATAGGCGTACAGTAGCTTAGCGCCGTGGCGTATGACGCCGCCGTGCTCCTGGCCTACGCCGGGCAGGTAGCCGGCGGTATCGGTAAGCGTAACGAGGGGAATATTAAAGGCGTCGCAGAAGCGTATGAAGCGGCTTGCCTTGTCGCTGGCGTTTATGTCCAGAACGCCGGCCATGATGCGCGGCTGGTTGGCCACGATGCCTACGGAGCGGCCGCCTAGGCGCGCGAAGCCTATCACGATGTTCATGGCGTAGAGGCTCTGTATTTCGAAGAAGTCGCCGTCGTCGAACACGCGCTTGATGACTTCGCGTATGTCGTAGGGCTTATTCGGCGCGTCGGGTATGATGCCCGCAAGATCGGGTATGTCGCGCGCCACGGGGTCGGCGGTGGCGGCCACCGGCGTGTCCTCGATATTGTTCTGCGGCAGGTAGGACAGGAGCTTGCGTATGCCCTCGAGGGTTTCCGCTTCGTTATTGAACATGAGGCTCGCGCAGCCCGATATTTCGCTGTGCACCAGGGCGCCGCCCAAGCCTTCGGCCGACACGTCCTCGCCGGTTACCGCCTTGATCACCTGCGGGCCGGTAATGAACATATTGGCGGTCTTGTCCACCATGACCGTAAAGTCGGTAAGGGCCGGGCTGTACACGGCGCCGCCGGCGCAGGGGCCCATGATGACGGATATCTGGGGTATGACGCCCGACGATAGGGTGTTGCGATAGAAGATGTCGCCGTAGCCCTTAAGCGCGTCCACGCCTTCCTGTATGCGTGCGCCGCCTGAATCGTTGATGCCTATGCAGGGGCAGCCCACCTTCATGGCCATGTCCATGGCTTTGCATATCTTAGCCGCGTGCATCTCGCCGAGGCTGCCGCCTATGACGGTGAAGTCCTGGGCGAAGAGGTACACTAAGCGCCCATTGACGGTGCCGTAGCCTATGACCACGCCCTCGCCGGGAGCCTCAACCTTATCCATGCCAAGGTCCACGGCGCGGTGCTCCACGAAGGCGTCGATCTCGACGAAGCTGCCTGAGTCCAGGAAAGACTCGATGCGCTCGCGGGCGGTCATCTTGCCCTTGTCATGCTGGGCGGCCACGCGCTTAGGGCCGCCGCCTGCGGTGATAGCGGCCTTACGCTCGGCCAGTTCCTTGAGTTTCTGTTCCATTACGCTCTCCTATTTATCGCGCTGGCAGAGTTCGACGAGCACGCCGTTCGTCGCCTTAGGGTGCAAGAACGCTATCTTGGCGCCGCCCGCGCCATAGCGGGGCTTTTCGTCGATAAGGCGCACGCCTTTTTCCTTAAGCTCCGCTAAAGCCGCTTCTATATCCTCTACTTGAAACGCTATATGCTGTATACCCTGGCCCTTGTTCTCAATGAACTTGGCTATGGGGCCTTCGGGGTCGGTGGACTCAAGCAGCTCGATCTCGGTGTCGCCCACGGGCAGGAAGGCGACGCGCACCTTCTGCTCGGCCACCGTCTCGGTGCCATGCAGCTTCATGCCCAGTATATCGGTATAGAGCTTGAGCGTCTCGTCCAGGTTAGCTACGGCTATGCCGATGTGGTCTACTTTTCCGACCATAGAAGGCCCTCCTTATTAACGTAAACGGATCTATGCTTAGGAACGCGAAGCCAGGCTCGCGCGTATGATAGCCAATGCCTCGTAAAAATCCCTCTTCTTAGCCAGTACCGCAGCCGCCTGCTCATCGAGCTCGACGCGGCGCTCTTCGCCTTCCAGTATTGATAGTATGCTATCGGCGGCCGCTTTGCCCAGCTCCCAGGACAGGTTCTGCCTGCGGCGCAACGCTAAAAGCCCGGTAGCCGCTAACCCCGCCTCATGGGCTTTAATGGCGTCCACGAGCTCGGCTATGCCCTGCCCCGTTTCGGCTATGGTGGCAAGCACCGGCGGCAATTGCAGTTCGCCGTGATCCCTGCCTTGTTTTGCTACATGGTGCGCCGCGCCCTGCTGGAAATGCTCCTTGGCGGCTTTTTCCTCGTCGCCCTCATCCGGGGCGCTCTCATGCGCGGCGCCTGACAGGGTCGACAACGCGCTAAACAATTCCGAGAAGCGCGTCGACGCTCCGTTCATGACGGCGGTCTCGAGCATGGCGCGTATCTCCCGCACCACGCGCTCGGTGCCGTCCTTGTCCGCCTTGTTCACGCAGAACACGTCGCCTATTTCCATGACGCCGGCCTTTATGGCCTGTATGTCGTCGCCTAAGCCGGGCACCGACACCAGCACCACCGTGTCGGCGAGGCGCACCACGTCCACCTCGGACTGCCCTACGCCTACGGTCTCTATGATAATGTCGTCATAGCCGGCCGCATCGAGCACGCGCACGGTTTCCGAGCAGGCCCGCGAGAGGCCGCCTAAATGCCCGCGGGTGGCCAGGCTGCGTATGAATACGCCCTCGTCGGTGGCGTGGCGGTTCATGCGTATGCGGTCGCCCAGTATGGCGCCGCCGGTGAAGGGGCTTGAAGGGTCTATGGCCGCCACCGCCACGCGCCTATTGCGCGCGCGCAGCTCGGCCACCAGCTTGTCCGTCAGCGTGCTCTTGCCCGAGCCAGGCGGCCCGGTTATGCCGATAATATGCGCGCGTCCCCCCCATGCGTGGAGCAGCTTCAGCGCTTCAAGGCGCGACGGATCTTCCCGCTCGACCATGCTGATCAAGCGGGCCGTGGCCCTGGGGTCGCCTTCGCGTACCCGCCCCGCGAGGAGAACGGCTTGTTCCATGACGCTTAAGCCTTGCGCTTAAGATTGTTTTTGATGAATTCTATCGTTGCCGTGGTAGGCGTGCCCGGCGTAAATACCTCGGCTATGCCTGCTGCCTTGAGCCCGGCTATGTCCTCGTCGGGTATGACGCCGCCGCCTATGACCAGCACGTCATCCACGCCCTTTTCCTTAAGCAGTTCCATTACGCGCGGAAAAAGGTGGTTATGCGCACCAGAGAGTATGCTCATGGCTACCACGTCCACGTCTTCCTGTATGGCCGCGCTTACGATCTGTTCGGGGGTCTGCCTTAGGCCCGTGTATATGACTTCCATGCCGGCGTCGCGCAGCGCCCGCGCTATGACCTTGGCGCCGCGGTCGTGGCCGTCAAGGCCGGGCTTTGCTACCAGTACGCGTATTTTCTGTTCCATATAAACCTGCCTTGTTAGAGTATGACCTTCTGCTGGTACTCGCCGAACACGAGCCGTAGGACATCGCTGATCTCGCCCAGGGTAGCGTAGGCCCGTACGGCCTCCAGTATGGCCGGCATGAGGTTGTCGCTGCCCTCGGCCGCGGCCTTTACCGCGCGCAGGGCTTTTTCTACCCTGGCGTTGTCGCGCTTGGCTTTGAGGGCCTTGAGCTTCTGGGTCTGCTGCTCGCCTACGATAGGGTCGACGCGGAGAAGGCCCTTGGGCGGCTCTTCCTTGATCTGGAACTTATTCATGCCTACGACTACGCGCTCGCCTGATTCTATGTCCATCTGGTAGGCGTAGGCCGCGTCCTGAATTTCCTGCTGCACGTAGCCCTTCTCTATGGCCTTTACCGCTCCGCCTAAGGAGTCGATCTTGGCAATATATGAGAGGGCTTCTTCCTCTATGCGGTCGGTGAGGCTTTCCACGTAGTAGGAGCCGGCAAGCGGGTCTATGGTTTCCGTGGCTCCCGATTCGTAGGCCACGATCTGCTGCGTGCGCAGGGCAATGCGCACCGACGCCTCCGTAGGCAGGGCGAGCGCCTCGTCTTTGGAGTTGGTATGCAGCGACTGCGTGCCGCCGAGCACCGCGGCCAAAGTCTGTATGGCCACGCGCACGATGTTGTTGTCGGGCTGCTGGGCGGTAAGGGTGGAGCCGCCGGTCTGGGTATGGAAGCGCAGCATGAGGCTCTTGGGATTCTTGGCTCCGAAGCGCTCTTTCATGATGGTGGCCCATACGCGGCGAGCGGCGCGGAATTTGGCGGCTTCCTCGAAGAGGTCGTTATGAGCGTTAAAGAAGAACGACAGGCGCGGGGCGAAGTCGTCCACGTTCAGGCCCGCTTTTATGGCCGCGTCTACGTAGGCTATGCCGTCCGCTATGGTGAAGGCCACTTCCTGGCTGGCCGTGGAGCCCGCCTCGCGTATGTGGTAGCCGGATATGGATATGGTATTCCAGTTGGGCACTTCTTTGGAGCAGTAGGCGAAGATATCGGTAATGAGGCGCATGGAGGGCTCGGGCGGGAAGATGTAGGTGCCGCGGGCCACGTACTCCTTGAGTATGTCGTTCTGTATGGTGCCTTCCAGCTTGTCGGGGCTTACGCCCTGCTTTTCGGCCACCGCTATGTACATGGCCAAAAGCACCGATGCCGGCGCGTTTATGGTCATGGACGTGGACACCTTATCGAGGGGTATGCCGTCGAAGAGTATTTCCATGTCGGCCAGCGAGTCTATGGCCACGCCTACCTTGCCAACCTCGCCCTGTGACAGGGGGTGGTCGGAGTCGTAGCCTATCTGCGTGGGCAGGTCGAAGGC
>DHVU01000020.1 GCA_002412825.1 Spirochaetaceae bacterium UBA5200
ACTATGTGATGAAGTTCGCGTATGGGTAGGCTTGGAGAAGATGCATTTAATTATTTCTTATACATTGAATTAAATCATATACTCGAGTGACTATTGGCAGGATAATGCAGTTTTCCTTGAACAGCATCTTTCCGGGAGAGAATACGATAACGGCATAGCATGTAGAATCCAGTTTCCTACGCAATCGACTATCGGGTTCACCTGTAGAAATGCATTAACTGAATGGTGAAGGCTCATGGGACCCGTAGAAAGTTACAAGCTTCGTAACACTAAAACTGGTATACTCTTCTATATGGATATACTGCCCGGCCTTACAAGTACAAAAAAAGAGCGCATACCCGCCTTTCTCGACGCCATGGACCGCCTCGACATTCGCGCCATAGCCTTATTTCCCACCTGCCTGGACAAAGACGAGAGGCAGGCGCTGTACGCAGACCTTGAGCGGCGCGAGGGCCTCTCCATACCCCATGTGCATATACGCTCCGATATGGATGAGGCTGAGCTTGAGTACTTAAGCAGGCGCTTTGGTACCGAGGTTTTTAATATACATCCTGGAGCAAGCAGCCACCCCTACCCCTCCCCGCCTGCCGCGTACCGCAGGAGGATTTTCGTGGAAAATGTCGAGGAAGCGCCGCAGGAGGAGGAATTACGCGGGCTCAGCGGCCTCTGCCCCGATTACTCCCATTGGGCGAATGCCTTGGCTTTCGGCCGTGGCGGCTACGACCAGTCGATGCGCGCCTACTGTACGCGTTATGCGATCGGTTGCTGCCACCTCTCCGCGCTCAGGGTGGGGGTGCCCAATCCCTGGCACGGCGAATGGGATCACCATGAGTACACGAGCCTATCCGACCTCAATTACCTGGCCGGGTATGCGGCCTTTATGCCTTCGCGCTGGGCATCGCTAGAGCTGGAAAATAGCCTAGAAGAGCAATTAGCGGCTAAGGCCTATATTCCTTCTCTGCTTTGACGAGCGGCGACGAGGCCAGCGCCTTCGCCTTCAAGAAAGGATATGCTTGAGCTCAAGGCTTCAGGGGCGCAGTCTTCGACAATAAGGTCGCAGGATAGGCCAAGGGCGGCCGCGCGCTTAAAAAAGGCCGCATAGGGGAAGAGCCCCCTGCCCGGAGGCGCCACGGCGAGCTTTCCTCGTCCGGGCAGGTAATCCTTCAGGTGCAGCGCAGCTATGCGGCCTGAGAAAAGCTCAACGCACGCAAGGGCGCCTTCCAACGCTTTGGCAGGCTCGTCGGGGTCCATGAGGTTTACCGGATCGAGCAGGCAGAAGAGGCGCTCAGAACCCAGGTCCGCAAACATGGAGGCCATGGCGCGGGCGCTTGATACCCTATGAGAAAACACGGGCTCCACGGCGATATTTACCCCGATTCGCTCAGCGTGGTGAACAAGCGCTTCAAACGCTTTCAGGAAAGGCAGCTGGCACGGCCCGGTATGCATGCCAGGCCGCGATCCGAAGCTCTCGGTGGCTACATAGCCGGCTTCAAGGGCTCCCGCGCGCTCCAGCGATTCAAGAAAGCGCGCTTCTGCCTCCGGAATCGCACGGCCATCGCCGGCCAGAAGGTCTACATAGCAGCCGAGCACGGATATGCGCAGGCCCGCAGCCCCGAAGGCTCGGGCGATATCCGCCGCCGCGGCCGCGCTTAGGCTTCCTACGGCCGCCTCAAAGCCAATAAGAGCCTTGGATGGCGCCAATTGTACATGGCTCGCACCCGTTAGCGCTAGACGCGCGGCTAGGTCGGCGGGAGCGTGGCGGCCATAATCATGGGCGCGCAGCCCGAAGGCAAAGCCCGAGCTCAATGAAAGGCTTCCCGGTCAAAGTCGCGGCCGCTCGCGCAACCGGCCGAGGCCCCGTCAGTTAGCGCTAGGATGGGAGCCATCATAGGGCCAAGCTCGCCGCATCAGGAGATTCAAGCCATGGGCGGTTTATTTCGCCTATGCGCCGGGCTAAGTCGCCAGCGCGCTCGGGATTGAGGCCCGCGGCTGGATCAAGCAGCAGGGCCTCGATCAGTTCGCCTTCCCGACCCGACCATACAAAATCGAGCGTCTTGGCATACGAGGCGGCGTGGGCGTCGAGCAGCCTGGCTAGGTAGGGATGTGGCGGAGGCGCGCGTTCGGGCAGTATGCCCCGGCCGGATACCTGAGACATAGTCTCCACCATAGTAGCTCGGGGAAGAAAGGGAAGCTGCCCTTCATTGGGCAGGACGAGGCTAGCCCGCAACTCCTTTTGCCCGGACAATGCTTGTATGAGGGGCAGCACGACCTCGCCCGAGGGCTCATTCTGCGGGGGCTTCGTGCCCGAGAGAAAATCCCGCGCATTGCGCTCGGAAGCCTTAGCCCGTTCACGTCGGAATTTTACCGGCGTCAGTGCCACCCCAAAGCGCTCCAACTCCATGCCTGAGCGCAAGTAGCCAGGCAGAAACTCGACCAGATGCCGGTCGCCGGCTGAGGGCAAGACGCCTAGGTTCTCGAGAACGAAAGCCTTTACCCTGTCCTCTGAGCGGAAATAATCGTTATGGGCGGCTATAGATGCACCTGTATGCGGCTCAAAACCGCCCTTGGCGCGGAAACCCTCGAGCCATAGGGCTAACAGGTCCCTGCCGTCAAGGCTCGCGCGATCTATGAAGGTACAGTGATTTAGTCCCCATGAGGACAAGGACAGTCGGCCATAATGCTCAGGGGACTCAAGCCCCGCCGCCTTGGCCGCGTCCATGAGCGCGCTTGCAACATGGGAAACCTCATGGCATACGCCGACGAGCTTCAGAGACGGCGCTTCCTTCTTAAGGGCGCCGAGGCAGATAGCCATAGGGTTGGTAAGGTTGATAATCCAGGCGTCGGGGCAGTGCGCGGAGAAAAGCCTGGCATAGGCGCTGTATATGGCGGCGCTACGCACGCCCCTGGACAGTCCCGCGGGGCCCGCGCTATCGCCGACAGGATATAAAAGGCCATGATCAACCGAAGCCTTGAGTTCCGCCTCCATCTGATCATAGCTACCCGGCAGTATGGACATGACCACAAAACTCGCGCCGCGAAGCGCTTGCTCGGGATGGGACACGGCATGTACGCGCCAATTCGAGGAGCTAAGCCTTAAGAGCCGTCCAGCGTATTCAGCATTCAGGCGGGAAGCAGCTTCATCGAGGTCATAGAGCGCTACTTCGCCGCCAGGGCCGGTATCCAAGGTCAGATCAGAAAAAAGCTTCCGTGCCCATTCTCGGCTACCGCCGCCTATATACGCTAGCTTTAATGTAGACATACGTAGATTCCGCTTCCCGTCGAGCGGCACCGCGCGCTATAAGAAGGCCCGCAGGATCGCTTATGATAGTTGATGGTATCATAGCTATACTACAGGGTATCCGCGGAATTTAACCGACCTGCGTTTGGATTTTAGCGACATAAACGCATTTTCTATAGGCTTACGGAAAGATGACGACGAACTCAGCCCAGGGCCAATACGAGCACCTCATAGGACTCAAGGATGCGCTCGCCAGGCCGGGCCCGTTCATCTACTGCTTGCGCGCTTCTGCCCTGCCGCTGTGCGCTACCAAGGAGTATAGTGCCGCCCGGCGTCGATATGGCCGCCGCTTTTCGTCGGAAATTAAGGTACACGGCAAGGCGCCTGCCTTCGAGTTCACGCTCCCAGGCTAGGCAGCCCTTGGGGGCATCCAACCAGATAAGCTCGCCTAAAGCCAATGCAGGCTCAGCCCTGCGTAGCTTGAGAAGGCTCTTGTACCAGCTAAGGAGGGACGAGGCATCGGCTTCCGCCGCCGACGCGTTCTTCTCTTCATAATCGGGATTTACCGGCAGCCAGGGCTCTGCGCTGCTAAAGCCCGCGTTCGGCCCGTCATCCCACTGCATGGGCGTACGTTCAGGGTCGCGGCCCAGTCCCTGCAAAGGCCAGGTAGCCAGGCCTAGGGGGTCGCGCAAGGCTTTGCGCGGGAGAGTCACGCAGGACATGCCCAGCTCTTCGCCGTAGTAGAGAAAGGGCGTGCCCCGTAGCAAGAGGAGCAGGGCCGCCGCAACGCGCGCCCTAGGCTCGCTGTAGGGTCCCGCCCGGTAGCGCCAGTAATGCCGCCTCTGGTCATGATTGGACAGGGTAAAATTGGGCCAGGCCCCGGACGGCAGCGCTTCATACCAGCGGAGAGCCCGCCTATAGAACTCCGCCGCGCTCCAGGGGCTTGAGAGGAACTCGAAGTTGAAGGCCATATGGAGGCCGTCCCCCGCCTCGCCGTGGGCGGCCGCGGCAAGGGCAGGGTCTTGGCCATGCGTCTCGCCTATGAGCACGCGATCCCCCGGATACTCCTCGGCTAGGGCGCGGAACTCTTTGAAGATTTCCAGCACCTCGGGGCGGTTACGGTCGTATATATGCTCCTGCATGAGGTCGGGAACGAGCTTCCATTTAAAGGGATTAGAGCGGAATTCTTCGTCCTTGATATAAGCCGTAGCAACGTCCATGCGGAAACCGTCCACCCCAAGGTCCAGCCAGAAGCGCGCCACGCCGTACACGGCCTTGCGCAGCTCTGCATTGCGCCAATTGAACTCGGGCTGATTGCGGGTAAAGGTGCCCAAGTACCACTCGCCGGTGGCGGGGTTCGGATACCAGGCGGAGCGCTGTTCGAAGAGGCTTATCCAATTGTTCGGTTTCCTGCGCCCGAGCATAGGCCGCCAAATATACCAATCATGCTTAGGGTTATCGCGCGACGAGCATGCTTCCTTGAACCAGGGATGCTCGTCCGACGAGTGGTTCACCACGAGATCCACGACCATCCGTATATCCCGAGCATGGGCGGCGGCAAGCAGTTCCTTAAAATCATCCATCGTGCCGAAAAGCGGGTCTATGGCCGTGTAGTCCGCGATATCGTAGCCGAAGTCCTTCATGGGGCTCTTGAAGAAAGGGCTAATCCATAACGCGTCCACACCGAGAGCCTCAAGATAATCCAACCTGTTGTGTATGCCCCGGAGGTCGCCCACGCCGTCGCCGTTACTGTCCTGAAAGCTGCGGGGATAAATCTGATAAAACACGGCGCTTTGCCACCAGGGACGGGGAGCCTTACCGTGGGTGTTACGAAGCTTGTTCATGATCGTTCTCCCTGTAGGCCAAGTATGGCCTTGAGTCGTAACGCGCCCCCAGGCCGCGCCTGGCAGGCAAGGCGCACCGTACCGTCCAGGCTCTCGCCCACGGCCTGTAGCCTTAGCCTCTCGCGCTCGCCCATGGGGCTTAAGCGGCCTGCGAGCACCCGCACGCGGCAAGTTCCGCAGAGCGCTTTGCCGCCGCAGTCGTGCCTGTGCGCGACGCCGGCTCGCTGCAAGGCTATGAGGAGAGAATAGGCGGGCGATGTCTCTAGTTCATGAGTTTGGCCGTCCGCGGCCTCTATACGTACAGTAGGCATTATTCGAAAATCGACACGCGGTTTCTGCCTGTTTGCTTAGACCGGTACAGGGCCTTATCGGCACGGTCTATTATCGACTTGCCGGACAGGTCGCGGGAGGGGTCGTACTGCGCCACGCCCAGCGATAGGTTAACCGAAAGGCGCTGGCCTTCGTATACCATCACCGTTGCGGCTATAACCCTGCGTATGCGTTCCGCGATGCGAGCCGCAACCGAAAGATCCGTCTCGGGCAGGAGCAGGCAGAATTCCTCGCCGCCGTAGCGAGCGGCTACGTCCGCCGAACGTATTTGAGCCTGAATAATCTTGGCCACCTGCTTAAGCACCACATCGCCGCAGGAGTGGCCGTAGGTATCGTTAAATTGCTTAAAGTGGTCTATGTCCATCATGATGACGCTCAGGGGGTGACCATTAAGCGAACTCTGCTCCATCTTCTCCATAAGCACGGTATAGAAATAGTGCTTCATGCGCAGCTTGGTCATCATATCGGTCGTGGTCATCTCAAAGAGGAAGGCATTATTAATGGCTATGGCCGCGAGCACGGCTATGGTCTGTACGTACTCTTTCTCAGCGTCTACGAAATCCTCGCCCATGATTTGGTCGCCAAGTATGATGATGCCGTTTACTATGCCCTTGGCCTTGAGCGGCACGATAAGGCTGGGTTCAAGGCTGGCCATGGTATCCAGGCCGCCGTAGTTCCCAAGCCTGTGCTGAATCTCCTGCAGGGTATACGGCTTGCATTCCTTGGCGAAAAGCTTCATGGCCGGCGCGTCCTCGGCTAGGGTATAGTCGCGCTCATGATCGATCTCAAAGCCCTTATAATTGCGATGCAGGCTGAAATACGTGGAATCTATGCCCTTCTTGGCGTACAGCGCGGCCTTGCCCACCTTCATCTGCCCCATGATGGTGTAGAGGATGGAGTCGATGAGTATGCTGTAGTCCAGGGTTGAGTTTAAGCTTTTCGACACCTCGAGCAGCTGCTTAAGGTCGAATATCTGCTTATCGTACTCTTCCCTGAGCGCTTCAAGGGCGCTGGCCTGCGCTTTATCCGTATTTTCCGGCATATGAAAATTAGTATAATCGCGCCTGGATGATAAATCCAGGGCTGCCGATGATTAGCGTTTCGACTTCCAAGCCACGGCCTGCCTGAATATATCCAGTCCCGTGCCGCCTACGGAGCCCCTGCGGCGCCAGGGATGGGCTTCCGGGTGGATAAAGGCTTCGGGATGAGGCATGAGACCAAGCACCCTGCCCGTGGGGTCGCAAATGCCGGCTATGCCGTTCGCCGAACCGTTGGGGTCGAGCCCGTCGTAACGCAGCGCCACGAGGCCCTCATTTTCAATACGGCTCAGCGCGGCCGCATCCCTGGTCACAAAGCGGCCCTCGCCGTGCCGTATGGGCAGCAGGCGGGGCTCTAGCCCTGCCGTCCATACGCAGCGCGAGGCGGGCTCGAAGCGCACAGGCACCCAATCGTCGACAAAGCTGCCGCCCTTATTGTGTATCAGCGCCGCTTCAGGCTCGCCGTCCGCGCTCAAATTAGGAAGGAGGCCGGTCTTAACCAAAGTCTGAAAGCCGTTGCAGATGCCTATGATCAGGCCGCCGTCGGCCACGAAGGCCTTAAGCTCCGCCTCCATCCGCGTCTTAAACAACCGGGCAAGGAGCTGTCCCGACCCCAGGTGGTCGCCAAAGGAGAAGCCGCCGGGAAAGCCCAGAAAAGAGGCGGAGGCCAGGCGCGCCGGCTGGGCGACAAGATCCGCCGCATGCACGCATTCAGGCGATGCTCCCGCCCGGCGAAAGGCTTCCGCGAGCTCCTGGTCGGCGTTTATGCCGAAACCGGTAACGATGATGGCTTTCATGCTCTGCTCTCCGGTCATCAGGCTATAGGGCTCTTAAAGGCCCGTTCTATACGCGTCAGGTCACAGTCCACGACCCTTGTGCCTTTTATGCTCAGGATGAAGGAGGGGTCCTCGGTCGTTTCGCCTATCCAGCGCAGGGGCAGGCCCGTGAGCGTCTCCTCGAAGCGCTCGCGGTCTTCCCGGCGAATGGACACGACGAAGCGGCCGCCGCTCTCGGAAAAGAGCGCGCGGGCAGCCTGCGCTATCAAGTCGCGGGGGGGCAGCAATTCGCGAGCCGATTCATGGCCGCCGGATGAATCCGCTCCGCCTGCGCCGGGGGGAAGCGCCGCTTCCGCGGTAAGCGAAGCGAAGGGCCAGCGGCCGGGCAACCCGCCCAGCTCAGCCTTAAGGCCAACGCGGCCGCCTAAGCAGGATTCGGCCAGCGCCACCGCCGCGCCGCCGTCCGAACAGTCGTGGCAGGCGCGCACGATACGCCCGGATATGGCCCTGGCCAAGGCGCGGTACAGCCGCAAGGCCTGGTCCTGGTCTACGTCAGGAGCTTCGCCGTACTCAGGCGCCGCAAGGGCCGATCCGGCCTTGGCGGCGAGCCTCCCCCTCGTGCGCTCATACATGGTGCAGCCCAGCTCGCCGTTCGTAGAGCCTAGGATGTAAACAAATTCGCCGGCGTTTAAGAAGTCCGTGCTGACGGCCTTGCGCAAGTCCTTCATAGCCCCCATCAGGGTAACGAGCAGGGTGGGCCGCACGGATATGGTACGGCCGCCCACGCGCGCGTCGTTCTTCATGGAATCCTTGCC
>DHVU01000011.1 GCA_002412825.1 Spirochaetaceae bacterium UBA5200
AGCACTTCGTCAGCCACGAGCTCAATTCCGAGATCGTGGTAAGCTCGGGCGCCGCGAGCGTGGCCATGCAGGACGGCTATTCGGGCATAGTCAACATAAGCCCCTTCGCCTGCCTCATAGGCCGCGTCATAGAGGGCGTATACGCCCCCTGGGCCCGCGGGCGGGATTATCCGACCATGTCGCTCGAGGTGGACGGCAACCAACTGCCGCCCAATATCGTGAACAAGCTCAATATATTCATGGTCAACGTCATGCGCTTCAGGGGCAAGGGCGACCTAGCCGAGCTTATAGATCCCGCGCGCTAAGCGGGACAATCTGCGCTATACTAATCGGGGGGCAGGCTAAAAAGGCCCGTGCCCCCGGAGGTATATCGATGCGCATACGAAGACTATTGGCTTTTATACTCATATCCTTGCTCGCGCTCTCCGGGCTCTATGCCCAGGAGCCGCTGCTGCTTTCTTCACGCGTAACGCGGGTTACCGTATACGCCGACCGCGCCTTGGTTACGCGAAGCGCCGAGGCCAGCCTATCCAAGGGCGAAACCACCCTGGTATTTACCGGCCTGCCTGCGGCTACCGACCAGGCAAGCATACAAGTAAGCGGCACGGGCGCCTTTAGCCTGCGGGACGTGCGCGTCGTGTCCAGGCAGCTGTCGCGCGACGTATCCGCGGAGCTTAAGGCCCTTGAGGACGAGAAACGACAGTACGAAGACAAGCTGGCCGTCATAAACGACCGCATACGCGAGGCCGACGCCGAGCGGCTCTTCCTTGCGGAAATGGTTAAGCGCCTCACTTCAAACGCCGGGGCTTCCGAGACCCTGCCCTTCGATACGGCCGCCTGGGCCAAGATGCTCGACTTCCATCGCGCGCGCAACGCAGCGGTCAATGAATCGCTCCGCGCAGCGCGCGCCGAGGCTAAGGCCGTGCAGCTGGAGCTGGACCGCGTGAACCGCGAGATACGGGGCCTGGGCACGGGCGCGCGGCTATCGGTGCTCGAGGCCGAGCTGGTCGTCGATGCTTCCGCAGCCGCCAAGGCCCGCGTTGAGCTGTCCTACCTCGTGTCGGGTCCCTCCTGGCGGCCGGACTACGTCCTGCGCGCCGATTCGGAAGGCGCCAAGCTGTCCGTGCATTACCGGGCGCTCGTGCGGCAGAATACCGGCGAGGCCTGGGAGAACGCGGCCATCCAACTGTCCACGGCGCGGCCCCAGGCCGGAGGCAGCCTGCCCACCCTCTACCCCTGGTACGTGGATGTATATAAGCCGGTCGTGCAGCGCGAGGAATCGTCCAGGATGTCCAAGTCCATGGCCGCCCCTTCGGCAGCCTACGATATGAGCGGCATGGAGGCCGAAGCCGCGCCTGAGCCTATGATGGAATTCGCGGCCGCCGCGGCGTCCACCGGCGCTACCGCGGTGCTCTTTGCCATACCCGGCGCTACCACGGTAAGCTCGGATAACAAGGACCGCACCGTAACCGTGGCGCTTCTCGACTTGCCGGTAACGTACTCCTGGGCGGCGGTGCCCAAGCTGTCGGCCTTTGCCTATTTCCGCGCGGCGGTAACGAATAGCTCGGACTTTCCCTTCCTGCCCGGGCCTACCCACATATACGTGGACGGCAGCTATATAGCCGACGGCGCCATGGCTTCCGTGCCCTCCGGCGGAAGCTTTAACACCGAGCTCGGCGTGGACGAGGCGGTAAAGGTGGAGCGCAAGCTCGTACGAAAGTTCGACGAGACCACGGGTCTGCTCACGAGGAAGTCGAAGACCACATGGGAATATCAAATCAGGGTAAAGAACGACAAGAAGAGAGACATTACCCTGCTCGTATCCGACCAGCTGCCCGTATCGCTAAACGAGCAAATAGTCGTCAAGGCCATAGCGCCTGCCTATAGCAAGGACAGCGATACCCTGCGCAAGACCGAAAACGAAACGTTTGAGTGGACGCTCAAGCTGGGAGCCGGCAGGGATCAGACCCTGCCCCTGTCCTTCAGCGTGGAGTATCCGCGGGGCACGCCGATTACCGGGCTGGAATAAGGCCCGTTCTGTCCGCAAATAAAACGGCGGCCCGCTATCGCGGGCCGCCGTGCCACTGAACGGGGGCAATGCTGCCGTTACACGGCGCGCAGCTTGGCCGCCGCCTTCTCATAGCCCTCGCGGAGCGTGCGTATGAGCTCTTTGACCGGAACGATGGCGTCCACTTTCCAGGCATTGGAGCCGCAGAAGGCAAAGCCGTGCTTGAGCCTGCCCTTCATGGCCTGCACCAGCGCCAGCGCTATGCAGTAGGGGCTCTTTTCCGGGTCGCAGCTTACCAGGCAGTGATAGGGGCAGGATATGGGGTGGCGCTTGCCTTCTTCCACTTCCTGTAAAAAACCGTCGCGTATGGCGCGGCCTGGCAATCCCACCGGGCTCTGAATTATCGTAATATCCTCTTCGGCGGCGTTTACGTAGGCTTCTTTGAAGGCTAAGTCGGCGTCGCATTCGTCGGTGGCCACGAAACGGGTGCCCATCTGCACGCCGGCGGCGCCCATCTTCAGGAACTTGTGGATGTCAGCGCCGTCCCAGACGCCGCCCGCGGCGATGACCGGGATGGG
>DHVU01000008.1:0-28894 GCA_002412825.1 Spirochaetaceae bacterium UBA5200
GTCTAGTAAATCGGGGGAAGTCCAGGTCGCCGATACCCGCGCAGCATTCTAGCTACTAGATTCTAGATTCCTGGCTCGAAAGTAAGGAATCCGAAATCGGAATCTAGTAGTTAGAATCTAGAATCGAGAGTCGCGGGCGTTTAGCGCGCGGCTCCTGTTCTTTTCCCCCGGATGTTCAGCCTTAAGAAGCGCTCGGCCACAGCGCGGGCCTAGTAGCGTAACGACAGCAAAGGCAGCTGTATGGCCAGCCTATCGGCCGAGCCCACGCGCGTCAGTCCGATCGCGGGCAGGGGCAGCCCCAAACGTGCGCCTTTCTCGGCGTCGATATCGAGGAGGGGTCCGAGGGCGAGGTTTCCTATGCTGCGGCCTTCGGAAAAGTCCCTCGTGAGCCAGAGAGCCGTGGCGGAGCCCACCAGTGAGCCTGAAAGCATACCGGCATAGATGATGCCAGGCGATTCGGCGCCCAGCACATAGGGCACGCCGAGGCCCAAAAAAGCGCCGAGCACCGAGCCCAGGTTGTAGAGCCAGGTGCGCGAACTGGGGAAGGGCTCCAGACCGGCGGTGAGCGCATAGGAAATGCCGCCGTACAGGAGCCCTCCGGCCACGCTGAGCCCGGCGAAGGCGGGGTTAAAGCCCTCTCCTCCAGCGGCCCCGTCCAAGCCGAATACGAGGCCTGCCGCCACGCCCCAACTGCTGCCCCAGAGCATGCTCGAAACGATCATAAAGGAGCGGCCGCCGTTCATCACCTCATTCTCGGTAAGCTTAAGCGCGCCGAAAAAAGCCAAGGGCGAGGTGACCAAGGGAAGGCCGATATAGAGCCGCACGTTGTCCGAGCCCAGGGCATAGAGCAGCGCCTCCGAAGCTCCCGCGGCATAGAGGGTAAGGAAGGTAAGAAGCGAACTGCGGCCGTCCTGCAGCGCGCGCACGCGCTCGTCGACTACCTTGTCCTGCTGCAGGAGTCTGGCTTTCAAAAAGTATGTGGCGTCCGCCTCCACGCTCACGCTTTGGCTCCAGGGTTTGTAGCCCTCGCTGCTCAGCTTAACCGCGTACTTGCCCGGCTTAGGCACGCGCACCACGACCGGTCCGTTGCCCTCAAAAAGGCCGTTCACATACACCGCCACCCCGGGAGGATCCGTATCGATGCTTATATACTCTCCTTGCTTAATTTCTATGCCGGGCACGCCGAGTATGCGCTGGGCGGCTATGCGAACCGGCTTGCGCAGATCCTCTATAGGCCCCAGGTATTCCTCCGCTATGGCCGCGCTCACCTCGCCGCGCTCCACGTCGATGAGCCGTAAGGAAATAATATAAAGGGTACCAAGCTTGCCTATCCTGCCTACCAGCAGGTACTGCGCGCCCAGGAGTCGGCCTACGCGCAGGGCTTCGCCCCCCTCGAAGAGCATGGATAGGCGCAGTTCCTGCTCCGCGAGCAACGCGTCTACATCCTGCCGTTCCACTAGGGCGTAGCCGGGAGCCACGGCTATTTCGCGGCGCACTAATTCCGACAGTATGATGCGGCCGGATTCTTCTATGTCGGCGGAGTCAAAGCCCAGGAAGGATACGCTTTTCGCGCCTGCGCCGCCCGCGCCTTGGGCGCCGGCGAACAAGCCGCAGCCGAGCAGGAAGATAGCTATGAGACCGTACGTTTTTTTCATACGCGTTCCGGAAGGCCTCCGGCGCCTGTCCCGCCGGGGAGGCGTTCCTCTCCCCCTTTCACGACAGTAGTTCCACTAAGTATAGCGCAAAGCCGCGGGCTTTGTAGGCAAAGCGCTGAAAAGCATGAGACTCTGCGCTTCAGGCGCTTGCATAGGATCAAGGAGAGCGGCATGCTTAGCTACGGCACGATATTCGCCATTAAGGGAGCCCCGCCATGGAATCGATTAAAGAACTCTACAGAATTGGGCACGGCCCGTCGTCCAGCCACACCATGGGACCTCGGCGCGCTGCCGAGCGCTTCGCGACGGATCATGGAGAAGCCGCCGCTTACCGGGTGACGCTCTATGGTAGCCTGGCCGCCACCGGCCGCGGCCATTTTACCGACAAGGCCATTATCGAGGCTCTCAAGCCACAACCCACGGATATCGTATGGAAGCCCCAGGAACTCTTACCCTTCCACCCCAACGCCCTGCGCTTCGAAGCCTTGGACTCTCAGGGTCGTATGCTCGCAGAACAGGTCGTGTATAGCGTAGGCGGCGGCAAGATACTTAGCGAAGGCGAGAAAGAAGACAGCGCAGCCACGCTCTACTCCCGGCCTTGCATGGCCGATATCCTATCGGAAATCAGCCGCACAGGCCAAACCTTCTGGGAATACGTGGAAGAGCGCGAAGATACCGCGCTCTGGGACTACCTGGCCGAAGTATGGAAGGCCATGAAAGCCTCCGTGGAGCGCGGCATAGAGAACGAGGGCGTATTGCCTGGCGACCTGCATCTGCCGCGCAAGGCTTCATCGTATTTCGTACGGGCTAACGGCTTTCGCGGTTCGCTCAAGCGCCGCTCCATGCTTTTCGCCTACGCCCTTGCGGTCGCCGAGGAAAACGCCGCCGGCGGGCTTATCGTAACCGCGCCCACCTGCGGGTCCTGCGGGGTGTTGCCCGGCCTCCTCTACACCATGTCCAAAAACTACGGCTTTACGGACGGCAAGATACTCAAGGCCTTGGCCACGGCGGGGCTCATCGGCAATTTAGTAAAGACAAACGCATCCATATCGGGCGCGCAGGTGGGTTGCCAGGGCGAGATAGGCAGCGCCTGCGCCATGGCTGCGGCGGCGGCGGCCCAATTGTTCGGCGGCACGCCCGCTCAGATAGAATACGCTGCTGAAATGGGGCTTGAGCACCACCTGGGCCTTACCTGCGACCCCGTGGGCGGCTATGTGCAGATACCCTGCATAGAGCGCAACGCCTTCGCCGCCTCGCGGGCGCTAGACGCCAATACCTACGCCCTGCTATCGGACGGCAGCCATCGCATAAGCTTCGACACGATAGTGGAAACGATGAACCGTACCGGCAAAGACCTGCCGCGTATCTATAAGGAGACATCCGAGGGCGGGCTAGCCCTTACTTCCCGCTGCTGTCTTTAGCGTTCATTGTTTCACGTGAAACAATGAACGCAGCCAAGCACTCGTTCCTGTAACGGCGCGAATGTTTCACGTGAAACAAAAAGGGGGAGGCGCTAGCCTCCCCCTTCATACATATTACGACGTATTCGTTTTAGCGTTCGTCGACGTCTTCGCCGTTGTCGTGCGCCTCTACCATCGGGTCGAGCGCTTCCTCGGCGGTATCTAGCCGGGTTATCGTATCACCGATAGCCTCCACGGCCGCTATAGCGCCGTCGACGCCGACGGCTGGCGCTTCGTCCAGGATTACCTCGTCCTCTTCCTTGGCTATACGGTCCATGCCTACGACGAAATCGGGGCTGTCTATATTGACTATGCGCACGCCTTTGGCCGATTTGCCGCAGAGC
Organism: Spirochaetaceae bacterium UBA5200; assembly: GCA_002412825.1. Classification (GTDB taxonomy): domain Bacteria; phylum Spirochaetota; class Spirochaetia; order Treponematales; family UBA12059; genus UBA5200. The sequence continues at coordinate 3,460 of DHVU01000008.1, forward strand.
CGCACATCGCTGGCCTTGATCTTCAGGGTCTTGCCCTGGCTGGTCATCACGACCACGTCGTCGCTCTCTATGATCGATATGGCGCATACTAAATCGCCGTATTCAGGATCGTATATCTTCTGCCCGCCGGTGCCGCGTCCATGCTCGGAGAAGTTGTCGTAATCGGTGCGCTTGCCGTGGCCCTGCTCGCTTATGAGCAGCATCTGCTCGTTCGGCGATACGCGGAGCATGGCGCAGAGTTCGTCGGCGTCGCTCTTGAGGTTTATGCCGCGCACGCCCCTGCTGCCGCGTCCCATAACGCGCACCGCGGCTTCGTGCATGCGCAATGCCTGGCCGCGCTTGGTGATCAGCACCACGTCGTCGGCGCCGCCGGTCTTACAGGCCGATACCAGGCGGTCGTTTTCGTCGAGGTGTATGGCAATGATGCCCCTGGTCTTGGCGTTGGCGAAGTCCTTGGTAGCCACCTTCTTGACCACGCCGCGCAGGGTGCCGAAGAAGAGGAACACGTCGTCGGTAAAGCCCTTTAAGTCGACGATGGTGGTGATTTCCTCGTCGGGCCCTATGGCTAAGAGGCTCTTGATATGCGCGCCGCGGGCGGCCTTGGACGCCTCGGGTATCTCGTGCACCTTGAGCCAGTAGGCCTTGCCCGCCGTGGTAATGAACATGATGTAATCGTGGGTATTGGCAATAAAGATTTGTTCGATGAAGTCCTCGTCCATAAGGGAGGTGGAATTGGATCCCTTGCCTCCCCTGCCCTGGCTGCGGTACGAGCTTACCGATACGCGCTTGATAAAGCCCTTGTTGGATATGAGTATGACCATTTCCTCGGGCTTTATCAGGTCCTCGATATTGATGGCCTCGACCTCGTCAAAGACTATCTCGGTGCGGCGCGGGTCGCCGTACTTGTCCGCCAGTACCCGCGTCTCGTCCTTGATAAGGCCCAGTATCTTCTGGGGATTGGCCAAAAGATCCTTGTAGTAGGCTATCTTGGCCAAAACTTCGGCGAGTTCGGCGCGGAGCTTCTCGATTTCAAGGCCCGTAAGGCGGCCTAAGCGCATGTCGATAATGGCCTGGGACTGTATCTCGCTAAGGGAGAAGCGCTCCATAAGCGCGGCCTTGGCCGCGTCTATGCTCTTGGATGCCTTGATGATGCGCACGACCTCATCGATATTCTCGATGGCGATGACGAGGCCTTCGAGTATGTGGGCGCGTTCCTCGGCCTTACGCAGCTCGTAGCGCGTCCTGCGGGTAATGACATCCACCCGGTGGTCCACGAAGCACTTAATCAGGTCCTTTATGGTCAGGAGCTTGGGCCTGAGGCCCACCAGGGCCAGGTTGATTATGCCGAAGGTGGATTGCAGCGGCGTATGGGCGAAGAGCTTATTAAGGATGAGCTTGGTTATAGCGCCGCGCTTGAGCTCGATTACCACGCGCATACCCTGGCGATCGGACTCGTCGCGCACGTCGGACACGCCGTCCACTACCTTATCGCGTATGAGGTCGGCTATCTTGATGACCAGGTTGGCCTTGTTCACCGCGTAGGGAATTTCGGTAAAGACTATCTGCTCTTTGCCGGCCTTGAGGGTCTCGATGACAAACTTGCCGCGTACGGTAAGCTTGCCGCGGCCGGTAAGGTAGGCCTCGCGTATGCCGCGGCGCCCGAATATTATGCCGCCCGTGGGAAAATCCGGACCGGATATGAACTTCATGATGCCGTCTATCGTAATGTCGGGGTCGTCGATATAGGCGGCTATGGCGTCGGTTACCTCCACGAGGTTGTGCGGAGCCATGTTGGTGGCCATGCCCACCGCTATGCCCGAAGAGCCGTTTACGATGAGGTTAGGAAAAGCCGAGGGCAGCACGGTGGGTTCGCTAAGGCTCTCGTCGTAGTTAGGCGCGAAGTCGACGGTTTCCTTCTCCAAATCGGAGAGCATTTCGTCGCCGAGCCTGGACAGCTTAGCTTCGGTATAGCGGCTGGCCGCGGCGGGGTCGCCGTCCACCGAGCCAAAATTGCCCTGGCCGTGCACCAAAGGATAGCGCAGGCTGAAATCCTGGGCCATGCGCACCAAGGCGTCATAGAGCGAAAGGTCGCCGTGCGGGTGGTACTTACCCATCGCGTCGCCGGTAATACGCGCGCTCTTCTTGGTAGCGGCGCCGGGCTTAAGGCCCAGCTCGTCCATGGCGTACAAAAGGCGGCGGTGCACGGGCTTAAGGCCGTCGCGGGCGTCGGGCAAGGCGCGGGCCACGATTACGCTCATCGCGTAATTCAGGTAGGCGGTCTTTACCTCTTCCTCGATGGCTATGGGTATGATCTTTCCGGTTTGTTCTGTCATCTTACACGTCCAGGTTGGAGACCGACAGCGCGTTCTCTTCTATGAATTGGCGGCGAGGCTCGACTTGCTCGCCCATAAGCGTGGTGAATACCGATTCGGCCTCCACCGCGTCGTCCATATGTATGCGCATGATATTGCGGCGCTGGGGATCCATGGTGGTATCCCATAGCTGCTCGGGGTTCATCTCGCCCAAGCCTTTATAGCGCTGTATCTGCACCTTCTCGGGATCCTTGCCGCTCTCTTTCATGATGCGGTCCTTCTCGGTATCGTCGTAGGCGTATTGGATCTTCTTATCGATGACGATCTTGTAGAGCGGCGGCATAGCCAGGTATACGTGGCCCTTTAACAGCAGTTCCGTCATGTAGCGATAGAAGAAGGTAAGGAGCAGAGTGCGTATGTGCGAGCCGTCTACGTCGGCGTCGGCCATGATGATGACCTTGTGGTAGCGCAGCTTGGACAGGTCGAAGTCCACGCCTATGCCGCAGCCCAGCGACTGTATGATGGGGTTGAGCTTATCGTTGCCTATGACCTTGTCTATGCGCGTCTTCTCGACGTTCATCATCTTGCCCCAGAGCGGCAGTATGGCCTGTATGGTGCGGTCGCGGCCGCCCTTGGCCGAGCCGCCGGCGGAGTCGCCCTCAACGATATAGATCTCGCACTTGGACGGGTCCTTCTCAGAACAGTCGGCCAGTTTGCCCGGCAGTCCCGAACTCTCGAGCGCTGACTTGCGCCGGGTAAGGTCGCGGGCCTGGCGGGCCGCTATACGCGCCTTGGCGGCCAGCACCGACTTCTCGATGAGTTTATCGATAACCTCGGGGTGAGTCTCGAAGAAGAGCGTAAACTGGTCGTTGCAGAGCGTATCGACTATGCCCTTTACTTCCGTGTTGCCAAGCTTGGTCTTAGTCTGGCCCTCGAACTGGGGGTTGGGCACTTTGACCGAAAGCACGGCGGTAAGGCCCTCGCGCACGTCGTCGCCCGAGAGCGTATCGTCGAGCTTCTTACCGAACTTGGATTTCTTGAGGTACTCGTTGAGTATGCGCGTAAGGGCGCTCTTAAATCCCACGAGGTGCGTACCGCCTTCGCGGGTATTAATGCCGTTCACGAAGCAGAACATCGATTCATTGAAGGTATCGTTATACTGTATGCCCACTTCCACTTCCACCTCGTCGCGGGTGGCGCAGAAGTATATGGGATCCTTATGCAGGACGAGCTTGTTCTTATTAAGGTACTCCACGAACTCGCGCAGGCCGCCCTCGAACTTGAACTCATGCATCTTGGGCGTGGACAGCCGCTCATCGCTCAGGGTTATGACTAAGCCCTTGTTGAGGAAGGCTAGTTCCCTCAGGCGGTTAGCCAGCACGTCAAAGCTGTACACCGTGGACTCGAAGATGGTGGGATCAGCGGCGAATCGCACCACCGTGCCGCGTACATTGGTTGTGCCGTTCTCGCGCACTTCCGCTTCCGCTATGCCGGTCTTGTAGCGCTGGAAGTAAGTCTTGCCCTTCTGGTGCACGGTTACCTCGCACCAGGTCGATAGGGCGTTGACGACCGATACGCCTACGCCGTGGAGTCCGCCCGATACCTTGTAGCTATTCTTATCGAACTTGCCGCCGGCATGAAGCTTGGTCATGACCAGCTCAAGGGCGCTCACCTTTTCTTCGGGGTGCAGGTCCACCGGTATACCGCGGCCATTGTCGACGACGCGCACGATGTCATTCTTCTCAAGGACGACGTCTATGGTCGTGCAGTGGCCGGCAAAGGCCTCGTCTATGGCGTTGTCCACGACCTCATATACGAGATGGTGAAGCCCGTCCAGTCCAGTCGTTCCGATATACATGCCCGGGCGCTTACGTACCGCCTCGAGGCCTTTCAGTACCTGGATACTATTCGCAGAATAATTCGCTTCCATTGTACAGTCCGTGGGAGTGAGATTGATTTGAGGCTGGGGGATCGACCGAAGTACTGCCTACGGCAGGCCTTTCAGCCATCCGAACGAGGGCGCATTATAGCTGAAAAAAGACGGAAAGTAAAGAACGCCCTACTATATAGGAAGAGCGCTCGTTATTATCCTTGTGTATAAACTGTGTAAAAAGCCTTAATATCATATCCAGCAAGGAATAGCCTATAAAAGCACTAAAACGAACATTTGGAGATAGTAGAAATTTTTAAATATATCTAGTTATTTAATAAAGAATTATGAAATTCTACTACAAATAAATTTGCTAAAATTCTATTAATGTTCCGCTTTGTCCGTTTTTAAATGAGTGCTATACTCGGCCGTAGGCTTCTGATACATTGTGGATAACTTGTTGGCAATATCTTTGAAGTCGGAGCAAAAACATAATGAGCGATTGGGATTACAGCGTATTCTGGAACGAGGCCATGAGCCAATTCTCGCAGGAGCTGAGCGAGCAAGAATACTCCATGTGGTTCAATATCGACTACGACTCTTCGCTCCAGGATACCATACGGGTGCGCGTGCCCTCGTCCTTCTACCGCGATCAACTGGCTAAAAGCTACCAGAAAAACATAGAGACCAAGCTCTTCGACCTCTCGGGAAAGCACCTGGCCGTGGACTTTGTCGTGGCCAAACCTAGCCTGCACAGCCCGGATAAGCCAAGAAAAAGCGATGTGGCGCAGGAGCCGCGCAATCAAACGCCGGGCACGGAGCTGCCGAAGCCCAGCCAGAGCATGCTTAACGCGGTGCGCGAGAAACACCCGCAGATGCAGATGGATCTATCCTTTGAGAACTACGTCGTGGCCGAGAATAACTCCTTCGCCGCCAACGCGGCCATGGCCATATCGGCGAATCCAGGCACGGCCTACAACCCCTTCCTGATATACGGCGGCGTAGGCCTGGGCAAGACCCACCTTATGCAGGCCATTGGTAACCGCGCCTGGGCCTTGAATCCCAAGCTCAAGATCATCTGCATATCGAGCGAGAACTTTAGCAACGACTTCGTAAACGCCATAACGAACAACTCCATGCCTGCCTTCAAAAACCGTTACCGCTCGGCGGACATGCTCCTCATAGACGACATACACTTCTTTGAGAAGAAGGAAGGCTTTCAGGACGAGGTATTCCATACCTTCAACGCGCTCTACGAGGCCAAAAAACAGATGGTGTTCACGAGCGACCGGCCAGCCTCGGAGCTAAAAAACCTTACCGAGCGCCTACGGAGCCGCTTCGAACGCGGCCTCAACGTGGACCTGCTGCCTCCCAACTACGAGACCCGCCTGGCCATACTCAAGCGCAAAATAGAGAATACCAAGTCGCGGGTGCCTACCGAGGTGCTGGACGTCATAGCCCATAACATATCGACGAACGTGCGCGACCTTGAGGCGGCCCTTTTAAAGCTTACCGCCTATGGCGACCTCGTCGGCATCAACATAACCATGGAAATAGCGCAACAGCAGCTGCGCGACGTTTTCAGCCAATCCAAGCACGGCAACGTCACCATAGACCATATCATACGCACGGTGGCCGACCACTTTAAGCTGAGCTCCAACGATCTCAAGGGCAAGAAGCGCACCAAGAACATAGTCTTTCCGCGCCAGGTAGCCATGTACATAGCCCGCGACATCACCGAGTACTCCACGACGGAGCTCGGCCTTGAGTTCGGCGGCCGCGACCATACCACGGTCATGCACTCCTGCCAGAAGATAGATGAGCGGCTTAAGACCGACCCTACCCTCGATGTTACCATTCAGCGCCTTATCCAGATGATAAAACAGGCCAGCATCAAAGGCTAAGAAGCCGTTAACAAGCTCTTGAAAGCCTGTGCACAGCAAGGCCCTTCGTTCACAGGAAGCGGCCGCCTGTGCAGGAAGTGGATAAAGCGTTCGCCAGAACCTGTCTTTTGTCCACGGACTAAAGCCTTGCCTGGCAAGGGCGCGACGCTCTTATGCACATAAGCTTATGCTTATTATTACTACTACGAATTTATAAATTCTATATATCAATAAGATGAGCGCCGAGTCCCAGTCGTTCCGCAGCGGGAATCTTTGCGTATTCTTTAGCGTTGCACGGTAGGCGTTCTCTGTGCTATTCTTAGCCGATAGTAACGAGACGAGGTTGGCCATGAAATTTACCTGTGACAAGAATGCGTTTCAGAAAGAGATTTCCTTTGCTCAGGAAATCATATCGTCCAAGAGCGCCGTATCGGTCGTATCCAACGTATACCTTGAAGCTTTCGAGAATACCCTCGTCATACGCGCCACCGATATCAAGATAGGTTTTGAAACCCGCATACCGGTAGAGGTGCAGGAGCCCGGCGGCATAACCGTTTTCTGCGATAAGCTAGGCGGCATACTTGGGAGCATACCCGAGGGCACCATAGAGATAGAGCAGAAAGACAACCGCATCATCATTAAGCCTACCTTCAAAAAAGCTCAGTTCAGCCTCAAGACCATATCCAGCGAACAGTTCCCGCAGCTGCCCGACATAGACGACGATAAGTACTTCTCGCTGCCCGCGGCGGATTTCAAGGCCATGATAGCCCAGACCGTGTTCGCCGTATCCGACGATGAAACCCGCTACTTCATGAACGGCGTATTCGTAGAGCGCGCCGAAGAGGGACTCGTTACCGTGGCTACCGACGGCCGGCGCCTAGCCTACGTGAAGCGCACTCTCTCGGGCAACATTCCTGATTTTAAAGGCGTCATCGTGCCCCCCAAGATACTGAGCCTCATACTCAGGCGCGCCCCTGAAGAAGGCCTTATCGACGTGGCCATCAACGACAAGAATATATTCGTAAAGTTCGGCCTCTATCGCTTAAGCTCCATATTGATAGAGGGCCAGTTCCCGAACTACCAGAAGGTAGTGCCCGAAAGCCAGAAGTACGAGCTGTCCTTCAAACGCAGCGAGTTCCTCGAGGCTTTAAAGCGCGTATCCATCTTCGTCGAGCAAAAGTCGCGCCGCACCTTCTTCGCCATATCGGAAAACAAGATCGTCCTGTCGTCCGAAGAGAGCGAGGTAGGCACGGCCCGCGAGGAAATTTCCTGCACGTACGAGGGCCCTGAGGCCGTCATAGCCATGAACTACCGCTACATAGACGAGCCCTTGCGCGTCATGGACTGCGAGGACGTGCTCATGCGCTATACCGAGACGAGCAGGGCCGTAACGCTTTCGCCCTTGCCTGAGTCCGACTACTTCCACATTCTCATGCCCATGCAGGTGGACTAAGGACGCTGATCAAAGCCCGCACAGAACGCGCGCATGGCCTTTAACCGCATAGAGCTAAGGAATTTCCGTAATCTCGAAGACGGCGCCGTTAATACCGGCGCCTCTTCTATTTTTCTCGTGGGGGAAAACGGCCAGGGCAAGTCCAATTTTCTGGACGCCCTGTACACCCTAAGCTACGGCTCCAGTTTTCGCGGCGGCCAGGACGCCGAGGCTGCCAGGCTCGGCGAAGGCTCTTGGGCCCTTGAAGGGCAAAGTTACGACCCTGAGGAGGGATTAGGGGGCCCCCGCGCGGGCCTTTTCTCCGTGCGTTGGGAAAACGGGCTCAAGACCATACGCGAGAACGGCAAAGCGGTAAGCGACCGCAAGCGGCTCGTAGAGAATAATCCCTCGGTGATTTTCTGCCATGACGACATGGAGTTCGCCCGCGGCGAGCCTGAGCGTCGCCGCTTCTTCTTCGACCAGACCGCAGGGCTCGTATCGGCCGGCTACATAGACCTGTTGCGGTCCTACCGCAGGACCCTAAAGGCGCGTAATGCCGCGCTTAAGGATCGCATGATCAGCGTACTCGAGGTGCTCGACCTGCAGCTTGCAAGCTACGGTACGGCCCTGCGAAAAGAGCGCGCCCTGGTGGTGGCGTTTTTTGACGAGATATTCGCGCCGCGCTACGAGGCCGTTTCGCTCTTAGGCAGGCGCATAGGCGTGCAGTATAAACCGTCTTGGAAGCCCGACGAAGACGACGATGCCGTGGTGGCGCGCCTAGCCGCCGCGCGGGAACGGGAACTGGCCATGGGCACGACCATGAGCGGGCCGCACCGGGATCGCTATAGCTTTGTGGACGAGCATGGCGACTTTTCCTTGCGCGCATCCACCGGACAGCTGCGCCTCCTTGCCCTTACCCTGCGCATAGCCCAGGCCGAGCACTACAGCGCCATGAGCGGGCGCGAGCCGGTGCTGCTCCTCGATGACGTCCTCCTGGAGCTTGACCCGGACAAACGCCGGCGCTTCATGGACAACCTGCCCAAGGGCGAGCAATCGTTCTTTACCTTCCTGCCCGGCGAGCCCTATGGGGATTACCGCGCGGCCGACACTCTCGTATACTGGACGGACCATGGACGCTTCACGCATACGTAAAGCAGGCGATCTTATCGAGCATATCCTTGCCCCTGATGCCGCCGAGCAGGCCAAGGGCTGGGCGCGCTTCTTCTCATCCTGGAGAAGCTCGGCGGGAGACCAGCTCGCCGCCCATACGCGGCCGGTCGACGTCAAGAACGGCATCGTTATCGTGGAGGCGGAGCACCCCGGCTGGGTACAGCTCCTGCAGCTGCGGCAGGAGAGCCTCCTTGAGGCCATAAAGAAGGCCTTTCCCGAGCTGGGCATACGCGGCATAGCCTTTAGGCTCGCCGGCGACAAGGGCGGCGCGGGAAGCCTCAGGGCCGCCCCGGCCTTAGGCGGGCCTTCGCGGCGCGCGGCGGAGCCGGAAGCCGAGCCTGAGTCGCCTGAGGAAGAAGCGCGCAGGGCCGGCACTATAGAAGAAACGCTCTCCGGCGTGCAGGACGCCGCCTTTAAGGATCTCCTGGCCTCCGTGGCCGATAGCCTGGGCAAGAAAAAGAAAGGATAAAGGCAAGGGTTTTTGGATGGCGGCGCTTGATTTTTAGCGCCGTTACCCGTATCGTTGCCGACTTGTAAGCATATGAGCATAGCGATAGATGTATACGGCAAGGCCGACGACATGATCTGCGCGGGCTGCGACGGCCACGACTGCGGCGGCTGCGCGCCAGGAGAGAAGAAGGCCACCAAGGCCCTCGTCGATGAATTCGAGGCGCTCTTAACGGCGTCGGAACTAGCCGGCTCGTACAGCCTGGCCTTTTTTGAATCAAGCCCCGAGAACATAGCCCGTAACGCGGACGTAGAGCGGCTCTTGTCGATGGCCAGGCTCGAACCCGTTATATGCGTGGGCGGAAAGATCGCCTACCTAGGCGGCTTTAGCCCCCAGGGCCTTCTGGACGAACTCCGCAAGAAACACCAAGGATGAACCCGATGGAATTGAACGAAGAATTCGTCAGCGGCCTCGCTATCAGCCAGGCCGACCTTTTAAACCGTATTGCCGGCGAGCTGAACGTGCGGGTGAGCCAGGCCGCCGCCGTGGTGGAGCTCACCGCGGAGGGCTGTACCGTGCCCTTCATAAGCCGCTACCGCAAGGAGCGCACCGGCGAGCTCGACGAGGTACAGGTGCGGGACGTGGTGCACCGCCACGCGGCCCTGACTAACCTGGAAACCCGCCGTATCGAGGTGATCCAGGCCATATTCGCCCAGGGTAAGCTGAGCGAGGACCTCTACAAGAACATAAAGAAGTGTTCCACGCTCACCGAGATCGAGGACATATACGCCCCGTATAAGCGCAAGAAGAAGACCCGCGGCATGGCGGCCATAGAGCGCGGCCTCGAGCCCCTCGCCGAGCTTATGCTGAGCGCCGGCGCGGCTCAGCTGCGGGCCAAGGCGGCCGAGTTCGTCAGGGAAGACGCCGAACACCCTGAGCTGTCGGTGGCTACGGCTGAAGAAGCCTTGCAGGGAGCCATGGACATACTGGCCGAGCGCGCCAGCCAGGACCCCGAGAACCGCGCGGCCGTCAAGAAATTCTATATGCGAGACGGCCGCCTCATCGTCAAGGGCGTGGACGAGAGCAAGAAGGAAGCCAGCGTGTACCAGATGTACTGGGACTACGCCGAGAGCCTAGCTACCCTGCGGCCGCACCGCGTGCTGGCCGTGAACCGCGGCGAGCGCGAAGGCATATTGAGCGTTAGCCTGGACGTAAACGAGGACGGCGCCGTCGAGCTGCTCAAGGCCCGCTACCAGCTGGCCAACGAGTACCACGCCCAGGCCATGGACGAGGCGCTGCGTCGCCTGGTATCGCCGGCGGTATTGCGGGAGATACGCAGCGAGGCCAGCGACAACGCGGACGGCCACGGCATACAGGTATTCAGCGAAAACCTTAAGAACCTGCTCTTGTCCCCGCCGATAAAAGGCACGCGTGTTTTGGGCCTGGATCCCGGCATACGAACCGGCACCAAATGCGCGGCCATAGACGAGACGGGAAAGTTCTTAGGCTATTTCATGATAAATCAGGAGCTCAAGTTCGAGGAAGGCAAGAAAGCCATAGCTAAGGCCGCCAAAGACTATAAGCTTGAGATCATAGCCATAGGCAACGGCACGGGCAGCCACGACGTGCAGCGCCTCGTGGCCGAGGCCATAGCCGAGCACCAGCTGGATATAAAATATACAGTGGTGGACGAGGACGGCGCGTCCGTGTATTCGGCCAGCGACGTGGCCCGCGAGGAATTCCCGGAGCTGGACCTCACCATACGCGGCGCCATTTCCATAGGCCGCCGCCTGCAGGACCCATTGGCAGAGCTGGTGAAGATAGACGCCAAGTCCATAGGCGTGGGCCTCTATCAGCACGACGTGAACCAGAAGCGCCTATCCGAGAGCGTGGACGAGGTGGTTGAGTCGGTAGTAAACCGCGTAGGCGTGAATATCAACACCGCAAGCCATAGCCTCCTTAAGTACGTGTCGGGCATAAACGGCTCCCTGGCCAAAAAAATCGTCAAATTCAGGGACGACAACGGCGTCATCAAGAGCCGCGACGAGCTTAAGAAGGTATCGGGCATGGGCGAGAAGAGCTTCGAGCAATGCGCCGGCTTCTTAAAGATACCCGAGAGCGCCAATCCCTTGGACAATACCTGGGTACACCCCGAGCGCTACGCGCTTGCCTCCGAGATACTGCCCCTGGTAAAGGCGGGCAGCGACCCCAGCCGCGAGCAGCGCGCCGCCATGAAAGAAAAATACGGCGTGGGGGACGGTACCATAGACGACATACTCCTGGAGCTTAAGAAGCCCAACCGCGACCCCCGCGACGAATTGCCCAAGCCCATACTGTCCCAGGGCGTCTTAGCATTTGAGGACCTTAAAGAGGGCATGAAGGTAACCGGCAAGGTAAAGAACGTGGTGGACTTCGGCGCCTTCGTCGACATAGGCATAAAGGAAAGCGCGCTTATCCACGTGTCCGAGCTTTCCGACCGCTTCGTAACCGACCCCATGGAAGTGATCAAGGTGGGCGACGTGCATGAGTTCCGCATCATAAGCCTGGATGTTCTGCGCAAGCGCATAGGACTCTCGCTTAAGAGCGAAGGCAGGTCAGGCGGCGCCTCCGGCGCGGCCGGCGGGGCTCAGGCTACGCGCGGCACAGACGGAGCAGGCAACGGCAGCGCGCGCGGCCAGGCTGAAGGCGTAAATCCCTCGCGCCGCGTCGTGGCCGTTCGCAGGCCCGACGGGCAAGGCGCGCCGTCCAACCCGGCAGGGCAGGCAGGACGCGGCTCGGAACGTAGGCCCGATATGCAGCGCGGCTACGGCGGGCCTCAGCCCGGCGGCGAGCGCGATAACCGGCGCAGCGGCGGCAAAGTAGAGAAGGATGACGACGGCACGACTTACAACCCCTTTGCCGAGCTGCTCAAGGGCAAGAAGTAAGCCCTTATGAGCGCGCTAAACCTGGCGGGCTTGGGCTTAAGCTATGTCGGCATTTTCCTTGTCATAGCGCTGGCTTCCGCCTTGCTTAAAAGCGGCAGGATACGGCCCTCGGCGTCGCGCAAGATCGTGCATATAAGCGTAGCCCATTGGTGGCTCCTCATGATGGCCACGATGGATGGTCTTTGGATATCGCTCATAGGGCCGGTGAGCTTCGTCATCCTCAATGCGCTGTCTTTGCGTCTGCGTTTGTTTAAGGCCATGGAAGACCCCGAACCAAACAAGAACTACGGCACGGTGTACTTCCCGGTGTCGCTCCTTGTCCTGGTGCTCGCCTGCTATGCCGGCTTAATGCCGCTGTGGGTGGGCGGTATAGGTATACTGATCATGGGCTGGGGCGATGGCTTGGCCGCCCTGATAGGAGAGCGCTTCGGGCGCGCGAACGCCCGCATATTCGGCTCGGTTAAGAGCGCCATTGGCGCCGCGGCCATGCTGGGCGCCAGCTTCGCCGTAACCCTGGCCATGGGCATGGCCTTCGATCCGGCGGCGGGCTTAGGCGCCCATCTTATTCGGGCCGCGGCCACCGCCGTCTTCGCCACCCTGGTGGAACTCCTTACGCCATTCGGCGTCGATAACCTAAGCGTGCCCATACTCAGCGCTTTTTTCTATCGCTACGTGGCCATGGGGCTCGGCGCTCCGGTATTTTTACTGGCCGCGGGCGCGAACGCCCTCTTTGCCCTGGCAGGCTGGCGCGTGGGCGGCGTCGACGCCGGCGGGGCCATAACCGGCATGGCCGTGGGCACGGGCATACTCGCCGGCGCGGGCTTGCCGGCCTTCGTCCTCCTGGGAGCCTTCTTCTTCAGTTCCATAACGCTGGGGCGCTTAGGCAAGGGCCGGCGCGACGAAGCCGCCCTCGTGGTGCAAAAAGGCGGGCGGCGCGACCCCTTTCAGGTATTGGCCAATGGAGGCGCCGCCTTCGCCGGCGCCATAGCCTACGCCCTGAGCCGCCATCCGGCGGCATTAGTGGCTTGCGGAGTTGCCCTGGCCGAAGCTACCGCGGACACCTGGGCAAGCGAACTTGGCGTGCTGTCGCCCCTGCGGCCGCGATCGATACTAACGGGCAAGCTTTTGCCCGCGGGCGCTTCAGGCGGCGTATCCTGGCTGGGTACCCTCGCCTCGTTAGCCGGTGCGGCCCTTATCGCGCTGATCTTCGGCTTAGGCTATGTGGGCATACTCGGCTACGCGGACGCGTACAGGGCGGCGCTGTGGGTCCTCGCCGGCGGCTTTATCGGCGCTATCGTCGATTCGCTCTTGGGCGCCAGTATCCAGGCGCAGTACCGCTGCGCCCTGAGCGGCAGGCTCACCGAGCGCCCCGCCACGCAGGGCGTGCGCAACGCCTTGCAGCGCGGCTTTGCCTGGGTTGGCAACGACGCGGTCAATTTCCTCTCCAGCGCTTCGGTAGCCCTTGGCGCGGCCTTTTTGTGGAAGGCTTTGGCGTAGGCGCGCTTACTCCGTCTTGAACTGCCCGAACTTGAAGCGCAGCTCGTCCACGATTCCGCTGAGCTTTTGCGCCTGCTGAACGAGCAACTGCATGGAACGCACGATCTCCGCGGAGCCCGAGGTGGCCTCGGCCATGCCCGTGGTTACCCGGTCAGACACTTCCTTGATCTTACCCGAGGAGTCGAGCATGACCGTGGTCCCCTCTTTTATGTCGCGGGAGCCTTCGCGTATATGGACGGTTATTTCATTGATTTCGTTAATGGAGTCGAGTATTTGCTTACCGCCTATATTCAATTCGGAAACGGCCTGCTCTATCTCGGTAAAGGCGTTTACGGTGCTGTCCACCTCGGTGCTTATGCGCTCGAAGGCTTCTGAAGTACGCAGCATGTTCTGATCGGTTTCCTGCACCGCCTCCGTAATATCCTTAATAAGCTGGGCTATGGAGTGCGAGGATTGGGCGGCTGAATCGGCAAGCTTGCGTATTTCTTCGGCTACGACCGCGAAGCCGCGCCCCGCGTCCCCCGCGTGCGCCGCCTCTATAGCGGCGTTCATGGATAGGAGGTTAGTCTGCGCCGATATGCCGTTTATGGTGTCGGCCATCTCCTGTATCTGGTTTATCTGGCTTACCACCGACTTAAAGGTGTTGGCCGTCTCAAGGATATTGTCTTTGCTGTCCGCGGCTACCTTGCTCAGCGCTAGGGTGGTCTTCTGCTTGGCCTGGGCTATACCGTTTACGCTGTTGAGCGAGGCCATCATTTCCGTAATGGCCGAGGTGGATTCCTCCACCATGGCCGACTGGCTCATGATCTGGTCGTCGACCTGGCCGATATTCTTGGTTATCTGTTCTATAGCGGCCACGTTATCGTTGATATTGAGGTCAAGCACTTCTATCTGATTTTGTATAGAGTTAAGGTTTGCGCTGATCTCTTCGATGGCTGAAGAGGTCTCCTCGGTGGAGGCGGATACGTTTTGCTTGATTTCGTTCGTGCCCTCTATGGCGTGCTTTACGTCTATCATGAGGCTGCGCAGCTTGCCGGTAAACTGATTGAAGGACTCGGCTACCTGGCCTATCTCGTCCCTAGTCATGCGCGGTATGCTAACCGTAAGATCCGCGTCCGCCGCGGCCAGGGCCTCGAGATTCCTGCCTACGGCGCCGAGCGGCTTGACTATGGCCCGCATGACCAGAAAGAAGATGAAGAGCTGGGCGACTATAAAGACGAGGACGAAGGTGCTAAGCGGCGGCACGATGGACGCGAGCAAGTCCGATACTACCTGGGCTCGGGGAAACTTGACGATAAGGGCCCAGCGGGTGTCCGGTATGCGCAGGGCCTGAACCATGTACTCGCGTTCCGCTATGATCGCGTCGAAGGAATAGTCCTCGGCGCTTACGAGCGTTTCCACGAGCGCATCGGCGGCGCCGCCTTCAAAGCCATAGTCGGCTACCAGTTCGCCAAGGGGCAGGGGCTTAGCGGGATCGAAGAAGTACTCGCGGTCGCTATAGCGGTTCCACAGCGCGTACTTGCCTATGGTGTCATAGAGGCTTATGTCTACGCCGTACGCGTCCATCTGCGCCTTTATAAGCGCGATTATGGGCGTGAGCCGGTAGTTGAACGCGGCTATGCCCACCGTCTTCCCGCTATCGTCCTCTATGCTTCTCGCTCCGGTAATGACGATGATGGGCTCGGCGCTCTGCTCCGCCGACACGCGCGGCTGGCTGATGACGAAGCTCCGGGGCTTTGCCATTGCAGCCTGGTAGTAGTCGCGGCTGCGTACGTCGAAACCGGCGGCAAGTTGAACGTCCCTGCTCAACACGAGGCCTGATGAGGCGCTGCTTGCCACGTAGACGAGATCCACGGTGGTAGCGCGGGAGGTATAGTCCATAGCCTCCTTCAAGGCGCCGAATTCCTCAAGGCCCGCATAATCGTCGTTATCGAGGCCGAGAGGAATACGCCCCATGCGTGAAACGACGCGGCCGCTTAAGGGGTTCGTTGCCACGGTACGCAAGAGCTCGAGGCTGCGCGATACTTCCAGGTGTATGGCGTCCCGTATGTTATTGCTGCGCGCCGAGAGCATGGCCCGCGCGTTGCGTATATCCTTGTTAAATTCCACGAAAAAGAGCATGGCCGCTAAGGCGGCAATAAGCATAAGCGGAAGCGCCACGAGAAAGAGCAGAGCCTTAGTCTTGATACTGGATTTCATGGTGCTACCTCTGTTGTTAGTATAGTTGTGTTAAGTATAGTTTTCCCGGACGCCTCCGCAAGGGATAAAAGAAGCGACCTCGATCGGGCTGTCCGATTTGCAACAAGCTTCGTAACACCGAGCTTGCGTTTCCATGCGGGTCGCGCTAGGCTCTAGCGCATGAGCGATAAAAAGCGAAAGAAGGGCAGGCGGCCTATTGAGCCGATCTTCAAGAGCGTAAATACCGGGCATACCGGCCTCTCCGTAGAAACGCCGGTATATATAGGCGATAAGGTGCCCACCGAAGCGGCCTTCTCCCTCATTCAATACGACCAGGCCCAGCTCTCCTTCGTGACGCCTGAGCATATAGAAGAAGTCTTAGCCATGCTCGAGGAGGGCATGGTCAATTGGATAAATGTCAATGGACTAGGCGACCAGGACGCCATCAAGCGCCTCGGCGGCTATTTTAAGCTTGACCCCCTGACCGTGGAAGACATCCTGAATACCGAGCACCGCCCCAAGGTGGAAGATTTCGGCCATTACCTCCTGATCATTACGAAGATGCTCACGCGGCGCCCCGACGACACCATAGAGTACGAGCAGGTAAGCTTCATTTTAACCCGTAACGCGGTTATCACCGTGCAAGAAACGCCTGGCGACTGCTTCGATCCGGTACGTGACCGGCTCCATGCCGGCATAGGCAAGCTGCGCCGCCTGGGGGGCTCCTACCTGGCCTATGCCCTTCTGGACGTTATCGTCGATAATTACTTTTCGCTCCTTGAGTGGCTGGGCGACCGGCTGGAGGCCTTCGAGGAGTGGAGCGTTTCATCGCGCGACAGCCGCGATTTTATGGCCGGTTTGCAGGCGGTGAAGAGCGAAATGAACCGCATGCGCCGCGTAGTATGGCCGGTGCGGGAAACGGCGAACAGCCTTTTGCGCTCGGATTCCGAGCTATTAGACGAACGGCTTGACCCCTACCTGCGCGACCTGCAGGAAAACACCATACAGGTGATCGAGGCCCTAGAGAGCTATAGGG
This sequence comes from Spirochaetaceae bacterium UBA5200, assembly GCA_002412825.1. Lineage (GTDB taxonomy): Bacteria > Spirochaetota > Spirochaetia > Treponematales > UBA12059 > UBA5200. The sequence continues at coordinate 20,210 of DHVU01000008.1, forward strand.
AGACGGCATCCGGTATACGCGAGGTCTTTCTCTCGTCGCTCTCAAGCCGCATGAACGAAGTTATGAAGGTTTTGACCATCATATCGACCATATTCATACCGCTTACCTTTATAGCAGGCGTGTATGGCATGAATTTCCGCTCTATGCCGGAACTCGACCAACGCTGGGGATATCCTGCCGTTTGGGCTCTTATGGTAGCGATAGCCCTGGGCATGATAGCGTTTTTTAAGCGAAACAAATGGATTTAAGAGCGGCATAGTAATAAATCTAAAAATATCCAATTCTTCTTATATATACATATCTATCTTGACGCCCCGCGCCTATGGCGCTAGGATAGTCGCCGTCCGGCATCGCTATGGCCAATGCTCGAAACCCGCGCTCTCTCAGCGGCCGATGCCCGGGCAATATTCGCTCTACCTTGAACAGCTCGCAAACCCAAGCCCGGCAACCGTCCGCCGTTTTAAGGACGGCCACGGAAAAGGAGCAACTTCTCCCATGGCTACTAAAACATTCAAAGGCGGAGCCCACCCGCCCGAGCGGAAGCATCGCACCGAAGCGCTTCCCATCGAGTACGTGGGTACGGTTAAGCAAGTCGTTGTGCCGGTAAACCAGCACTTTGGCGCTCCTATTCAGCCGCTGGTAAAAGTAGGCGACCAGGTAAAGCGCGGCCAGAAGATAGCCGACGCCGACGGCCGCATGACCGTGCCGGTGCATGCCCCTATAGCGGGCATAGTCAAGAAGATCGAACCAAGGCTGCAGTCCAATAACCTCGAGGGCTCCGCCATCGTAATCGAAGCCGACGGCTCAGGCGGCGTCGACTTCATGCCTCCCCTGGACGGCTTTTCCTGCGGCAAGGACGAGGCGCTTGCGCGCATACGCGAAGCGGGCATCATAGGCATGGGCGGCGCGGGCTTTCCCGCGCACGTGAAGCTGGCCCCTCCGCCTAATAAGCCGATCACCGTGGTCATAGCCAATGCCGCCGAGTGCGAACCCTATTTGACCATAGACGAGCGCGTCATGGCTGAGACGCCCGGCGACCTGGTGGAAGGCATGGCCATAACCATGCGCATACTGGGCGTTGGCCGCGGCGTCATTGGCCTTGAGGATAACAAGGCCCATCTCATGGACGCGCTCGAAGCGGCCGTTAAGGATTATGGCCGCGGCGCCGCCATTGAGCTGCAGCTCTTGAAGACCAAGTATCCTCAGGGCGGCGAGAAAATGCTCATTACCGCCATAACGGGCAAGGAAGTGCCCTCAGGCGGCCTGCCTATGGACGTAGGCTGCGTGGTGCAGAACGTGGGCACCTTTAAGGCCATAGCCGAAGCCTTCCGCGAGGGTAAGCCCCTCATAGACCGCGGCTTTACCGTGTCAGGCGGCGCTTGTAAGAGCCCGAAGAACCTCGTCGTCCCGGTGGGAACCCTGGTGTCCGACCTGATCCCCGATACCATACAAATAGACGAAGATGCCCTGCGGCGCGTCATATACGGCGGGCCCATGATGGGACCCTCGCTGCCCAACTGGGCCGTGCCCGTGCAGAAAAACACCTCCGGCGTGCTTTTCCTGAACGCGAGCGAATCCAAGGTGTACGCCGAAGGCCCCTGCCTTCGCTGCGGTCGCTGCATGAACGCCTGCTCCTGCCGCCTGTCCCCCGCCCTGCTTAACGTGGCCATCAAGGCGGACGATTTTGACCAAGCCGAGGCCATAGGCCTCCTCGATTGCATAGAATGCGGCACCTGCAGCTTCGTGTGCCCGTCCCACATCCAGCTCGTGCAGCGCTTCCGCGTAGGCAAGCAGCTGCTGCGCGCAAAAAAGCAGAAGGAGGCCGCGCGTGCCGGCAAATAAGCTGCTCCTCTCATCGAGCCCGAACGCCTTTACCGGCGCCGATTCCCGAAAGATTATGCTGGCGGTCATTATCGCGCTCTTGCCGACCACGGTGTACGGCGTCGTCCTCTACGGCCTGCCCGCGCTGCTCGTCATACTGACGTCGGTGATCAGCGCCGTGCTTGCCGAGGCCGGCTTCCGCGCGCTTACCAAGCAGGACAGCCGCGTGGGCGACCTGTCCGCCGTGGTGACGGGACTCCTCGTCGCCCTTATAGCCCCGCCCTCCCTGCCTTTGTGGATGGCGGCCCTTGGCTCGATAGCGGCCATAATCTTCGCCAAGGAATTCTTCGGCGGCTTGGGCGCTAACCCCTTTAACCCCGCCCTTATAGGCAGGGCCATACTGCTCATGAGCTTTCCCGCCGCCATGACTACCTGGCATGCGCCCTTTGGCGCGCTCACCGACGCGACGGCCGGCGCTACGCCGCTTAACATCGTCAAGATGGGCGGCACCATAGCCGACGTCGGCATGGGCATAGCAGGTTCGAGCGACTACGGCGCCACCCTGTGGACCCTGTTCATAGGCAACCGCGCCGGCTCTATAGGCGAAGGCTCCATACTCCTTATCCTGGTGGGCTTCGCCTTTCTCCTGGCCCTGCGCGTCGTTCGCCTGATCACCCCCCTGGCCATGGTGGGCACCGCCTTCGTGCTTTCCTGGGTACTGGGCATGGATCCGCTCTTCGGCATACTCTCAGGCGGCCTCGTGTTCGGCGCCGTTTTCATGGCTACCGATTACGCCTCCAGCCCCATAACGCCGCTGGGTAAGCTTATCTTCGGCGCCGGCGCCGGCGCGTTGACGGTCGTCATACGCAAATTCGGCGGCTTTCCCGAAGGCGTTACCTACGGCATCCTCATCATGAACGCGTTAGCCCCCTTCCTCGATAAGCTGCGGGTAAAGAAATACGGCTTCGTGCCGCCCGCCAAGCCCGTCGTTGCCGCTAAGGAGGGCGCCAAATGAAGAAAGACATAATTAAGCTTGGCTTGGCCCTTGCCCTGTTCGCCGCCGGCGCCTGCGTGGCCCTGGCCATGGTGTACACGGTTACCAAGCCGGCCATAGACGGACACGAGGCGCGCAACCTCGCCGAATCTTTACAGGATATCTTTCCCGAAGCCGACGATTTCGTGGACGTTAACGGCGAACTGGTAAGCAGCGAGCCCGGCGTTACGATAAGCGGCGCCTGGAAGGCCATCAAAGGCGATGCCATACTCGGCGTAGCCCTGCGCGTGCTGGGCAAGAGCTATGGCGGCGACGCGGCCATGCTCGTAGGCGTCGGCACAGACCGGCGCATAGCGGGCATACGCATACTCGTCTTATCCGACACCCCGGGCCTTGGCGCCAACGCTACGAGCCCCGCCTACTTCGTGGACAAGAGCTCCAAGACCACCTTCCCCGGCCAGTTTACCGATAAGCCGGTGAGCGACCCCTTCGAGGTGAAAAACGACATCGCGGCGATTACGGCGAGCACCATAACGAGCAAGGCGCTCACCCTCATGGCCAAGCGCGCGGGCGACGCCGGCGTTGCCTGGCTTGAGAAAGCCGCCGCGGGAGGCATGTAATGCAAAGACTGTGGAAAATATTCTCTAAGGGGCTCATAAGCGAGAATCCCCTCCTGATGCTTATGATAGGCCTCTGCTCCGCCGTGGCGGTGACGAGCAGCGTGGCCAACGCCATAGGCATGGGCGCGGCGATGACCTTCGTGATCGTCTTTGCCGAGTTCGTCATATCGCTCTTCCGTAAGCTTATACCCAACGACGCGCGCATACCGATATTCATCATCGTCATAGCCGCCTTCACCACCATCATAGACCTCTCCATGAAGGCTTACTTTCCTGAGCTGTCTAAGTCCTTAGGCGTGTTCATACCCCTCATCGTGGTCAACTGCATCATCATGGGCCGCGTTGAAGCCTTCGCCAGCAAGGAAAAGCCCCTGGACGCCGTCATCGACGCCCTGGGCATGGGCATAGGCTACACCTGGGTGCTCGTGGGCATAGCGGCCTTCCGTGAGCTCTTGGGCAACGGCACCCTCTTAGGCGCGCAAATCATGCCCGAGGCCTTCCAGCCCATACTCTTCTTTACCCTATCGCCGGGCGGCTTCATGGTGTTCGCCCTCTTTATTTCCTTCAATATCTGGCTTAAGAAGACCCTGGACAAGCGCTCCGCCGGCGCCGCTAAGGAGGCAGCATGAACATCATAGGCATATTCCTAGCCGCTTCCCTTATCGATAACGTTCTGTTAATGCGCTTCCTGGGCCTCTGCCCCTTTATTGGCATGTCCTCGGACGTGAACAAGTCGGTGGGCATGGGCTTAGCCGTTACCTTCGTCATGGTTATGGCCACCGCGGTAACCTGGCCCCTGTACCACTTCGTGCTCGTGCCGCTTAACCTAAGCTTCCTGCAGATACTCGTGTTCATACTCGTCATAGCCAGCCTCGTGCAGCTCGTCGAGTTCTTCCTTAAGAAGAACGTGCCCGGCCTCTACGCGTCCATGGGCATATACCTGCCCCTCATAACGACGAACTGCGCTATCCTGGCCGTTACCTTCGACAATATATCGAAGGGCTACAATCTCCTCGAGGCGGTCGTATACGCCGTAGGCGTGGCCGCCGGCTTCCTCGTGGCCATGGTACTGATGGCGGGCCTGCGCGACCGCATGCGCACCGCCCCTATCCCCAAATTCCTGCAGGGAACGCCCATACTCTTCGCCGCCACCAGCCTTCTGGCCGTGGCCTTCATGGGCTTTTCCGGCCTCATAAAATAAGGAGGATCCGACTATGAACGTGATTCTTATAACGCTCGGATTCTCCGCTCTCCTGGCCTTTCTCCTGGGCATTACCCTGGGATGGTTTAAGGAGAAGTTCAAGGTGGAGCGCGACCCGAAGATCGACGCGGTGCGCGATGCCTTGCCCAGCATAAATTGCGGCGCCTGCGGCTACCCCGGCTGCGACGGCTATGCCGAAGCCATAGCCAAGGGCGACGCGCCTATAAACAAGTGCGCCCCCGGCGGCAAGGCCGTCGTCGATGCCCTTTCCTCCCTTATGGGCGTCAATGCCACGGGCGAAGATACCGTGGCCGTGCTCCTCTGTCAGGGAACCAAGGAAAAGGCCCCCGTTAAGGGCGAGTACGTGGGCGTGAAGACCTGCCGCGCCGCCAAGCTATCCGCGGGAGGCACCAAGCTCTGCTCCTACGGCTGCCAAGGCTACGGCGACTGCACCCTGGTATGCCAGTTCGACGCCCTGCACATGGGCGAAGACGGACTGCCCCACGTGGACTACGCCAAATGCACCGGCTGCGGCCTCTGCGTGCAGGAATGCCCCCAGCAGATACTGGCCTTGGCTCCCCGTTCCCGCAAGGGCTCCGTAGTGCTCTGCAGCAACCGCTCGGTCATCAAGGCCAGCGTCCTTAAGACCTGCAAGGTAGGCTGCATCAAGTGCGAAGCATGCGTGCGCGTGTGCCCCGAGCAGTGCATAAGCATGGTCAACGGCATACCGGTAACCGACTATAGTAAATGCACATCCTGCGGCCTCTGCGTGCAGAAGTGCCCCACCAAGTGCTACAAGCTCCTCGAGACCGACGTGATGGGCGTTCAAGCGCCCGTCGCCGAAACCGTGGGCGCGTAGCCATAGTCGCACAGCGTTCGACGGACAGGTACCCCTTCGGTAGCATTCGGCGGCCCCGCTAACGCGGGGCCGCCTTTTTTCACAGAAAAAAGAATTAGCCGCAGGAATATGGCTTTTATCCCAGGGTTTTGGTTATCCTTGTTTTATCGCCCGTAAAAGAGCGAAAAGGAGTTAATAGTATGGAAAAGAACGCGCTCCGGAAACTGTCGGCCGTTATGGCGGCCTTCCTCTTTATCGTCATGGTGACGGCGAACGGCCTGGCCAACGCCCTGCCCCTCAACGGCGTAAATACCGGGCAACTATCCGACGAAATACCCAATCTCTTCGTGCCCGCAGGGCTTACCTTTGCCATATGGGGCCTCATCTATGCCCTGCTCCTAGGCTACGCGATAGCGGGCCTCGTGGCCGCCTTCGGCAAGCCGGGCACGGCCCGGGGCAGCGCGCTGTGGTCGGCCAACGACGGATGGATATTCTCAATAAACGCAGCGCTCAATACCGCATGGATCTTTGCCTGGCACTGGCGTATGGTGGGTCTGTCGCTCGTCCTTATGCTGGGCATACTCCTTACCCTGCTCATGCTCCTCGAACGGGGATATAAGGCCAATGCAGCGCTCAAGGCGGCCGGCGCAGGCCAGGCGAAAGGACAGAAAGCGCTCGACTTTTTCCTCTGGCGCCCTATCCTCGTGTACCTTGGATGGATATGCGTGGCCACGATAGCCAACGTGACCGCCCTCCTCGTTACCGCGGGCTGGAACGGCTTTGGCATACCCGAGCTCTGGTGGACCGTACTCGTCGTTGCCGTCGGCGCCATCGTAGGCCTGTACCTTGTGCTTCAGCGCGGCGCGGTGTCCGCCGGCCTCGTCGTCATTTGGGCGTATGCCGGCATAGTCATAAAACGCGGCGCGGTCGATCCGATGGAAACCATGCCTATAATCATAGCCGCGGTGGCCGGAGCCATACTGGTAGCGGCCGCCAGCGTATATCAGCTGGCCTTGCGGCGCAAAGCGTAAAGCGCAGCGCTTTTGCAGGCAGGCGCTTGCCGGCTGGCTTGACGCTTGGGAAGAGGCGCCCTTACTATGGGTATACCGAACATGAAAGAAGGTGTACCCATGGATAGAGCCTTTTTAGATCGTTATGCCGACGTGCTCCTCGCTGCGGTAAACTTACAACCCGGTCAGAACCTCCTGGTACGCGGAGAACCCGTGCACCAGGATTTCGCCGCTATAATCGCCGAGCGCGCCTATAAAAACGGGGCCCGTTATGTGCGCTTCGACAGTAATGAAATTGAAAACCCCTTCATGTACCGTGCCCGCATCGAGCATTCCCGTCCTGAGCACCTAGCCTACGTGCCGCAGTTCCGCAAAGATACGCTTAAGACCATGATAGACGAGGATTGGGCTCTCATAGCAATACGTACGCCCGAAGACCCTGAGTTTTTGGCGCGACTCGATCAGGAACGGAACGCCGCGGCCGCCAAGGCGACGGCCACCGCCATGCGCCCCTACCAGAGCAGGATAAGCAACAATGAGATAGCATGGCTCGTGGCCTTCTACCCGACGGAAAAGCTCGCCGCTAAGATTATGGATATGGCCGCCGGACCTGCCGCCGTAGAGGCCCTCTGGGCCCTTCTCATACCCATACTGCGCCTGGACCACGCAGATCCGGCCGCCTTTTGGGTAGGCCATGGCCAAACCCTGGCCGCCCGCGCCGACAAGCTCAATAGCTTAAGGCTTGACCGCGTGCGCTTTAAAGGGCCGGGCACCGACCTAAGCATAGGGCTCATGAAGGGCTCTATATGGCATGGCGGGCCTTCAAAGACCCACACGGGCCGCGTCTTTGCCCCTAATATTCCTACCGAGGAAGTATTCACGAGCCCCGATTTTAGGCGCACCGAGGGGCGCGTAGCCTTTACCTGCCCCGTGTTCGTGCCGACGGTGGGTAAGACCGTCATAGGCGGCTGGCTTGAGTTCAAGGGCGGCAAGGTGGTGAATTACGGAGCCAAGGAAGGCAAGGACGTGCTCGACGTATACCTGGCCATGGACGACGGGGCGCGCTTCCTTGGAGAAGTAGCCTTAGTCGACACCGAATCGCCTATCTTTAAGGCGCAGCGCGTCTTTTACAATATACTCTTCGACGAAAACGCCTCCTGCCACATAGCCTTGGGTTCGGCCTATCCGGGCTGCGTACAAGGCGGCGAAGCCATGGGCGAGGACGAACTGAAGGCCGCTGGCGCGAACGCCTCCGCCGTGCATACCGATTTCATGATAGGCTCTCCCTTAGTAGAAGTAAGCGGCTTTACGGCGGACGGCCGCGAGCTACCTATTATTACGGCGGGCAAATTCACGATCTAACGCGTTGTGGATAAGCGGCGTATATCGTGGGTATACGTCGCCTATTCTTGTGGAAAAGGTGGATAAGCCTGTGCATAAGCTGTTTTAAGCTCGTGCAAGCTCGGTGAATTCCTAGGAAGCTTGTGGATAACTAATGCTTTTGTAAGCATTTCGTTAAGCCAAAGCGCCAAGCTTGACATCCTTTCGCCAGCGGGCTATTATTGTAGCAAGCGATTCGATGTAATCGCTTTTCCGGCAACCAAGCGTTGCCGCCCAATTTTCAGTCCGTCGATACGTGAACGTGGCATACGCCCGTTCCGGGCGACGGGCTAAGCGTAGGCTAAAAAAAAGGTTTATGCTCTTCGATAAAAGACCGTCGCCTTGTGCGGCGATTTTTTTTTAGTGTTACGAAGCTTGTTTTTCCGCAACACAGACCTGGCCGTTTATCGGCCTTTCCTTACCTTTTTCCATTGAACTTATGTGCCGACAGTCCGGGGAGTAAGATTAAGTATCCCTACAGTATAGGTACTGTCGTTATAAATGAGTATGGCTCAGGCCATACGGCGTTTGTCTGCCTGACATGATACGCTGACTATAGTTCAACTCTTTTTATAAACAATAATTATTTCAAATGGTCGCGATTTATCCATACGCGAACTTCATCACATAGTCAGGATTCTTTTTACCCGGCGTCGCGATGTCCTTGAGCCAGGCAGCCTCTTCCCACGGAAAGAGTCTTAGGCGGGAGAGGAACACCCTGAACTCATATACCCCGCTTTTGCAGTACTCGATATACGATTTTGCGATCCCGGCTACTTCTCCATGGCATCGCTCATCAAAAACGGGCGCTTTTATGTCGA
>DHVU01000008.1:28945-30478 GCA_002412825.1 Spirochaetaceae bacterium UBA5200
TGGGCGGCCTGATCCTTTCGTATCTCGCGGTCGATATAGTTCGAGGCGAAGAGCGGATTGGCAAAGGTCCTTGGAAGTTTCGAGTTGATGGTGTGATGCACGCAGCGGAACAGCGGCGTCCGCCGGGTAAACAGCTGATGGTTATGGAAGGCCCGCGCATAGGCCTTGTGCTCGTCGCTTATGATGACGAGGGTCTGCCTCCCGTTATGGCGGTACTCGCGGTCAAGCTGATCGAGGAGTTCGCGGAACGAGCGCTCGATGGCCTTCTTTTCATAGCTCTGGGCGGCATCGATCTGAGCCCGCGTTTCCCGTTGCTCCGCAGTCATGCGGCCTGCCCTGCGGAGGCTCGCATGGGTAGAACCGAGCGCGTAGCGGGAACCTCTGGTTATCGCCATCGTGTAATTATTGGGATGATATTGACTTAGATCGAAGCTCTGAAAGCCGTCTATGCAGACGTCTTCGGTGCACGGAAGGCTCAGCCTAAGGAGGCTATGCATACCGAGCATCTGGCGGCCTAGCCTCTCGAGGCGGTTTTGCACGCTCCCACAGGACAGGAGGAAGTGCCTACTCATGCCTCGCAGGCTCATCGATTCGGAATGGGCGTGATGGATCCTGCCGTAGTCGACGACTTTTTTAGCATAGTAATCGAGCCTGAAGGTTTGGACGGAGAAGCCTTTTCCGCAGGATAGGCATCGATAGCGCTGTACCGTCCCGAAGGCTACGGTATAGTACTCACCTGCCGGCATCCACCAGGCGGCTGTTTGCGGAATGATGTGGTGCCTGCACTCGCGGTTCGGACAGAAGGGCGGCTCATTTTCTAGCTCTGGGTAGGCTCGGTCTTCCATGGTAACGCAGATACGGAGGGAAGCGAACGCGTGCTTGCGTTGTTACAAGCTTCGTAACACTAATAACAACCCCTGGACTTTTTTATCATTTTTGTGCTTAATAGTACTCAATCGTCATAGCCCGGGAACCAGCGCCTTCAGTCATCAAGTTTTGCGCAAGGCCCGCGGCTCCGACGGTTTAGTTTTTTGTTGCTTTTTCAGGTAGCCCGAGACAAACGACGGTTACCTTAGATATCATTCGCCGGAGGCGAATAATATAGAACGCGACCGTCGTACGACAAGGGAGCCAACGCAGCGATGCTGCTTGAGATTGGCTTAATGCCCTTGGCGAACGACGGTTACCTAAGCTTGATGTCGCTTTAGCGACATATGTACAATCGCGACCGCCGTATGACCCGGGAACCTACAACGCCAAGTATTTGGTTTTGTTACCAGCCCGAGACAAACGACGGTTACCTTAACAAGATGTCGCGTGAGCGACATACGTACAATCGCGACCGTCGTACGACAAGGGAGCCTACGCGGCTATGCTGCTTGAGATTGGCTTAATGCCCTTGGCGAACGACGGTTACCTTAGATTTCATTCGCCGAAGGCGAATAATATAGATCGCGACCGTCGTATAACGGTATTACCCGAGCTTCCCAAGCTCGTGACGCGGGTTCGACTCCCGTCGGTCGCTAGAAAATC
>DHVU01000008.1:30596-134104 GCA_002412825.1 Spirochaetaceae bacterium UBA5200
TTTTATGAGCGCCGGCGGGAGTCGTTTCGTCGCCCGCGCTAGCGGGCACTATAATCCATACCTTACGAATTCGCGCGAAAGCGAACGGAGGCGGCGCGGAGCAGGGCCGCAGGATGCGGCCTCTGCGTAGCGGACTCCCGTCAGTCGTTAAATGACAAGCCCACCGGAAGGTGGGTTTTGTCGTCTTTAACGCTCTACGCGGGTGGAACCCTGGGCGTCGAAAGAGATGTCGAAGCTGGGAAGGATGGCAAGGCCGGTAAGGATGACGGCGGTTCCGGAGAGGCGGTAACGGACGGTTTTGAGCTGGGCTACCAGATCAAAAAGAGCGCGGCCGGTGTCGGCGAAATTGAGGTTGATGGGCAGGAGTACGATGCCGCTGCCGAGGGGAGGTAGGGGCTGGGCTTTTAGGGCCTTGCCGCTCGCCCAGCGCTGGCCTTCTCCGTAGAACTGGTAGGAGGCGCCTGAAAAATCGATGGAAAAATCGTTGGGATTGCGTACTTCTAAAACTATGTGCAGGTATGAGTTGACGAGTTCATATTGGAGTATGCGAATGGACTGAACCGAAAGGACGGGTTCCCTGATCACGGGGTAGCTGCCGGACGCGGATGCGCTTGCGTTTATGGGCTGGCCGTCGGCGCTTTGCGCGCGCAAGGATATCCGTAATTGCCAGGGAGCGCGCGATTGAAGGCTGAAACCTTCCATAGTAGAGTCGAGTACGCGGGAATCGATGGTATAGATAAGCCGATGGGCATAGGCGCAGCGTGGGGCTAGTGTTACGAAGCTTGTAGATTCGGGGCCTTGTTCGATGATTTTACCGTTTATGGAGAGTTCGGCTGCAAGGCTCAGGCCGCTAAGCTCTGTATCGCTCAGGTTCTCTATGCGAAGGTCTATGCGCAGTTCGGTTCTATGCTGGTCTAACGCGATGGTAGAGTATTCCGATGCGCTTAAGAGCGGATAGGGAGGCGCGGGGGGCGGGGCGCTGGCGCAGGAGGCCAGGGAGAGGGCGGCGCAGGCAAGCAAGGATAGAACCGCGATGATTGCCGCGATGGGGCTGAGGGACGCGCGGCTAAGTGGGGCAATGCGGCAAGGTATCGCGGCGAGGGCTTGGCTTAAGCGCCTGGCAAGGAGGCGCTTGCCGGCGCGGGCATTTCTGTACATATGCTAGAGTGTAGCGCGTTAGAACTCGATGGTGAAGGCCGAGTAGCTGCTTGAGGGCTGGCGTTCGGAGAATTCGGTGTAGTTTACCTGCGCTCCTGGCGGGCCTTTGTGGAGCCATGCTTTGTAACGCTCGACGGAGGATTCGGGGCCTTCGGCCCAGCTTTCGACGCCGCCGTCGTCCAGGTTCTTGATCCAGCCGCGTAGGCCAAGTGCTTTGGCAAAGGAGCGCGCTTCGTAGCGGAAGCCTACGCCCTGCACCCTGCCGCGCACGAGGGCAAGGATGGCCGTTTGGCGCTCGCCCTGGCGTTCTTCCGCGCGCGTTTTAGGCATCGCCGCCGGGTCGGGCCTCGACGAGCTGGCGTATGCGCTCCTCGAGTTCGGAATAGTCGAAGGGCTTATAGATAACTTCAAAGGGTATGTAGAAATCGGGTCGCAGGAAGCCGCTCGTTATGACGATGAGCTTGTCGGGGCAGTAGCGCTGGAGGAACTTTATCCAGTAGTCGCCGCCCAGTACGTCCATGCGGTAGTCGGTTATGATAATCTGCACTTCGTTATCGAGTAGCTGTTTGATGGCGCCTACGCCGTCCGAGGCGACGATGACTTCATGGCCCTTTTTGCGCAGGTAATCCCTGAGGGTAAGGCGTATGGCGTCCTCGTCTTCGACGATGAGTATGGTGCCTGGTTTTTTACTTTCCATCCTTGGTCCGTACCTTCCCGACGAAGTCGGCGACGAGCTCAACAAGGGCCGTGAAGTCCAGGGGTTTGGGCAGGAAGGCGTCGGCGCCGGATGCCAGTATCTTTTCCTTGGCGTTAGCGCTGTCGAGCCCGGTGACGGCTATGATGAAGGGCTTGCCGAACGATGCGTCGTTCTTGATCTTGTAGCAAATCTGGTTCCCGTCTATGCCCGGGAGGTCTATGTCTAGGATAATAAAGCCGGGGCGTTTGTCCGAGACGACGGCGCCTGCCTCAAAGCCGTCAAAGGCCTGGAAGAGGGTAAGCGAGAGGGTGCTTTTCTCGAAATAGCGCTTAGTAAGGTCGTTAAGGGCCTTGTCGTCGTCAACGATGAGGAGGGCATTCCAGTCCACGCCGGGTTCGTCGGCATGGTCATTGAGCTCAGCGGGCAGGCGCATGCCGCGGCTGTCGAGAAAGGCAAGGAGGTCTTCGGAATATACCCGATACTGCCCTCCGGGCGTGGTAAAGGCTTTCAGGTAGCCGTTGCGTATCCAGTTGATTGCGGTTTGATTGACCACGCCGCAGAGATTCGCCACCTCGAGCGCGGAAAAAATCCGCACCCTTTTACTGCTTTTTGCCATAGCAACTCCAGTAATTTCCATAGTACTATCGTTTCATAATAGTAATTTTATCCATAATGTCAATATATTTTGAAAAAGTAATCTATAGGCCGCCCAGTATTGCATGAATAGATGCGCTTGCATAGCAAGGGGCGACGAGAAAAGCCTCGGTGCCAAGCCGTTGACGAAAAGCCCTAAAAATTCTATACTCCGGCGGCTATATTCCATAAGAAACGCTATCGGGCATTGCGCCCGTAGCCATATGCCGAGGAGAACGTCACCATGAAACGCACGTATCAGCCCAGCCGGACCCGCCGCGTCCGCAAATTCGGATTCCGCGCCCGCATGAAGACCAGGGGCGGAAGGCTCATTCTGAAGAGGCGCCGCGCCAAGGGCCGCGCCAAGCTTTCCATTTCCGACGAGCAGAAGAAGTACTAAGCGCGGTGCAGGATGAAGAAGGGGGCGTAGCGCGCTTCTGTTTTAAGAAGCGCGAACGCATCCGGACGCGCCGAGAGATCGGCGCGGTCTTCGACGGAGGGGTACGCTGGTCGGTAAAAGGCATGCGGCTCCACGTACTGCCCAATGGCGGCGCGGATTCCCGCGCCGTTTTCGTTACCGTAAGGAAGTACGGCAACGCCGTGGCCCGTAACAGAGCGCGGCGCGTCGTGTCGGAATGCTGGCGCATAGTTAAGGGCGGGCTCAAGTCGGGCTATGACCTTGCCTTTGTCATTTTTCCAGGCCCGGATAGCGCCTTGACTCGACGTCCTCAGCTCGATGAGCTGGTTCGTAGAGCCGGGCTACAAGCCCGCGCCAATGGCTAGCATACCTTCGTCCGCCCTGCAGGGACTCATTAAGTTCTACCGGGTGGCCATATCCCCGCTTAAGCAACCGTCCTGCCGCTTCTATCCCACTTGCTCGGCCTATGCCCTGGAAGCCATCCAGAAGCACGGCGCCGCGCGCGGCTCGCTCCTCGCCGCCAAGAGGATTTTACGTTGTCATCCTTTTAATCCGGGAGGCTATGATCCGGTACCATGAGTAACTTTAACGATCAGAACGAGAGTGGTTTCGACAAAAAGACGATGCTGGCCATCGTCTTAATGGTAATCGTCGTAACCGTCGGCGTGTCGGTGCAGAACATCCTGTTCCCCCGTCAGCCTTTACCAGCCGAGGCTCCCGCAACGAGCTCGCCCGCAACTGCCGCAGCGCCACAATCGGCGCCTGAAACGACCTTCGTAAGCACTGCTCCCGTGGACGCGCCTAGCCCTACGGCCGGCCAGCCCGAGGTGCAGGCGCCCCTCTATGAGGAGCGCATCGTCATCGACACCGACCTCTTTATCGCCACCTTAAGCAACAAGGGCGGCGAACTGGTGTCGCTCAAGCTCAAGGAGCACAGCGACGATCAGGGCTACGTGGACATGCTCTTGTCCGGTCCTAACGGCATTGACGGGCTTTCGGTCGCCTTGGGCGGCCCAGGTTCCGCGCCGCTTAGGGACTTCATGAACGTAACGCGGCCGGCCCCCGGCATCGTCGAGTTCAGCAGGACCTATTTCTACAAGACTTCAGACGGCGAGTTCGTGCCCTTCCTGTACCGCAAGCGCTTCGAGTTCAAGGACGGCGACTATATGTTCCGCCTGGCGGTGGGCTTTGAGAACAGCAGGCCTACGGCCTTGCCCATAGGCGACGGCAACTATGCCTACACCTTAAGCCTCGGCCCGCAGATAGGCCCGCGCTACGAGCATCTGCCTAAAAACGCCGATTTCCGCAAGATCGTCACGCTAGAAGCCGGCAAGCGCAAGGTCGTAACGCCCAAGGGCGGCAAGCAGACCCTTACTACCCGCGTAAGCTGGGCGGCCGTGGCCGGCAAGTATTTTGCCTTCATAGCCGTGCCCGACCAGACGCCCTATGTATACACCTATACCAATATAGCCGCCGAAGGCTACCCGGTAACCAGCGCCATGGCCTTAAGCAGGCCCCTGCTGACCGCCAGCGCCCAAGCCGATGTGTTCCACTTTTACGCGGGCCCCAAGAGCTCGCGCGACCTGGCCAAGTACGACGACATAACGGCCAACGGCTTTAAGCGCGCCGGGGACAATCTGGAAGGCGTCATGGAGGGCGGGAATATCCTTGGCTGGCTTGAGAACATGCTCAAGTGGGCCATGAATTTCTTCTATTCCATCGTGGGCAACTACGGCGTGGCCATCATCCTCGTTACCCTGCTCGTGCGCATCGTCATGTTCCCCCTTACCTTTAAGGGCAGCAAGTCCACCGCGCGCATGCAGGAACTGCAGCCCAAGATCCAGGAGCTGCAGGCCAAGTACAAGAACAACCCGCAAAAGCTCAACGTCGAAATGGCCGAGTTCTACAAGCGCGAAGGCTACAACCCGCTATCGGGCTGCCTGCCCATGCTCCTGCAGTTCCCCATTTTCATAGCCATGTACGCGCTCTTTAATAACCATTTCGACCTGCGCGGCGCCATGTTCATACCCGGCTGGATAAACGACCTGTCTTTGCCCGAGGCTATCTTCAGCTTCCCCACCGTGAACCTGATAGTCTGGCGGGTATCCGCGCTGCGCGCCCTGCCCATTATTTACGTGCTGAGCCAGCTCGCCTACGGCAAGTTCATGCAGACGCCGAATACCAACGCCCAGAGCGCGGGCCAGATGAAGTTCATGATGTACGGTATGCCGATCATGTTCTTCTTCATCCTCTACGACGTGCCCTCCGGCCTCCTCGTATACTGGATTTCGTCCAACCTGCTCACCATAGTCCAGCAGGCCTTCATCCTCAAGGTCGTGCACAAGAAGGCCACCGGCCCGGTAGCGGTCGAGCCCCAGGGCAAGGTGATAGCCGGCAAGGGAACCAAAGGCATTAAAAACAGCCGGAAGTAAGAATTTTATGCGGAGCGCCGCCAGGCCCCCTACGCGGGACAACGGCGCTTTGCTTGACAGGAGCATATATGGTATACGAATTCGAAGGCCGTACCGAGGAAGAGGCCATCGAGATCGCCGCCGCCGAGCTTGGCTTGGCACGGGATGAATTCGACGTCGAGATCGTCGAATCCCTGCGCGGCGGTTTCCTTAAGAAGGGCAAGACCGTCATTAAGGTGCACACCCGCGACCTTAAGGCAAGCCAGCGCGATAGCCGCGAAGGCCGTGAGCCCCGCGAAACCCGGGAGCCAAGGGAGCCGCGCGCGCCTAGGCCCCAGGGCGAGGCCGCGCCGAGGAAACTCGTGGCCGGCCTTGAGCCCGACGGCGATTTTGAGCTGAAGCTCCTCGATTTCGTGCGCGAGGTCGTGGAGCGCATGGGCTACGGCTGCAAGGCCAGCGTCCTCTTCCGCGAAGAGCAGAAGCTCGGCATTCGCATCGAGAGCGAGAGCGCGGCTATACTCATAGGCAAGAAGGGCAAGAACCTCGACGCCCTGCAGCTCCTCGCCAACGTGTACGCAGGCAAGCTCGGCCGCGAAGACCTTAGGGTCATCATCGACTCCGAGAACTACCGCATACGCCGCGAGGAATCCATCGTCAAGATGGCCTACGAAGTGGCCGAAAAGGTGCGCCGCACCCGCGCCTCAGTACTGCTCGAGCCCATGAACCCCTTCGAGCGCCGCATCGTCCACACAACGCTCAACGACATCGTCGACATCGAGACGAAGAGCGAGGGCGAGGGCCTCTACAAGCAGGTGCGCGTCATGTTCCGGGGCAAGAAGTAGCCGCGGTTCCACGAGCGCGCAGAGCGCCTAATCGGGCGGCCAAAGGCTCATAGCCTAGGCCGCCCTTTTTTTTCGTCGCGTTATCGAGTAGCATTAACGGCATGGACCCGCGCGTCGCTAATGACAGGGATACGGTTATTTCCCGCTTGCGCCCTCAATTGGAGGCGCTTCCCGGGCTGCGCCTTGCCATACTCCACGGATCGGCGGCCGCCGGCCTGCTTCGGCCCGATAGCGATGTGGACCTAGCCCTAGCCTTCGACGAAGCCATGAATACCGAGCAAAAACTGAAACTCTACAACGCCTTGAGCGCTGTTTGCGGCCGTGAGATGGATATAGCCGACTTACTGGTCATTGGCGGGTTTTTTTTAAGCCAGGTGCTCTCGCAAGGAACTCTTATTATCAACAATGACCCTTCATTGTATTATTCCTTAGCTATTAAAAGCCTTGATTTTATGGAAGATATGCAGCCCATCATTCAGCGCGAACAGCTGCGGCGGATAAAGGAATTTGCGAATGGTAAATGAAGCCTTGGATAATACCATCATTGATGAGCAATAAGGTGCTGAGGCACATTGGCAACCATGCCCTTTGACCTTATAGAAGCGGGCCCTTCGGGGCTCCTCGTGCTCAAGCCTAGATCCTTCCGCGACGAGCGGGGCTTCTTTCTCGAAAGCTATAAAGAAAGCGATTTCCGTTCCTTTGGCATACGCGAGCGCTTTATCCAGGACAACCACTCGCGCTCAAAGAAGGGCGCGCTACGGGGCCTGCACTATCAAGGAGGCGCGGCCGCCCAGGCCAAGCTCATACGCGTGGTACGAGGGAAGGTATGGAACGTCGCCGTGGACCTCAAGTCAAGGCTGCCCGGCTCGGCGCGCTGGTACGGCCTGGAGCTGTCCGAGAAGAACGGCCTCATCCTCTACCTGCCGCCCTGCTTCGCCAACGGATTTCTGGCACTGGAAGACGATACCGAGCTTCTTTATAAATGTTCCGCGGAGTATGCGCCCGAAGCCGAGCGGGGCATACGCTGGAACGACCCCGATTTGGCCATAGCCTGGCCGCGTACGCCGTCCTTCGTGTCGGATAAGGACGCGGCCCTGCCCTTTCTTAAGGATATGCGGTGATCTGGCTTACCGGCGCCCAGGGCTTGCTGGGCCGTAGCCTGATAACTCTCCTACGAGAGCGCGGACTG
This sequence comes from Spirochaetaceae bacterium UBA5200, assembly GCA_002412825.1. Lineage (GTDB taxonomy): Bacteria > Spirochaetota > Spirochaetia > Treponematales > UBA12059 > UBA5200. The sequence goes on from DHVU01000008.1 coordinate 37,945, forward strand.
CCCTTCGTGGCCACGGGTCGAGAGCTCGACATACGCGACGATAAGGCTCTCGAGGGCTTCGCCGCTCCCCTGGCGCTCGATTGGCTCATTAACTGCGCGGCCTATACCGACGTGGACGGGGCCGAGAGCGACGAGGATATAGCCTACGCGGTCAATGCCCGTGGCGCAGAGAACCTAGCCCGACTCTGCCTGCAAAAAAGAGCCAGGCTCATCCACCTTTCTACCGACTACGTATTCGACGGTAGTTCGACCACGCCATATACCGAGGATATGAGGGTATCGCCCGTCAACGCTTACGGTAGATCCAAGGCCGAGGGAGAGCGCTTGGTGGCCGCTAGGCTTCCTGAAGCGCACATAGTGCGGAGCGCCTGGCTCTACGGGGCCGGCAGCCGTGGCTTCGTGCCCATGGTGTTACGAAGCTTGTTACGGCTCGGGAGACCGGGAGCAGCCTCAAATGGCGATGAGGTTTTGCGGGCGGTTTCCGACCAGCTTGGCTCACCCACCTACGCTGATGACTTGGCCCGGGCCATCATTAGCCTTGTTTCGCTGCCCGCTTTGCCTGGCGGGATATATCACTGCGCGGGGGCGGGCACCGTTAGCCGCTATGGGCTGGCGTGCGATCTGGCCCGCCTGGCCTTCGAATACGGCCTTTGCGAGCGCCTTGTTCCGGTAGTCGCCGCGCCTGCCACTAATTTTAAGGTAGCGGCACGGCGGCCGGCAAACTCGGCCCTTTCTAGCGGAAAACTCGCCGCCCTTGGCATAGCCGCGCCTCGCTGGCAGGATGGCCTTGAGCGCTTCTTTGCCGATAGCTATGGGGCAGAAGCGCGGCAGGAGGGGAGGGCTCATGGATAGGGGCGCTTTCATCTTACGCTTGAATTCCCGCAAGGGCTGTGCTAGGCTGTTCAGTGCGTGAACAACAGACTTCCGGTTATCGATGGCAGCGTGTTTCGGCCGCGCCATAGGGTATCGGGACCACAGGCTAGATGGCGGTTGCCTTTTACGGTACCGCGAAAATCCGCTATAGGGGCGGAAGGACTAGCCGCGCCCTCCGCCGTAGGCACGCGCAAACAATACACGATGATATCCGCTCCCATACTCCAAGAATTAACGACTCAGGATACGCGCCCCGAGGATGCCGAACTGGCCATACTCGAGAGTATTTATTCGTCTCAGAAGCTTGAGCGCTCGCCCACGCAGCGAGATCTAGCCGAAGTATCGGGATTGTCCTTAGGCATGACAAACGCCCTCTTAAAGCGTTTCGCCGAGAAGGGCTGGGTGCTCCTAAAGCGCCTCAATGCCCGTAATATCCAGTACGCGTTAACCCCCGAGGGCGTAAACGAGATAGCGCACCGCAGCTACCGCTATTTCAGGCGCACGGCGAGGAACGCGAGCGTCTACCGCGACCTGCTCGAGGCTTTCGTGCTCAAGGCCAAGCGGGACGGCATTACGCGGGTGGTGCTCGCCGGCCCTTCCGACCTTGACTTTATCCTTGAATACGCCTGCGAGCGGCACGGCCTCATTTTCGTGAAGGGTTCAGACGCGGCGCGGGCCGCCAAGCTCGGCGACGATGGATTAACGATAGTGCTTGAGTCAGAGGCCTCCGGCGCGGGCATCCCCGGGGCAGTTCCATTAGCGAGGGTGTTGGTCGACGAATAACCTAAGAATAGTAGGTGCTTGCCATGAACGAGAACCAAATCGCAACGATCATCATTGAAAGCAGCATTGAAATTCATAAGGAAATCGGGCCTGGATTACTTGAAAGCGCTTACGAATCGATACTGGCCTATTCGCTTTCAAGAAAAGGCTTAGCCGTCGAGCGACAGGTGCCCATTTCATTGCTTTGGAAAGATATGCTCGTCGATGTTGCCTATCGTGCCGACTTGATCGTAGGCGGCTTGGTTATAGTAGAACTAAAATCGGTCGAAAAGTTTCATCCTGTGCATGCTAAGCAATTATTGACCTATCTGCGTATTGCGGATAAGAGATTAGGCTTATTGATAAACTTTGGCCTACCAGTACTCAAGGACGGCATTCAGCGTGTTATAAACGGCATTATCCCGAGGGATGATGCTTTGTTTGATGAACCAGAGACTGATTTCTTGTAGAGCTCTCTTTATTAATAGTACAAGGAATAGGGCACAAAGAGCCCACGGAGCCCGCCGAGACCTGACACAAAACACTTCTCTGTGTCCTCCGTGCTCTCCGTGTGAAAAACAATGAATAGGTCACACAGAGTTCACAGAGACCTATTTATCAAGATTTCTCCGTGCTCCCAGTGTTCTCCGTTTGAAAAAAAGAATAGATCACACAGAGTTCACGGAGCGCGCCGAGACCGAGTTGTTAAGATCTCTCTGTGCCCTCCGTGCTCTCCGTGTGAAAAAACGAGGAATAGATCACACAGAGCCCGCCGAGACCTATTTATCAAAATTTCTCTGTGCCCTCCGTGCTCTCCGTGTGAAAAAAAAGAATAGATCCCAAAGAGCTCACGGAGTCCTTTGGGACCTGATTTATAGCACTTCTCCGTGCCCTCTGTGCTCTCGGTGTGAAAAAATACGACGGTAGAATCCAATCTTCCAAGCTACTTCTCAGAGGAACCCCAATCAATTCTGCTCCATCGATATTTGTTTCAATATTATTATTTCCCTTTCTCGTTTCCTGCCTCGCGGCCCCAGGCTATGTCGAATCGTCTCAAGGCCAGGAACGGCACGCATTGACTGATAACAAAAATATCGACGACGCCCAGAAAACTATCGCTGGTCTCATCGCTCAGGCTATCGAGGCTGGCGATGGATCCTTAGCTGAGACCGTACTAGGTTCGAGCGATACCGCTTTGGCGCTCTACGCGGCCGCCCCTACGGCTCCTCGCGGTACGGCGATCTACATCCATGGCTATATGGCGTCCGTGGGCAGTTCAAAGCCCGCGATACGTGCGTTGCTCGAGGACGGCTGGCTGGTCGTGGCCCTCGATCTGCCTGGCCATGGCAAGTCGGGCGGAGCGCGGCTCGATATAGGCGATTTTTCCGAATACGGAGACGCTGTGCGGATAGTCGCTGATTCTTTGGCTAATGCTCCCGGGCCTTTCGTGCTTGTTGGACATAGCCTTGGCGCGGCTTCTATCCTTTCGTCGTTGATTAGCATGAAGGTCAGGTCGAAAGCCGTAGTCTTGATCGCCCCGCTTTTGCGAATACGGGCCCATAGCTGGGCTTCTTTTGGCGCGGCCCTTGCAAAGCCTTTTACCAAGACCCTGCCCGGCGGAGCTACGGTGCGCTGGTTCGATGCGTATAAAGCCTGGGCGCGCGGCGACCCAGCCCCCGTGCTGAACAAAGCGATAGCCAAGGGTACGCGCATCGGTTTCGTTCTCTCCGGAGGGGACGAGGCGGTGTCCAATGCCGCTGTTACGAAGCTTGTTAAACGCGCTCCAGGTTCCAGGCTCACGGTCTTAGGCGGGATGAGCCATTGGGAAATCGATAATGACCAGCCCGACCCGCGGCTGTGGCAGGCGGTCTTGGCTTTATTGAATGGCTAGGAAAACCGATTATTGCAATAAGGAGTATACGGTGAGAAAAATTATCCTGCTGTGTTCGGTCTTCCTCGTCGTTGCTGCGTCCTTTTCCTATGCGCAGGAGTTCGCGTACGATTCACCGTATGTGCTTGAGCTTCGGCGCGAGTATCTGCGGGAGGGCAGGGTATTCCCGTATTCTAGTTTTCCTATAACGATTAAGCAATTGAATGAGGCCGCCGAACGCATAGGCTACGAGCTTGAATACGGTAGCCGGCCTGACGCCGATGGTATACGCTATTTATTCTTTTTAGATACCTTCCTAGACGCGAGCTTAAGCGAAAACGCCAGCCTCATAGAGCCGCTAGCGCCGCGCGATGGCATCGATGTGCAGCGTTCCTGGTATCAGCGCGCGCCGTTCCTGCGCGCAGGCGCTTCTATTTCAGGCGAGACTGGCCTCATGGTAGCTCTGGAGTTCGAGGGGCGCAAAGAGTGGCGCGCGGATTGGTTCAATACCTGGAACCTTCCTATGCATGGCGGCGAAGGCCAGGGCTTGCTTTTTGATAACCAGATCCTTTCCCGCGGCGTGCTTTCATGGCAGGGCGACGATGTGCGGCTAAGCCTGGGCCGTGAGCCTACGCATATAGGCCCGGCCGGCGTGCTCGGCCTCTATCCTTCTTCGCGCCTGCCGTATCTGGATGCCTTGCGCCTGGACGGAAAAATCGGGCGCCTGCATATCGATTGGCTCTTTGGCGGCTTCTACCCTATCCAATCCTGGGAAGCGGTAATCAATGGTACTGGGTTTGATAATGACGTGATAAAGGCCGACGAGCTCTGGAACGGCTCCAGCCCCACGCCCGTATTCTTCGGCATACACAGGCTGCAATACCTAGGGGAGCGCTTCAGCTTCAGCATAGGCGAACAGATATTCTTTGCCCGCAACCCCATGTATTTCGAGTTTAACGATTTCCTGCCGGTAGCTACCTGGCACGGCCTTGATTTCTACCCCGATAACATGGCGCTGATCTTGGACTTTTCCTGGGCCTTTGCGCGGGGGCTTACCCTCCATGGCATAGCGGGCTACGACGACATAAGCTCTGATATCTTCGGCGTATACGACAGCCCTATCCCTACTATAGACGCCTACGTGCTCGCGCTGGAGTTTGACCTGCCTATAGCCGGCATGGCCTTAAGCGGCATGGCGCAATTCGGCTACACTCACTATCTGTGGGGAAATTTCGACGCGGTAACGTCTCACGGCGACCAGCTAGGCGGCGAACAGCTGCTTTTAGCCAGGCATGTGGCTCGCTACTATACCGACGATGGAGACGGCATTATCCTGCCCTTCTCGAGCCCTTATGGCCCCGGCGCGCTGTGGCTTCAGGTGGATGCAGAAATAAAGCCTTTTGGATCATGGCTATCCTTTGGTCTCGATTTCTTCTTCCTGTCTAAAAATACCCAGGCTAATTTAATTACCACCTTGTACGAACGCTCCGCGACGGTAGCTAACGCGCCGCGCACCGTGTTCGTTGAGCTGGGCCTGCCCATTAAGGCGCGATTAGGCCTAAAGGAAAACCGGGCGCAGCTAGATTTTAGGCCCTCCCTTGCCCTGCTCGACGGATCCTTGTCGCTGAGCCTTGATATGCTGCTAGGCTTTGGCATAGGGGAGGACGACGGGGCCTTGAAGCGCTACTGATGCGCCATGCCATCCTGCTTTCGGGTATAGCCTTGTTGATAGTTTCCTGTGCTCTTTCGCCGCGCTATCCTGATGATGCTCTTGAGCCGCGCCGCTCCGCCCTGCGTGAAGAAGCGGCTATGGGAATCGATGGGCCGGCTATAGCGGAATACCGCGATTTCATAGCCGCCTTAAGCCGCGGTTATGCGTATCCAGGCTCCATAAGCTTCGGCGTCGCGCCTTGGGAACAGGGACAGCTCGGGGTTATACGTATAGCAGTGCCCGACGGGGTGCGGCAGCGCGGCATAATCGTGGCATATCACGGTTTCATGTCCTATAGCGTCTATAATATTCCCGGCTTGTGCCGTATCGCGGAGCGGGGCTGGGCGGTTATAGCGGTGGACCTGCCTGGCCACGGCTTTTCCACCGGCTTAAGCGGCGCAATCAAGGATTTTAAGGATTACGCCGCGGTCAGCGCCTCAGTGCGGGCGTGGGCCATAGAAGAAGGGCTGGACAAGGGCGGGCCGTGGCTTGTCCTAGGCCATAGCGCGGGAGGGGCTGCCGCGCTTGAGAGCCTGCTGGATGATCGCGGCATCTTTGACGGGGGCATACTGCTCGCTCCGCTCGTAAGGCCCCGGGCGTATGGCCTAACGCAGGCCGCGGCTATCTCGCTTGGCCCCTTCGTGGCTTCGGTGCCGCCGCGCGGGTATGAGGAGGGCTTCCTTGGGGCGCCGTTCATACCCACGTCCTGGCTGCGGGCCTTGGGTGCTTGGAATGCGCGGCTTAAGAGCCGTAAGGTTCCGGCGGCTCTGCCCGTGCTATGCCTGTGGGGCGCTGACGAGGATGCCCTTAATGTGGGTTATAGCGGTCGGATGTTGGCGAGGCTTTTTCCTGCCCTGCGCTCCGCTACCCTGCCCGGCGTGGGGCATATCGTGTTTGACCTAGGCGCGGGTCAGGAACTGGCGATAATAAAGATACTGGAATTCCTAGATTCATGCTATTAATATAGTATTATAGCTATGAATCATTAGGAAAACGGGAGCTAAAGTCATGACCATCGCTGAATTGCTGGCGCTAAGTTCAAAGAAGAAGCTAAAAAACCACGTGTACTATATGGCCGCTACCTTCGTGGCGGCGGACGCGATCGCGGTGATGCTGTGTTTCGGCCTTGGCTTCTTTACCGTGAACGCCTACGACCTTGCCATTATAAACTTTAAGTCTTTTGTAAGCTATTGGCCGTACTTGCCTGCCTTTATCCTGGTATTCTTCGGCATACACCTGTATCCCGGCGTGGCCTTGGCCCCGGCCGAGGAGCTGCGCCGTTTCGCCATAGCGTCGTTCTTCGGGCACATGGGCATTATCCTATCGCTCTACCTGGACGAACGAGTCATTACGCCCTACTCGGTGGCCTTTGCCATATCCTGGCTGGTAAGCGTGCCTGGGCTCATTGCCGTGCGCACCTTTACCCGGGGGCTCTTAAGCAAGACCGAGTGGTGGGGTATACCCGTGGTCATATTCGGCGCGGGCAAAACCGGCAAGATGATCGTGGACAGGCTCCATAAGCACCGCTCTATAGGCTACAAGCCCATAGCCTTGCTCGACGACGACCCCGCTCTGCGCGGCGAATATGCGGGCGTGCCCATCATTCACGGCGTGGACCGGGGGCCTGAGCTAGCCAAGGGCCTTAAGATAAGCACTGCCATAGTGGCCATGCCCGGCGTGGACAGGCACAGGCTCTACGAGATCATGGGCGCCTGCGTATCCGCGTACCGCTACCACGTGCTTATTCCCGATTTCTTCGGCATGACGAACCTATGGATGAGCGTGCGCGACCTGGACGGCGTGCTCGGCCTCTCCACGAGCCAGAAGCTTTTGGTGCCCGCCAATCGCGTCTTCAAGCGATTGCTGGATATCCTGCTCTGCCTCGTCGGCGGGGCGCTCATATCGCCTTTTCTGCTGCTGGCCGCCCTGCTCATTAAACTCGAGTCGCCTGGCCCGGTGTTCTTTGGCCACAAGCGTTTGGGGCGCTACGGCAAACCGTTTAAATCCTGGAAGTTCCGCTCTATGGTGCGGGATTCCGCCAAAGTGCTGCAGGATTTGATCGATAAGGACCCCGCGGCAAAGGCCGAGTGGGAAGCCAATTTTAAGCTGCGGAAAGATCCTCGTATAACTAAGATAGGCGCTTTTCTGCGCAAGACGAGCCTTGACGAGCTGCCGCAGCTCTGGAACGTGCTCAAGGGCGAAATGAGCCTTATCGGCCCGCGGCCCATCATACAGGACGAGGTCGCCAAGTACGGACAGTACTACGGCGTATTTTCAAGCGTATTGCCCGGCCTCTCAGGGCTGTGGCAGGTGTCGGGGCGCTCCGAGCTCGATTACGACGAGCGCGTGGCCCTCGATATCTTCTATATACAGAGCTGGTCTATCTGGCTTGACCTGCACATATTCCTTAAGACCATAGGGGTTGTCATTCATGGCAAAGGCGCGTATTAAGTTTCTGGCGCTGATCCTTGCCGCGCTGCCGCTCTCGCTCCATGCCCAAGGCTTAAGGCAGGCTTTGCCGGGCCTGGACGCCGACGCGTTGGCCTCTATTGTAAGCGGCGCCATAGCGGCGCGCGAGGCGAGCGGCCTTGAAGACCTGCGCTGGCTGCCCCCGGGCTCGGAAGGGCGGCAGATAGCATCGTCCTTGAGCGTTCGCCAAACGTGGCCCGTGCTTATCGAGAGCGCTTACTTCATACCGCAGGCGGAGCTGCCGCCTTACCTTAAGCTCAGCGCGCTCAACGCGTTAGGCGCTATATCTACCCTATCCGGCGTTACCTATTTCTCGCATAACCGCAACCGCGAAACGGTATTATTCGACAATGTGTACCGGGTTGAAAGCGCGGGCGGCAAGAAACGCCTGCCCGACCTGTCCTATGCCTCCCTGCCACGGCAGGAGCGCTTTACCATACACCTAAGCGATTCCAATTTCGGCTCGTGCTGGTATACGGTCATACTCGACGCCACGGGCGCGGGCATACGCTTAAGCCTGAGCAACGCCAAGCCCATTGGAATCGCGATAGTTCGGGCCTTCTCCGCAGAGGAGCTCTTCATGGAGCTGTCCCTCATGCCCGTGGCCGAGGGGCTGGCGGTGTACGCGGTGTGCGCCGCCGCGCCGGCGGGCTTAGCCTCGTCCATGGTAGACATGTATTCGGCGGTGCTCAAGCGCCTGGATTCCGTACGCGGCTGGGCCGTAGGCCGGCTCAAGCAGGCGCGCTAAGGCATGCGCATACTGCAGCTCATAACGCGCTCCGAAATTGGGGGCGCGCAGAGCGTCGCGCGCGGGCTTTGCGAGGGCTTAAGCGCGCGCGGCCATGAGCTTATATTAGCCAGCGGGCCGGAGGGCGGCGGTCAGGCCTGGCAAGGCTTGCCGGATAGCATAGCGCTGGCATCGCTGCCCCATCTCGTGCGCCGCCTTGCCCCCGCGCGCGACCTCCTGGCTCTTGCGGAGATTTCAGGGCTCTACGCGCGGCTTAAGCCCGATATTATCCACCTGCATACATCCAAGGCTGCGGCCTTGGGGCGCTTGGCGCCCGGCAGGGGCCGCGCCGCGCTCGTCTATACCATGCACGGCTACGACCAGCTGCGGGTAAGCAATAGGAAGTTCCTGGCTATAGACCGAGCGTTAAGCGGCGCGGGCGCAAAGCTCGTGGCCGTAAGCGCCCAGGACCGCGCTGCGATGAAGGCCGACGGCTACCCCGAGCCCATCGTCATACCCAACGGAGTGCTCTCGCCCGCTTCGGGGCGCGACGACGAAGCGGCCCGCAGCATGCGGCGGCTGCGGGAAAAGGGCTTACCCATCGTGCTCTGCCTGGCGCGGGACGCCCCGCCAAAGCGGCCCGACCTGTTTATCCAGGCAGCAAGCATACTCCGCGGCAAGGCCAGCTTTGCCTGGGCGGGCAATACAGGGCATTATGGCAGCAGCGACGTATCCTGGCTCGGCGCCGTAGAAGGGGCCGCCTCGCTCTGGCCCCTGGCCGATATCGCCTGCCTGGCCAGCGACCACGAAGGCCTGCCCATGTCCGTGCTCGAGGCCATGGCGGCGGGCCTGCCCACGGTAGCCTCGGCGGTGGGCGGCATACCGGAAGCCCTGTCGGGCACGTGCGGCCGCGCTGTAGAGAACGACGCGGGGGCATTTGCCGCCGCCCTGCTCGCGTATATAGAAGATGAAGGCCAGCGCAAGGCGGCTGGCGCAATGGCCAAGGCCCGCTGGGCGGGCATGTATTCGGCGTCGGCCATGGCCGACGCTTATGAAAGCCTATACGAAACGCTACTAGCAAGGCGCAGCACGAAATACGGCAAGGGGTCGGCATGAAAAAGCTCTACGCGCTCTATGGTTTTTTGGCGCTACTCTTTTGCTTACAGGCGCAGAGCGCTTTCGCCCAAGAAATTTTAGCGCACAAGGCGGGCCAGGAGCCCTATGAACTATACTTCGAGCTGGGCTTGACCGGCCGCTTCGAGGGCCAGGCATCTACCGAAGAGTCCTTGGCTTTCCTGTTCGAAGACGAGCTCTTTACCCTAAGCGCGCGCGGCGTCATGAACAACGACGGCAAATACGACGCTGAATTAGCGAGCATCCCCGGCGGCAAGTTCTTCGGCAATTACATTCTTATGCAGGAAGGCGGGGCTACGGTACGCTATAAGGACCTGCGCTTTAAGGCTGGGCGCTTCAGGCACTACGACGAGCTGCCCACCCCCTATTCGCTCTTTATAAACGCTCAAGGCAATAGCGCCAATATCATGGAGCTGCGCTACGAAAATGAAGCCTTCCTCTACCAGAGCCGCTGGATAGAGCTTAATTACCGATCCGCCTTCCAAAGCGGCGAGGCCGATCCTCTACTGCGAAGCTGGCACGTGGACCTTGATGGCGGTACCGATAACGGCTATAGCGGCTTTCCCGATAGGGGCGCGAACGTTAAGACCTATGCGCTCAAGTTCGGCGGCATGCGCATAGGATATCAAGACGCCGCCGTCTATACGGGCTTGCCGGGCTCGGGCCGGAACTTCGACTTTGAGTATTTCCTTAACCCCATACCGCAATATTTTATACAGTACGTTAAGGCCACGGCGGGCAGGCCCTGGACCACCGGAGACGACGAGAATAATTTCCTTGGGCTCTTCTGGGACTGGAACGCCGATAACGGCGCGTATTATTACGTACAGACCCTCCTTGACGACTTCAATATTAAATTCCTCTTTCCCGACACCTTTGGTTTTCCCTATAAGGCGGGTTGGGCCTTAGGCGGCCGATGGGATACGCCATACGGCCGCTTTGGTTTCCACCACGCGGGCTCGCCTATGTATAGCTTCGAGCCCATAACGACCAGCTCCACGGCGACGCAATGGCAATCCGCCTACGGCTATACGTATTACCCCGAGACCCGGTATTGGCTGGAAGAAAGCGGCGAGGCAAAGGCCATTAGCATAGAAGATAATATGATAGGCTATGTGTATGGCGAAAATACCCTTGCCTTTATGGGGGAGTGGAGCCATACCCTCTTTGGCATGGACTGGAACGCCAACCTGGAATACCGCTTGGCAGGCTCCTCCTCGCCGGCTAATCCTTGGCATGATGGCCGATATCACCCTGAGGGTACGCGCCTGCTCGACGAGGACGTGATAGAATCCCGGCTGCTTTCCACCCTGGGCGTCGTCAAGGCGTTCGGGCCGCTCCGCATTAGCTGGGGTCTTAAGCTTGGCTATGTATTCAATGAACGATCCCTGCGCGCGCCGCTGAGCCCTGAACCGGGCTGGAGCGCCGTCGATAGGAACGTGTGGCTCTGGGAGCCCGTGTCAGGCGCTCATAGGATGCTCTTCGCCTTGAGCGTAGGTATAGCTTACAGGCTGGAGCCGCTTAAGGGGCTACGCTGATGGCGCCTTATGTATTAGCCTTTAGCCTGCCCCTCCTGCTCTTTCCCTTGCGCAAGCTTAACCGTTACCTCTATGTATTTGCCCTGGCCCTGGCTTGGTCGCTCTTCGCGGGCTTGCGCTTAGGCATAGGCGGTAACGATTACTTCGCGTATGAAGGGTTTTACGGCGCGCTACGCGATCTTATTTACGGCAGCGCCGATCCGCGGCTTGAGCCCTTGTTTCGCTGGCTAGGCCTCGCATCAAAGGCTCTTGGAATCGGCTTTCACGGCTTTTTAAGCCTAAGCGCATTATTGGCCATATTGCCGGCCGTATACGTGATCGACAGGCATTCCGATGGCGAACCTGTAGCCTTGATCGTCTTTGGAATAGAATGGATGCTTTATGGCAGTTTCGTAATAATTCGCCAAAGCATAGCCATGGGCTTAGCCTTCCTTGCCTATGATGCGCTTAAGGAAAAACGCCTTATATGGTTTACGGCTTTCGTCGCCATAGCCGCGGGTTTCCATTACTCCGCATTGCTCCTTTTTGTATTGCCACTCTTTATGAAAACCCTTGATTATCGCCTCCGGACTGCCTTCTTCGCGTCCGCCTGTGCGCTCCTGTGCGCCTTAGAGCTTTTTTTAAACATCGGCGCCTTGGAAGGGAGCCAGATCTCGCTATTAAACAAGCTATTGCATTATTTAGGCCCGGGTGGGGCGAATCGGCTTAATCTATTGAATGTCGCCGAAATCCTAGCACTCTCCGTATTGGCTCATCGCTACCTGCGAGAAGAATTGCCGCTGTTCCGCAACGCGTACTTCCTGTATATATGCTTCGCTATTTTAGCCCTGCAAGACGCGATATTTATACGCTTTGGCTGGTACTTCGAAATAGCCATCGTTCTGCTTATTCCTACGATGCTGCGCGAAGCGTGGAAGCGTCGCTATGAGGGGCAAATCGTAAGCCTTGGCTTATTCCTCTACTATGCGGCCAAGATAGCGCGTTGGCTGCTTACGAACGCGGATGGCTTGGGCGGCTTCCTGCCCTACCGCTGGATACTCGGCTAAGGATCCGCTATGCCCCGCGTAAGCATCGTAATGCCGCTTTATAATAAGGCCGCCTATATCGAGCGTACCATAGCGTCGGTATTGCAGCAGACGGAAGAAGACTTTGAGCTCTTGATAATAGACGACGGCAGCACGGACGCCGGCCCGGCCTTAGCCAGGTCCGTGGCGGATCCGCGCGTGCGTGTATTCGGCTTTCCCAACGGCGGGGTCAGCTTGGCCAGGAATCGTGGCATAGGCTTAGCCTCCTCGAGCCTCATAGCCTTCCTGGACGCCGACGATAGCTGGGAGCCGCGTTTTCTTGCCGACGCGCTGAGGGAACTAGATGCAAACGAGGCGGCGGTAGCCGTGTTCTGCAATATCGTGGAAGCGCAGGCGCCGGAAGGCAGCCTGCCTCGGGCTAAGAACGCCGTGCTCATAGACGATTACCCGGCTTGGTTCGTGGCGCACAAGGGCCTGGGGCTGTGGAGCTCCAATACCGTGGCGCGCAAAGAGGCATTAATGGCCTGCGGGCTTTTTCCCGTCGGGGTACACAATGGCGAAGACACGGATACCTGGCTGCGGCTCTCCTTCCAAGGCCCGGTTATTTACCTGCCGCGCCCCTGGGCCCGCTACAACAGCGATGACGAGGGCAGCCTCAGTAAGCGCTATAAGGCCGTACGCCCCCACGCCATAGCAAGCCTTGAAGCAATAATCGGCGTGGGAGGCTTAAGCGCCAGCAAAGCGCGAAGCGCGCGACGGGCCGTATCGTACTTCTGGATTGCGTACGCTACCGCCTTAGCCCAGGCGGGAGAGCGATCGGAATCGTTCAAGGCCTTGCGGCATGCAAGGCCGAGCCCGCTCCTTTCTCGGCCCTTCTTCCGTTGGGCCTATGCCGCGCTGACGGGCAGCTGAGCATGGGAATACCATTAATTACCGTACTAACGCCCAGCTACAACCGCGCGCATACTCTAGGGGCCTTGTCGGACTCACTGCTTGCGCAAAGCGAGAGCGACTTTGAGTGGCTAGTGGTGGACGACGGTTCCACGGACGGCACGGAAGCGCTCATGGAGCGCCTGGCCCCGCAATGGGAAAGCCGGCTACGCTACGTAAAGAAGAATAACGGCGGCAAGCACCGGGCCCTTAACATTGGCATAGCCTTGGCGCGGGGAGCCTGGCAGTTCATCGTGGATTCGGACGACCGTTTGCCTCCGGGATCGCTTGCCGCCATCAAGGCCCTTATGCCCAGCGCCGCCGCGGACGATATCGTAGGCATCATGGGCCTGCGCGTGGACCCTAGCGGCGCGGTAATAGGCGAAAGCCTGCCTTTGCGGGCAAGCCCCGTCGATACGGCCAGCCTGGCTTTTGTGTACGGCGTACGCGGAGACAAGGCCGAGGTATTCAAGTCTGCTATCTTGCGGCGCTATCCCTTTCCGGAAATAGAGGGCGAGCGCTTCTTGACGGAATCGGTGGCGTGGCACCGTATGGCTCGCGACGGCTATAAATTCGCGCTTACGAACGAGCCTCTCTATATATGCGAATATCTGGCGGGCGGGCTGTCGGACAAGAGCCTGGAATTGCGCCTTAAGAACCCCATAGGCAACGAGCTGTATTACCGTGAAGCGATCGAGTTGCCCTTTCCCGCTTGGCGCCTGCTGCGTGAAGGCGTCAATTACTGCCGTTTCCTATGGCATGACAGGAATGTAGCCCAGGGCTTCAAGGCCTTGAGCCCGCGCAGGCGATTGCTTGCCGCGCTCTGCCTGCCCCTTGGCTGGGCGGCATTCATTCTGGACAAGCTACGCCTAAGCAAGAAAGGTTAATACATGGCTTTGGAATTTAAACCCCTACGCTTCGAAACGCCGAACGACCAGGTTCTCAAGGATATATGCGAGCTTTTCTTGGAAGAATGGAAGGGCTTTAGCCCCGAAGCCCTCTACGCCAAATACGCGGATAATCCGCAAGCGCCAAAGGCCATGCCGCACTTCATTGGCGTATACTTAGACGGAAAGCTCGCGGGAGCCAACGGCTACATAGCCACGAGCTTTGACCGCGGAGGCGAACGCTATCTTGGCGTGCAGGACTGCGACAGTTACGTGGGAAAGGCCTATAGGGGCCAGGGCATATTCGGTAAGCTCATACGCGAATGCGAGCGGCTGTTCGCCGACCTGGGGGCGGACTTTCTCTTCGGCTATCCTAACGAGAATTCCTTCGGTTCGTACCAGCGCTTAGGCTGGACTATAGGACGCAGCATAGACTATCAGGGCAAGGCCTATGCCGGACCGCTCGGCGCCGCTCTGCTGGCGCTGGACAAGGCCGTTCTGCGCAGGGCGGAGCGGCAGGGTCACGCGGCGCGGGAATTGAGCCCCGCGGAGCTAGGCGCGGAGGCTGGCGATATGCGCCAGCTTGCCGGCGGCCTCGTGGGCCAATTCGTAGACGGCCCTTACCTAGCATGGCGCTTACGGGCAGAGCGGGCCGACTATAAAGCGGCTATCGTGCGTAAGGGCCCGCAATCGTCCTGGGCCGCGTGGCGCCAGGATGAGGGCAGTGTAAAAATCATGGCCTTGGGCGGGGAGCCAGAGGGCATGGCCCTTGCCCTGCGCTGCGCATGCGCCAGCCTTAAGGGCCGCGGCAGGGTACAGGCCTGCTCTCCCTTGTCGGCGCCGGCGCTATCGGCCTATAAGGCGGCGGGCTTCATGGGCCCCGCGCTTATGAGGCTGGTCAAGAAGCGGACGATGCGCGTGGTCTATAAGGCCCTAAGCGCCAGGACCCCGGATGTAGGAAGCCTCTTGGACGTGCAGTATGCCGACTTCGATACCGTATAAGATACTCCACGTCATAAACTCCCTGGCCATGGGGGGGGCGGAAAAGCTCGTGGCCGACCTCGCCCCCCGCCAGCGGGAGCGGGGTGCCGTGGTACGGGTACTGGCTCTGAATCCCGCAGGAGACGCCTTCTCTTACGCCTTGCGCGCTTCCGGCGTAGAGGCGGCATTCGCCTGCGCCCACGAGGCTTCGCCGTATATACCGCTAAGGGTTGGAGCCCTGCGCAGGGCCATAGCCGAGTTTAAGCCCGATATACTGCACGCTCACCTGTCGCCTTCCTTCCAGTGGTGCGCTATAGCCGCGGCTACGCTGCCAAAAGGAATACGGCCGCGGCTTATAGCCACGGAGCACGCGGTACTCAACCGCCGCATGGCGTCGAGGCTGCTGACCGCGCTTGATAGGCCCATATACAGGCGCTACGGCGCCATAGCCTGCGTAAGCGCGGAGGCGGCCGCGGCCTTAGAGCGCTGGCTGGGCCAAAACGCAGCGCGCGCCGTCGTCATACCCAATGGCATAGAATTGCGTTCTTTCGCGCCGGGCGGAAGCGCGCCTGACTCCGGGCTCATCGCGTGGAAGGCGGGCCGCTTCCTCATAGCCATGACGGCGCGGCTTGTGCCCCCCAAAGACCACGCTACGGCCTTGCGCGCCTTGGCACTGCTCCCTGAGGACTATGCCCTGGCCTTTATAGGCGAAGGGCCAGAGCGCCATGCCCTCGAGGCCTTGGCTACTTCTTTTGGCGTAACTGGCCGCGTTAAGTTTCTGGGCAGCCGCGCCGATATAGCGGGGCTTTTAGCGGCCGCCGACGCCTATATGCAAAGCTCCAAAGACGAGGGCTTCGGTATAGCTGCCCTTGAGGCCATGGCCTCGGGCCTGCCCGTCACGGCAAGCGCCGTGGGCGGGCTTAAGGCCCTGGCAAGCGGCGCGGCTGTTTTGGTAGACAGCGGCGACGAGGCTGGCTTTGCGGCGGCTCTTAAGCGCATACGGGAAGACCCGCGCGAACGCGCTGACCTTATCCGAGCCGGCATAGAGCGGGCCGCCGCATACGGCATAGAGCATACCGTAGAGGGCTACGCCCTGGCCTATCGCGGCCTTATGGAAGGCGCTTAGCATGGGCATCTATAGCCAGGCGGTAGCCCTTGCGGGCAGGGCGGGGCTCGGCTCGGCTTTAAGCGCCCTTGAGCGTAGGCGCTTCGGCCCTAGCCATATACGGGCCGTCGCCTACCATGGCGTGTCGGACGCCCATGCCGGCGCCTTTGCCAGGCAGCTGGATTACCTCTGCCAACGCTACGAGAGCGTAGACGAAGAAGGGCTTTTGCGTTTTCTTTCCGGCGAAGAGCGCGGCCGCCCCGGCATTATCATAAGCTTCGACGACGGCCTAGCGGATAACTATCGCAACGCGGCGCCGCTGCTAGAAGAGCGGGGACTGCGCGGCTGGTTCTTCGTAGTATCGGGGCTCTTAGATTGCCTAGAGGCCGGGCACGGTGACTTTTGCGGCGGGCACGACATAATCGCGCCGCCGGCTAGCCGGGGGCGCATAGGCATGAGCTGGGACGAGGCGCGGGACCTTGCCGCCCGGGGGCACGTACTAGGATGCCATGGGGCCAGCCATGCGCGCTATAAATCCAGCCTTAGCGACGAGGCCATAGCGGAAGACCTGGCCGCGGCCGCGCTGCGCATGCGGCAAGAGCTGTCCAGGAAACCTCGCTCCTTCGCCTGGGTGGGCGGCGAGGCCGATACCTATAAGCCAAGCTCCTCTGCCCTGATAGCGCGGGCCGGTTTTGAACTGAGCTTTACGACCTTATCCGCCGCTATCACGGGCGGCGCGAATCCCCTGCTGTTGCACAGGACGGTACTGGACGCGGATATGGATGTGGCTTCAATGCGCGTAAAGCTCCATGGGCTATCGGATTTGGTTCATCGCTTGTCTCGCGCCCGCGTAAACGAAAGCCGCTTAAGCGTTTAGATAGCACAGAAGGAAACTTAGCGAATGCGCATACTGATAATATCGTACTACTTCCCGCCATTTATGAACGTAGGCGGGCTAAGGGCTATGTCCTGGGCGAGAGAATTCCATGACGCGGGGCATGAGGTAACGGTACTTAAAGGCGATGGCCAAGAGACCGCTTCATGCGCGTACTTCACCGAGAGCCTCGATAGAGATATTAAGGTCATCGTCGCTCATAATCCAATGTTACAGCCGGCCGGCGAGGCTAAGCATGATGCCCCGCGCCTTGGCGCGATGCTTGAGGGAATCAAAGGACTTATCAAGCGGAACTTACCCATACTCGACTCGTATGGCCTATGGGCAAGAGACGCCCTGTCCAGCCTTGCCGCCGTAATCGAAAATGACGGGAGCTTCGATATCATTGTCTCGACGTCTTTTCCGCTTTCCGCGCATAGAGTAGCCTATGATATTAAGCGCCGCTACGGCGGGATATGGTCCGCGGACTTCAGGGATTTCTATGGACAGTTCGATTCTAACGCAATCAATTATAGCAGTGTACGCGGGAAGTATCTTTCCGCGTTTTTTCGCTCTCTAGGCAAGGCCGCGGATCTGGTTACGATGGCTTCGGAACCGCTAAAGGAATTGATCGCCTTTCATGTCAGGCCGCGATCAACGTTGACGCTTTTCAATGGCTATTTCGCCGAGCACTTGCCTTCGTTAGGCCAACGAACCATTCAGAATAGAATTCTATATACAGGATCATATAACGCGCATGAATTTTCCGTAGCGCCCCTCGTGGAGGCGCTTGCTGCTTTAAAAGCGGAAGGCTTAGCCTTGCCAGAACCCGTATTCACGGGGCCTGTAGTACCCCAAATAGAGGAAGCGTTTTCTGCAATAGGCCTTACGGCTCGATTTATCGGATCGGCGTCTAATAAAGAAGTCCTGCGCTTGCAGGCGGAGTCTGCTTTCCTCTTGCTTTGTGACGCCATGAGCGGCAAGGGTACCCTTCTTACCAAATCATTTGAATACATGGCCGCATTAAGGCCCATTATCGTGCTTACCAAAGAGTCGAGCGATCTCACTAAAAAAGTCTTCACCGCCCCCCAAAACGGATACTGCGTGACGCTGGACCCGAAGGCTATAGCGGATTTCATAAAAGCGTGGCCTCTAGAGAGGGAAGCTCTTGCAGAAGACTTTTTTCCTTCGGATTTTATCGCCGAGTATTCTCGAGAGCGCCAAGCGCGCTTGTTACGGGAAGCGCTGGAAACAATGGTTAAGCGCAATGCATAAAGATTTGCCGTTTGGGTTTGACGCTCGCGTATGTATGAGCTCTTTGCCTGCTAACCAATGCGCGCCCGAAGGATGGGCGGCATTGGGACCGATGCTTATACGCAGGAGGAATAGGCCGACAGGCGGATTCGATTCCTTCGTCTATGAATCACGCGGCGTGTCGATTATCCTTGATGGAACGATTACGAATTTAAGGGAGCTTCAAAAAGGCTCTTCTGGCAAAGGCCTTCCGGCTCTCATAGTCGAACTATATGAGAAACATGGCCCCGACTTTCCCAATCTGCTACGCGGAAATTTTTGCGGTATAGTCCATGATGATTCGGCTAAGCGGACGCTTGCGTTTACCAACCATTTGGGGACGCGGCCCTTATATTACGCCACGGACGCAAAAAGCGGCGACATGGCCTTCTCCACGGACTTCTATTCCTTATCCGGGCTTATGGGGGAATTAAAGCTTTCCAAGGCAGTTGAGCCTTCAAGCGCGTACGCGTTGCTGTCGTTCGGGTATATGCTTGACGATAGGACGCTGATACAAGGAGCGAAGCGCCTGAGGCCAGGAACGTCGCTATGCATAGGCAGGCGCGGCGTTTTCGAGCATCGGTATTTTTCCTATAGCAATCAAGAGCGGGATATCGGCGAGCGCGAAGCCGTAGAAAAATTTTACGATCTATTTATGCAGGCGGTAAAGCGGGGCTTTGAAAAGGACCTAGAATACGGCCGTAAGCATATTTGTCTTTTGAGCGGAGGCTTGGATTCTAGGATGATAGCCTTTGCGGCCGCGCGTTTGGGCTATAGCGATACGCTTACCCTAACCTTCGGGCAGAGCGCTAGCCTCGACGACCAGATCGCCAAGGATATAAGCGTAGACTTAGGCTTTGACCACTTGTTCATGCCCCTCGATGGCGGCAATTACCTTTTGGATACCAAAACGCCGCTAAGGAACAATGGCGGCTTAATTATTTACGCCGGGGCTGCGCATGCCGTGCGCGCCTACGGCCGCATGGATTGGCAAAGCCTTGGCCTCTTGCATAACGGCAATTTGGCTGACATTAGCCATGGCGATTATGTTGACGGCAATGCTCATTCCGCCCCGAGCGCACGAATGTGGGCCTATTCTACCCGGTTGCTCCATCGCATCGAGGATGAGACGAAGGCCGTCATGGCTTCCTATCCTAACCAAGAAGCGTTTGCCGTGAATACGCGCGGCATAAACGGCATAATGAACGGCAGCTATTCCGCCCTTCCTTATACCGAGACCGACGAGCCTTTTCTCGATATCGACCTGGTACGCTTCGCCTCGAGCCTCCCCCCTCGCTTTAAAAAAGGCGAACGGCTGTTCCTGCTTATGATAGGCGATCGCTTCCCGGAGGCACTTAAGTATCCATGGCAACGCTGGAATCTGCGCCCGACGATGCGCAATTATAGGATCGCTTCTGGCTTTGCCTTTAAGCTATTTAAGCGGGCTCGCATGGAGCTCCAGGGGCTATTGTCAAGGAAGAAAGCCCCTCGTTTCGATATGAACCCTATGGGGTACTGGATGCGCGCCAATCCTGCTCTCAGCGCGGGATTGCATGCCCGCTATGAAACGTTGGCGCGCGAATCTGATTTGCCTGGTGAGCTGCTTGACGATTGCCGAAGCTTGGCCAGCTCGGGCAACCCGCTGGAGCTGTGCCAGGCGCTTACCCTGCTTGAGGCCGAGCAGGAATTAGGGCTTAGCGGAAGCGGGCTAGCGTGAAGGGCATTCAAAGCTTTGGCAAGGCAGTTTTAACGAAAGCCTTTCGAAGCAGGGCTTCCACCAAATCATCAAGCATAGAGATGCTCGCCTTTTCGCTTATTAATGCCTTCTTTAATTTCTTGAAGAGCGTCATTATCGCTTCCCGCTTCGGCGCTTCTTCGCTCAGCGACGCCTACTATGCGTCGGTGAATATCGTGAATGGGCCTGCCGGGCTGCTTTCCGACTCGCTGACCGCGCTTGTCCTTCCGCGCTATCAGCACCATAAGGAACACGATAGTCAGGACGACTACCTGGCCTCGTATATATCCGTCGTTTTGATCTTGTTCGCCGCATTAGCGGTCTTTTTCGCCGTTGCTGGTCCCGCTATTGCCCGCATCGTCCTAGCGGGATTCCAAGGCGAGACGCTCAGGACCATAGACCGCCTGCTTTTGCTCACTTTGCCGGTTATCGTGCTCACCCCGCTTACCATTGTGCTTGATGGAGCCTTACGGTCGGAGCGCTTTTTCATATTCGGCAATATCGGCGGCGTCGTTAATTCTATCATATTGATAGGCTTGCTCTTACTGATGAAAGGCGATGTATCGGGCATAGTCGTCGCCACCTTGATCGCGGTCGCGGCCAATTTCGCCGTGATGCTGGCCGTCATGGCGGGCAAGAAAAAGCTGAGGGGCAAGATCAGCCTAGCCCTTGGCTTAAGGGAGGCTAAGATCGCCTTGCCCCTCGTTATCGGCGGGGGTCTCGGGATCGCGGCTTCGTACGCCGAAAAGGCGATAGCCTCCTTCCTCGATACTGGGACCATGACGGTATTGAATATGAGTTCGTCGCTACTCGGCGTGGCAAGCAGCATACTCGTAGGTTCGCTAATTTCCGTATATTATCCTTTTATCTCTTCAGCCGTCGTAAGCGGAGACGCCGGGGCCTATGCCGCCCATAATGAAGAATCGCGCAGGCTCGTCTTTGGCATCTTCGGCCTGGCTAGCGCCTGTATGATAGCCTTTGCCTATCCGCTGTTCAGCTTCGTATATGGCAGGGGAGAGTTCGGCCCGGAATCCGTTGCCTTGCTTTCGCGCCTGTTCGCCTCGTCGTCCTTTTTACTGGTATACTACGCGTGGGGCAATCTTTCTAATTACGTCTTTTATGCCAAGGCCGATTCCAAGACCACGGTAATAATAAACGCCTTGACGAGCTATGCGCTCGGGGTAAGCCTGCAATTTGCCCTATCGTTCGCGTTTGGCCCCATAGGCCTGATTTTCGGCTTATCCCTTGGCAACCTCGCTAATCTGCTCGTAAAGAGAGCCGTTATGCGAAGGCGTTACGGCCTTTCGCTCTTCAGCGGCGGAGACGCGGCCGTGCTTATCGCTATACTTGGCATTTCCATAGTCTCCGGCTTCTTGCCCTGGAGCCCCTGGCATCTCCTTTTGCCGCTGCTGTATTACCTGGCTATAAGCCTGGCGCGCTATAAGATTAGCCCTCGTAAAATGCTCGATTACTTATTAAGACGCGCTTAAGGCCGTAGGGTCGCATGGAGGAAGGCAAATGAAAGGCATAATACTGGCAGGCGGCTCAGGCACGAGGCTGTATCCTATAACGCAAGCCGTATCGAAGCAATTATTGCCCGTTTACGATAAACCGATGATTTACTATCCATTGTCTACGCTAATGCTCGCGGGCATACGAGAAGTCTTGATTATCACGACGCCTGAAGACGAAGCGGCGTTCGTTAGGCTTCTTGGCGATGGACGGAGGTTCGGTCTCTCGTTGCGCTATGCCGTGCAGCCTAAGCCCGAAGGCTTGGCGCAGGCCTTTATCATAGGCGAGGAATTTATTGGCCAAGATCGCGTGTGCCTTGTGCTTGGCGATAATATTTTTTATGGGCAGGGCTTTACGCCGGTCTTAAAGCGAGCCTCATCCGTAGAGCATGGAGCGGTTATTTTCGGCTACCCCGTAAAGGATCCAGAACGCTATGGCGTGGTTGAAATAGACGCCGCTTGGAATATCCTGTCCCTTGAAGAGAAGCCAAGCCGACCCCGTTCCAACCTGGCTATACCGGGGCTATATTTTTACGATAATGACGTGGTCAAGATCGCTAAGGGCGTAAAGCCCTCTGCCCGGGGAGAACTTGAGATAACCAGCGTGAACCAGGAGTATTTCTCCCGCGGCAACCTGCATTTCGAGCTGCTGGGAAGGGGCTTTGCCTGGCTCGATACCGGCACGTATACGAGCTTGCTTGAAGCGTCTTCTTTCGTAGAGACTATAGAGGCAAGGCAGGGCCTTAAGATCGCCTGCCTTGAAGAGATTGCGCACATACAGGGCTGGCTCGACGACGAGGCCATCCTTGAGCAAGCGGATTTTTACAAGAAAAACGAGTATGGCCAATACTTGCGAGGTCTTATAAAAAAATAATGCGACATATATTGAACGTTTTTCCTCAGTCGCCTTTCTTTAAGCAATACCTGGCTATGCTAAAAAACGACGGCCTGCTTTCTGGGCATCGTTTCATCGTGTATGGCCAGGGGGAACGGGACGCCGAGTATGGGAACGCCTCTATCGAGTTTCTTCACGAAGGGGTATCGAAGCTCGCCAAGGGGTTTATCCTGATACGCGGCGCGCTGTCCTCGCGTATGATCATTATCCATGGGCTTCAGGTTCCCGGCGTTACGATTGCCTTCGCATTGTTTCCGGCTTTGCTTAGGAAGACCTGCTGGGCTCTTTGGGGCTGGGACCTATACCAGAGAAAGCTTGCCCCGCGAGGGCCGGCTTTTTGGCTGCTTGAATTCTTCAGGTCGCGCTTCATACGGCGCGTCGCGGCTATAACGACTACCGTTCCGGGCGATTACCAGTTGGCTCGGCGTTGGTATGGCGCAAAGGCGCGGTATATTGAAAATATACTGTATGCAAGCCATGTAGCCAGGCCTACGCCCAGGGTAAGCGCGCGAGAAATCGGCCCAAGGCCATTGCGCATCCAAATCGGCAATTCAGCCGATCCGGCTAACGGGCATAAGGAGCTCATCGATAGGCTCGCCGGTATGCCGGACATCGATTTCCTCGTCTATGCGCCGCTGTCCTACGGAGACCCGGACAATGCCGCCGAGGTGGCGGGATACGGGGCTCGATTGCTGGGCAAGCGGTTTATTCCTCTCTTAAAGCTCATGGGCTTTGAAGAGTACACGGCCTACCTGTCGGATATAGATCTTGCAATTTTCAACCATAAACGCCAGCAAGCCATGGGTAATATCATAGGCTTACTCAGCCTTGGCAAGAAGGTGTATATACGAAGCGATATAAGCCCCTGGCCCTATTTTAAGGGAAAGGGATTTGAGTTATTCGATACGAAACTGGCATGGGATTTGTCGCCGTTAAGCGCGGAAAGCGCGGAAAAAAACATTAAGGCCGCATCGAGCGCGTTTAACGAAACGGCGTTATCCGCTGCCTGGCAGCTCGTATTTTCTGGAGCTTGGCGTGTCCGTACTCGGTAAGGGCCTCCTGGGGCAGGCGTTTTGCGCCGCTTACCCCGATTCGGAACGGGTAATCATAGCCGCCGGCGTTTCTAATTCCCTTGAGACGGATCTTTCTGAGTTCCGGAGGGAAGAAACCCTCGTTAAGAAGGCTATCGATACCGGTAAAGAACTTGCTTATTTTTCTACCTGCAGCCTCCTTGGCGCTAAAGCGACGCCATATACGGAGCATAAGGCTAGGATGGAAGAGCTCATAGGCTCAAACGCCGTCGGATTTTCCATATTCAGGCTGCCCCAAGTGGTCGGCGTCGTACGGAACAACACCTTAGTAAGCTTCTTTATCGGCAAGCTCGTCGCTTCCGATACCCTGCGTATACAAGAAAGCGCCTTGCGTTACCTTATCGCAGTCGAAGACGTGGTAAGGCTCGCTGGCTCTCTATGGGATTCGGGACTCAGTAGGAACAAAACCGTCAACATAGCGCCGAGCCACGCGATTTCCGCTCTTTTAATAGCACGGACGCTTAAGGCTATGCTCGGTTCAAGCTCCCGTATAGAAACAATTCCTGGCGGCGACTCCTACCAAGCGCCTACGCCAGAGCTATCGGCCCTTCTTGAGCCTTCCGATCCGATTCTATCAGAACGCTACGCGGAAAGCGTGCTAGCGCGATACGCCCATAAAATAGCGTCGCTCTATACATAAAAATTACGGGGAATATTCATGGATACGAAAAAGACCATCGCACTTATAGGCTGCGGCCGCATCAGCTTTAAGCATATCGAGGCGTTCGTAAAGAACGCCGAGCGCATGAAGCTCGTCGCCGTATGCGACCCGAGGCTGGACCGCGCCCAGGCTAAGTCCGCTGAATACCTCAAGGCCCTGCCTAAAGCGGGCGTACCCAAGGCTTATACGGATTACCGGGATATGCTGGCCGAGCTTAAGCCCGATATCGTTACCATAGCCACGGAGTCCGGCTACCACCCGCGCATAGCCATAGACTGCCTTAAGGCCGGCGCCCACGTCATCTGCGAGAAGCCCATGGCGCTCTCCACGCGGGACGCCGACGCCATGAACGAAGCGGCGCTCAAAGCCGGCAAGAAACTGGCCGTATGTTTCCAGAACCGCTTCAACGCTCCGGTGCGCAAGCTGCGAGCGGCGCACGAGGCGGGACGTTTCGGCCGCATGCTGCACGGCATGGTGCAGGTACGCTGGAACCGCAACGAAGGGTATTACGCCGAGGCTCCCTGGCGCGGAACCTGGGAGTTGGACGGCGGCACGCTCATGAACCAGTGCACCCATGGCATAGACCTGCTCCAATGGATGATGGGCGAGGATGCCGTTAGGGTGCAGGCGCAGACCAGGCGCTTCCTAAGGCCGATAGAGGCGGAAGATTTCGGCTGCGCCATCGTCGAATTCAAGAGCGGCGCCGTGGGCATAATCGAGGGCACCGCGGACGTCTATCCCACCAATTTAAACGAGACCCTTTCCTTGTTCGGCGAGAAGGGCAGCGTCGTCATAGGCGGCCTGGCCGTCAATAAGATCGAGACCTGGCGCTTCGCGGACGCCGCCGCCGTTGGCGATACCGAAGACAAGGTCCTAAACCCCGACGAGAAGGATCCGCCCACCGTCTACGGCTTCGGGCACGAAGCGCTGTTTCGCGATTTCGTCGACGCCATTGAACAGAATAGAGAACCGCTCGTATCTGGCGAACGCGGCAAGAAAGCCCTGGAAATCATCCTGGCCATATACAAGAGCCAAAAGACAGGCTTGCCTGTAGACCTGCCCTGCGACTTTTCTACCTTGGAAATGAAGGGTGAGTTTGATAAATAAGGACAGGGTGAAGGGTTGGTTAAGAAAATAAGGACAGGATAACAGGATGATCAGGATTGACAGGATTATGAAAAGACAACTGGAGTAAGGACAAGATGGACAGGATTGAACAAGATAAACAAGATATAGATAAGCTGACGGAACGGGTGATTGGGTGCTGTTTTGCTGTCCATTCCGAGCTTGGTCCTGGATTTCTTGAGTCTATTTATAAGAATGCGCTGATTCATGAATTATCAAAAAACGGGCTTTTGGTGGAACCGGAGCTAGCGATTTCAGTACGGTATGATGGTATCGTCGTTGGATCATTCTATGCCGATCTTGCCGTAGAACGCTGTTTGATCGTAGAGCTTAAAGCGATTGAACGACTTGCGCTCATACACGAAATTCAACTTGTTAATTACTTGAAAGCAACGGGAATAGGAACGGGCTTACTCGTGAATTTTGGCTCGCCAAGAGTACAAATAAAAAGAAAATTTAAAGATCCTTCTCGGTAAACGATCTTAATCTTGTCCATCTTGTTAATCCTGTCCTAATTTTAATAGGAGCACTATTTGACCGTACCGTTTTATACATCGATAAGAGAATATGAGGCGCGCAAGGGCGAGTTCGACGCCGCCGTGCAGGGCGTCATGGGCCGGGGCGACTTTATCTTGGGCGGCGAGGTGGCCGAGTTCGAGCGCGAATGCGCCGACTATCTGGGCTCTAAATACGCCGTCGGCGTGGCCTCAGGCTCGGACGCCTTGATCCTTGGCGCCGATGTATTGGGCTACAAGGACGGGGCCGAGGTGCTTACACCTACCTTCACCTTCTTTGCCAGCACCTCCTGCGTGGCCCGTTTGGGCGGCAAGCCCGTCCTGGTGGACATGGACGAGGAAACCCTCAACATGTGCCTTGAGGACGCCGGCAAAAAGATAACGAAGAAGACTAAGGGCATCATACCCGTGCACCTCTTCCTGCAGCCCACGCCCATGCAAGGCGTCATGGATATGGCTAAGGCCAATAGCCTGTCCGTGCTTGAAGACGCGGCCGAAGGCTGGGGCATGGAGAGCCTCGTGGACGGAACCTGGCGCAAGGCGGGCACGATAGGGGCCATGGGCATCTATTCGTTCTTTCCCACCAAGACCCTAGGCGCTTATGGCGACGCGGGCCTCATGGCCACCGACGACGAGGGGCTCTACGCTAAGCTTAAGAGCTACCGCGTGCACGGCTCGTCCATAAAGTACCAGCATGATTACATCGGCTATAACTCCCGTTTAGACACCATGCAGGCGGCCATACTACGCGTAAAGCTTAAGACCACCAAAGAGGCCATAGCCGCGAGGGCCGCCCATGCCGCCCACTATACCCAGCGCTTAGCGGGCATACCGGGGCTGCGCATACCCGGCGTAAGGCAGGATGCCAAGCCCGTGTACTACGTGTACAATATCCTCGTGCCCAATCGCGACGGCCTGGCCGAGCGCTTTAAGGATAAAGGCATAGGCTATTCTATCTATTACCCCAAGCCCCTGCATTTGCAGAAATGCTTCGCCTACCTGGGGCACAAAGAAGGCGACTTCCCAGTGGCGGAGAAGGTATCAAAGGAGATAATAGCGTTGCCTATGTATCCTGAGCTTAAGGCCGACGAGGTGGAGTATATCTGCGACACTATAAAGGCTTTTTACTGAGTGATTTTTGTATATTGAATTATATTATTATTTTGATTGTTATAGATTGTTTGTGATAAGTGGCAGGGAGGTAGTTGTGTGGTTGTCTGAAGCTTCGAAATTAGTCGCAGGCATAAATGTAGTAAAAGATGGAGAATTTGATGATCTAGAATTACTTGCCACCGATAATGGGCGACAAGTACTTAGTTTTATTGAGAAGTCGAAGTATTTGGCTGAACTCAATGCTAATGAAAGTATTGTATCATTGCTTTGCACTCCTTCATTGATACAGGAAATCAATATTGAAAAATATTCTAGCGTGGGGGTTTGTGAAACTCCACGTTTAGCTTTTTTTCAATTACATCATTTACTTTTAGAGGATAAGCATTTTTATGGGATCACTTCACCCTCTCAGATTGACTCTTCTGCAGTAATCCATCCCACCGCATACATTGCTAAAGAAAATGTTATAATTGGGCGGAACTCAATAATCGGTCCTAATGTAAGTATTCTTGCTAGGGTTGAAATAGGTAGCGATTGTATCATTGGTGCCGGAACCGTTATTGGTGGTGATGGTTTTGAAGCCTTTCGGTACGATAATAAAGTAATTTCAGTTAAGCATGCCGGCTGGGCCAGAATAAGAGATCATGTAGAGATTCACTGTAATTGTACGATCGATAGAGGATTGTTTTCTGAGGATACAATAATAGGGGAGCATTCTAAGCTAGATAATCTTGTACATGTGGCCCACAATGTTGTTATTGGACGAAGGGTGCTAGTTGCCGCTGCGGCTATGTTTTCTGGCCGAGTAACGGTTGAGGATGATTCCTGGATAGGTCCTGGTTGTTGTCTTACAAACGGTATGCATATTGGCCGTGGAGCATCGGTAAGCATTGGGGCTGTAGCAACTCGAAGTGTGGATGATGGCCAGACGGTTTCTGGCAATTTCGCTATTGAACACTCAAAGCTAATAGCATTTATAAAGTCTATTCGATAGAAAGAGGCATAGTTAAAACAAGCAAAGAAATAAATTATTGTAATACAGCATCTAATAACATTAACCAATAAAAAGATAAGATAACTATACTTATAATACATTTAAAGGCAAGATAATCAAAATCAGGCATACGCCATTGGCGCCATATTTAGGAGGAAATATTGAAAACATCGATTTTGGCCATGCTTACCTTAACGTCTTTGCTCTCGGCCCAAGAATTTAATCCTGTCAAAGCTACTAGTGCCATAACGGCCATAGAAGAGGCTTTTAATTCCGCGAAGATTATTATTTGCATTGATGATATTCACGAATCCTTCTGGACGAATCCTAATGTTCAAGGATCGATGTTCATAAATTATTTTTTGCTTGACGGCACGAACACGTTAACGAGGAAAGTCGTTAAGGAAATGCTTTTGTACGATCCGTACGGCGCAAGCTGGTCAGAGATTCCCGATGTATTTAAGCTTAGGCTAGGAAGCTGGGGAAATTTCTATTCAACGAGATATTCGTTTGACGGCAGCGTATTGCCGTTAGGCGAGTATTTTATTGAAATAAGCACTACTGATGGTTTAGTGTATAGGCGCGGAATCAGGATATCCGACTTTTCCAGCCATATTGCCGCAAGTGATACCTTTATTTATTCCGCCGTGTATAGCGGCAAGGTGCGGCAGGGATACATCAATTCAATCGCACGGCCAATAGTTACCAGTTTCGTGGCAGACGATGAGGCCGTGCTCATAGATTTTAAGGTCAATGACCCGCGGGTAAGGAATGCGGCCATAGCCTTCTACGACGAGAATAAAAAATACGTTGGAGGCTATGAGTATTTTTATAATTCTTTTAGCGATCAAATCAGGCATGAAGTAAACAATGGGGAAAAAATTCACATTGACGGTTCGATTAATAAGATATCCTTAGAATCTAAAGACATCAGTTTTGAAGCGAATAAGAATATGGGAAACATTTATCAAGCTATCATAATTGTGTATAATCAGGATAACCCGGAGATATTTTCTATACAGAATAACATGATAAGGATGAGCACAAGGTCGGAAATGACTTTTAAATCAAATTGAATTTAACTAAGGTTCTGGCATGAAGCGTAACGGTAATACTGTTTGATAGGAATATCGCGAAATGTAGGATATGCAGAATAGGTAGAAAAATAAATAAGGACAGGATAACAGGATGGGCAGGATTTACAGGAAAGACGGAATAGAAAATTAGGACAGGATTTACAGGATTATCAAGATTAACAAGATGGAAGAAATTGAGACAGAATAACAGGATGGGCAGGATTAACAGGATAAAATAATTAGGACAGGATGGACAGGATGATTGGGATTGACAGGATAGGTTTATATTCTAGGATAAGGGCTTGTTTATACAACAAGAATGTATTGACAAAAGGCACACAGGAAGGTATCTTTTAGCATGATTTTTGATTGGAACGAAGAGAAAAATAATCAAATAAAAAACGATCGTGGCGTTACTTTTGAGCGGGTAGTCATTGCAATTGAAGATGATTGTATTCTTGATATTCTTGAGCATCCTAATAAGGCGAAATATGGCAATCAAATTTTGCTGCTCGTTGAAATTGACGCTTATGTGTATGTGGTTCCTACCGTTCGCGAAGAGGACAAATGGTTTTTTAAGACAATATTTCCAAGCCGAAAATATACCGGTATATATCTCCCTGAAAAAAGGAGGATGAGATGAGTGAACAAGAAAGAGAATACCTTGAGTCCATTGAAGCCGATGAATGGAAAAGTATAAAAGATAAGGCTTCGCTTATTACTGAACTCAAAGCGGCCGCGACAAATACTATGCTGAAGGATCAGCGGATGAATATAAGGATAGGGAAAAAGGATCTAGAGGGAATAAAGACCAGAGCTCTAGAAGAAGGAATCCCCTATCAAACCTTAGTAGCTAGCATTATTCATAAGTATGTAAATGGAAAACTAAAAGAAGTGATGTAAGGTTACTATTCGGTAAAACTAGTAAATACCTAATTAGGACAGGATAACAGGATGGGCAGGATTAACAGGAAAGACGGAATAGAAAATTAGGACAGGATTTACAGGATGTACAAGATTAACAAGATGTAAAATTTTTTTGCGAAAAAAGTTATCGACATTTTCAAGTTTGGGATTTTCTAGATTAAGCACTACTTCTTCAATCTTGTATATCCTGTAGATCCCGAAAATCCTGTTATCCTGTCTAGCTCTTAATGTTTTTGAAGGGAATCTTATGAGCAACTACGATACGATTATGAAGAAGATCGCCGATAAGTCGGTGAAGGTGGGCGTCATAGGCTTAGGATACGTGGGCCTGCCTTTGGCGGTAAGCTTCGCGCGCAAGGGCGTACGGGTACTTGGCTTCGAGAAGAGCCAAAAAAAAGCCGACATGGTGAACGCCGGTAAGAACTATATAGGCGATATACAAGACGAGGAATTGGCGGCCGTGGTGAAGGCCGCGACCCTTTCGGCCACCACCGATTTCAGCAGGCTGGCTGAATGCGACGCAGCCATCATATGCGTGCCCACGCCCTTGGATAAGTTTAAGAAGCCTGATATGAGCTATATAGAGGCTTCTTGCGTCGATATAGGGCGCTTTATGAAACCTGGCATCCTCGTATCGCTTGAAAGCACGACCTACCCCACGACTACTGAAGATTTTATGAAGCCCATACTAGAACGGGAGTCGGGCAAGAAGGAGGGCGCGGATTTCTGGCTCTGTTTCAGCCCCGAGCGCGTGGACCCTGGCAACAAGGACTACAAGACCGACAACACGCCCAAGGTGGTGGGAGCCTTGGGCAAGGAAGCCCAGGATATAGCCCTGGCTCTCTACGGCATAGCCATTCAGCACCTGCACCTCGTTAGCTCGCCGCGCGCGGCCGAGATGGTGAAGATACTTGAGAATACCTACCGCCTTATCAACATCAGCCTCATAAACGAGCTGGCTCTGTTGGCCGGCAAGATGGACATAAACATTTGGGAAGTGATAGAGGCGGCTAAGACCAAGCCCTACGGATTCCAGGCCTTCTATCCGGGGCCGGGCGTGGGCGGGCATTGCATACCGCTTGATCCCTTTTATCTGGAATACATAGCCAAGGGCTTCAACTTTGACCTGACCATGATCAACGCCGCGGGCAATATCAACAACCTTATGCCCTACCGCATGATGAACAAGATTGCCTTTGCCCTGAACCGCCACGGCAAGGCCCTAAACGGCGCGAACGTGTTGTTCCTCGGCGTTGCGTACAAGCCCGACATAGACGACCCGCGTGAGAGCCCGGCACTGCTCGTCATGGAGCAGGTAGCAAAGAAAGGCGCTTCGGTGAGCTATCACGACCCCTATATCCCTGAGGCGGTAGACGAGCATGGCCATGTATGGACGGGCGTGGCTCTGAGCGACGAGGCTTTGGCCCAAGCGGACTGCGTGGTGTTTACCACCAACCACGCCTGCTTCGACGTTGACCGGATAGTCGCCAAGGCTAAGCTTATCGTGGATACGCGCAACGCGGTCAAGCGCGTGCATATAGAGGATGGTAAGGTGTATAAGCTTTAGCAAGGCTGATGATTAGGCGCAAAATTTGATTTTTAGGCTGGGTTGCGCTAGAATGTTCAGCGATTGAACAGCAGAAGCTCACAATGGCTTTTAGGCGAATGGCAGCGTGTTTCGGCCGCGCTATGAGCGATAAGCCTACAGGCTAAGCATGCGGGATTATTGGCCCCCGCGTTTATTGCCGACGCTAAGCGGTAATGCTTCGACGCGCAGTTACGATATTAGACAAAAAATTAAGCATATTGACGATAATAATGCCCGTATTGAGAATACTGTATCGCTAGAGTAGCGTAACGTTACCGTAAGTATAAGAAAAAGGCGGCGCTACTGAGTAGCGCCGCCATCGAAAGACCAGCTGCTTATGCTATGCTGAGAGCCGCTTCGGCCCTGCCCACCTTAAGGGCCTTGCTGTTGTGCTGGCTCCGTAGCCAGAGCTCATACGAGCCTGGCTCGAGGCCGTCGGGTATGTGGGCCACCACGGTGCGACCGGATACATAGGCGTATGCATCGGCGCGGTGTTCCGAGCCGTTCACGAAGAATACGCCCTGTATGGGGTCGCTATGGTCAAAGAACATACGGCGCCCCTGCAGGCGTATGTAGGTTCCCGGGCTGGGCTCGGAGCCTTCCGCGATGCCTTGCACGCTGTTTATTAGGGGCAGGTTCTTGGCATAGCGTTCGGTGCGGATAAACTGGGCATGCAGCTCAACGTCTTCCTGGAATTCCTTTGGCGGCCTATAGTGCAGGCGCAGCCCATGCTTGCAGTTGCCCTCTCCGGGGGTAAAGGCCTGGTCAGGGTCTTGGAATGAGCCGCAGGCCGTGGCATGAAAGGCTCCGATGGGGGTCTTTACGTACTTGCCGTCAGCCATGAGCTTGATGAGCTCCTCTTTTAGGAGGATAAGGGTGCCGGCTATGTCGGGAGCGGTAAGGGTGGTACGGCCATTGGCCATAATGTCCACCAGCTCATCGAATTCGACGCAGCCTGAAGACTCGCTCTTGGCGAAGTAGGGGTTCGGCCCTTTGCCAAGATAGTTTTTAGCGGTCGTTACTTTTATAGGCATTTATAACTCCTGGGTGTGCGGGGGCCTCCCTCAATGAGGTTCCCGCATGCCGTTTTGAGAGATAGTGCCCGCATAAGGCGGGACGCTGGCCGCTCCCGGAAGTTACCGTTTATATTTATCGATAGTTAATTAATAATGCGCTTCAGACTATCGTGTGGCAAACGGTTGAAGATCAAGACCGCCTAAGTGAAATAGAATCGCATTCTTGAATCGATTTTTGTTTCTGAATCCACATGCAATTTTCTTAATACGCTGAATACATGCATTTTTAGCTTCCAACATGCTGTTGTTTACCTTGAATTGTATTGCATTAAGGATGCCCCAGAAGTAGTGGCGAACCATTTTCCCTACCGCGATTACCTGTTTTAATCGGCAACGACTAATCCAGCCTAGAAGGTGTCGCCAGTTTCTTTCAGCAGCACCTAGATATGAGTAATTCCATAGAGTGTTCGCGGCTTCTTTGATTTGCCATGCACGTGCCGTTTTAAGATTAAGACGGGTAAGTTGCATGAATTCTTTGCGGCGGGTCGCTCGGTTGTTAGTACGTTGTGAGTTCGTCAGCCATTGATACTTCGATCGAGTAAGAGGACTTTGATCGTTACTAGCCTGGAATGCTCGATGTTCTTCGGATCTGACCTTATCGAGTGCTTTGCAAAAATGCTGTGAAACATGGAATCGATCAAAGGCAATGAGATTTTCAGCATCCTTAAAGTTCTTCTTTACGGCATTAATAAAGGGATCCCACATGTCCATAGTTATGCTCTCTAGACTGTTGAAATCACTTTTCTCCTGTGTTTTAAACCATGTATTTAGTGTTATTGCCTTTCTGTCATCAAGAATGTCGATGATCGAGTCAGTATCCTTATCAAGTATCACGGTTACATATTGATGATGCTTCTGGATCGATGTTTCATCGATGCCTATGTTTTTTGGTGCAGTCTTTTTTCTACGAGTCAGCCCACGAGCGACTGCACGGCTCATGATTCCGTCTACTTCATCCCAACTTAGCCTGAAGTTCTCCGCGACCGTTGAAATTGGATCACGTTCTAGCCATAGCAACACAGTTGATTCAAACTCCGCAGTGAAACGCGATCCCTTCAAAGCCCATGTGACTGTTAGTTGTTTTACACCATGCTCAGCACATACGACCCGAGGAATGTCTGCTTCGACAATGGTCTTATGATTGCATGAATCCAGGTGACGCCAGCGGCGTGACCTATGATCGTGCAGCTTTGCTGGTGATCCACAGAGGGGGCAAAGAAACGGCAAATCTTGTTTTAGAGCAACGATGGCCGTAACTTCTTTGCTTTTGCTGTCACGTTTGATCGAAGTAACTTCCCAAGGCTCGGTTATACCCAAAAGGTTGGTATAAAACTCTTCAAGACTTTCACTCATGCCCTAAGTATAGCATTTTTAGGCATTTCCCACCATAAAGCCGGAAGCGCCATTAATAAATATTAAGAAAAATATGAATTTATTATACCAGGAGTGATTATAAAAAGAATCGTGTAAATTGGAAGTACATCGATCAGCTAGTATCTACAATTATGGTTTTTAAGCGTCAGTTATCAATCTATGAAAAATCCATGCGAATTATTCATTGTTGACCAGAAATGTAACTGGAATCGTATAGGTATCCTTTTTAGATCAAATTGAGATTATGTTGTCTATAAAAATCACTTAGCTATTAAGTGATTAGCACAGTATCTGTCAAAGGATTAGCTGAGGCTATTATCACAAGCAAGTTTTACTATTAATCGTCAATATATAGTAAACAATATTGAAGGAATTCTCAGTATGCGGACAAAGGCTTTTTTATATAGCACTTTTTCAACCGTTATTATGCAAACAGTTCAAATTGTTGCTTTATTTATTATTCCAAAAACTATAATAGTTTTTTATGGTTCTGAAGTAAATGGTGTTGTCTCGTCAATTACTCAATTTTTAAATTATTTTATGGTAGTAGAGGCTGGTTTATCAGGTGCGGCCATATTTGCATTGTACGAACCACTCGCAAATAAAGAAAAGGAAAAGATAAACATAATATTGAGTGCTGCAAAGAATTATTACTATAAGTCTGGATTTGCTTATCTATTGCTCTTACTTGTATTTGCCTTTCTTTATTCGAATCTTATTTCAGTTTCAAGTATAAATAAGTTTGAATTAGTAATACTTATTTTTGGACTAGGATTTGCTGGATTGACTAATTTCTTTTCTCTGGCAAAATACCGTGTACTACTAACATCAGATCAAAAAACTTATATTATTTCCACTGCAACCACAGCTTCTGTTATTCTATTCACACTAATCATTGTCGTTGGGGCGAAGAATATTTCATCAGTGGCAGCCTTGTATATGATTGCGAGTGTATCTTTTTTGCTGCGAACATTTATACTAAAAGCCTATGTAAAAAGTAATTATAAAGGCATTGTCTATAATATAAAAGGTACAACATCTGTACTGGGAAAGAGATGGGATGTACTTTACCTTCAGCTATTAGGTGCGGTACATTCTGGCTCTCCGATGATATTAGCTACTCTTATAGTATCGATGAAAGATGTAAGTGTCTTTTCTGTTTACAATTTAATAGTTATGGGTGTTATTACAATAGCATCTGTATTTAATAGTGGGCTTGGATCATCTTTTGGTGATGTTATTGTCAAACGAGAATGGGAGGTATTAAGAAAAGCTTATGATGAATTTGAAGCGATGTACTTTTCTATTCTTTCTATTGTTTTTTCTTGTGTTTTTATACTACTCATTCCATTTATACGATTATATATAGGAGTTGTTTCAGACGCGGAGTATATAAAGCCTCTTGTAGGATTTCTTGCCACACTAAATGGATTCTTATTTTGCTTAAAATCTCCTCATGGAATGCTCGTTATTTCAGCTGGTTTGTTCAGAGAAACAAGATGGCAAACCTTAATCCAGGGGTCACTTGTTGTTATAGTAGGCTTAATTTGTGGCGTTGTTTGGAAAATTGAAGGTATATTATTTGGTATGATTGTTTCAAATGTTTATAGATTGATTGATTTGAATATATTTATTTCAAAATACTTTCCCGTTATTAAAAGAAAAAAAACAATTGCAAGATCAATTAAGAGTTTTATAATCGTAATTTTATTTTCATTAATAGCCAGAATATTTCAAATCGATTATTTATCTCTTTGGGGTTGGATGGGATATGGTCTTTTAATTACTCTTATAGTTCTGCTATATGAATTATTATACTATATCAGTTTTGACAGAGTGGTCTTGGTAGCTCTTATTAATAGAGGGCGATATATTATGGGTCAGCAGATATGATAAAAATACTAAATAAACAGTCTTGTTCTGGTTGCGCGGCTTGTGCGAACATTTGTCCTGTTGATGCAATACAAATGTTCCCAGATCGAGAAGGATTTCTTTATCCAAGCGTTAATGCAGATTTTTGTATTGAATGTAATGAGTGCGTTCGTGTTTGTCCATTTATTATTCCGAGAGACCCGGTTCCTCCGATAGCAACTTTTATTGCTGAGCATAAAGATGCAATCATTGTGCAGCAAAGTTCCTCGGGTGGGGTCGCTTATCAATTGGCATGTCATGCTTTCCAAAATAGTGGATGGTTTTTTGGTGCGGCATTTGATGTGAGTTGGAAATTGATGCATGATGGTATTTCATCTTTAGCTGATTTAGAAAAATATAGACGGTCAAAATATATTCAGAGCGAAATAGGATTTTCTTTTAGAAAAGTTAAAGAACTGGTTAATGAAGGTCAATTTATTGTTTTTATCGGTACACCTTGTCAGATCGCCGGATTAGCTTCTTTTTTGGGAAATAAGCGCAACACTGTTGTTCTAGTTGAAGTAATTTGTCATGGGGTTGCTTCACCGTTAATTTTTACCAGATATCTTGCTGCGTTAAGTGATAAATATAAGTCTATAGTTGAAGGTGTGAATTTTAGAGATAAGGAAAAAGCTGCAGTCGCAATGGGTATTACTTTTAAAAAAGGGGAAAAGTACTTAAGAGCTGCTAATAATGATTTGTTTTTTAGAGCCTTTGGTAGAGGGCTGTCATTAAGAAAGTCCTGTGGAGACTGTCTAGCTAATAATTTTAGGAGCTCAGCAGATCTTGAAATCGGGGATTTTTGGGGAGCTAAAAGAAAGTTCAAGGAATTTGATGAGAATAAAGGTGCTTCTCTTGTTATAGTTAGATCAAAAAAAGGGAAGGCTGTGTGGGATAGTATTTCTAGCGCGTTTAGAATTAATGTAGCCGATCTAGAATATGCATGCGAAAACAACCCAAACATAAAAGACTCTACAATGTTGAGTAAAGAGAGGGGTCAGTTTTTTTTAGAAATTGACCAGACGAGGGATATTTTACGTGTATTACGAAAATATACAAAAAGAAACTATTTTATGGCACTTTATAGTTATATAGTCCGGAAATTATTTAGATAAAGGAAACACTATGAAAATAGGAATTATAACAATCCACAATACTAACAACTATGGTGCTATTTTGCAGGCATACGCTACACAAGAAATTTTTAAAAAATTTGGATATGTCAATATTCTGAACTATAAAAATAAAAAAACAAGTGACGGTTTAATGGTTGTCAGATTTGCATGGTCGGTGAATGGATTCATAAGAGCGCTTAAGGACATTTATAGAGTAATCCCAAGATATATGCTCGTGGCTAAGTTTAATAGGTTTATTAATAAATATTTTAACCTAACAGAGTTGGCTGATGAAAAGAGTATTTCTAGTATAGCATTAGGTTTCGATGTATTGGTTTCAGGTAGTGATCAGATTTGGAATCCAGCTTGCATTAGTAATAATGAATGTCTAGATTCATCTTATTTTTTAAAATTTGGCAGTGTGAATGTAATAAAAATATCTTATGCAACAAGTATTGGAAATTATGAATTTAAAGAGGAAATGCTTAATGAGATATCTGCTTATTTAAAACATTACGATCATATCTCTGTAAGAGAAAAGCGAACCAAAAAAATACTGCAAAGTATTGTGCAGAAAGAAGTAAAAATTGTATTAGATCCAACCTTGTTATTATCTGATGTTGAATATGATAAACTTGTGCCTCGAAAGGCAAAAAAGAACATCGTTCCTTATATTCTTGTTTATATTGTTCCAGGGGATCCCTTGTTAGGAAAAATTGTTCAACAATGTAAAAAGATGTATAAATTACCAGTTGTTGTAATAGATCAGTCGTTACACCGGCGAATCCCAGGGGCAAAAAAGATTGCAAACGCAGGTATTGAAGAATTTATTACATTACTAAAAAATGCGTTTTTAATTATTACAGATTCATACCATGGTATGTGCTTTTCAATTATCTATAAAAAAAACTTTCTTGTCATATCTAGTAAAAAAGAAGAAGCCAGAATAACAACTTTAGTTTCTCATTTAGGCCTTAAAAATTTGGTCACAAAGAATGAGACAATTGAAGTACCGGTAAATATTGAATACTCAGCGGTATTTCAAAGATTGAAAAAAATGCAAAATCAATCGATTAAATATCTAGAACAGGTATTCAGAACACAAAAATGAGTGCTGCTTTTGGCAATTTAATGTTTTTTTTTCTACTCTTTGCTCCCTCATTTATCTATGTGGCTTTTAGCGCTGGATCAATGGCGGCAGGTTTGACTGTATTTATTATTTGTACTTTGCTATGTAAAGTTTATCAATCTAATAGCCTTTCATTAGTCGGTTCAAAAAATTATCTGTCATTAGTGTTAGTATTGTGCTGCTATTTGTTTAGTTTAATAGAATTTTCTGCTAGATCCATTATGTCTATTATACTATTTGTAATATTAGTTGTAGCTGCTAGTGTGTTTTCACAACTATTAGATAGAACTAAAGACAGGGCTCTTGTTCTATCTATAAATAGAACGGTTGTAATATATTTAGTACTATTGTATTTTTCTATAGTGTTTAATCTAAGCGTTTTTAGTTACAGTAAATATGCGAAAGCTATTTTCCCATTTGCTGAACCTAGCCATTACGCCATAACAATGGCACCTTTTTATATTTTCTACATCACTGAAAAAAAAGTAAAAGGAGTGATTGTTACTATATTGTTATTAATTGCTGGCTTAATTCTACCTAGTCTTATTTTGCTAGTATTGTCTGGTTTAATGCTTTCTATGGTTGTTTTAAAAAGCAAATATAGATTAATTCTTCTTGTTATAACAGTAACTTTATTATTTTTTGTTATTATGTTAACTCTAGATAAAATAGGCTATTTTACAGAAAGATTAATAATTGCTTCTAGCAGCAAAAATCTTTCTGCTTTAGTCTATCTTCAAGGATGGGAAGAATCATTTAATGCACTTATTGATACTAAAGGAGTTGGATTGGGATTCCAAAACCTGGGGAAGCAATCGCCGGGAATAATTGCAGAGAAAATTAATATTCTAGCAGGAAAATACAAAAATAGAAGTGATGGTGGGTTTTTAGCTGCTAAACTTATTGGCGAGTTTGGAATTATAGGTTTACTCATTGTAATTAGTGTAACAATAAGAATCGTGATATCATATTTCAATTTAGTAAAATTCAGAAAAATAAAAAAAGAGAGGAGTATCAAGTACTATTTTGCAGATTCAGTGATTGTTGCTTTTGGGTTTGAACTTTTTCTACGTGGATATGGATATTTTACTTCTGGTGTTTTTTTATTTATTTGCGCTGTTTTCATAATAAAGTGTCAAAAAAGGATATTGTGTCAATCATGCTAAATATAAATAGATGAATGTGTATAATAAAGGCGGCAAAATGAAGATTATGGTTTTTGATGTTCCTGCTCAAAATTCTGGGGCTTTAACAATTTTGAAGGATTTTTTTATTTATGTTTCAAGTCGACAATACGATGATATTAAATGGATTTTTATAGTAAGTACTGATATTTTAGACTGTCAAAATTGCGACAATAGAATAAAAATAAAAAAATATCCTTTAATTAAGAAGGGATGGCTTTATCGAATATTCTTTGAGATATTCAAAGCACCTTTGATTGTTAAGAGATATGCCCCGGATGTCATACTATCACTTCAAAATACTGCGATTTTAATGACAAATATCCCTCAGATTCTGTACGTGCATCAAGCAATTCCATATTCTGTAAAAAAATTTTCTTTCATAAAAAAGGATGAACAGGCCTTGGCACTTTATTCTTTTATATTTAGATATCTTATTGGATTTTCAATCAAAAAGGCTTCAACAACAATTGTACAAACAAAATGGCTTAGAGACGCAATAATTAAAAGCCATAATGTAGATGGTTCAAAAATAGTAGTATTGCCACCGACAATAAACTTCAATGATACTGAAGGATCAAATGAAGGAAAAAGAAGTCATAAGTTTTTTTATCCATGTACACCATTTGTGTATAAAAATATAAATATTATTTTGGACGCTGTCGAAAAATTTAAAGCTTGTGAGTCTTGCCCTGAAATATTACTTACAATAAATGGTAGGGAGAATCCATATGCAAAAAAAATAAAAAAAAGCGTCGTTAAAAGAGGCTTGAGTAATATGATTATATTTATTGGGAGGATTTCTAGGGAGAAAGTTTTATCTTTATATTCAATATCAACACTGCTGTTCCCTTCATGGCTTGAATCTTATGGTTTGCCATTACTTGAAGCCAAGTTAATGAATTCAAAAATAATTTGTGCTGATACTCCATTTGCCAAAGAAATATTATGTTCTTATGACAAGGTTGTTTATCATGGTGTTGAAAATGCTGATGAATTATATCAAGAGATGAAGAAGGCTATTGAAGTTGATTCAGGCAATAGTGAATTTGTCTTAAAGAGAAGCAGGGCAATGAAGGAAGAGAATAACTGGGAAAAGTTGATAAATCTTTCAAAGAGCGTAATGCAGTAAAAAATACAAATTATCCTATCTCTGGAGGAGCACATATGTTTAGGAATGATACGTTGATGATTACGGGTGGCACGGGATCTTTTGGCAATGCAGTTTTAGATAGATTCCTTGCTACTGATATTGGCGAAATCCGCATCTTTAGCCGAGACGAGAAGAAACAAGACGACATGCGACATAAGTATAAAAACGATAAAATTAAGTTCTATATAGGCGATGTTCGCGATTATGATTCTATATGCTCGGCTATGAGAGGCGTTGACTTTGTTTTCTCGGCAGCTGCTTTGAAACAAGTACCTTCTTGTGAATTCTACCCTCTTGAAGCAGTGAGGACCAACGTGATTGGCACCGGTAACACTATCGAGGCAGCGATCGCTAACAAAGTAGCGCGGGTCGTCGTTCTTTCCACAGATAAAGCAGTTTATCCAATCAACGCTATGGGCATGTCTAAGGCTATGATGGAGAAGGTTATGATCGCTAAATCTCGGAATGTATCTAAGAAAGAAACGATGCTTTGCGGGACCCGCTATGGTAACGTCATGGGATCGCGTGGGTCGGTGATCCCACTTTTTGTGCAGCAAATCAAGGAAGGGAAGCCCCTCACTGTTACCGATCCAGAGATGACGCGGTTTATGATGTCGCTCAACCAAGCCGTCGAACTCGTGCTTTTCGCTTTTAAAAACGCCGAACAAGGCGATATGTTTGTGCAGAAGGCTCCGGCTGCTACTATAGGGGATCTCGCAGCTGTCATCAATGAAATTTTTGGTGGTAACTCAGAGATGCGCGTTATCGGTACGCGTCATGGAGAGAAGCTTTACGAGACACTTCTTTCACGCGAGGAATCGGTAAAATCCATAGATCTAGGCGGATACTATCGCGTTCCTGCCGATACCCGCGATCTTAATTATGGGCTTTACTTCGAGGAAGGAAATGTACACATTAGCAGAAGCGAAGAATACAACTCGCATAATACGAATCGACTAAACCGCTCAGCATTGAGGGATCTCTTGCTTTCCCTTGATATCATCAAGGCCGAACTGGCCGGGCGCTGAGAATCAGGAGAACCCGGTACATGTATAAGGTTATGACGATTATTGGCACGAGGCCAGAGATAATAAAGCTTGCCCGCGTGATTGCCGAGCTAGAGAAGCATACGAATCATATCTTGGTCCATACAGGCCAAAACTACGACTATGAACTAAACCAAATCTTCTTCGATGACCTTGGGGTTAAGAAGCCTGATTATTTTCTCGAGGCTGTAGGGGATACAGTAGCTAGAACGATCGGTAATATTATCGCTCTATCTGATGAGATAATGGCGAAAGAGAGTCCCGATGCTCTGCTTGTCTATGGCGACACGAATAGTTGCCTCTCGGTCATTTCAGCTAAACGCCGTAAAATTCCGATTTTTCATATGGAGGCCGGCAATCGATGCTTTGATCTCCGTGTACCCGAGGAAATTAATAGGAAGATCGTCGATCATACCTCTGATATCAATATGACGCTTACTGAGCACGCGCGCCGCTACCTTCTGGCAGAAGGACTAAGACCAGAAATGGTTTTTAAGACCGGATCTTCCATGAAAGAGCTTTTCTCATATTATCATGATAATATCGAAGCCTCGGATGTCCTCGATCGACTCAAAGTCGAGCAACGTCAATATTTTCTTGTAAGCGCTCATCGTGAAGAAAATATCGATGACGAAAAGAATTTCGACAACCTCGTGGAAACCCTTAATTATATTGGAAATAAGTACAAAATGCCACTAATTTTTTCAACGCATCCTCGCACGATGAAACGGATTATTGAAAGCAGAATCTCGTTCAACGAACATGTCCGGGTAATGAAGCCACTTGGCTTTTTTGACTACATAAAGTTGCAGCTGTTAGCGTACTGTGTGATTTCAGACTCGGGAACCATAGTTGAAGAGTCGTCGATCCTCGGCTTCCCTGCTATAACTATAAGGAATGCACACGAACGCCCCGAGGGTATGGACGCTGGCACGCTCATTATGTCGGGCCTAGAGAAAAGAGATGTCGAGAGCGCCATCGAGATAATCGCTGGAGATTTTGAGGCTGGTTACCGCGCACAGCTTATACCGGATTTTGAGGTTTACGATGTCTCAAAAAAGGTTCTCAGGATCATTATAAGCTACATACGCTATGTCAAGCGCACCGTTTGGAGGGCATAAATGGCACGTGTACTTGTTCTTGGCGGAGGCGGGATGGCCGGGCATATGGTGCGGCTACTTCTCATTGAGCGTGGACATGATGTGTACTCGATAGGTAGATCAGTCTCTCCAGATTGGGATGCGGTCGATGTGGAAGATGACCGGAGATTGAAGGATTATATCGCTCAAAAAAGACCTGAAGTAGTTGTCAATTGTATTGGCATCCTCATTAACGAGTCTAAGATAAATCCCGAGCGATCCATTCGCATCAACTCGCTTCTTCCATGGATTCTTTCCCGTTTAGGTTCCGAGTTTAGTTACCGGCTTATCCATCTTAGCTCGGATTGTGTCTTTTCGGGTAAGTCTGGACCTTACAGAGAGGATGACTTCCGAGATGCGGATGATACGTATGGGCGCGCAAAAGCGATGGGCGAGCTGATGAACGAACGCGATCTTGTGATCCGCACCTCTATCGTGGGGCCAGAACTTAAAACGAACGGTACGGGTTTGTTCGGTTGGTTTATGCGACAAAGTGGTAAAATTAATGGTTATGCTTGCGCACAATGGAGTGGCGTCACTACACTCGAGATGGCGAAAGCGGTTAACTCGGCAATCGGGAAGGGTACGACGGGGCTTATTCACCTAACGAATGGAAATCCTATCAGCAAATACGACCTACTTTTACTCTTTAAGGAAATATGGAAGCGCTTTGATATTGAGATTGAGCGGGATGTTTCACGAGTCTCTGACCGGAGCCTTATTAGCACGCGTGCGGACTACCTCTATCCAGTTCCTTCTTACCGCGAAATGCTCGTAGCAATGAAAGCATTTATGGACAAACACCAGGAGCTATACAATATTTATGAAAAGTCTGCTGTTCGTTACTGAGCGTTTTTGGCCCGAGGAATTTGTGATAAACGATCTCGCTTCTGAAGCGGCTCGACGCGGATTCAAGGTGACTGTGCTAACGCAGCAGCCTTCTTACCCGCAGGGACGCATGCCTTCAGATAGGCTAAACCACTTTTTTTCCAACGAGAAATGGGAAGGCGTAGAGATCCTTAGGATTAAGACCGTCTTAGGGTATAAGGGCAGCTTGTTTTACAAGCTTTTCAACTATCTCTGGTTTGCGGGCTATGCGACACTCATCGCGCTTCTCATTCGGCGCCGTTTTGATCGAGTGTTTATCTACCAAACGGGTCCCCTTACAATGGCGATACCAGGTTTATTTTATGGAAAGATACGGCATGTTCCCGTCGCGATCTGGACTCAGGACGTCTGGCCCGACTCAGTTTACGCGTATGGGTTTCGAAAGACAAGTGTATTATCGCGCTCATTGGATATATTTGTGGCTTGGGTCTATCGGTCAGCTACGGTCGTATTGATTTCTTGCAAAGGATTTGAAAGAGTCTTAGGTAATTATACTGATAAACAAATGATCTATGCGCCTAATTGGCCTCTATTTTCATTTAAGCATTTAGCTGCACAAGTCGTGATAAGCGATATTCCCATTTTTCTTTTCGCAGGAAACATCGGCAAAATTCAAAACCTAGAGAATGTCATAAAGGGGTTTGCTATTGCGTCTCGCAATACATCTTTTAGAGGAATACTACGGATTGTAGGTGACGGTTCAGCGCTTGAATCGCTTCGTATCTTAGCGAACAAAGAGAACGTCAAGGTAGATTTTCCTGGAAGGATTCACTCTTCAGCAATGCAAGAGGAATATGAACAAGCGCAGTTTCTGGTAATGTCGCTTATTGGCAAGCCGGCGTTTCGACTTACTGTTCCTTCAAAGTTCCAAATGTATGTCTCGGTAGGCAAGCCTATGCTTTGCGCTGCAGAGGGAGAGGTTCGAAACCTAGTCCGCGAATTTGATCTTGGTGTTGATGCTGACGCTGATTCCCCCACGTCTATCGCGGCTGCGTTTATTCGCTTGTCGGAGACTACGGGCCAAGAGCGGGAACGATGGAGGAGTAATGCCATATTGGCTTCTAGTAGCGTATTTGATCAACAACAAATCATTAACTCCATTATTGCTTCTATTGATACAATGAATGTAGCAGGTGACTTTTAAAATCGAGAAATGATACGTTTGATTCGCTGCAATAAAAACGGAACCGTAAGGTTGCCAATCGGAGGAGAGTAAATGCACAAGTTTTCCACAATC
Source organism: Spirochaetaceae bacterium UBA5200 (assembly GCA_002412825.1). Lineage (GTDB taxonomy): Bacteria > Spirochaetota > Spirochaetia > Treponematales > UBA12059 > UBA5200. Next base: position 82,607 of record DHVU01000008.1, read on the forward strand.
CTCGTTACCGGCGGCGCCGGTTTTATCGGTTCCAATCTTATACGCTATCTGCTTGGCGAAAAATCGGGTTTTACGGGCCGACTCGTCAACCTTGACGCCCTTACCTATGCAGGTAACCCCGAAAGCCTCGCCGATATTGAACAGCAGCATGGCGGGTCGCGTTATTTCTTTGTTAAGGCGGACATCTGCGACCGGCCTGCCGTGGAAAAGGCTTTTGCCGACTATGCCATAGACGCCGTATGCCACCTGGCGGCCGAGAGCCACGTGGACCGTTCTATCCTGGGGCCTGAAGCCTTTATCAGGACCAACGTAATGGGTACCTTTACCCTCTTAGACGTGGCGCGCAACGCATGGAAGGGCAGAGACGATGTCCTCTTTCACCACGTGAGCACCGACGAGGTATTCGGCTCTCTTGGCGACGCCGGCTACTTCACTGAGGCCACGCCCTACGACCCGCGCTCTCCTTACTCGGCCAGCAAGGCTTCAAGTGACCACCTCGTTCAGGCGTATCACCATACCTACGGCTTGCCCATAACCCTTACGAACTGCTCCAACAATTATGGCCCCTATCAGTTCCCCGAGAAGCTCATACCCGTCATGATACTCAACATGCTTGAAGGCAAACCCTTGCCCGTCTATGGCGATGGCAGGAATATCAGGGATTGGCTATACGTAGAGGACCACAATGCCGCTGTATGGGCTGTCATGCAAAAAGGCGCTATAGGGCATACCTACAATATAGGCGGCGAGAACGAGTGGGAGAACATTAAGCTTTTGGATAGGCTCATAGAAATTGTCGCGGAAGAAGCGGGCAAGAGCGTAGGCCAACTCCGGGCTTTAATAAGCTACGTAAAGGATAGGCCGGGCCACGACCGTCGCTATGCCATAGACTGCTCAAAAATCAAGGCGGAGCTGGGCTGGAAACAGTCCGTCGACTATGACGGGGGCCTACGCAGGACGGTACGCTGGTACCTCGATAACCCCCGCTGGATAGAGCGGGTGCGCTCCGGCGAGTATCGCAGCTGGATGGATACGAACTATAGTAAAAGGTGAGGGTAAGCCATATAGTTGTTTTCTCTTGCTTGTAGCATGACATAGTATGGGATATTTTCAACTGGAAGCGCGGAATGGAGGTAACACATGGAGTTGGCAGCAATAATAACGTCGGCCATGGAGGGGGGATATATTGCTTTCAACCCCGATACCGGAACTACTACACAGGGTGAAACGGTTGAAGAAGCTTTGGATAACCTCAAGGAAGCAACCGAGTTATATTTGGAAGAGTTTCCATTGGACAGAACTTCACGCCCGATTCTGACAACCTTTCAGGTAGCAAATCATGCCTAAGCTTCCCGTACTGTCTGGACTTCTAGTAGTCCGGGGTCTGGAGAGTCTTGGCTTTGTACTAGTAAGACAACGTGGCAGCCATATGGTACTTCGTCGTGGTTCATCCGGATGTGTGGTGCCAAATCACAAAGAACTCAAGACAGGAACCCTCGCAGGAATCTTAAAACAATCTGGTGTTTCCATAGATGAATTCATGAAACAAGGTCAATGACCAACTAATGTTCCGTAGGAATCTGGGTAGCTGTTCCTTTTAATCAGGCTAAACTGGACTGCGCCACCAGCCCCATTGTGGAATTCCGCCGGCCCGCCTGCCTTGTTTGTCTTTTTTCGTAATTGGAAATCCTTAGTTACGTTCTTATCCGAGTTAGGATACTCTATCAGCTGATGTTTAGTTTAACTAAAGAGCCATTACCCTCACTTGATAAAGGCAACAGCATTGAACATACTTAAGAAAATCTATTTTAAATCGTAGGATAAGAAGGTAAATCATGTACTATGTAGCCACAGCAATTATCGCCTTAATCCTAAACCTAATTTGTACCCCTCTTATACTCAAGCTGGCCCGGGCCAAGGGCTGGTATGACGGCACGGGCGGGCGCAAGATCCATACGGGCAGCGTACCGCGTTTGGGCGGCGTGGGCATAGCCTGGTCTTTTGCCGTATCGCTCTTTGTATCCCTAACCTTTCTTACCGTGCTGCGCAACCGCATTGCCACGCCCTGGCTGTCCCTGGCCCTTGTTTTGGGCGGCTTTCTTACCGTGCATGTCATAGGCCTTATAGACGACTTTAAGCCGCTGCGCGCGCGCTTCAAGCTTGGTTTTCAGGTTCTTGTAGCCCTGGGCATACTCTTGGCCGGCTATCGTTTCAAGGGCTTTTACCTGCCCTTAGGCATAGGCTTCGTGGACCTTGGCCTGGCATCCTACCCGCTTACCTTTTTCTGGATACTGGGCATGATGAACGCCATAAACCTTATAGATGGCATGGACGGCCTATCGGGGGGCATATCGCTTATCGTGTTCAGCGCCTATACCTTTCTCGCCTTTAAGAACAACGACCTAACCGCCGGGGCAGTCAGCGCTGCCCTTGTAGGCGCAGTGCTGGCCTTTCTCTTTTATAACTTTCCGCCGGCTTCAATTTTTATGGGAGACTCAGGCAGCCTTTTCCTGGGCACGGCCTTTGCCCTGCTGCCGTTACTCCTTGAGGAACCGGGGCGTATAGGCAACGGCTTCTTTCCGGCCGTTACCTTATCGCTCGTGCCCATCCTTGATACCCTTTGGGCAATGATACGCCGCCGTCGCCGCGGCGTTTCCTTTATGACGCCCGATAGAGGCCATTTGCATCATAAACTGTTGGACTTGGGCTTGGACGTGCGACAGGCGCTTGGCGTTATTTACGGTTTTTGCCTGATCTTGGCCGGCGCAGTACTCGCCGGCGCGTACTTAAGTAAGCACAAGGATATAGCGTTCTTTATCTATCTTTGTGCCAGTCTGCTCGTTTTAATCGGATTTTTTATCATTCGCCTGCTCTGTCATAAGCGCGTGGACTTTCCTATTGTTGCCAAAGATAAACCTTACTAATCATAGAGATTAAAGAGGAGGAAATTGCGCACTGCACATAATATAGATTCGAGAGCTCTCTAAAAATATTACTTAAGGAATAAATTATGAAAGAAATCATAAAAGATGAAAACGAATTGACCGCTGAAACTGAAATCTCGCTGGTTGATATTCTAGCTATACTACTCCGTTGGAGGCGCTTGATTCTTTCTCTTACACTCGGGAGCCTGATTGTCGTACTTGGCTATGTTTTATTGCTTCAATATGGTTTTATAGCCCAAGAAAACAATTCTCTGCAGCATGCGCAAGCCAGCTTTCGCATCAATACAAGTATTTTATCGTTAGCATCTAGTAAAGAGTATAATTTGTTTTTGACGTATGCCTTATCGGAACCCACGGTTATAGATACCGCTTTGCGAAAGGCTAATATAACCACTTTAGATGGCATTGAATTAGGCGGTCTGGATGCAGCGGAGCGTATTTTTCTTGTTCGGGAGTATTTAATCAACGGAAAGGATACCAGCGGGAAGGATCTTGGCGCTGAGCGTTGGATATATAGAAGTAACGCTAAAGGCGAAAGCCTTCAGCTCGATTTTAGGCATGTGGCTGGAGACAAGGCGCTTGGCTTCCTGAAGGCCTTGAAGGAAACCTTGGAAGAGCGTTGTTTTGAACAATTCAAGCCTGGCGTTATCTCTTTTATGCAGGGTTTTGAAGATATAAAGAGTAAGCCCACGCAGAGTGCCATCGATAGCGGAATTCTTGTAAATGGATATAAGAAGTATTCAAGTGCTAGCGATTTTATGGAAGGTCGGCTTCCATTGCTCGTTAACCTGGGGCAAGCAGAACTCATCGAGATGAGTGACTCGGAATTTACGGGGAATAATGAGATAGGAAAAAAAGGATTTATATTCATAGTAGCCGTGTTCTTGGCATCATTAATGTTGTCTTTTTTGGCCGAAGGCATACGGCTCATGCTCAATGATCCTTTGTCGAGGGTGAAGCTTGGCTTGGATGATGATCTACAACGCTACGATAGGTCAGATAAAACTGAAATTCTAATAGACTAGGTATTATAGAGTTCTAGGAGGATTATCTATGGACGAGCGAGGAGCCAGAACTGATATTGCCGAAAACGAGATATCGCTCGTTGATATCCTGGCGCTTTTACTATGCTATAGACGGGTGCTGGCCGTGTTCATCGGGCTTGCAGCGGTTTTAGCCCTTGCCATGGTTTTGGTTCTTCCTGGATTTTTGGTAAAAAAACTTGCTTCCGAACAGAGTGTCGAGGCGATAGCCGCGTTAAGCCATTCTCAAGCCGTCGACAGCATACTCGATAGCGCAATGCTTGATGAGTATGCGGCAAAAGTATTTAGCGACCCCGCTCTCGTTTTAGCGGCTTTACGTAAAGCGGAAGTCTACTATATTGATGGGATGGATATACGTGAAGGGGTAGGAGATACCGCGCTCTCTTTTATTCGAAGAAGGCTTTTGAATAATCAAGATAGTCAAGGAAAGAAGCTTCGGGAAGACCAAAGGCTATACGAGGCTTCGGTATCGTTAGGAAACTTAGAGTTGCGTTTCCTGAACACGGACGAGCAAAAGGCGCTTGCGGCCTTGAGGGAATTGATAGCTTTAGCCAACGCGCGTCTTAGCGTTTTCGTGGCGGGATTGGCCTCGGAGGAAATACGGAATTTCGAGCACATGCTTTCGATAGAAAACCCGAGCCAGGGTATTATCGAGACTATATCCTCTGCCTATTTCCGTTATAATGCCGCCAAGTTGCTCGATGAAGGCATTGAACCGGTTTATGTAGTAGTATATGGCCCGTATGCGTTGCGGTCCCTCGTGACGCTTGAAATGGTGCGTAATAGTGTAATAAAAAAGGCTATACTCGGTTTTATTGGAGCGGTCTTTTTATCGCTGCTCCTGGTGTTCATGCTTCAGGGCATCGAGTCGATAAAGAATGATAAAGCTGCTATGGCAAAGATTAACGCCGCTTTAGAAAAAAAATAATCATCTTTCTACGTGCAAGGCTAACGGGAATCTCTGGGTATACACTAAGGAAACATGAGTGAAGAAGTTCATCGCGATCCTAGCGATTTTTATTGCGCTGCCCATAAGCCTTACCGCCCAGGCTCAAGGCGCTGACGGTTATATTCTGCAAGATGTATCGTATCGTATCGATGGCATGCTATTAGAATTTGCATTATCCGATTATCTTGCGATTGAGCCTGGCCTCACGTTTAAGTCTATCGCGCAACTTGAAAGCTACATCGCCGAGAAAGACCGGCTGCTTAAGAACAATCGCGTATTTGAAGTAGAGTCCGCGGTAAGCTTGGAGTTCGCGCCGGAACTTGGGCCTGGGGCCGTCCGGGTGCTCGTATACGCCAAGGTAGGCTGGTCAGCATTAGCGGTGCCCTTCCCCAAATATAGCGATGCCGATGGGTTTTCTATTGCCCTTAGGTACAAAGACTATAATTTCTTAGGCACTTTGGAAACCCTATCACTGGCATTTGATTATTACTTTACGGATAGCGAGGCGTCGCTTATCGCGGAGTTTGGTTTGCTACCTGAATTCTTAGGTACTACCTGGAAACTAGGTTTTACGGGTGGGCTTACGTATACGGAAAGTGCCAAGCTAGCGCCGCCTGATTTTACCGCCTCCTTGAGCGCGAGCTATCCTTTACCTCTATTAGGTGAAACCTGGTCTCTAGCTCCATCCACTTCTTACCGCTATGAACAGCATTATGACCGTCATACGATTAACGGGGGGCTTGCGCTTAAGTATAGCTTTGATGCTCTTTTCCGTTGGTCCGCGAACTTATCGAACAATTATACGCTAACGATCGTCGATACTCTTAAAAATTCGGTACGATCGACCATAGGTTTGTCAACGAGAATTTTGATCTCGCAATTGTCCTATTTTGGCGCCTTTAACCTTAGCCCCTCTACCGGCGTTTATACGGCTTATAACTTAGGTACCGCTGTGCTGGACGACGCGGGTTGGACCACTAGCGCCAGCCTGGGCTTCAGCCGGGCAGATTGGGTAGGCAACCTACGAAAAGGCGCTTCGCTGTCTCTTTCCAGCGCTTATACACTTCACTTCATCGTGCCTGTTCCTAAAGACCTCTATGATTGGGCGACTACGGTATCCGCAAGCGCCTTCTACGCCTGGGGCGGGCTCGTAGGCCTTAATTTCCGAGCTATGGGTCGTTGGGAAGGAACCTGGACCCTGCTTGGAGAGGCAAATACGTCTGTAAACTATGCTACGAGTATACGCGGACTTAAAGAGGCCCGTTATGGCGACCTTGGCTACTTCTACAATCTGGAATTGCCCATAAACCTAGCTCAAGGGCGTTTTCTTAATCAAGAAAGATTCTCTACCGAGGTTTTTTTTGTACCCTTTATCGACGGCGGCTATGTACGCCCCAACCCGCAGGCGGAGCTCTTTGCCGAGGCCGATACGGTATTCTGCGGCGGCTTTGAATTCGTCATCTTTCCCGACTATGCGCGGGCCTTTACCTATAGGCTGTCGGTGGGCTATGACCTGGGCGATTACCTGGCTAGCAGAGATTTCGAGGCCGGCAAGCTGGAAATCTGGCTGGGCCTGGGCATGCAGTTCTGAGCCCTGTAGCGAGAGGAAGCCGTACATGAAGCGATTAATCCTGCCCTTGTTAGTGTTCTGCGCCGCCTCGGCCTTTGGCCAGGCCCTGCCCTGGGCCTACCCCGGCCAGGCCGTGGACGCTTTGGACCTGCTTCCGGCCATCGATACGCCGGCAAACGGCTCAGGCTTTCTGGAGCGGCAAATCGAAGGCATAAGCGCCTTGCCCCCAGCCGCTTTGTCGGGCTGGGTAAGCTCGTATGGCTTTGCCGCGGGTCTCGTGGATAAGACCTTGTTTCTGCTGCCCGGGGCCGCTTGGGCGGGACTCTTCCGCGCTGAGGAAGGCCCGGACGCCTTCCTGGGCTTCCGCCTGGCCATAGGCCGCGACCAGATACTGGACGTGGACGCCGACAACTACGCCGTGCTCATCGCATCGGCGGGCTTCTTGGGCTACGAACCCCTGCCCTGGCTGCTCCGCGGAGCGGCCGTATACGACCTTCGCAGGGACATATACCCCTCGGTTTCCCTGGAATTAAGCGCCGAACTAGGCTCGGCCTGGGACGTACCCCTGCGCCTGTATCCGCGGCTCTACGGCGACTATACGAGCGGGCCTACGGTAAGCTCGGGCTTTGGCGCGGGCTTAAGCGCTCTCTACCTGGGCATGGCCTACGAAGGCGCCCTGCCTCAGGGCGTGGCCGCCGCCGCAGAGCTGCAGGCAGGCTTTAGCCCCCTTGCGGGTACGGCATCCTGGTCGCTGAGCCTAGCCACCGACGCGCGGCTTCGGCCGCTGAGCATACTCTCAGGGGGCATGACTCTCTGGGCGCGGGCTTCGTCGGCTCCCTACGCCGATTGGGCTCAGTACGTGCGCGGCGTAGGCGACTATACCAAAGCGCTCGCGGGCTCCGCGGGAGTCGCGGCCAGCGCCGAACTCTGCCTCCTTGCCGCGCGCGGCACGCTCCTTAAGAACGAAGACTGGGACCTGGACGCCCTCCTTAGCGGCTTCGTGGACCTAGCCTACGCGGGGGATCCGTCGCGCCAAGCCGATGACCCGGCTAACAGGCTCTTAGGCGCAGGGCTGCAGTTCAGCCTGGTCGTGCCCAACTTAAAGCGCAACGGCCTGCGCGTGGGGGCGGCTCTAGACCTTTCCTCATTGCTTCGCGGAACGGAATTGGCTATCATCTCCGAGGATTTGGAGCTGTTCGCGGTCGTTTCGCTACAGCTCTAAGACCGCGGCTATAGCCTTAAGGAGCCCATTTGTCCAATTCCGCATCGAACGAGCGCATCCTCTTCCTCTACCTGCCCACCGGGGGCGGACACGTGTCCAACGCCAAGGCCATGGGCGGGGTGCTGGAAAAGAAGTACGGGGCGCAGGTTAAGATATACGACCCCGTGACGGCGGGCACGCTCTTCGGGGGCGCCCTCTTAGAGGACGGCTACCGCATAGCCTCGCTCAAGGTGCCCTTCGTATGGAAGGCCATGTTCAAGGCCAACGAGATCAAGGCAAATATGCGCTTCGCGCAGGCCTTTACCGGGGCCATGGCGCGCCTGGGGCTGCGCACCATACTGGACGAGTGGCAGCCCACCATCGTGGTGTGCGTACACCACCTTCTCTTATCGGAGCTGTCCCGCATGCTGCGTAAGCGTCCCTCCATGCGGGGCGTGGTGGTTGCTACCGACCCCTTCGTGCCGCCGGCCATGTGGGCCGAGGGGCACGAGTTTCCCATCCTCTGTTATTCAGAGGAGGCGGTGGATACCTTTAAGGCCTACGGCGTGCCCGAAGAGCGCCTGTCGGCCTATTCCATCATCATTAACGACAAGTTCACCCAGAAGGTAACGGACGAGGCAAAGCTGGCTAACAAGACAGCCCTGGGCCTTGAGCCTAAGAAGCCCTTCGTGCTCATAGCCGGCGGCGGCGACGGCATACGCGGCGCGGACAAGATACTGGAGGAGCTGGGCCGCTCGGACCTGGATTTTCAGTTGGGGGCGGTATGCGGCCGCGACGAGCTAACCAGGGTCAAGGCGGCCGCCGTGGCCGAGCGCCTGGAGGAGCAGGGCCGCAAAGCCCTGGTATACGGCTTTACGGACAAGATGTACGAGCTTATCACCAGCGCCGACGTCGTGGTGTCCAAGGGCGGCCCTGCGGTGCTCGGCGAGGTGCTGGCGGCGGGTAAGCCCAATTTGATAGCCTTCTTCATACCCGGGCAGGAAGAGCCTAATATGCGCTGGGTGGAGGATAAGGGCGTGGGCAAGTACTGCCCTACGCCGCTATCCGCGCGCGAGGAAACGGAAAAGCTCCTCTCCGACCCTGCCTATCGCGCACAAATCGAGCGCAATATCGAGGCCGTGGGCTTCGTAAACGGGCTGGACAGCATAGTAAAGGCTATTTTAGAGCTTAAATAGGCTGAAATATCGCGTTTTAGGGCTTTGACATTATTGATAGTATCGTTTACAATCGGAAGCGTTGGACGAATCGTGTTTTAAGAGGACCGTGAACCTGTTAGATTTCTGCCGAATTAAGAATGTACCTTCCTTCTCTACCCTCCCGGCGAATCTCGCATCTCCGCGTAGCAATTTCTCTGGCCTCCTTTTCCGAATCCGTTCCACGACTATCTCACTCCCCGGCAATGATCCGGGAAAAGGACCTTTTTATGGCTAAGAAACTCTACGTCGGCAACCTCAGCTACGGCACCTCTGAAGACGGCCTCCGCGCCGCTTTTGGCCAGTACGGCGATGTCGCTTCCGTGAACATCGTAATCGATCGCGACTCCGGCCGCTCCAAGGGCTTCGGTTTCGTTGAAATGTCCGCTGACGACGCCGCCATGGCGGCGATCTCCGGCCTCAACGGCCGCGAGCTCGATGGCCGCAGCCTTCGCGTTAACGAAGCCAACGAGCGCCCCCCCCGCCGCGATTTCGGCAACCGCTGGTAATTCGACGGCCTTGGCCGCGCCCTTTTTGGGCCGGTCCGGGTAGCATAAAGCCCGCTTTCCGCTTGCGCGGACGGCGGGCTTTTTTTTGCTTTCCTTGACAACGGCGGGGGGCTCCGCCCATACTTATGGCCATGGGCGACCTCATGATCGTAGCTATCGTCGTGATTTTCCTCTCACTCGTGGTGCTCATGGGCGGTATCATACTGTCCAAGGGCAAGGGCGGTACCAAGAAGGTCAAGAAATTCAAAGCCAAGGATCACGCGCAGGTGCTCAAGGACGCCAACAGGCGCCTGGCTCAGAACCCTAAGGACGTCGAGGCCCTGCAGGCCCTGGGCGAGGTGTACTTTAGCGAGCAGGCATGGGAGAAGGCTTTCAAGACCTACGAGACCCTCATGGAAGTGGCCGCGGGCAATCCCGACATAGACGAATTCGCGATTAACAGGCGCTACGGCTTGTCGGCGCTCAAGCTCAACCGCTTTGAGGAGGCTTACAAGGGCCTCGTCGTCGCGCACGCGGTTAAGCAGGACGATTTTGAGACCTGCTACAACTTAGGCTACCTGGAGTTCCAGCGCAGGCAGTACGAGAAGGCTATTATTTACTTGAGGCAGGCTACGCGGCTCAATATGGAGCACGCCTTTACCCTGCGCTACCTGGGCCATGCGCTCTTTAAGACCAAGAACTACAAAGAAGCCCTGGGCGTGCTCAAGCGGGCCATCGACCTGCAGCCCGAAGACAAGGAAAGCCTCTTTGCAATGGGCGAGAGCCAGTTTGAGCTGGGGCAGCCCGATCAGGCCATACGCATATTCAGCCACCTTCGCACCGACCCGGCCTTAGGCCCCAGCGCGGCGCTTTTCGCCGGCACCATACACCTTAACCAGCGCCAGTTTCAAAAGGCCGTCATGGACTTCGAGATAGGCCTGCGGCACCCCGACATTAAGGTTGAGGTGCTGGTGGAGATTAAGTACCGCTTGGCGGCGGCCTACCTTAAAGAGCAGGAATTGTCCAAGGCGGTTAACCTCTTAACCGAGATTAATCAGATATACCCCAATTATAAGGACGTGCCCCTGCAGCTGTCGCGCTATAAGGAGCTTAACTCCAACCGCAACCTGCAGACCTACCTCATGTCCGCCACCAGCGACTTCATAACCCTCTGCCGCAAGATTACCCTCTCCTTCTTTCCTAAGGCCAAGGTAAAGATAACCGACATATCCGTGCAGAAGAACGACTGGGCCGATATTCTTGCCGAGGTTGAGACCACCCGCTGGTCCGACGTAGTGCTCTTCCGCATGATACGCTCCACCGGCACCACCGGCGAGCTTACCTTGCGCGATTTCCACGCCCGCATAAAAGACTTGAAGGCGGGCAAGGGCTACTGCGTAACGGCCGGCGTGTTCTCCGACGAGTCTAAGAAGTTCGTTGAGGCTAGGCTCATCGACCTTATGGAAAAAGACAAGCTTATGAGCCTCTTGAATAATATCGACACCCGCCAGAAGGGCCTGCTCGTGGACGAGTAGAGTCTATAAAGGCGCTTTCAGTTCATAACCCTTACCCAAGACCCTGAAGAGCTGGGCGGCGTTGCTGCCGGGTCCTGGCGGCGAGCCGCGCATGCGCAGTACGGCGTTGGCGGGCTTGCCGTCTATGAGACGTTCGTCGTCGGGGGTAACGAGGTTCATGCGCTCAATTACCGGGCCTAGGCGATAATGATAGTGCAGGTATAGGGCGGCGCCGTCGGGTTCTGTGGCTATGATGAGGCCTACGTGGGTAAATTCGTCGTCGGCTTTACCATTGCCATTGGCGTCATAGGTATTGTCCCAAAAAATGAGGTCGCCGGGAGCGGGGTAGCGCGTGGCGTAGAGCAGGCCTTCGTCGAGAAGGGTTTCGTGGAGGCGGCGCACGCCGTTGCCGGCGTAGGAGCCGAAACGGTAGGCTAAATCTATGTCCGCGAAGGCGTAGGCTGCGCGCACGAGGCCGGTGCAGTCGTTGGGGTAGGTCTTGCCGTTCACGACGAGGCTGGCCTTGCCCACGAGGCTCTTGCCTCCGGCGACTATGCTGGTTTGGGCGGCACTTACTTGGGCCGGGCTATAGGCTTCCGCTATGGGCAGGGCTATCTCTAACCTATCCGCGGCGCGCGAGGGGCTTCCGGCGCAGGATAGGCTTGCGAGCGCGCCGAGGCAGGATAAAAAAAGAAGCGCAGGTAGGGCCATGACGTTCAGTATAGCTCGCTTCCAAGCTTCCATAAAGACAGTAGGGATTATCTTGACAATATGAAATACAATTGCATAATATCTGAAGTATGATTATTGATAGATTGCTGTCGTCACGTTTAAAAGAGGCTGCCAGCACAAGGCCGAGTATCATCCTCACGGGGGCGCGCCAAGTAGGCAAAACAACGCTGCTAAAGATGGCATTCCCCGATGCGCAGTATGTCACCTTTGATAATATTCTTCTTGCCGCGGCTGCTGAGGAGTCTCCTCGCGCGTTTTTAAAGCGCTTCGATGGCCAGGTGATTCTTGATGAGGTCCACTATGTGCCGGCTCTTCTGCGCGCGCTCAAGGAGGAGATAGACGCGGACAGAGCTAAGCTTGGGCGCTGGCTCCTTACCGGAAGCCAACGCTTTGAGCTTATGAAAGGCGTTAGCGAGAGCCTTGCCGGCCGCATAGCGATTATCCACCTTGAAACCCTATCCTCCCAGGAGTTGCGTTCGGTAGGCTTGCCGGCCAAAGGCGACGAGGACCTTGTTCTTATACGCGGGGGCTATCCGGAGCTGTGGAAGAACGATGATATCGACTCAAGCGCGTGGTTTGAAGATTATATGCGGACCTATATAGAGCGCGACCTCAAGGATATCGTGAATGTCAGAAGTCTCGTTGATTTCAGGCGCTTCTTGGCCATACTCGCCGCAAGGGCCGGGGATCTGCTCAACTACAGCGATTTGGGACAGGCCTGCGGGGTTTCGAACAATACCATAAAGAGCTGGATAGCGGCGCTGGAGATATCCGGTCTGGCATACGTCCTTCCGCCCTACTTCTCGAATATTGAAAAGCGTTTCGTGAAGACGCCTAAACTGTATTTTGCCGACACGGGCTTGCTCTGCGCTCTACTCGGCATAACGACGCTTGGACAGCTCGGAGCAAGCGCGTACGCGGGGGCGGTATGGGAGAACTACGTAGCCGGCGAGCTTATTAAGACCAAGGGCGCGATCCCGGGGCGAGATTTCTTCTTCTTCAGGGACCACGCGGGAACGGAAATAGATTTCGTCCTGGATAAGCCGGACGGCGTTACGCTTATAGAGGCCAAGCGCTCGGAACGGATACGGCCTGAGCGGCTGTCTTTCGGCGCAGGACATAAGCTATTTCACGGAAGGACTATACGCTCGTTCGTGGCTGCGCCAACGGGAGAGGCCCTGCCCTTAACTATGAATGGCTATGCTCTATTCGACCCCCGCTACCAGGCGCTTAGCTAGGCAACGGGGGCTTTTTTTAGTTGTGTTTGGATCGCCGCGTTTTCCTAATTGTCCCGGGCTATATGAGCCTCATAGAGCTCCTCGAAGTAGCGCTTGTGCCGGCTTTCTTCCGCCACGAGGCGCTCGAAGACGGCCTTGGCTTCGGGGTTAAGCGAGGCCGCGGCCAGGCTCACGTAGAGTTCGCCTGAGCGCTCCTCCTTCTTGACGGCCGCCACGAGTATGTCCTGAAAGCTCATGCCCGCGGCGGGCTTCTCGTCGGCGGCAAGGGCTTTGGCCAGACCGAGGTCCACGGCTATGGCTGAAGATAGTTCCAGGCCCCCGCGCGCTTTCATGGCGCTGAGCATGGCTACGTGGCCTTCTTCCATGGTCATGAACTCCTTAAGGGTGGAGCGCTGCACGGCGAAGCTTGCCAGGGCGGCCAGCTCACGGTAGAAGTCCACGGCGGCTTTCTCCCTGCCTATGGCGAAATCGAGGGCTTCCGCGAAGCTTGTTGCGTCCATGTCAGGCTCCTTTGCCGCTTAAGTGGCGGTCTATGCTGAGGGCGGCCCGGTGGCCGTCCGCTATGGCGGATATGGCGTCCTTGCGATCGTTGACGAGGTCGCCGCCTGCGAATATGGCGCCGCCCTTGGGGCTTGCCCCGGGGCTGGCCATGCCGCGCGCGTCCACGAGGGGCTTGAAACGCTTCATGGGCACGCCGTCTTCTTCTGTTACGTAGGAGAGGTCGGGGCCCTGGCCTATGGCGGCTATTATGCTGTCGTAGAGTTCCTCGCGGAGCGCGCCGGGTATGGCTTCGGGCACGGGGCGCTTGCCTTCTTCCTTCTGCACCATTTCGGCTTCGTTCCATACGAAGAGGGCGGCCTTGCCCGCCAGGGCGCCGGCGGCGTCCTTTACTTCCACGGGTATGGATTTCTCGATGAGGCGGGCGCCTTCGGCCTTGGCTTCGCGTATCTCGTCGGCGTCCGCGGGCATGTCCTCTTCGCGGCGGCGGTAGAGTATGTCCACGGCGGCGCCGTGGCGCAGGGCGGTGCGCGCGGCGTCCATGGCCACGTTGCCCCCTCCTATGACCGCTACGCGCTTACCCAGGCCCAGCTCTTCGCCGCGGGTGGCGGCGGCCAGCACGGCCACGCCGTCCAGCACGCGGGGGTGCTTGTCGCCGGGCACTTCAAGGCCGTAGGCCACGGGGAGGCCGGTGGACAGGTATACCGCGTGGTAGTCGCGGCGCAAGTCCGAGAGGCTTAGGTCCTTGCCTATGGCTACGCCGCGTTTGATGGTCACGCCCAGGCTTTCTATGTAGCCTATGTCCTTGTCTAAGGCGGGGTAGGGCAGGCGGTACTCGGGTATGCCGTAGCGGAGCATGCCGCCTGCCTCGCCGTCCTTTTCGTATACTTTTACTTCGTAGCCCAAAAGCGCCAGGTAGTAGGCGGCCGAGAGGCCGCCGGGGCCGGCGCCTACTACGGCTACTTTTTTGCCCACGGAAGGTTCGGCGCGGGGCAGGGCCTTGGCATAGGCGGAGAGCTCAACCTGGTCGGCTATGTAGCGCTTGAGCCAGCGTATGGCTACGGGGTCTCCGCCCGTGCCTATGGAGCAGGCGCCTTCGCAGAGATGGGTGCATATGCGGCCGCATGCTTCGGGAAAGGGATTGGTTTCGTAGAGCAGCCTAAGGCCGGTATCCAGGTCGCCCTCGCGCACGGCCTTTATGTAGCCGGGTATGTCCATGTGGGCGGGGCAGCTGGCTATGCACAGGCCGCAGGATACGCAGCGGTCCGCTTCCTTCTCCGCCTGCGCCCGCGAATAGCCCTGCACCAGCTCCAAAAAGGATTTAACCGCCTCCCGGTGGCCCAGCTCGGCCATGGGCACGCGCTGTTCGTCCAGCAGGCGATAGCCTTCAGCCCGGCGGTAGCCGAGCTCGGCGCCGTCCCAGGGCTTTTTGTCCACGCCGGGGGTATAGCGGAACACGTCGGGGTCGCTGTCTATCCACAGGTATTCGTTGCTCATGTTGAGCGAGCCCGAGGGGCATATGTCCACGCAGAGGGCGCACCAGCAGCAGCGGCCGTAGTCCACGCGGGGACGCAGGCCCGAATCGCCTTCCTTGGCCTCCCGGCCCTCCACGGGCACGAGGTCTATGGCCTTGTTCATGCAGATGGCCTCGCAGGTGCCGCAGCCCACGCAGCGTTCGGCGTCGTTTATATGGAAGCCGCGGTAGCGGGGGGCGCCGGGGCGCTCGTCTATGGGCTTCTTAACCGTGAAGGGCTTTTCGAAAGCCCGTTTCCATACGGCGAAGGGCGCTATGAAGTCCTTGATATCCATGGGCTTACCTCTCGATCTCGGGCGGATAGGTGTGCAGGCTCACCATGAGGCCGGCCACGTCCGCTATGTTTACGCCGCGGGCCAGGCGCTCCATGACCGCCACGGCGTGGGTGTAGCTCGGGCCGCGCACGGCCACGCGCCGCGGCTTGTCGGAGCCGTCGGACGCCACGTAGAAGCCGTACTCGCCGCGCGTGCATTCCGCCGCCACGTAGGTCTCTCCCGCGGGTATCTTCCAGTACAGAGGGTTGGGCAGCTTTTCGCGGAAGGGCCCGTCTTTGGGGCACTGGTCCACGATCTGCCGTATCAGGTCTATGCACTGGTACATTTCGAGGAGTCGCAGCCTGGCCCGCTCGTAGGCGTCGCTCTTCTGTCCCACGATAGTCTTAAAGTCCAGCCGGGGGTAGGCAAGGTAGCCTAGGTCCTTACGCAGGTCGCGGGCAACGCCCGCCGCGCGCGCGTTGGGGCCTGTTATGCCGTAATGGTCCACCCAGTCGGCGGGTATATAGCCTAAGCCCTCCGCTCGCATCTTAAAGACCACGTTATGGAACATGACGAGCTCTATGTCGTCCAGGTTCTTCTGTACCGTGTCCATGATTTCCAGCACGTGCTTGAAGAAGCCCGCGGGAACGTCGCCCCGCACGCCGCCGGGTATGATGTACATGTGGTATATGCGCCCGCCTGAAAGCTCCTCGAAGAGGTCCAGCACATAGTCGCGCATGGTTACGCTCCACTGGATGATGGTGCCGTGGCCGAAGGCGCCGGCCTGCCCGCCTATCCACATGAGGAAGGACGCTAAGCGTATCATCTCCAGGGACAGGGTGCGCAGCCACACGGCCTTGTCGGGTATCTGTATGCCGGCCAGTTCCTCAAGGGCCGCTGCGTAGCAGTACTCGTTGAAGTCGGGCTCAGGCACGGCTATGCGGCACACCAGGGGAAAGTTTTGCATCCACAGCCTGCGTTCCATGAGCTTCTCGAAGCCGCGGTGCAGGTAGCCCACGTGGGTCTCGCAGTCCACGACGCTGTCCCCCTCCACGATGAGCTTCAAGGACATGTTGCCGGTAATGCCGGGGTGCTGGGGCCCCTGCCACATGAGGAGGTACTTGCCCGATTCCAAGTCGGGATTGGCCCGCTCTGCCGGGGGTATGACGCGGAGTTTTTCTTTCTTCATTCGGCGGCCTCCGGGTAGAGCTGTTCCTTCATGTGCCTGGCGGGGTCGCTGGTGGCGCGGCCAGGGCGCTCGGCGTAGGTGGCGTCGCTGTAGGCCAGCGAGTCGAAGTCGCGGCGCATCATGGGCGGGCCTTCCCAGCCTTCCAGCACGAATTCCTCGTCCACCCGCGGGCTGCCGGGGAAGTCTATGCCGTACCATTCCTTCATCTCTCTCTGGTAGGTCCAGGCCTGGGCCCACAAGAGGTGTATGGAGTCGACGACGGGCTTTTGCCGGTCTATGTCGGCGTGCACGATGAGGCTGTGGCCTTTATCGTGGCTGCGCAGGGTATAGACGAGGGTAAAGACGCCGCGCTCTATGTTGTCTATGGCCGTGGCGAAGGACAGGTGCCGGTAGCCTTCCTGGTCGCGCAGGTAGGCCAGGGCGTCGCGCAGCCTGTCGGCATCCAGGACTATCGTAGCCAAATCGGCGCGTTGGTCATGCCAGCCGCGGGCGCCGTAGCGCGCGGCCAGCCGTGTAGCCAGTTCGTTCATCTACGGTCTCCTACCAGTTGTAATCGGGCATGTCCCAGTTCTTGATGATCTGCTTCTGATTGGCCTTGTACCAGGCGAAGTCGCGGGCGTATATGTTCTGCCCCTCGCCCTTGCCGGCTTTAATTATCTTCTTGAGTTCCTGAAAGCCCGCCAGGAGGGCTTCGGGGCGCGGCATGCAGCCGGTTATATACACGTCTACGGGTATGTACTGGTCGATACGCTTGATGGTGTTATAGCTGTCCCAGTACATGCCGCCGTTTATGGTACAGGAGCCTAGGGCCACCACGAACTTGGGCCCCATCATCTGCTCGTAGCTCCGCACGATGCGCTTTAGGGTCTTTACCGAGGCGTAGCCGCCTATGACGAATACGCAGGACTGGCGGGGCGTGGGCCTGGCCTGTATGCCGTAGCGGTACATGTCGAAGCGGCTGGTCATGAGGGGCCGCAGCTCTATGGCGCCGCAGCCGGTGCCGAAGCCCAGTATCCATAGGCTCTCGGCCCGGGCCCAGTTATAAAAGTCTTCTATGACGCCCTTGGCCGGTTCGTATTCCCGGGGGGCAGCGTCGCAGAACAGCCCCCGCTCGTCCGGCGACAGGCCCTCGTTGGCCAGCGGCGCCGGTTTTAGTTTCTTGTCGCTCACGGTGCGCCTCCTAAAATGCCGCTATGAGAACAGAGGCTATGCCTATCAGGGTGGGCACGCCGAGGAAAAAGCGTATCGACTGGTCGACCCGCAGCCTGGGAAAGGCCTGGCCCACGAATACGTTGATAAAGTAGATCAGGAAGGTCTTGATCACCATGACGACGATGTTCGTGGCGCCGCCGAAGAAGAGGTTCATGTACAGCACCAGCTTGGCGCCGTTGAATATGGCGCGGTTGGTCTGCAGCATGCCCAAGAGATTGCTCTGGTACTCGGTGGGCGGCCCTATGGGTATTTCCTGGGGCGCTATGACCACGCTGAAGGGGTTGTGCATGGACATGCCCAGGAAGGCTATGAGGGCGGCCACGACGGCCAGGGGGTTGGTGGCCAGGGTCCAGTGCATGAAGCCGCCCTGCTGCGCGGCCACGATGGCCGTGATGTCCAGGGTGCCGTACTGAACGGCCACCGCTATGACCGACAGGGCGAAGGGCACTTCAAAGGCGGTCATCTGGGCCAGGCCGCGGCTTACGCCTATGGCGCTGTAGGGGTGGCCGCCTTCGCTGGCGCCCAGGGCCATGCCCAGCTGCCCGAAGAAGATGAAGTACATGACCAAGAGGAGGTCGCCCGAGTCGCTGAAGTTCATGAAAAGCGCCGAGCCGAACACCGCCGGTATGAACATGTAGGTGCCTACGCCGCCTGCCAAGCGGAATACGGGGCCTAAGTAGAACATGACGCCGTGGCCTATGGAGTTGCGCTTGGCGCTGCTCTTGATGATGTCGATATAGGGCTGGTACACCGGCTGGCCCACGCGCCCCTGCACCTTGGCGCTTATGCGCGCCATGGAGCCGATGAGGAGGAGGCCGTAATTGGTGATGACGAACAGCGATACGAAGGCGTAGCCCACGCGCTGCAGTAGTGTCGCGTCCATTATAAGACCCCCATGATCAGGTAGAGAATAGCCACATAGAGGACGATGTGGAGGGCGTAGGTCTGGCCGTTGCCGGTGTACAGCCTGCGCAGGGCCCCTCCCAGGGCGCTTACGCCGCCGCCAGCGCTTTCCCAGAAGCGCTCGGCCCGTTCCCTGGTCAGGAAGCCTAAGGCCTTACGGTAGGGCTCGAAGAAGGCGAAGGCGTAGTGGGTGGTGGCCGGCGTGTGCGGGCGCTCGGCCGCGTACACGATGTTGAACTGCTTGACCGACTGCGTATTATGCAGGTTTACCATCATCCATACGAAGCAGAGCCCGAACACCGCGGCGGTAACGACCATGGACAGGGTGCCGTTCCAGTAACCCAGCGGGGAACTGAGCCGGCCCCCCTCGAAGGCCAGAATGGTCCCGGAGCGGTTGCCGACTATAGCCATGATGGGGTCCAGCATGAGGCGCGGGAAGGCCGATACGGCTAAAAGGATGGCCATGAGGAAGCCCTGCGGCAGGGTAAGGGCCAGCGGCGCTTCCTTTACCAGGGCCTGGCTTGGCTTGGGCTGACCCAGGAATATGCTGTGGATGAGCCGGTACAGGTAGAGGAAGGCCACGGCGCTCGCGAAGAAGGCTACGGCCGCTTCAAGGTACCAGCCCTTGTTGATAAGCGAGGAATAGAGCAGCCATTTGCCGCCGAAGCCCGAGAGCGGGGGCACGCCGGAGAGGGCTATGATGGCCATGAGCACGGACAGGAAGCTGAAGGGCATCTTCTTGATAAGCCCGCCCATCTCGTACATGTTGCGCGTTCCCACGCGCTGCACCACGCCCGCTATGGCCAGGAAGAGCATGCCTTTATAGAGGAAGTGGTTCAGGGCCAGGTAGAGGGCCGTGGTCCAGCCCGCC
The DNA here is from genome assembly GCA_002412825.1 of Spirochaetaceae bacterium UBA5200. Lineage (GTDB taxonomy): Bacteria > Spirochaetota > Spirochaetia > Treponematales > UBA12059 > UBA5200. The sequence goes on from DHVU01000008.1 coordinate 101,962, forward strand.
TGGTCGTTTATGGCCAGGGCCAGCACCACGTAGCCTAGCTGCCCCATGGAAGACCAGGCAAGGGTCTTCTTGATGTCCTCCTGGTATATGGCGTAGAGGGCGCCGAAGAGGGCGGTGGCCAGGCCCAGCCAGCCAAGTCCGCGGAGAGCCCAGCCTTGATTCAGGGCCTCACGGCCGGCGGGAACCAGGCTCAGGGCCGCCATAAGGGCTATAAGGGCGAAGATGCCCGCTTTGGACATCGAGGCGGAGAGGAAGCCCGACACTTCGTCGTCGGCCTCCGCGTAGGCGCCGGGCAGCCATACGTGCACGCCCAGGGCGCCCAGCTTTACCAGTATGCCCGCCGCTGCCAGGGCAAGGGCCCAGGCGGGGCCAGCCGGGGCGCCGGGCCATAGCCCCGCGCCGCCTAAAAGCCCCAGCATAAGGAGGAAGGCGCCGCCTAAGCCGAAGCTCAGGTAGCTCAAGGCGGGCTTTTCGCCCTCCTTGCCGCGTAGCACGAGGAGGTAGCTAAAGAGCGTCATGGCCTCCCAGGCAAAGAAAAAGCTTAAGGCTGAGTCGGCTAGGAGCACCGCTCCCAGGGAAAGAGTAGCCGCGCCTAGGAGCGGCATGAGGCCGCGCCGGGGGCCGGCCTTGCGCATAGCGGACAAAAGGAAGAGCGCGCCGCCGCCTAGGAGCATGAGGGCGAAGAACTGCCGCAAGCCGTCCAGCCCCGGCGTAGCCAGGTAGCCGAAGGCGGCCACCGCCGCTATGGCCAGGGGAGCCTTAACGAATACGGACAGCCTGTCCAGGATGTAGAGTAGGACCGCCAGGGCGAATGGCGCCCACAGCAGGGGCTCGCGCAGCCCTGCGTTCCAGCCCGAGAGTACGCCGAAGCCCGTAAGCGCAAGGGCGAGCAGGGCGGGGGCGAAGAGGGATGCGCGCGGCTCAAGCTGGCTTTCGTCGGCCTTGCCCTTAGCGAGCGAACCGAACCAGCGCAGCACGTAGAAGGCCTCCACCAGGCTGGCCGCCAGTATGAGGGCTATGATGGCCCATTGGCCCTTAGCCACAAGTGCCTGCACGAGGCTCCACTTGGCCCAGAAGCCGGGGAAGGGCGGCAGGCCCACCAGGGCCAAAGCCAGGAGCCCGCCTAGCGCCGTCGTTCCGCCCGAAGGAGCTTTTTCCGTGATCAGGAAGAGGCCCGTCTTGGCCAAGAGGTGGTTAAGGAGGAGGCCGCCGGCGGTAAGGTATACGAAGCCCTCGCCGCCTAAGCCATAGAGCTCATTCAGGGCTATCACGGCCATGACCAGGCCTAATTGAGCTACGGAGGAGTAGCCCAGCATGCGCCGGGCGTTGCCTTGCCTGGCTCCGGCCAGGTTGCCGGCCACGAAGCTTAGGAGCCCGCTGCCCGCCACCAGGCTTAAGTGGGCGGGCCCGAGGAGGGGAAGGATCTTCCAGAGCGCCAGCATGAGGGCGGTAGCCGATGCGCCCGAGAGTATGCCCGCCACGCCGGGGTCGGCCGCGTGGTACACGTCTATGGCCCAGCCGTTGGCCGGAAAGGGCTTAAGCTCGACGAGCAGGGCCGCCAGCAGGAAGAACACCGCCGCGCTTCCGGCGGCGCCCGCCAGGCCCGGCGAAGACGCGGCCAAATCAAGGTTAAGCTGGCCGGTGAAGCGGTATATGTATACGACGCCTATGAGGTAGAGCGCACTGGCTATGCCGCCTGCTATCATGTACTTGAAACCTGCGCGCAGGGCCGCCTTGCGGTCGTCGTAGGCTATAAGGCCGTAACTGGCTATAGACGATATCTCCAGGAACACGAAGAGGTTGAACAGATCCCGGGTAAGCACGATGCCCGACATGCCCATAAGGGCCATGAGCAGGGTCATAAGGCCGCCTATGGGGCTGTCACGAAGCTTGTTACGCATCGAAATAGCCGCCAGCAGGCCCACCAGGGACAGCGCGGAGAGGCCTGCTGCTTCCGCAAGACCCACGCGCAGCATGATGGCCAAGGGAGCCTCGAAGCCCGCCGTGCCGAAGAGCGTAGCCTGGGCGCCCCCGAAGGAAAGCGCCCAGAGGTAGCTTAAGCCGGCGGCCAGCCAGGCGGCCAGCGTAAGGTAGGCAAGGGCAAGGGAGAGCTTCCTGCCCAGCTTGTCGACCAGCGGCAGGAGGAAGGCCACGCCTAAGGACGCGGCGAACAGGTAGAGCGGGTTTACCATTTTTCCTCTCCGTATGCTTCTATGGACGAGCCGCCGCCGGCCGCTTTCAGGCGCAGCGCGTAGCTGAGCATGAGGGCGGTGACCGCGAGGCCTATGACTATGGCGGTGAGCACCAGGGCCTGCGGCACCGGGTCGGTCATGCGCGCCGAGGCCGTCGCGGCGTCCGAGGCCGCGTCCAAAATGGGGGCGGTCCTGCCCCGTATGTAGCCCACGGACAGTATGACGAGGTTCACGCCGGTTTCCAGCACGGTAAAGGCTATGGCTATCTTAAAAAGGTTAGGACGCGCCAGCACGCCCCAGAGCCCCACGAGCACGAGGGCCGCGCCTGAGGCCGCCACCGGGTTTATGCCGGCCAGGAATTCGAGGGCGTTCATTCGCGGTCTCCTTTCAGCGCTTCCAGTATGCCGGACAGCTCCGCGCCTACCTTGAGGCCTACGACGGAATAGATTAAGGGTATGGCCCCGGCGCTTACGAGCTTTCCTAACTCCCCAAGGGGCAAGGCGCGCGGGTCCAAAAAGCCCCAGGCCAGGAAAGCGCCCAAGAGCCCCAGCGCCACGTAGGCGGCGCCGGAAAGGGATTCGACGGCCGTCATGAGGCCGTGGGCCAAATGGGATTGGGGCCTGGCCAGTATGTTGAGGAGCACGGCCGTGGCTATGACCACGCCGCCTTGGAAACCGCCGCCTGGCGTAAGGTGGCCGTGGGTAAAGATGTACACGCCGAAGAGCGCGAGGAGGCTGGTAAGGAGCCTCGCCGCGGTGCCCAGTACTTCGGTGGCTTCCTTGCGCGGCGCGCGGGCGCCGGCCGAGCCGAGGCGCTTCTTCGTAAGCAGGGCCCCAACGCCCGCGGTGGCGGCGAAGAGCACGGCCACTTCTCCCAGGGTATCGAAGCCGCGGTAGCTGACCACGATGGCGGTTACCACGTTGGCGGTGGCAAGCTCGGCGGGCGCGCGCTCAAGATAGGCCGTGGCCAGGGCGTTTGGCTCATCCGCAACGCCGGCGCGATAGGCCAGGGGCAGGAGGGCGAAGGCGAAGCCGATCAGGGCAAGGAACACGAGCACTTTCCGCATCATGGCGCGCCTGCCTTTTCCGCATCGGGATGCTCCGCGCTCTCGTCGGAGTCCTCCTTATCGGCCTGCTTGGAGCGGGCCAGGGCGTAGAGGAACACCACGGTGGTAAGGCCCGAGCCTATGGCGGCCTCGGTCATGGCCACGTCGGGCGCGCCTATCAATAGGAACACGAGGCTGGCCACGAGGCTTACGCCACCGGCCAGTATGATGGACACAAGGAGGCTCTTGGCCACGATGGCCCCTATGCCCGCGGCTAGCATGACTAGGCCGGCGATGATTATAGCTACATCAGTCCACATGGCGACCCTCCTGTACGCGCGGGGCTTGGCTTCCGGCGGCCGCATCGCGGACTGCCGCGGCCGCCAGGGCCTCGTCGTCCTCGGCCAGGGCGTCCGGTGCGAGCTTAGCGCCAAGGCGTTTACGGTAGCCATGCGCCGCCCGGGCCAGGGCATTGGAGCTTACCGGGTTGGTAAGCGCTATGAAGCCCGCCAGGAGCAGGGCCCTGCCTAGGAAATCGGGCCGCATGAGCCCTATGCCCACGAGGAAAAGCATGGAACCCAAGGTGGTGGCCTTAGTGCCCGCCTGCATGCGGTTAAAGGCGTCGGGCATGCGCAAGAGCCCTATGGCCGACAGGAGGAAGAAGAGGCTTCCGACTAAGCTGAGGGAAGCGCCTATGATGGCCGCCATTAGAGGCCTCCTTCGAGGTAGCGAGCCAGGGCTACTACCCCGGCGAAGCCCACGAGGCCGTACACCAGGGCTACGTCCACGTATATGCGCCTGCCCGAGAGCAGGGCGAAGGCCACGATGAGCGAGCTGGCCATGATGGTCATGGCGTCCAGGGCTACGGTGCGGTCTATGGCCCAGGGGCCTTTGGCAAGGCGTATGCCCGCGAGCAAGAGGCTTAAGGCCGCCAGGCTTACGGCGGCTATGAAGATCGCGTCAGCCACAGATCACCTCCAGATATTTCTCGAAATCCCCCACGATGGCCTCGGTGGCGGCTACGGGGTCGGCGTCGGCCACCTTTATCCAGTGCACGTATAGGTCCTGACCCCTCGTTTCTACCGTTATCGTTCCCGGCGTTAGGGTTATGGAATTGGCCAGGAGCAGCCTGCCTAAAGGCGTTTTGAGCTTAGTCTTCACCTTGACTATGCCCGGCGCTATGGGCAGCTTCGGGTGGAGCACCCTGAAGGCCACGTCCAGGTTGGACAGTACCAGGGCCTTAAGGAACACGAAGGCGTACGCGACCACGTAGAGCAGGGCCTTGGGGCTGAGGCGCAGGTCCTCAAGCGGCGAGGAAGGAAAGAAGGGCAACGCGGCTATGAGGAAGGCCGCGACCGCTCCCGCTGCCGCCTCCTGTACGCTCCAGGGGGCGGTAAGGACCAGCCAAACGCCCCATAGCGTGAGGAATACCAGTACCCGTGCCTTGAGTGTTTTCATGTCGTGCTCCCTGGCCTGTGATTGGATGAGTCAGTATAAAGCCTTTTGGATATATGTAAACTAAAATATGCGAGAAATACTATTGATGCTTGCGAAATGCCGCAATGGCGGCTATTCTGTACGGGTTCTAGCGCCTGTGTTGTACGGAGGTTATTAATGAATGAGATCCTGGAAAAGAAAAAGCTGTCCGACGATGTGTACAGCATGACGTTCAAGGCTCCCCGTATAGCGGCGGAGCGCAAAGCCGGCCAATTTCTCATAATCCAGCTGGATACGAGCGTAGGCGAGCGCATTCCCCTAACTATAGCGGATGCCGACCCCGTCGTGGGCTCAATTTCGATAGTTTTTCAAGCGGTAGGCGAAACGACGCACCGCCTGGCGGCAATGGACGTCGGCCAGTCAATAGCTAATGTACTGGGACCCTTAGGCAGGCCCACCCATATAGAGAAATTCGGCCGCGTGCTCTGCGTGGGCGGCGGCATAGGCGTCGCTCCCATGCATCCCATAGCGCGCGCCATGAAGGACGCGGGCAACGATGTATCCATCATCATAGGCGCTAGGAACAAGAGCCTCGTTATAATGGAAGAAGAGATGCGCCGCATAAGCGACAAGGTCCTCATAGTGACCGACGACGGCACTTACGGCCGCAAGGCCCTCGTCACCGAGCCGCTAAAAGAAGCTTGCGAAAGTTCGGCGCCCCCCGACCTGGTGGTGGCCATAGGCCCGCCCATCATGATGAAGTTCTGCGCTGAGACCACGCGGCCCTACAAGGTATCTACGGTGGTGTCCTTAAACACCATTATGATAGATGGCACCGGCATGTGCGGCGGCTGCCGCGTTACCGTGGGCGGCAAGACCAAGTTTGTGTGCGTGGACGGCCCTGAGTTCGACGGCCACCAGGTGGATTTCGAAAATATGATGCTGCGCCTCGGCGCGTATAAGGGCCAGGAAAAAGAGGCCCACCATAAATGCCACGCCACCCTGGGCATAAAAGAAGAGGTGAAGTGATATGCACGCAGACGCAGCTACCCTGAAGGCCGCCGCGGCCCAAACCCTGAAGGAGCTGGAAGGCCGCGCCTTAGGCCCCCGCGACAGGCTGGCCATACCCTGCCAGGATATGCCGGCCCAGGATCCTATGGAGCGCATACGCAACATGAACGAAGTGGCCCTGGGCTACTCGGCGGAGCAGGCGCGCGTGGAAGCGTCCCGCTGCCTGGACTGCAAGAACGCACCCTGCGTGCAGGGCTGCCCGGTGGGCATCGATATTCCCCGCTTCCTTAAGCTGGCGGCAGCCGGGGACTTCTCCGGCTCGCTTGCGGTCATCAAGGAATCGAGCCTGCTACCCGCGGTGTGCGGCCGCGTGTGCCCCCAGGAGGTGCAGTGCCAGGCGCCCTGCACCGTGGGCAAGAGCCTTAAGGGCGTAGAGAAAGCGGTGTCGATAGGCCGCGTAGAACGCTATGTGGCCGACCTTGAGCGCGCGGAGGGCAGGCGGGCAAAGGCAGTAGTGGCTCCCGATACCGGCAAAAAAGTGGCCGTCATAGGCTCGGGCCCCGCCAGCGTGAGCTGCGCCGCTGACCTGCGCAAGGCGGGCCACGCGGTAACCGTGTTCGAGGCCTTCCATCGCCCCGGCGGCGTGCTCATATACGGCATACCCGAATTCAGGCTGCCCAAGGCCATCGTGGACGACGAACTGCAGGGCCTGCGCGATATGGGCGTGAGTATAGAGACTAACTACCTCGTGGGACGCACGCGCAAGCTGGCTGACTTTATGAGCGAGGACGGCTTCGACGCCGTATTCGTGGGTTCGGGCGCGGGCCTCCCCACCTTCATGAATATACCCGGAGAAAACCTTGTAGGCGTGTTCTCCGCCAACGAATACCTTACCCGTTCCAACCTGATGAAGGCCTACGCAAAGGGCGAGGCCGCTACGCCCATATACGAGGCCGATACGGTGGCCGTGCTCGGCGGCGGCAACGTGGCCATGGACTCCGCCCGCACGGCTCTGCGCCTGGGCGCCAAGAAGGTATACGTGGTATATCGGCGCACGATCAAGGAAATGCCCGCCCGCGTCGAGGAAGTTGCCCATGCCATGGAAGAGGGCATAGAGTTCCGCTTCCTTGAAAACGCCACGCGCGTCATAGGCGACGATAAGGGCCGCGTGCGCGCCATGGAGACGGTGCGCTTCGAATTGGGCGAGCCCGACGCCTCCGGCCGCAGGAGGCCCGTGCAGGTGGCGGGCAGCGAAGCCGAGCTGGCAGTAGACGCCGTCATCGTCGCCATAGGCAACGGTTCGAGCCCGCTCATACCCCAGACCACCCCGGGGCTGAACACCGACGACCATGGCCGCATACTCGTAGACGAGAACGGCATGACGAGCCTTGACGGCGTGTACGCCGGGGGAGACATCGTGTTAGGCGCGGCCACCGTCATCCTTGCTATGGGCGAGGGGCGGCGCGCCGCCGCGTCCATAAATCGGCGCTTTTTAGGCTGATAGTAGTTCCTCGAAGCTTGTTGCTGAGCTTGTGGCAACGCCATATATAGGGGCGTAATTAGCGCGATCACGCTAATGCTTGCGCCTTCTAGCCTCAAGACACAAGCTTCGTGGAACTAATAAATGTTTTTTGCCCTCGCATTTACGCGGGGAAGCATTATGCTTACTATATATAGGAGGAGGAAAGCATGGATACCGTACGGAACATTCTAAGCGCCAAGGGCGGCGAGGTCGTAAGCGTAGGTCCGGAAGCAACAGTGCTGGAGGCGCTGGTGCTTATGTCCGAGAAGAACGTCGGAGCAATAATGGTCTTGGGCACCGGCGGAGAAGTGCTTGGCCTCTTCTCTGAGCGCGACTTTGCCCGCAAGATTATCCTTAAGGGCCGCAGCTGCGAAAACACCCTCGTTAAAGAGATCATGAGCACGAAGATTATCTACGCTCAACCGGACAGCTCCATAGACGAGTGCATGAACCTGATGACCGACCGGCATTTTAGGCACCTGCCCGTAAAAGACGGCGAAAAACTCGTAGGCGTCGTGTCTATTGGCGACATCGTTAAAGCCCTTCTTAAGCAGAAAGAGCGTATCATATCCGAGCAGGCTTTCGAGATAGGCCAGAACGAGCGCAAGACTTCGGGAGCCGTTTAGTACAGATCCCAGATATTTTGTTTTAAGCGGCGGCGCAGAGACCGCCGCTTTTTTATTTCCGCCTCGGTTGACTGCCCGTGGAGCCGGGGCTACCATGAAGATCCATGAAACTGCTCCATATGGCCGACCTGCACCTTGGTAAGAGCGTGCACGGCCGCGACCTAATAGAAGATCAACGCCACGCCCTTAATCAAGTAGCGGCCTTAGCCCGCGACGAAAAGCCCGATGCCCTTATAATCGCGGGCGACGTGTTCGACCGCGCCGTGCCCTCCACCGATGCCCTTAAGCTCTTTAATGAATTTATTGCCGCCCTTAAAGAGCAGGATCCGGAACTCTGCATTGCGGTCATACCGGGCAACCACGATTCGGCCCAGCGCCTTGCCTTTCTTTCCGGCGTGCTCGAGGGCAGCGGCGTGTACCTTCGGGCCGACCCTGAAGACTGCGCTAAGCCTATTATACTGCGTAGCGGCGCCGCTTTGGGGCATACCCTGCGGCTCTGGCTCCTGCCCTTTCTTACGCCCGGTTGCCTTGCGGCCGAAGCGTCTGTCCTACCCGGCAGCAATGCTCTACGACAAGCCGAAGAGGCCCCTCCGCCAGAGCGCGACGCGGATCTGGGCGAGCTTTTCGCCAGCGCTACTGCCGCCGCCATATCCCTTAGCGCGCCAATAACCGAAGATCCGCAAGCCGAGCCACGCCTGCTCCGCACGCAGGATGAGCTTTCCAGGGAAGCCCTTGCCCGTATAGCCCTGGCGCGCGCCGAGCTCGACGAGCTCGATACGATAGACGGACGCAAGCCTGAGGGCAGCGCGGGAACGCTCGGCCGCAGCCTGGACGTACTCGTGTGCCACGCCTTCGCCGCGGGCGCCCTGGGCTCGGATTCGGAGCGCGTGTTCTTAGGCGCGGCCGAACTCGTTGACGCGGCTCTCTTTGACAGCTTCGACTACGTGGCCCTCGGCCATTTGCACCGCCCCCAGGTAGCGGGCTTAAGGGGCCGTTACCCCGGCTCGCTCCTGCAGTATTCCTTTGCCGACGCGGCCGGCGAGCGGGGCTGCCTGGTCGTTGAACTTGGCGAAAGGGAGGCTGACGGCCCGATCACAAGCTTCGTAACACTAGAGCCCCTACGCCGCATGAGCCGCATAGAGGGCAGCCTTGATGAACTTTTAGGCGACGATCGCTTCAAGGCTATAGAAGGCGACTACGTTGAGGCCCTGCTGCGCGACGGCGAGGGCGTTCTTAACCCCATGGATGTCCTTCGCACCCGCTTCCCCTGGATACTATCGCTGCGCCTTTCGGCCGCCGCGGGCGACTTTGGCGGACAGGCAGCAACGGTGGAACCCGTCCAAGCCCGGAACGTGCTGGACGACTTTAGGGATTTTTACCGGGAGCTTAAGGGCGAGAGCCCTGACGAGGCCGTAGAGGCTTTGTTCCTGGCTTTGGCTGAGGAGGCCGGCCGTGAGGCCGATTAAGCTCGAGCTCACGAATATCGGCCCCTTTGTGGGCAGGGCAGTCCTCGATTTCACGCAACTCGGGGAGCTGTTCCTCGTGTGCGGGCCCACGGGCTCGGGCAAGACGACGCTCTTCGACGCCATGGCCTACGCCCTCTACGGCTCTATGCCAAGTACCCGCGATAACGCCGACCTTATATCGCACTATAGCAGCGATAGCGACGACGTGGGCGTAGCCTTCGAGTTTTCCGCGGGTGGCGGCATAAAGCCGCAGCGCTGGCGCGTGGAGCGCAAACCCCAGCGCACCGTGGCCAAGAAACGCGGCGAGGGCTTCACCGAGCGCCCCGCCGAGGCGGCCCTGTATCGATGGAGCGAGCCTGAAGGCTGGCAGGCGCTGAGCGATAAAGTGAATGGCGTAGGCGAGCGCGTGGCGGCGCTGCTCGGCCTCTCGGCCGACGAGTTTAGCAAGATAGTCCTCCTGCCCCAGGGGCAGTTCCAGCGTTTTCTAGAGATGGATTCGGGCGAACGGGCCCGCATTCTGGAAAAAATCTTTCCGGTGGATATGCATGGCGCTATAACCGAGCTTGCCAGGCAGAAGTCCGCCGACGCGAAGAGGGATGCGCAGCTTCTAGACGCCCGGGCGGAAGAGTTGTCGTTAGCGCTGGGCGACGAGCCTGAGTTAAGCGCCGCGGCCCTTGAGGCGGCTGCGGCTGCGGCGCTTAGCTCGGAGCGGGGCGCACGGGAAGCCTTGGACGCGGCTCGCTTGGCCGATCAGGGGGCAAAGGCGGAGGCAAGGCTCTGGGACGAGCGGGAGGAAGCAAGCGCCGCCGTTGATATCCTAAACGTTCGCGAAGCCGCCATGAAAACCCAACGTGCGGCCGTAGAGCGCGCCGAGGCGGCCTATGGCATACGGGCCGAACTGGAGGCCGAAGAGCGGCTTGTAAAGGCTCGGGCGGACGAGGAAGCTCAGCGTGCCGCTGCCGATTCCGCGCTGAAAGCCTTGAAGGCCCTCGAAGGCGAGCAGTTACAGAGAGAGAAGGAGGCCTCCGCGTTGGGAGAAAAGGCGGCTCTCCTTGAACGCGCCTTGGGCGAGGCCGAGGGAAGGGCTCAGGCCTGGGAGCGCTACGAGAAGGCTCGGCGGGTTCTGACGGAGGCTCAGGCGGCTGTGGCTGCGGCGGATACGCGGCTTGAATCGGCTAAGGTAAGCGAGTCGGCACTGGCATCGGGCATAGCCGAGCTTGAAGGCCAAGCGCTCGATGGGGCGGCGTTCGCCGCGGAGCGCGCGGCAGCGCAGGCGACCGCAGAGGCCGCTGCCGATACGCTGGCGCGCTGCCGCCAACGCGACCGTCTGGACGCCGAGCTATCATCTTGCAAGGCGGATAAGGCTTCTGCGGAGGCTGCGCTCGCTAGCGCGGCTGAAGCGCTCGCCCAGGCGGAAGGGCGGCTGTCTCTGCTGCGGGACGAAGAGGAGCGCTACGTGGCGCAGCGCCTCGCGGCCCAGCTCGTTGCCGGCGCGCCTTGCCCCGTATGCGGGTCAATGGAGCACCCCGCTCCGGCTCATTTGTCGGCTCAAGCGGCGGACAGCGCGGGGCTTAGCGATACTTCGGGCGGAACCCGCAAGGTGGTCGAGGCCGGGCTTAAAGCCTTGCAACAGGAGGAATCCAAGGCCCGAGCGCGGCTTGAGTCCCTCTGCGCGCGTGAGGATAGCCTGAACGTAAGCCTGGCGGAGCAGAGCGCTCTGCCTCAAAGCCCGCAAGCGGAAGCGGATCTTTCGGCCGCCCGCGCCGCCTTGGATATCCTTAACCGGCGCGAAAGCGAAAACCTGAATCTCTTAAAGACAATAGCCGACGCTAGGAAGGAGCTTGAGGCTTCCCGGCTTGCCCGTACGGGCATGGCCGCCGAAGCGGCTAAGGCCGCCGCTACCCTAGCCGCGGCAGGGGCTTCCGTTGACGAAGCCGCGAAGGCGGCAGGAGAGGGCGACCCGAGGCCTGGCCTCTTGGTTCTTGGCGAAGAGCTAAGCGGGCTGCGAATCCGCCTGCCCCTCGCGCAGGCGGATTTGGAAGCCTACCGCCATGACTGCGCGGTGGCCGAGCGTAAGCGGGCCGACGCCGATGAGCGCCTGCGCGGCCTTGTTCAGGAAGAATCGAACGCTAAGACCTTGGCATTAGCCGCCCTTGAAGCGGCGGGCTTTCACGACAAACCGGCATGGGCTCATGCCTTCATGGACAAGGCGGAACTGCGGCGCGTCAAAGAAGATATAGCCGCCTACGATGCAGCGTGCGTCGCCGCCGGGGCGAGGCTTGAGGCGGCGCAGCGCGCGTACGCGGCATCGGCTTCGCTTGGCTCCCCCCGGGGCGAGCGGCCGAACCTGGAACTATTTGAAGATGAACTTGAACGGGCCGCCGCTTCGTACGAAGCGGCGCGCTTGGCGGCTGATGAAGCATCGGCGCGCGCGCGCGAAGCGGGCGGCTATCTTACCGAGCTTAAAAAGACGCGCGCGAAGCGGGCGGAACTGGGCTCTCGGCTCGAAAGCCTGGTAGCGCTGGCCAGACTCTTAAATGGCGAGACGGCGGGCAGGCGGCTTTCGTTTAAGAACTATGCGCTGGCCTCGTATTTCTCTTTAGTCAGCAAGAGCGCGTCGCTCCGCCTGCGCGACATGAGCGATGGGCGCTACGATTTGCGCGTAGCCGAGGGCAAGGCATCCGGCCAGGGCCGCGTGGGCCTTGAGCTGGAAGTGCTCGATTCCTATACCGGTAGGGCGCGGCCCGCGGCGAGCCTGTCAGGCGGCGAGAAATTCCTCTGCGCCATATCGCTGGCCTTTGGCCTATCCGACGTGATCGTGCGGAGCGCAGGCGGAGCCGCCCTCGACTCGATCTTCATAGACGAGGGCTTCGGCTCCCTGGACGAGGACGCCTTGGATAGGGCCATGGCCGCTTTGGACCGCGTGCGCGGCGACCGCATGATAGGCATCGTGTCGCACGTGCCCGAGCTCCGCTCGCGGATACCCAGCCGGGTGGAGGTACTCAAGACCCGTACGGGTTCGAGCCTAGAGCTGTTCGGCGGCGCGTAGCGAGCCTGACCAGGCCGCATGCAAAAGTTTTCCGAGCTCGGCGTCGCTGAAGGCGCGCGGGCTGCGCTGCCGCATGCGGTAGCTTAGGGCATCGGGCAGTATAGCGCTTAGGTCCTCTTCCCTCAGGCCCAGCTCCGCCAGGCTCGCGGGTATCCCCAGCCTACGCTTAAGCGCCGCGATTTCCGCGACGAAGGCCTTGGCGCCTTCACGCCCCGTTGCGCCTCGCGTCGCGCCCTGCGCCGGAGGCTCCGGCAATGCGAAGGCCGCTCCCAGCCTGGCCATGCGTTCGGGGCAGCTCGACGCCATCGCGGCGAGCACATAGGGCAGGATGACGGCGTTGGCCAAGCCGTGAGCCGCTCCGTGCCGGGCGCCTACCGGATGGGCAAAACCGTGCACCATGCCCAGGCCCGTGTTGCTGAAGGCCGCGCCGGCTAAGGCCGCGGCAATGGCCATGCCCGAGCGCGGGCCTAGCTCGTCGCCATGGCTACAGGAGCGTTCAAGGTTGCGGCCGATGAGCTCCACGCACTGCAGGTTTATGGCGTCGCTCGCGGGATTGGCTCCCAGCGACAGGTAAGATTCCACCGCGTGGGTAAGGGCGTCCATGCCGGTGGCCGCGCTCACCGCGGGCGGCATGCTCGTATGAAGCTCGGGATCCACGAGTGCCACCGCGGGAAAGAACGACTCGTGGGAAAAGCCCAGCTTGCGTTTCGTCGATCCGTCGGTGGTAACCGCCGCCGAGCTCATTTCGCTGCCGGTACCCGCCGTGGTGGGTACGGCTATGAGCGGCAGGGCGGGTTTGCTTGGCACGGCCCTGCCATAGATAAAATCGAGTACGTCCTGGCCATTGGCGGCCATGAGGGCGGCGCTCTTGGCGCAGTCGATGGGGCTCCCTCCGCCGTAGGCTATGAGGCCCTGCCGTTTTCCTTCAAGCGCGAGACTTGCGGCTTCGCGCACCAGGGCGGCCTCCGGGTCGGCCGTTACCGCGGCGTATTCGCTGAAATCCACACCGGCCTTGCGCAACGCTTCTTTAAGCCGCGCGTAGCCCTCTGAGTTCTTCGTCGCGCCGGTACCGGTGACGAGGAGCACCGAGCGCAGCCCCAGGCTCAAGGCTATATCGCCTATTGATGCGAGCTTGCCCGCGCCGAATTCGAGCCTGGTGGGGCATCGGTAGAAAAAGTCCGGTATGGCGTCATGCATGATGCTTCTCCTCGGGGTCGAAAGCGCGGGTCTGCTCTCCGGTATAGCGAGGCAGGCATTCCTGGCACAGGCCATGGGTGGCCATAATACCATAACGATCTTGAAGCACCTGCGGCAATGGCGCCCAGCGGCCATCCTTGCCCCGCGCCTTGCCGCAGGACGAGCAGAGGGGCAGGTTCCTATCCGCGCCCGACAAGGGATCCTTCATGCTGGCCGACACGAGCGAGCTTGTCTCTTTTATGAGCTCGTAGCGCACGGCCACGTCGTGGTAGCTTGCGATAATGCCTATGCGCCTGCCCTTTGCGTCCTTGATGGGTAGGCAGCTTAATTCATAGGGCCGCCTACCGTATATGGTATCTATGGCTATGTCCGCTTCCCAGGGCCCCTTCTTCTCAAGGCTCTTAGCGACGAGTTCGAGCAGCTTATAGGAGCCAGCCATGGTACCCACGGGATTCTCGCCCTTCAGGAGCTCTTTTGCCGATGCGTTTAGATCCAGTACCCGCCCCTGCTCGCTCAACACGAACACGGCGGTCTTAAGCGAGTCAAAGAGCGTGGAGCGCGCTATGGGCACGATGGAAAAGAGGCCATAACGGTCAGAGGCAAGGGAGAAGAGCGCGGCCGATACGGCAAAGATTATCGATGTATAGTCCTTTTTTATAAAGGGCAGGAAGCCGGTCACATAGGCTACGTTGTAGATAACGGGCAGAAGTACGGCTACCAGGCTGAGCCAGGCTTGCTTCTTGAGCGTTCTAGCCAGGCCCCGGTACGCGTCCAGGATGAGCACCGCTCCGATCGACACAAGCGCGTAGGAGTATCCCGCGTGCACCCAGAACCATGGGCCGAAGCTCGTGTGCAGGTAGGGTAGGCCCAGCACGCTCGTGAAGCGCAATTGCGTCCACAGCATAAGGTGGCTGTCGTTGCTGAAGGCCAGGATGACCGTGATAGCCGGGATAATAAGCAGGGCGCTTAGGCGAAGCGCGGTTGGCGTCTTTACCTTTCCCGCCACGCGCAGCGAATATTCAAGCCAGGCGACCGGCAGGAACGCAATAAAGATATAGGCGCACTGCATGAGCAGTTTAGTGCCTTCGCGGGTGGGCCAGAGGGCCTCGAGCCAATTGCATATAAGCCAGCCCATATCGGCGAGTGCCAGCGCTAGAAAGGCCCGGTTCCGCGCGTCCTTAAGGTTAGGCACAACCCTGGTAAGAAGTATGACGAGGAATACCCCGCAGGCGGGTGCTAAAACTATATAGAGCAATTGCTGAAAGTCGAAGATGCTCATAGTGCAGTATTGCCTTCATTTTTTTATACGTCAATAATAACTAGTTCCCCGAACCTTGTTGCTTCTGCAAGCATAGTTAGGATCGAGCGCGTAGCGTCTCCATGGAGGTACCTGCCATGGAGCCACCGTTCTGTCCTAACCCGCGCTGTAGCCACCATAACGATAGCCAATATCAGTACCAGGGCTATTGGAAAAGCATAGGGTCCTACGATACCCTCGTCGTAGGGCCTGTCCCGCGCTTCTGCTGTAACGCCTGCGGCAAGACCTACTCCGAACGAACCTTTTCTATCCATTACTACACGAAGCGAACGATCGATCTTAAGGAAATACACCGCGGGCTTACCCAGGGCGAATGCATAAGCGCTATCGCCCGACACCTTACCTGCTCATTCGAGAGCGTCCAGAACCGTATCGACAGGCTCGGCCGATCTTCTATCGCAGCCCATGCCCGCACGCTTGAGGGCTTCAGCGCAGGCGAGCACATGGTGGCTGACGGCTTTGAAAGCTTCGATCGGTCGCAGTACCATCCCTGTCACCACAATATCCTCGTCGGTAAGAGCTCGCAATTCCTGTATGGTTCAACACATGCTACGCTACGGAGGAAGGGCCGCATGACCGCTTCTCAGCGAAGTCTGCGCTCGCATCTTGAACAACTATGGAAGCCCCCGCGTGGGGCTCTGTCGGCTTCCTTCCGCCGGCTCATGGGCGTGCTCTTATCCTGCTGGGACCAGGACGCTATGGAAGGCTTGCAGTTGTGGACCGATGAGCACCCCGTCTACCCGCAGGCTATCGCCTCGCTTCCGAGCCTGCGCGCCGCGATGGCGGAGGGACGGTTCGAGCACAGGACCCATCCCTCATATGCGCCGCGGAGCCTACAGAACCCGCTCTTTTCGGTTAACTACTACGACCGTGAGCTTCGGAAGGACTTAGCGGCCTTTCATCGCGAGAGCACCTGCTTCACGCGGAATGTGGCCAACGGCCTCATGCGCACGCGGCTCTACCAGATCTACCACAATTACCAAAAACGGTACCGAATACGGCCATTATGGCTTCCGTTCACCCATGCCGAGGCCGCGGGCGTACCACCGTTTAGGATCTATGAAGGGATGAAGGGTTACTACACAGACAGGCCGTTTCTTTCCAAGCTGAAGCTAAATGATGAAGAGACAAGGGTTTGGATGAAGGCACATAGGACACCGCTAAAAGACAAAAAGGACTATGTGCCTAAATATGCCCTTGCATCCTAGCCATAGATGAAGACACAAGGTTCGGGGAACTAATAGAGCTTAGAAATCCCAGCCGTCGTTGGAGCCGAAGAAATCGTCCGTGCCGCTTCCAAGGCCTGAGCTGCCTTCATTGCGCAGCGCGTAAAGCCGCTCCGCGTAGCGGAAGGTCGCTACCCTGCGCTCGAGGGCGGATGCCTCAGCGCGGAAGCGTCGTAGGAAATCGCCGGCAGTCATTCCCTTCTTAAGCTCCACGCGCTCCAGGGGCGTGCCGAGCACGATGCCCTCGAGCTGGTCAATGCGATAGTATATGCGCTCAAAAATGAAGAGTATTTTGCGTACTTCTTGAATTTTCCCGATGAGTTCGCGTTTTTCGCGCAGCGTGGCGGGATCGTTTGCGCGGGGCACAAGGCCGGCGCTGTCTTCCCGAATCCACTTGGCCAGCGTTTCGCTCTTTTGCAGGGGATCAAAGGCGGCAATGAAGCGTTCTTTCAAGTCGGTATAACGCCGCTCAAAATCGGCAAGCGCTCGCGGAGCGTCGGCCCTGAAAGCCTCTATCTCGTCGGCTATCCAGCGCTTTTCGAACTGCTCGGGGTCCGATATGGCTACCGCGAGCAGCCTGAGCCGCTCGGAAGGCTTTCGTTCCACCGCCTTGCCTGCGGGAACGGCGACTGTAGCCTGGCCATCGTTCGCGCTTACTTCGCCTTCTGTACAGGTAATGAGCACGGAGCCGTTTACGGAGGTGGCTACGCTAAACGCGGTGCCCCGCACGCCCATGGCTACCGTTTCCGTGCTCACGTTGAAGCTGGGGTTACCAGCTAGCTTGGTCATTTTTGAAGCAATTTGGCCGGAAATGAGCTCTATGCCGCTCTTAACGCCGCTTGATTCCTTGTTGAGCCGCAGATAGGCAACCGATTTAGGCCGTATCGTAAGGGTGCCCCGCATGCCCGTACTGCGGTCGAGGTTAATAATGACGATGCCGTCCGCGGCGGTCTTGATAAGATCGTCGGGCATGACCTCGTCGCCTATATTGGCTTCTCCCAGGGATTTGTTGCCGCGCATTATGGAGGCGCTGCCCTCTACGTAGTCGATGCTGCCGAAAGGCTGCGCGCCTTGAGCAAAGGCCGCTCCCAGAGTAAAAAGAGCGATGGCGAGAACTAAGGCTATACGTTTGGCTAATCGATTCATGCGTAAACTCCTTGCACTGCGGCCCCTGGCGGCGCCGGTTCTTCCCAAGTATAGCGCGCAGGCTCAGATTATTCGAGCATAGTTCCCCGAAGCTTGTTTATACAGTATCGACAGCCCAAGATCCTGTATCGAGCGGCTAGTACCCGCTACTATCTTATGTGCCGGTAGCAAAAAAACACAAGCTTCGGGGAACCAACTAAAACTTTATGCCTAAGAACAGTTTAGGCCAGAGCTCGAAGTTTTCGCCGAAAAGGCTCAGCGGCCTAGGAGCGCTTTCGCCATAGCTGCTGCGCAGGTGAAGCGGTACCTGACCGCTGCCGGCTAAAGCTACATCGGTCTTGATGCCGAAGTATGCGCCAAAGCCGCGGCGCTGCCCGAAGCCAAAGGATACGCGCAGGCTGCCGAAGGCCTCTGACCAGGGCAGCAGCTCGGGATTTCCCCGCTCAGCCGCCTCGTACAGGCGGTCAGGATCTATGGGCAGTTCCACGCAAGCCTCTAGGTCGGCGGTAAGGAAGAGAATGCGCAGGCGATGGCCAAGCCCGGCGCCTATGCTGATATCTTCCGAGTTCATAAAGAGCTTGCTGGCCGGCTGGCCGGCGTAGAAGACCGCGTAGCCCTGAGGCGTGCCTGACCGGTAGGTGAGGTACGTCATGTCGGTATCGAACTGATAGTCAACGGACAGGTCGTGTATGCCGTTGCCTATGAAGTTTAAGAAACCAATAGCAAGGCCGTCAAGTTCATCCGCTACGTTGATGGGGGCTATCATGACGCCCTTTGCCTTGCCTGCCACATTGATGACGCCGGCCGCCATGACGCCATCGGCCTTGTCGGCAATGTTCAATACGCCCGCGGCCTGAACCCCGTCGAGCTCGTCGGCTATATTAAAAACCCCGGCAAGTTGCGCAACGGATACCTTGCGCGCCATATTAAATACGCCTGCCCCTTGGAAGCCATTGGCCTCTTCGGCCATATTAAATACGCCCGCGCCCTGGAAGCCGTTAACCGAGCCCGAGGCTATGTTGAACACGCCCGCGCCTTGAAAACCGCCTATGTCGCCGTCGGCGATATTGAAGACGCCGGATACCTGCAGGCCATATACCGATCCCGTTATGGAGCCTATGCTGCCTAATGAGAGGGATGTGTCCCATATGCCGAAGGGCGACGACAGCCCAGGCACGAAGGACAGCACGAAGGGCGTGTAGGGATGTTTGCTTGCGCTTGCGGCCGGCTTATCCTGCCGTTCGGAAATGCTGATGGTGAGATTCCCCGCCTCTATGACGGCGACGGGATCCTGGGTTTGTTGGGCTGCCACGCCTGAGTCGCGGGTATTTGAGGACGAGTACTTGTCTCTTGCTTGTTGAAGTACGTAGTCTTCGGAGGGTTCGTTCTCTTGTGCGAACAATCCCGCTTGCGCGCAGATGGCAGCCGCTAGTATGCAGCTTACGATTCGTTTCATGGTCACTCCCCATGGCGAGTGTATGTCTATGCCTCCTACGGAGCGCATGTACGGAGAAATATAGCACCGGCGATCGCTAAAACCAAGGATTGTAGAAGATAAATTATTATTGTAATAAAATGCGACCTGCGCTTACGATGAGAGGCATTTGGCATTGCGCTTGACGGATAAGGGCGAGAGGGCGATGATTAGCGTTATGATAAGCAAGAATAAGGCCTGTCTGGCCATAGCCGCTACTCTCATAAGCCTCGTTCTCTTCTCCTGCGGCAGGGGCGAAAAAAACGCCGAGCCTCGTGCCAGCGCTCCCCCCGTGGCCGCGGCTCCCGCTATAGCGACGCTATCCCCGGCAAACGTCGTGGAAGTGGCTTTTCTTCAGGGCCAGGTCCTTATAGACGGCAAAGAGGCGGAACTCGGCGATGTGTTACCCAAGAGCTTTATCGTGCAGACCGGGGCAGGCGCGCGCTGCGACCTGGTGTTCAATGGGGGCAACGTGCTTTCCGTAGGGCAAAACGGCCTCGCCGAGTTCGATTTTGCCTCGCTCGTGGCCACGGTACGCTTAAGCCGCGGCGGACTAAGCTCCGTGCTCAAGAAGCTTGAGAGCCTTGCGGCCAAGGATTCCTTCATCGTCACTACCGAAACGGCGGTAGCCGGCGTGCGGGGTACCTCCTTCTGCGTATGGGTCGACGAGAATTCTTCATATATATGCGCTTGCAATGGGGCGGTACGCACCATAGACGCCAACGGCTCCAATGACGAACTGCTCGAAGCATCCCATCATATGGCCAGGCTCTATAAAAAGTCGGGAACGAGCATATCCAAGGAAACGGCAGCCATGCTCCACCATAGCGACGAGTCGCTTCAATCCGTGGCCAGCCGCATAGGCTACGTTATCGACTGGAGCCGCATCGACCGCTAGCTATCGCGCCTGCTCCTCGCCGTTGACAGCCTGGCGGCGGGGAGCCATAGTCTTTGAGCATGAAACAAGCAGGCAATGAGCGCTTTGAGCGCGACCTTCAGTATTATAAATTTTGCGCGTATGGTTTCTTAAAAGACCTCCGCTTCTTCGACCCCTTCCTTCTGCTCATGTTCCTTGAAAAGGGATTGAGCTTCCTACAGATTGGAAGCCTCTACGCCGTGCGGGAAGTGCTTATCAACGTCATGGAGATACCCTCGGGCATCATGGCCGACGCCCTTGGGCGCAGGCGAACCATGGTCATGTCCTTTGTCGCCTATATACTGTCTTTCGTCGTGTTTTTCTTCGCCAAAGGCTATGCGTTCTTCGTGCTTGCTATGGCGGTGTTCGCCTTCGGCGACGCCTTCAGGACAGGCACGCATAAGGCTATGATCTTCGATTACCTGAAGCTCAAGGGCTGGGCCGATCAGAAGACGCACTACTACGGGCATACCCGTTCCTGGAGTCAGCGGGGGGCGGCGCTTTCCTCGCTTATAGCCGCCGGGCTCGTGTTCTGGCGCGGCGATTACGCCATCGTGTTTCTGGCAACCGTCGTGCCCTATGTATTTGACCTCTTTCTCATGCTCAGCTATCCAGCGGTTTTGGACGGGCCCAGGCATGCCGCGCGCGGCGCGATAAAAGACGAATTCATCCATGTAATGAAGGCCTTCGCCTCGAGCTTCAAGGATCTCTTCGTGCTCAAGGCCATTGGCAATCAGGCTCTATACACGGGGTACTACAAAGCTACCAAGGATTATCTTCAGCCCCTGCTGCAGGGCTTCGCCCTAAGCCTTCCCATACTCTTGAGCATAGCGGAAAAAGAGCGTACTGCGCTGCTTATCGGTTTCGTGTATTTCTTGCTCTACCTGCTCACTTCCTATGCCTCCCGTTCATCGGGGCGTTTTTCCGAACGTTTTGCAGGCTTGGCCACGCCTTTGAATCTGACCTTGGGAATTGGCATCGGTTTTGGCCTTATGAGCGGGGCGGCCTATGCCTTGGGCTTGGCGGCCCTCGCGGTGCTCCTGTACTTGGGCATATATATCGTTGAGAACCTACGTAAGCCCATGGGCATAGCCTATGTGACCGAGCTTATGAACCAGGACGCCCTGGCCACGGCGCTGTCGGCGGAGTCGCAGGCGGAAACCCTTTTCGCGGCGCTCATAGCCCTCATACTAGGCTTCTTTGCCGATGCCTTCGGGCCTGGGCTTGGCATACTGTTTACTTCAGGCCTATGCCTTGGTCTGGCCTACCTATTGCGCCTGCCTAGGTCGCGCTGAGCCCTGCGTCTGTACGGTAGCGTGCTTGTGCAGCAAAAACCCATATGTGCTTGACTTCTTGGCGTCTTATCTCTATAGTGTAATACGAGACTAATACACTAGGAGAGCAATGGTATGATTACCATGGACGCCGTGACCTTCGGGTACGGCAAGAGACCGCTGTTCGAGGGTCTATCGCTCAGCCTGAAACCCGGTACCTGTTACGGGCTTTTAGGCTTGAATGGAGCGGGCAAGACGAGCCTGCTTAAGTTGGCGGCCGGGGCGCTTCTGCCCGGGGCCGGTACAATCAATGCTTTTGGCCGTAATCCGGGCAAGAGAGAGGCGGCTCAATTGGCCGATCTCTGCTTCGTGCCCGAAGATCCGCTGGCCCCGCCCATGACCGTGGCTCAGTGGCTGGCCAGGATATCCGTATTCAGGCCGCGCTTCGACCGCGAGCGCTTCGGCGCCTTGCTTAAAGATTTCGATCTTGACGGCAAACGCAAGATAAGCACCTGGTCCTATGGCCAGCGGAAGAAGTTCGCCCTGGCGGGGGCCCTCGCCTCCGGCGCGCGCATGCTGCTCTTGGATGAGCCCACCAACGGCCTCGATATACCCAGCAAGGCGCAATTCCGCCGAGCGCTATCGGCCATGCACGATCCTGAGCGGGTCATCGTCGTGTCCACCCATCAGGTGCGCGACCTAGAAAACCTTATAGACCCGGTGGTCGTGGTTCACCGCGGTAAGACCGTGTTCGAGGCTACTATAGATGAGTTGGCGGCAAGCTTAAGCACGGCTAGGCTTACGGACTTGGATGGGCGACCGGTTATTACCGCGCGCAAAGACGCGGTGGGTTGGAGCGCCTTGCTCGCCGAGCCCGGCCAGGCCCTTGATATTGAGCTGGTATTCGAGGCGGCGGTTTATGCGCCTTCACGGCTCTCGGCGGCGATGGCAGGACAGAGCCTGCCCGCATTTAAGCCCGAGGAGGCCCTCGTATGAACGCGCAAGAACTCGATAAGGGCTTTAGCCTGACCAGGACCTTCTACCTCCTAAAGAATAAAGTGCTTGAGGAACTGCCCGTGCCGCTCATTGCCGCCGGCGTGGTTTTCGGACTAAACCTGGTGTTTCTGCTGCTCGGCGGCGAGGTGCCCTTGAACACGCGGGGCGCGTCCATGGGGCCGGTGGCTCTCTGGGGCCTAGGCATATTGCTCCTGGGCTTTTATCTTGCCTCTCGGGCTTTTAAAGGCATGCACGGGCGCACCGGTACCGAATGGCTGCTTCTGCCCGCTACCATAGCGGAGAAGTACCTGGCCGCCCTGGTCTGGCTCTTCGTCGTATGGCCCGTCGCGTCGGCGCTCGGTGCCATGGCCAGCTCGGCCGCTCTCGCGGGGCTTCAGTTCCTCGGCGGCGAAGATCCCGGCTCTATATGGCATCCGTTCAACCGGGCCGGCTTCGATTTGCTGCTTGGCTACTGGTCGCTCGCGCCGGTGCTGATAGCCGGTTCGTCGGTATTCCGCAAGAATGCCCTTGCTAAGACTTTGGGCGTGGTTACCGCGGTGGTTGTAGTGCTTATGCTGATCATGGTTCCGCTATTCATGTCGATCTTTGGCGAACGCGATATAGACGGCAGTTTTTCCTATAACAACGGCGTGTTTTTGGCAGCGGGCAATGAAAGGCTTGAGAGCCTTCAGGGCGTCGTGCAGGCCATTAGCAATGTGTGGCGCTTTGCCATACTGCCGGGCTTTGCCCTTGCCTTTGCCTATTTCCGCGCCGCGGAAAAGGAGGCTTCCGATGAGGTTCAATAACGACAAGCCCATATTCATGCAGATAGCGGACATGCTTGAAGATGAGATAGTGGCGGGTCGTTTGGCTAAGGGCGACCGGTTGCCGTCCGCAAGGGATTTGGCATCGAGCCTTGAAGTGAATCCGAATACTGCGGCACGGGCCTTGCAGATACTGGCCGACCAGGGCGTTGCCGCGGCGGAGCGGGGCACCGGCTATTTCGTGGCCCCCGAGGCTACGGAACGGGCAAAGCAGGCACGGCGCGAGCGCTTTTTTGGCGAGGCCTTACCGGGTCTCTTTAAGGCTATGGATGAACTGGGCATAAACATGGATGAGCTGGCGAGGCGCTATGCGGCCCATGCCGCTCAAACGGCGAAGGAGCGATTATGAAAAAGAGTATGCGCGTGCTGTTGGCCTTCGTGGCCATAAGCGCGGTGCTTTTCATAGCGATATTCAGCATTATCATGAGCGCACTTTAAGCCGCTCATAGGCAAGGCCGGCGCCGCTTAGCGGCGCCGGCCTTTTTTTCGCATCTACTACCGCGAGTACGATCCGCGGCCGCCGATGCGTACCGCGAGCACCATAGGTTGTATGAGCAGGCCAGGAAACGAGAACTGATCGCGGCAACGCTGTAAGTTAATGGCAAAGAGATCGTCCGCCTCCTTCTTGCTGCCAAGCCCCTCGCGATACATATAATCATGCACGATACAGGCTGGAAGGCTGCGGTCATAACGCTTAATGCCCAGGAGCTCGGCTATAGCGGGGCGGGAAGCGCCGTCCGTATACTCGCCGGCGGGTACCGTAAGCTCAGGGGTAACGTAATCCGAGAGCAGGATAAACCTGTCCGAGCCGCAGTCATAGCGCAGCACCGGATCGGGTAGAAACCGCGCCTTGCTTTCCACATAAGCGGAAGAGGAAGGCGCGGTATCTCCTGTGGGAATTCCTGCCTGGCCGTTTTGGCTGGAGACCATCCCGGGGGGCTGGTCCCCTCCAGCGCAGGCGGTGAAGATACAGCTTAGCGCCGCGCAGCTCATGAAGGCGGTGACGGCGAAGAGATAGGTTCGTTTGCTTTTTTTCATAGTCTTGAATCCTTTTCTAGTTCCACGAAGCTTGTTGTTCTCTGTCCAGACTACATCCAGTAGTAGAGGTGAAGAGCCTCTTTCTACCATCCAATGCGCAGCAGGCAGCTCATACACAAGCTTCGAGGAACTAACCATTGCATCCACAGCGTTCGGCTACCACTCCTAGAGTACTCTCATCGCGCTAAGCGGTATAAAGATCGCGCAGGCTACGATAGCCTGCGCGGCGAACAGCCTGCGCCAATGCTGATTCCAGCGCTTTAGTATGATAGCCTCTATGGCTACCGCGACGACGGCTACTGCCCAAGGTAGCGACAGGCGGAATAACATACTCGCCATGGCCATGCTGTTCGCCGGATATACGTAGCTTAGGCTGAAACGGGCAAGCTTGACCGCGCTTACGGCCAGGAGGCTCAGCGTATACAGGCAAAGCCCGTTGATCAGCGCTAATGACGGGAGACTGGGTGTAGCGGCTAAGGAACGATGGCGTATTCCGCGGTAAAGAGATACGGCGCAGAGCGTTATGGTACAGGCGATTAGGGCGATCATCAGCGCCGGCGTCTCGTACCAGGGAACTTTAAAATAGGCGAGTACGCCCGATACTATCCACGGGCGGCCATCGCTATCTATATCAAGCCTAAGCATGCGGTCGCCTCCGATTTGGCGGAATGCGCCGGGCGCGGCTTCGGCAAAGTCCCAGCCGTTGAACGAGAGTCTGCCATTCTTTATGCGCAGGTTAATCATTGAGAAATAGTTGAGCAGCTTCTGTTCGCTTGTGTGATTGCTCCTAGCCGCTACGTAATTACCCGTATAGCCACGTGCCCGTTGGCGCCAATCGTCGAGTGGCTTGGGGTCGAACGCTTGCCGCTGAGCGGGATAGAATTCGTCAAGGAACCCGAAGAGCGCCGCGCGGCCTTCGTCGGCTATGGGGCCATTATATGATAGGAATATGCCAAGCCTTTGTTCGGGCAACAGGGCGAGCAGAGTGGTAAAGCAGGGGCTCTTGCCCAGGTGCCAGAGCACGGTCTGCCCGTTGAGCTGCATGCGCAAGAAGCCGTAGGCCATGCCGCCTGTATCACCTTCCTTGGCAAAGTGCATGTCGTGCATGAGCAATGCGGATTCCGCGTTGAGTAAGCGCTTGGTTCCCAGCGGATCATCAAGTTGGGCTATCATGAACGCGGCCATATCGATGGCCGTGGTGCGCAGGGGGGCTGCCGGTACCGCGCTAGGCCACTCAATAGCGCTACCATACGGAGTAGCGCGGCTGTAACCTAAAGCCAGGCTATCCTTGAACTGCGCAGGCACGTAGCTACCTACGAATGATGCGTCCATGCCAAGAGGCTTAAGTATATGCTCTTCTATATAGCGCTCGTAACTTTGCCCCGACACGCGCTCAACGATGTAGCCGGCCAAGGCCGTGCCATAGTTCGAATAAGCAATGATCGTTCCCGGCGGATATACGCGGGCGGGCATGCGCAGCATTACCTGCTCACGCAGGCTAAGCAAGGACTCTTGGCTAGGGGCGAACAAGGAACGGGCATCATCTTCAAAGCCCGCTGTATGCGTCATCAGGTGATGCAAGCTTATAGCCTCACCGGAAGCTTCCGGTATGGTAAAGTCGAGATAGACGTTCAGGTCGGTATGCAGGTCAATCTCTCCGCGTTCGTAGAGTTGCATGACGGCCGTCCAGGTGAAAAGCTTGCCCGCGGAGCCTATGAAGAATTGCGTGCTCTGGGGATCCACGGGTTTGCGTGATTCCTTGTCGGCATAGCCATAGCCTCGCGTAAAGACGAGCTCGCCGTCCTGCACGACGGATACTGCAGCGCCAGGCACTATCGGGCCGGCCTGCATCGGGGCTGGAAGCCCGGCGTTGGACTCGCTCAATTGCCGGGCCAAGAGATCGTCAAAAAAACGCGCATAGGCTTCATTGGCCTGGCTAGACTCAAGCGCTTGAGCATACAGGGGACGGTTCATCGGGGCTAAGCTCAGCGCCAAGCCCAAGCCCAAGGCCAAGGCGAACAAGCGCGCCGGCTTAAAGTAGTACGCGCAGTTCATAGGGGAGGGGTTCCGGGGCATGCTTGATACGGAGCCTGGCACTGCCGTAAGCGGCGTCGCCCACAAGCACGATATAGTGCTTACCTGCCGACAGCGTGAGTATGTGGCTCGATAAACCGGGCTTGCTCTCAAGCATGAACACCTGTTTATCCGCGGTGACGAAACATACCTTGAAGCGGCCGCGTAGGCCGGCTGAAAGATCCAGGTCCAGCGCGAGCTCCGCTTCGCCTTCGGCTTCGAACGCCCATACGCTATGCTTGCCATAAAATCCGCTAAAACTAAGTGTTGCCGATTCGGCGTCGGCGGCCTGCACGCTCCTTATATAGCTGTAGCTGTCTCCGTTCGCCGCTATCCACGCGTCGTCTGAGAATAGCGCCGAATCGAACGATATGGAGCTGCAGCCGAGCGTCAGTAGCGCGACGAGCAGTGCAAGGAGCGCGATATGTATGATACGCATACGTGAATTGTTTTCCATTGATTCCTCCTGCGCCTAGAATACGGCCGTTGCCGGCGCACACCAATACGAGCAGGGTATGAGCGGGCCTGTAAGGGCCTACGTACTTTGTTTTATAGCCTGATAGCCACTTGGATCGTCGATAACTTCGTCAGGTTTGGCTGCGATTATACGGTTCCTTATTTGCGTAGCTGTCCATAGAGCTGTGCTGCCCTATTGAAAGAGGCTCAGCTCGTCGTTCATTGGCATTTATCCCTGTCGCATCATCCAATATCGCGGCTATATCTGTACATACTACAAAACACGTAGAGCCAAAACTTCCGCTTTAATACCTTTGTCGGATTTCGCTGAGGCTTTTTAGCTCGTATGCTGAGCCCAGTCGCCGAAGCCGACCTAGCGCGGCATAACGGGGCCGCGGGAAGAAGGGCATATGCCGCTCCCGCATTTTTTTCTAAAGGAAGCTGTATATGGTAAAGCATGCAGAGCGTACCGGCAGGGTGCGGGGAAACGCGACAGCGCGCGTGGCTACATTGTTCGCATTGAGCCTGATCGTGATAGCGTCGGCAGGGGCGCAGGATGGTATGAGCTGGCGCTCATACGCCGAACTGGGCGGAGGCATCAGCGTAAGCGGCGGCGATATACGCCCGCTGGTGGCTATAGAGTCTGGCCTCTTCCTAGGTGCCGTCGAATTGGGCAGTTATGTGCACCTGCTTCCTTTAGAGTTCGGTAGCCCCGATCTTCTGCAGGCGGCGGCCGTAGCCTATGGCGGTAGCGTGGGCTATAGCCTGGATACGGGAAACGATACCGTGAAGCCCTTCGGCCGCATAGGCTTAGGTGGTATATACAAAGCGGAGGCTGACGACGAAGGCGCTTTCAGCGGCATGGGCGCAGAAAGGAAATTCGCCTGCGTGTTTACGCTCGGCGTAGAACTGCCCTTAAGCGAGCGCTGGTCGGCCAGGCTATGGGGCGCGTACCGGCTTACCGATAACGCGCTCGACTTTGACGGCAAGCCCTTGTCGGGCTTCGACCTTGGCGCTTCGATCCGGGCTCATTGGACTACGACTGTACGCTAAGAGAACGTTCCGTATACTAAGCACGGGACCTGGGAGGCTAACGCCGCCCGGGTCTTTTCCATGCTATGGCTAAGCGGCGCGAGCCCTAAAAAGGCGGCAGGGAAGAGAGCGCATGATAGAAACGCCAAGGCTCACAATTCGAAGATTCGCTAAAACCGACGCGCAGGATCTCTTCGAGTACTTATCCCTCCCCGATACGTACCTCTTTGAGCCGGGAGAGCCCATTTCTCTCGAGGAAGCCCATGCCCTCGCCAGCGAACGATCGTCGGGAGGGAGTTTTTTCGCCGTGGAATTGAAGGGCGCGAACCGGATGATAGGCCATCTATATTTTGATAAAATCGAACCATGCTATTTTATGACCTGGGAACTGGGCTATATCTTCAATCCGCGGTACCACAATAAGGGCTACTGTAGCGAGGCGGCTAAGGCGATAGTCGACTATGGCTTTAGCGTCTTGCTTGCCCATAGGATAGTCGCCCATTGCAATCCCTTAAATTGTGCGTCGTGGAAGGTGCTTGAGAGAATAGGGATGAAGCGGGAAGGGCATTTTAAGAAGATGGCTTTTTTCAGGAAGGATGAAAATGGCTCGCCCCTCTGGCACGACGCCTATGCCTATGGGCTCGTGGAATAGCGCGGGTAAGCGGTCCGCTTATTTTCTGGAGATACCTAAGCGTAATGCCCGGGCGTGAAAACCGCCCGGGATGTTCATTTATGCTAAAAATTTCATCACGAAGAATTCATAGCCGAAATAGCCCGAGTAGCGCTCGTACAGATCGATCTCTTGCTGGCAAAGGTCCAGAACGCTCAAGGCTTCCTCGTCGCCTGAATGCGCCACGCGGAGCGCCGCTATGCGCTTGCCCAGCGGCCTGTAATACTCGTCGCGCCAGCACTCCTGTGGCAGGGTAAAGTGCCCGACGAGCTCGTAGCCAAGCCCGGCGATAATCGCCAGATTAGCCGCTATGTCTTTCATGGCCGGATAGTCGCTGGCCCAATACGCGGCGAGCTCTTCGGGCGGGTCTTTGCGCAGCCAGCACAATTCGGATACGGCTATGTAGCCGCCCGGCTTAAGGTAGCGCCGCCATTCATCGAGCCCGCGCTTGAAGCCCATGTTGTAGATGGCCCCTTCGGACCAAATAAGGTCGAACGACGCGGGCTCGAACTCAAGCGCGGCCATATCGGCCTTGCGGGCATGGATACGCGATGAAAGGCCTTCTTCCTGAGCGCGTGTTTTTAGCTGCTCAAGGAAGGGCTCATGAAGATCCAAGGCGATAATGTCGCCGTTAAGAACTTTGGCCAAGCTTATGGTTTGAGCGCCAGGCCCGCATCCTAGATCCAATACCCGCACCTTCGTTGGCAAGCTTTTAGCCATGGCTAATGCCTTATGGGTTGAGGCCTCGTTACCCGGGCCTTCGCGCGATAAGTCTTTATGCAGTTCCCAGAAAATTTCCAATGTAGTCTCCTCTCGGTAGCGATCGCTGACGCTATACCGCTTTACAGGGCGATGAGCCAGGCTTTCCACGCATCGAACAGCTCGCGCGGGCTTAAGCCTAGGATAGTTTCCATGCTCGCATCCGCGGGCACGAGGCGCACGACTGAATCCCAGCCGTAGCGCTCAATGATGTATAGGACCAGCGTATAGGCCAGGGTGTAGCCGCCAACTTCGGCGAATTGCAGCGCGCTGGGCTTTGAGTATTCTTCCCAACGTATATCGGCATGTGAGCGTATTGATTCTACGGTTGGCTCCTGGCCGGCAAGGTAGAGGGCTATGCCTTCCTTGAGCCAGTAGCCAAAGCCCTTGTTGACCCTGTCGGTAAGCACGTGTACATACTCATGCACTGCGGCCTGCTCTATGCTTTCGCGACTGTGCGCGGGGCCGGGGTTGGCCGGCGAGCTTATGAGCACCCAATCTTTGGTATTGTCGCCGATAAACCAATCGGGTAAAAACGCGCCTGCGAAGCCTATGGTTTTGCGATGCAGATCCTTGCGGCTCGGATAAACGATAATGCCTATGCCTGCGGTGTCGGCCATGCCCAGGGCCTGGGCTACCGTGCCGGCTTGCCGCTCTATGCGTGCGGCCAGGCGCTCCGCATCGGCCTGGTCGGCGGGCATAGCCAATACGCGCATGCCGTAGAAGCTGTACTCCTTCATGCCCGGCATGCCAAGGCTAGCCATAGGCGCGAAGTTGACGATAGCCGCGAGCACAAGAATAATCAGGGCTCGAACGGCGATTTTTAACGGTCGTGTCATCTAGTATCCTCCATGGGCAGGATGCTAGGCAGAAGAGCCGCGGCGCGCAATACAACTAAGATATGAGTTGCGATGCATTCGCGCCTACGATCAAGTGTTGATGCTTTGGCAGCTTCCTCTTTCTAGCTTCTGAACTCAACGTTTGGAATCTAGAATCTAGTATCTAGAATGCTGCGCGGGTATCGGCCGCCGAATCCCAGGCTTCTTCCTCCAAGATTCTGAACTCAACGTTTGGAATCTAGAATCTAGTACCTAGAATGCTGCGCGGCTATCGGCCGCCGAATCACTATCTTATTCTAGATTCTAGCTTCTTCTTTCTAGCTTCTGAACTCAACGTTTGGAATCTAGAATCTAGTATCTAGAATGCTCCGCGGGTATCTGCCGCCGAATCACTATCTTATTCTAGATTCTAGATTCTAGATTCTAGATTCTAGATTCTTCCTAGCTTCTTCTTCCTAACTCCTCAACTTATTCAACAGCTCCACTCTGCTGCGCGCCCCTGCTTTCTGATACAGGTTGTATATGTGCGTGCGTACCGTAGCGGGGGAAATGCCAAGCTCGGCCGCAATTTCCTTGTTCGCTAAGCCCCGGGCTATCATCACGGCCATTTCCGCTTCCCGCCCCGATATGCCTAGCGAGCGCATGCGTTCCTCGGGAACCGAATCGAGTACGGGCACGCCGCCTTCGCTGGGCCTGAAGAGTCTGATGGCGGCGCTCATGGATACGATGTTCCAGGCCAGGTAGAAAAAATGATCGAGCGATATGGAGGGCAACCATGGCAGGCCCGCGCTTTCCACCGCGAATTCTAAGAGACCCATAGGCGCGAAGGCCAAGGCGCAGAGGCCGTATGCCTTCATAAGGGGCCGCATGGCCGGCGGTTCATGCGGATCCAACTGTCCTCGTGCTACGATGCCGAACGCTCCCATCGCTAAGCCGGAAAGGACAAAGCCGCTCAGGCTCCAGCCTTTCGATACGGCGAGCGCGGCTAGGCCTCCGTAGCCCAAGGAGTGTGCCGTATGGACGCCGATATTAGCCAGGCTTTTAGCTATTACCAAGGCGGATAGCAACTTGGCTATTGTGGGCAATGCCGTACGCCTGCCCGCCGGCGGGGACACGCGCCTAATCAGCAGGATAGCCACGATATAGAGCGCGGCGTTTATGAGGGTCATGAATATGGACAGCGGTAGTTTGATGGCGGGGTTTATGCCGCCTGGCAGGGTTTCCAGGTAGTAGTATACGACTATAATGCCAAGGCCGAGCAGGAACAACAGTTGAAAAGCGAGGAGCGGGCGTATGAGCTTGCTGCGTATCCTAAGGCCGAGCACATAGAGCGCTGCACCGCCCATGAAGCCCGTCGCGAAGAAGAGTATATAGAAGGCCAAGAGTAAATGTTGCACAGGCGGCTCCTAGGCTGTAGCGCTTGCACTAGTATACGCGCTAAGGCCGCACAAACGCAAATGCTTGCCAAACGCCGTTTATCTTAGTCTCCGCCTTCCTTGAGGGTGAAAAACGCTATGGCGTCTGCAAGCTGCGCCGCATTTGCCGCCAGTTCCTCGGCCGTGGCCGCGACGATGGCGGCGGTATCGGAGAGCTCTTCGCTGGTAGCGCTGAATTCCTCCGATATGGATGCGTTGTGCTGAGACACCGAGTCAAGCTGATTGATTGCCTCGCTTATCTGCCGCACGCCGGAGTCCTGCTCCCGCGAGGCAAGGCTTATCTCCTGTATCAAGTCGGCCGTCCTTAAAATATCGGGTACGATGGCCTCGAGCATGGCTCCGGCGCTTTCGGCTATGCTGACGCTGTTTCCCGCGAGCGCCGATATCTCGCCTGCCGCCGAGCGCGATCGCTCGGCAAGCTTGCCTACTTCGCTGGCCACCACGGCGAAGCCCTTGCCGTGCTCGCCGGCGCGCGCGGCCTCTATGCTGGCGTTTAAGGACAGCATGTTGGTCTGGCGCGCGATTTCCTCGATGATGCCTATCTTGGCAGCTATGGCTTTCATAGCGTTAACCGTCTGTCCCACGCTTTCTCCGCTAGCCTTGGCGTCTTTGGCCGCCTTGGCGGCAATGCGTTCTGTCTGGGCCGAGTTGTCCGCATTCTGCCGAATATTGGCGCTCATCTGCTCGACGCTGGCCGATACTTCCTCGGAATTGGCCGCCTGCTTCGCGGAGCCGTCGGATAGTTGAGCGGAGGATTCAGCTATGGCTTTTATGCCTGCGGACATTTGCTCGGCCGAGCTGGAGAGCGTATCAGCCCCAGCGCTGGTCTGCCTGCTTGCATTATGCGCATCGCGAAGGACCGCGGCCAGGCGCGCTATGGTGTCGTCCATTGAACGAGCAAGCTCGCCCAATTCATCGCCACGCGAGCTAAGCGTCTCATCCAGCCTAAGGTCCAGCCTGCCTTCCGCCAAGTGTATGGCTGCCTTGCGTATGCCCTGAATGGGCTTAACCACGCCGTATATCGAGAAGAGCGATGTAGCAAGTATGGATAGCAAAAGGGCGATGATGGCCGCGACTATGAGCGCGACTATGGCGCTTTGGACTTCCCCCGATTTACTAGA